>JBDTWI010000047.1:0-24591 GCA_040006775.1 Saprospiraceae bacterium
CTCGGGATCATCAGTTTGAGCATCGCGAAAATCCTCGAGTTACGTAGTGACTCGGGATCGTCGGCCATAGTGTAGTCCTTAGATCCTCGTTCACGGGAATCCTCGAGACACGCAGTGCCTCGGGATCATCAGTTTGAGCATCGCGAAAATCCTCGAGTTACGTAGTGACTCGGGATCGTCGGCCATAGTGTAGTCCTTAGATCCTCGTTTAAGGGAATTCTTGTGTTACGAAGTGACACGGGATCATCAGTAGTCAATTGACACAGCTGACAATGTTAGTCAAAAGTTGAAACGAAATGGTTTGGCATTCTTACTAAATTAGAAGGAGCGTTCTATATAGCAGCGATTAAGGAAAGATTTTGGAACAGAATTGTAATAAAAACGAAATAGATGTGATTCTATAAGTAATAAAAAAGTTCGCATTATTTTATTACCAAGCACAAGAAACTTTAAGATCAAATCCTGTATAAAACTATTAATAAAATAAAATACAGCGATCAAAATCTTTCACTTCGGAAAGCCAAAAATGAAACAGTGTAACAGGAATCTTAAGCAAAGACATGCTGCCTTATAGAGCGCTGCGTTTTTGGTACTTTTTGCGCGACAAAAAGTACGAAGAACACGAACGAAGTGAGTAAAATATGATCGCTAAGCGATCATATTTAGTCGTCAGTTTGAGCAAAGTTTTGGACCCTCGTTTAGACGGAAATCCTCGTGGCACGCAGTGACTCGGGATCGTCAGCATAATAGTCGTCAGTGGTCAGTCGACAGTAGTCAGCCGTAGCGTGACAATGCCTAAATAACGTTGACCATTTTAATTCACTCATAACTTAATGTTGGTTAATTAAATCTAGAGCGACACTTGATGGTAAGTTGGAACGAAGTGTAACTTTATCGAACAAGTGTCAGATCGCCATTGAGTTGGTAGGAATATCCAAGTTTATCCTTAAAGGTCAAATAATAGACATAGACTCCGGAATTACAATTTTCCCCATGACTAATTCCTGCCCAAGCCCCAAACTCAGTGTTAGGAATTCCTCCCCTACTTTCAAAGACTTTCTCTCCCCAGCGACTATATATTTGTAGCAGATCAATTTGCTCAATACTGGAGTCTTATATTAAATTGAAATAATCATTTATCTGTTCTCCATTAGGTGAGAAAACATTAGGTACAAAAAATCCTTGATTAGCAAGGATAATGAGTTTATAACCAAACACACAACCATTCTCGTCTTCTCCGGAGAATTCAAAAATAGATACTCCCAATTCAGCAAATGTTTTAGTCTTTATACAAGTTATACAGCTAATGAAAGAAGAACTGTTCCATTGACCATTTTTGAATTTCAAATGGCTTGGCAGATCAACATTCAAATCAACCGAATCTCCAGTAATCTGAAACATTAGATCCTGCTGTATTTGCATATTATGCTAAAATTAAACTCGATGATGATTTTATTGAATTAGTTGGTGATGTTACTTTGGTTAGGTAATTGAATTTAGAAAGTTATTAGACTAGTTCAATCTTTCTTTTTTTGGTTTTTCGTAAAAAATTGTAATATTATCTGAATCAAATATGCGAACCTTTCATTTCTTCTATTAGTTTGGTTACATTAACACTAATAATATATTGTAATTTTAGGAAGTACTAATTATAAAAAATATTTATCCATAAACTAGACGATACTGAACAAAAACTTAAATATTCTCAATATATTTTATTATTAGATTCATCAAGGTATAGATTAACTATTATACAATGCAATTTTTATTTTTAAGCAGACCGTTTAATGATAGATCTTCATCTAGATTAGGCCAACTAATTCCATATCCAGAAGGGGAAATTTTAAAGTCATTTCGATCTTTAATAGAAGCGTTTGTTAGAATAACCGAAATATCATTTACTTTCCATTTATATTCTTGAAGATCGATTTTTATAATAAAAAAATCACCGTCAAATTTGGCAAAATTAATTTTTGGCAGATCTAAGGTTTCCATAATTTTATTTTTTAAAATGAATATTCCACTGTGATACAATATAATCGAAATGATCAAATATTATTTTTCTTATTTCTCTTCTAGAATTTGGATTTAAATTAAAAGAAAACTCCTCTTCAATTTCAAAGGTTTCAATATCAAGCCAAAATTTACATTCCATATCAGCTTTTTGAGCATGAATATGTATTGGCTCTTTACCTAAATTTGAGTAAAAAAATTCTCCATCCAAATATTAATAATATTGTAGGCATACTTCAAAGATACGAATTAATTTAGTCATAAGTTGTATAGGTCAATACCCATTAAGTCTGATAGGATAGTCTTTGCAAGCTAAGGCATTTTCGAAGTATTCATATCCTATGTGCATGGATGAAAATAAAGTGCACAGATTTGTAAATTAATGTTGAATAATTACCTTCCCTCTACTTATCAGATCCGTGTCAGATCGCAATTGCCAGAAGTAAATTCCATTTGAAAGTTGATTGACATGGACTTGATTCAATATGTTATTACAGCTGGATTGTAAAGCAATTTTCCCATCAGAATAAAACAATTGAAACATAAAATTATCTTCTGTTTGATCTAATCCTATAATCGAAATGTTATCTGAACATGGATTGCAGTTAATAGAAATATCTTTTTGTATGGATGAGTTACTAACATTTGAAGATTCACTAACAGGATTAAAGGTTCGATATATGTTGTCTAGTCGTAGACCGGTATATAAATAGTCATCTTTATCGATAGCCATACTATTGGATTCAGATTTATAGGGTAATCCGGTTTCAAATCTCTTCCAAGTGAGTCCGTGGTCGGTTGACTTTTTAATTCTATTGTCATAATCAATTCCATATAAGTTACCATTTTTATCTTCAGAATAGATCTTTATGGATTCATCACTGATATGAGTTATGTTTTCAAATTTATCCTTGGAGAAGAAAATTCCATTTTCTGCTCCTGAATTCCCAAAACTTGATATGTAAAATTGCCCTAATTTGTCAATAAAAATGTAATCAGGAGAAATATTAATAGATAATTTTTCCCAAGTTGTTCCAAGGTTCTCTGAATATAATAATCCAGAACTACTAAAACCAAATATTGTTCCGTCCTTATAACGAAACAAAGATCCAATGACATAATTTTGTTGATCTATTTTATTCCAATTAAGTCCCTCATCAATAGAAAATTGGCTAATTGAATAGTCTATCACTGCAAGAATTTCTGATTTAAAATTTTTTAATCTCGAATTACTCTGAAAATTATAGTTATTCGAAATCCAAGTCTGGCCATTATCTATGGATGAATAAAGTATATTATTTAACATAGTCAACCATTTATTGCTTTTTGTAACGACTAAGTTTGTAACCGGTGAATTATTTTTATTTTCATAGACCAAATTCCATGAAAGTCCTTTGTCTGTGCTTGAAAAATACTTCTTTTCATTACATGTTGTTCCAACAATATTCCCAATGTCGGATACTTGTAAATCATCAATCGATAGATTATCCCAATTCGAACCCAAAGATTTCCAAGACTTACCGCCATCTTCTGTTCTCATAAAGTCATTTTGGTTACAATTGAAGGGAGAATATAATGCTGTATCCCCCTCATAAAGAAATGAAGAATTATATGTTGGGTCTGATAATTTATAGTAATTTGTTTTTAATTTCGCCCACGTTTCTCCATAATCTTTGCTTATATAATCACCTGTCTGAGTAATTACTACAATGTTATTATTTCTATCTGTAATCATTCTATTCACGTATGCATAACGTGGAAAACCTGACAAGACTTGGTAGTCATTACCATTGCTGTCCATTCTAAATAGCCCAATGGAAGAATCGTAAAAAAATAAATAACCGGCTGGATGAAAATACATTAATTGGACGTTATAATCTATTTTTTTTATTTGATGAATATTGCTGCCGTCATCATTAAATTTATAAATGTATGTTCCGTCATTATTAATTTCTCTAATAAAATAATTGTTGTCATTCCCAGATACTGTAAAGAAAGAAACAGAGTTGCCAATTGAAGGTAATTCTGTTGCCTTCATAGTCTCACCATGATCTGTAGAATATGATGGTCGAGCATTGTATTCATAAGATAAAGCATATAAGTTGCCTTGCAGCCCTACAAGGAGATCAACTCCATTTTTGTATTTAAAAATTGTCTTGTCCCATTCTAATTCTCCTTTTCTTAATCTGTATAGTTCATCATCAATTATTGCATAAAAATATCCATCATTGCTTGAGACGATATTAGAAGCTGAACTATTAATGCGATATAATCCTTTAGATATTTTTGTCCAATTGATGCCTCCATCATCTGTTAAATACATTCCTCTGTTTGGTACTGAGGCTATTATTTCGTTTGAATTGTGAGCTGCAAACAAGATCTCCTGAGATCCTTTGATAGATGAAGTAGGTTTCCAGATTTGCTGAGCATTAATTTGAACCACATTGGTTATGATAAATAAGATAAAAAAATTCTTCATTTTTTTGTATTTAATGATTAACCATAAATTTAATGAAATTTGCATCCGGAAGTATTCGAAGCAAATAAAGTCCGTTGGATAGCTTAGAAACATCAATGCTAGTACTCTGAGTTGTAATATGATCCTTACTTAATAATTTACCCTCTGTATTTATTATCTCATAGGTTTTTTCTGTTTCCAAGGCCGACAATAGAAGTAGATTCAAATGATCTGATGCTGGGTTCGGATAGATAATGCCCTATGAAATTTTTGGAAAAATGTTATGGTTAGATACTATTTTTCCGTCTAAGTCTGTTTTAAAAAAAAAGCTTTGTAAATTATAATCATATGGCATTTGTTGATCATTTCCAATTAAGTTTATATTATTATCATGGTCAATAAGTGCATTTTTAAATCTAGCATATTTAGGAAGATCAAAGACTTTTTTCCAGATTTCTTTAAAATCCAGATCAAACATAACAATCATTGGTTTTGATTTATAATTTAAAGAAGAAGTATCTATAAGAATTTCACCAAGACCTAATATTTTATTGTCAGGAGTTAAAATAATCTTATCACAACTCGTAGATCCAAATTGACCAACAATTGGTGTTGCTTCATTTAGGTAATTTCCATTTTTAGATAATTTAATAAAGTGCGGTGTCGCTATATATTCGCCTGTATTTTGATCTTCATAAGTTGAGTATCCTCCAAATATTAGTTCTTCTTCTTTTGTGAAAATTACTGAAACGGAACTTAAATTATCAGAATTTAGCTGTGGTGTAAATGTTTTAGCCCAAATTTTGTCACCATCAGAGTTGCATTTTTGCGCAACAATTAATTGTCTGCCATTATCATCTCCTGCCATTATGAACTCTCCAATCGAGTTTTCAAAAACATTTGAAGGTTCAAAGGCTAATCCTTCTACAATATAGTTTTTCAACCAAAGCAAATTGCCTTGTTGGTCCATCTTAAATAAAAAATTATCTAATGAATTTGGAGCATTTGTAGCTGAAATTCCTGTGCCCACAATAAAATTGTCTTTTGAAATAAGTAGATCCGTTATATAACCAGAATAACCGTTTAGTCCAGTAGAAAATGAACTACTCCAAATTAATTCACCATCAGAGTTAATCTTAGCTACAAAGTTTTTTGAAATCTGGTTGCCTGCTACAATTAAGTCCCCTTCATTTGTAATAGTTCCGCTCCTTAAATCTCCTTCATTCAAATTATTTAATAAAAAGGTCTTTTCCCATTCCATTTTACCTTTAGGGTCTAATTTTATTATATATGGGATACTAAATTGGCCTTGACTAAAGGAGCCGGAAGAAACTAAAAGATATTTTGAACCATTTTTGGATTCCAATATTTTTACACCAAAATCATGAGATTCTCCCCCAATAGTTGAAATTTCAGCTGGATAAATATTAGAGCTATCTATTCTTTCTCGGTAATTATCACTTAAGTTATTCCAGCCTCTTGCAATACTAAATGGACCTTCCCCATTGAAGTAGGCTTTTGCCTCTACTCCCAAATAGCTTTCTTGTTCTGAATCCTTAGGAATGTCTTTTTTTTGTTTTATTCTGAACTTGAGATAGTAATTTGAATTCAATGAATCTTTATTGGAAGAAAGATGAATTAGATCAATTGAAATGCCAAGATGAAGTGAATCCTTTATGAATATTTGTGCTTTTCCTGATAGTAATTGAAAGCTCGTAATCTCTAGATTAGGGGTTATGCTTAAATCTAAATCTAACTTATTTACAATTTCATTTTTCGGATTCTGAACTCGAAGGGTAAATTCACTCCATTCCTCATTGTCTGTAAAATGGTAGTAACTTAAACCTTCATTCATTTCTTTAACTCGGTTAGGAACTCCAATCGTGTTATAGGTGATACTTACAGATTCAAGAGGGTTTCCGTTTTTTGAATGAAAGGCATTTGCGTAGCCGGTATTAATCATTCCGATTTCATTTAATCCACAGGATTCTAAATTGGAGTAATAAAATTCATTTTCAGGAAAAATGTTATTTGTATCTACTATTTCTAAAGAGATAGATTTTCCATAAGCTGGAATACTTACTGAGTAATCATTTCCTGCCTTGAGTTGGAAGCTTTCTGATTCAAGCAAGTATTGATTTACATAAATCCTATAAAATGCATTTTTAAGCATGTTCCCACTTCCAATATTTCTTACGGTGAACTGTGCTTGATTATTAAGGCATTTTTTTTCAATTTCTAACTTTGGTCCATTCCATGGATTGACACAAGAACGAGGTTTAATTTTTGCAACTACGGTATGTCCTTGACCTAAAAAAGCCTTACAACTCAAATTTAAATCTATTAAGAATTCAAGTCTTTCAAATGCTTTTAACTTTGGGACAGTAAAGTTTATGTGATTTGGGTTTTGGATGCCAGTAGGAAAAGAATTCGATAAGGTAAACAAATCGTCGAAATAAATTTCTAATTCCGAGGAGTCTGATTCTTCAATTCCATGATTTTCGACACTTGCAATGTATCTACTTGTCTTACATCTAACCAAATCAGGTTGGGTTAATTGAACAGTAAGAAAAGAACAATTGTCTTTTGCCTGCACTAGGAAATCTCCGGTGCCAGTAGAAGTGGATTTATCGATAATAATTGAAAGGGGATTTGCACAGATTTTGAAATGGTCATCAATAAACTCAATCTGAATAAAATTGCTATCAGAATCAGATTTAAGGCTGAACATTCCTTCTTTATCTGTGGCACTATAGGACAAATCTTTATTGTGAACATTAATATTCTGCATGGGAATATCTGTTGAATCCAACATGCAATTATTGTCTAAATCAAAATAGACATGACCGTTAATTGTATATTTAAGAAAGTTGCCAACACTATCCGTTTGTAGCAACCAGGCTTGAGAACCCTCTCTGGCTTCCCCTCCAAAAAGTAGATTTCCATTATCCAGTTCCATGCAACAATAAAGTTTCGAAATGAGGGTATCTGCACTGAAAAACTTTATCCATTTTTCATTTATTGAATGATTAAATCGAGCACCTAGCGCTGTGTTATCTTTTGAAACTCCAGTTATAAGGATGTCTCCATTTTTTAATAGGGCGTAGTTAAGCGGAATTTCGGTATTTAATGCGTCACCAAAGCTTTTAGAATCAATCTTTTCGCCGGAGGCACTCAATTTAAGATAATATAAATCCGCCGGATATTGATAAGGATGAAAAATCAAATAGTTGCCCTCTTGATTTTTCAATACGGGAAGATTGGGATGATCGTAGTACTCTAGAATTGAAGATTCACTAATATTACTTCCAATTCCCAAGTCAAATTCAGTTTGATTAATTATATTTAAATTATCATCCATTTCAATAAAAAAAATTCCTTCAAAACCGACTCCGATAACATTTGACCTTCCAATTAAGACCAAGTTTCCTTTATTATTTCGATCAATAAATTTTACGAATGATTTATTGTGTACTATAATTTGTTGAGTTTTAATAACATTTCCATTTGAGTCTGTGAGTATTATACCTCCATAAGTAGAGGAACCACGATTTTCTGTTATGCCGCCAAAAATTAGCTGACCATTTGCTTCTTCATAGCAATAATACAAATCAATGGCTTCATTTATTCGCTTGGCCCATAACAATTGTCCATTGTTCTTTAATCTTGCAACAAATGACTTTGTATTTGATTTGGAAACACCTAAGTTTGTAGATCCTGTAATTATTAAATCCCCATTCCTAACAATAAGTAAGTGATAAACATTAAGACTATATCCTCCCAAAGGATCAGGTATTAACTTCTCCCATAGTATGTTCAATTGCTTATCCATTTTTGTTACCCAGAAATTTGTATCGTTTTTTACACCGAGTAAATAAATATTGCCATCAGGAGATTCCAGCATTTGCTTAAATACCCCTTTCCCATAGAATTTGTTGCCTGGTTCACAATACAGGCAATTGACAAAAAGTAAGATTTGGATAAGTACTAATTTGAATCTCATAGTTTCAATATTTATTATGAATAGAGCGAAGTTTATTTTCCAATAGTTATATTATTATTTAGTTCAGCTATTGCTTTTAACTTTAGAATTTAATTTTTTTACATTTTTGTTTTCTCAAAATTCGTCAATTCGCGTTCTATTTTCTATTTCATTCATTCTGAATCCAATACCCTATAGTTAAACTTTAATCCTTTTACATCAATTTGATACAGAATGGTATTAGCTACAAGTTCTCTTTACAGTATAGATTAAAAATTTCATTAATTTCTACGGAATGTATATTAATAAGCAAATTAGTCTAATACTTCATTTTCTATTCCTAACTGGCTTGTTCAGTCATTTGATAGGATAGTCATTGCAAGGTAAGGATTTCTTTCCAGAAGGTGAAATCAATTAAGTAGAATGAGCACATTTTATTCTGAATTTCGATTCCTCATTGTTAAACAAAAGAATTTACAGAGTAATGATTTGCAAATAATATCAATTGTAATTATAAATTGGCCTAACTTTGAATAGACTTTATCTTCTGTAATAAACAGTAATTCACAAGCTATGAAGAACTTAATTCTCAATTTATCGCTCTTAAGCATTGTATGGTTTGGATTTGAAAATGCTTCCCGAGCCCAATGTTTCAATTGTGCCAATGCACCTGCGGGTACTATTTTTTGCGATGATTTTGAAGAGGACATTCCTCTTGCACAAAAGTATTTTGAAGTCAACAACAACAGCGGAGACTTCATCAGAAAGGCCGGAGTGGGCAGAGATGGCTCTTACGGAATGCGCGTAAAATGGCAGAAAGGAGAAGTTGCAGCTGGAGGATTGTCCAAATCATTTGGTAAAACTCCGGATACTTATATTGGCAATCACGCCGCAAGTCCAAACCAAAATTTCGATGAAATCTATTGGAGAATGGATGTTCGATCTCAAGCTGGTTGGCAAGGTGGTGGCCCTGCGAAATTAAGTCGCGCTATGTGTCTTGCCAATAGCAATTGGGCACAGGGAATGATGGCGCATCTTTGGTCAGGCGGTGTGGATAATTTGTTTCTTGGAATGGATCCTGCAAGTGGAATTGGAATCGACGGTCAATTGAAATCTACCAAATACAATGACTTTAATAATTTGCGATGGTTGGGATTTAAATCAGGAAACATAGATATGTTTAGTACTGCAAATTCAGACCGATGGTATTGCGTTGTCGGTCATGTCAAATTAAATACACCTGGACTTAAAGATGGTGTATTTGAATTTTGGATAAATGATACGCTGCAGGCATCCACTAAAAATTTGGATTGGCACAGCAACTGGAATATCAATCCTCAAAATCTTCATATTAATGCAATATTCTTTGAAAATTATTGGAATGATGGTTCACCGGTAGATCAGGAACGCTACTTCGATAATCTGGTTATCGGAACTCAACCAATTCCTTGTAAATGTTTAGTCAGCAATACCAAAGACAAATCGTTTGAATCCGAAATTAAAATAGTTCAAAATTCAATTTCAAATTCTTTAATCGTGGAACTTTCTGAAAAAAGATTGCCATTGGAACTAGAACTCTATGATCTGAATGGACAAAAAATTACTTCTTTTAAAATTACTCAAGCGAAGACTTACATCAATTTGAATAATATCGCACTGGGAGTTTATATACTAAGAGCTTCCGGATTAAAGCCTGTAAAGTTGATAGTAGGAGGATGAAATATTTATTGCTTCATATAATCCATGAATGTATTTTTAAATCTATATGGTTAAGTTGATCAAGAAGAATCGTGCAATTAGCATTCAAAAGTTAATTATTCATTGATGAATTCAAAAATTAGTTTTCTACTCCTGAGCACTTATTTCATTACTTGCTCAGAAGTTTTTTCTCAGCGAGAAGATTATCATTGGATATTCGGTTATGGTGAAAAAACCTGGGTCGATACTAACTTTGGGAGAGCTGAATTCCGGTTTAGCGATACTGGAAGAGTCCTTACCAAGACCTTTAGCGTTAAGAATAAATTAGATTATACTAATTCCTCCATTTGTGATAGCCTTGGACGTTTATTGTTCTATACCAATGGACTTGAAGTATATAATCGCAATTATGAGATAATGCTTAATGGTGATGATCTGAATCCCGGAGAGTTTGCAACCGGGCATGAGAACGATGGATATCCACTTGTATCTGGTGCAATGATATTGCCCTATCCTGGTCATCAAGATAGGTTTTACCTCTTACACATGACGATTGACAGAATTCCTTACTTATGGAATTCATTAAACTTATTAACAACCTTAGTGGATATGAATTTAGATCAAGGGAGGGGTGATGTGATCTATAAGAATAGAACTGTTTATCAAGATAGCTTATTGTTAGGAGATCTGACTGCTTGTCGCCATGCGAATGGACGAGATTGGTGGATACCGGTATTCTTTTACAGGGGAATGAAATGTTTTATGTTTCTGCTTGACCCTTCCGGAATTCATCTTCATCATATACAAGCTATTCCATTTGAATTTTCTGTGAGCGGAATTGGTCAGGCAGTGTTTAGTCCTGACGGTAGAAAATATGCTTTTTTTAATCGGAATAGTGAGAGCTTTAAAGAGTTGTTTATCTCCTTTTTTGACCGATGTACCGGTGAATTCTATGATATAACTTATAACGTTATGCCAAAATTTGAGTTAGTTGGAGCGGCTTTTTCAGCTAATAGCAAATATTTATATTTATCAACAGGAGATGATTTATACCAGTTAAATATAAATGGTTCTAATGCCTTTGAGAACAGGATAAAGGTGGATAGCATAGATGGATTTCAGTCCTTTCCAGGCTTTCCATCTTATTTTCATTTAATGCAGTTGGCTCCTGATGGCAAGATCTATATCTCCAATGGTAGAAGCCCAACTTATTTAAGCACCATAGATAATCCCAATAATAAAGGAAAGGAATGCAATGTCAGGCAACACAATATTTCTATTGTCGCTAATAGTACGATGCCTAACTTTCCGTTCTTCAGATTGGGTGCATTGAAGGGTAGTTCTTGTGATACAATTAGAATTATTTCTAAGACAAGTGATGAATTGGAAACCACAGAAGATTTTTCTATTATTCCCAATCCGAATCATGGGTCTTTTATAATTCAATCGGATGGAAATAATTATACTGATGCTCGACTTATGATCTATAACTTGAATGGGCAGCTGATGTACGAAACAATTATTCAGAATGATTCACAAACAATAAGCATTGAGTTGAGTTCTGGAACCTACATGGTTAAACTTATCAAAGATGATGGCAAGACTAGCATTCAAAAGTTAATTATTCATTGATGAATTCAAAAATATGTATTTTATTTCTGAGCACGTACTTCATTACGTGTTCAGAAATTTTTTCTCAGCGGGAAGATTATCACTGGATGCTGGGTTATTGTGAAAAAACTTGGGTCGATACCAACTTTGGTAGGGCAGAATTTATATTTAATGATAGTGGTTCAAAAATAACTAAAACTTATAGTGTTAAGCATAAATTAGATTTTACGAATGCATCTATATGTGATAGTCTTGGTAAGATGTTATTCTATACTAATGGACTTGAAGTCTATAATCGCGATTATGAGATTATGCCTAACGGCGATGATCTCAATCCCGGGGAGTTTGCAAATGGACACGAAAACGACGGCTATCCATTAGAATGTGGAGCAATGATTTTGCCGTATCCAAGTCATCAGAATAAGTTTTTTCTTATCCACCACACAATTGACAGAATACCATACTTGTGGAATTCCTTGAATTTATTGACAACCTTAGTGGATATGAATTTGGATCAGGGTATGGGTGATGTAATCTATAAGAACCACTCTATATATCAAGATAGCCTGATGTTGGGAAATCTAACGGCCTGTCGACATGCGAATGGACGGGACTGGTGGATACCCATATTCTACTACAGAGGCATGAAATGCTTTATGTTCCTTTTGGATCCATCAGGATTGCGATTACATCATATTCAAGAGATTCCATTTGAGTTCTCGATTAGCGGATCTGGTCAGGCGCAATTTAGCCCTAATGGGAGAAATTATGTTTTTTTTAATCAAAACAGCCAAGGATATAAAGAGTTATTTATCTCCTTTTTTGACCGATGTACCGGTGAATTCTATGATCCATCCTACTACACTATGCCAAAGTTTGAATTGGTCGGAGTAGCTTTCTCACCTAACAGCAAATATTTGTATTTATCGACCGGATACGACTTGTATCAGCTTAATATGAACGGTGCCAATGCCTTTGAGAATAAGTTAAAAGTGGATAGCATCGACGGATTTCAATCTTTTCCTGGCTTTCCGTCTTATTTTTATTTAATGCAACATGCTCCAGATGGTAAGATCTACATCTGCAATGGTAGAAGTCCAACTTATCTAAGCACCATTGAGAATCCCGATAATAAAGGAAAGGAATGCAATGTCAAGCAACACAATATTTCTATTGTCGCTAATAGTACGATGCCTAACTTTCCGTTCTTCAGATTGGGTGCATTGAAGGGAAGTCTGTGTGATAGCATTAGAGTTATTTCTAAAACTAGTGATGATTTGGAAACCACAGAAGATTTTTCTATTATTCCCAATCCAAATCATGGGTCTTTTACAATTCAATTGGATGGAAATAATAATACAAAAGCTCGATTAATGATATATAACTTTAACGGGCAATTGATGTATGAGACAAGTCTTCGAAATGACTCGCAATCAGTTAATGTTAATTTGAGTTCCGGAATCTACTTGGTTAAAGTGATCGGAGAAAAAAGTAAAACTAGCGTTCAAAAATTAATTATTCGTCATTAGTAAAATGTAATAAGTAACTAGAGTTAAGATAACAATTAAATGATAATTAAAATTTGTAAAATTTTAAAATGTATATAAGAATGAGATTTACTTTACTCATTTTATACAGTCTCATCCAACAAATAGCACCCGCGCAATTATATGACAATACTTGGATGATGGGATGTTGTTATACACCAATTTCTAGGTTAAATGGTGGCATAAATATCACTTTTGACAAAGGATATGCGGATACCTCTTATTATGCACGAAAAGTTTCTTTTCTAGAAACATCAATTTCTATTTCAAATCCTATCACTGGTAATTTGATGTTTTATTCAAATGGATGTAATATTTTTAATAGGCTAGATAACATTATGGAACTTGGAGATGAAATAAATCCTGGCTCGATTCAACAGATGCAATGTGAAGATTATGGATATGATTTGGCAAAAGGAGGTGCCATTCTTCCAAATTCAGGAAATTCTAATAAGTATTATGTCATTCACCGCGCTTACGATGATACCGGGAAGACGGTGGATCGATTGTACTATTCTGAAGTCGATCTCTCCTTCAATCAAGGATTAGGTCGAGTTATCAAAAAGAATGTTCCAATGCTTGAACAAAGAATGTATCGAGGACAGTTTGATATCGTAAAACATGCCAATGGTCTTGATTATTGGATATTGGCATATAATTATAATTCAGATACGGTATTTCGTTTTTTGGCAAATGCTGATGGAATACACGGAGCAGTTATGCAATATTTTCCTATACAAAGGAAAAAGGTTGATTCCAGAGCTCATTCAACGATATCGTCGGATGGTACTAAAGCAGTACGCATCGATCCACACACCGGATTGTTCATCATGGACTTCGATAGAGAGAGTGGACTGTTTTCTAATCTCAAGCAATATAACTATTGGTCTTCTATTGATAGCAGTCCTGTTACAAGTGTTGCATTCTCACCAAATAATAAATTACTTTATGTCTCCAATAGATGGCGATTATACCAGTTTGACCTTGAATCAGATGAAATTGAGAATTCAAGAATATTGATTGATACTTTCGATTATTTTTCTGATCCATATCCGATAGCTTTTTATCTTATGCAACTGGCCCCGGATGGAAAGATCTATATGAATTGCACGAATGGGGTGAGTTATCTACACACTATTCACAAACCAAATGAGAAGGGAAAAGCCTGTGAATTCAGACAGCATGATTTCAATCTACCTGCTCAGAATGCCTTTACAATGCCATATTTTCCGAATTATAAATTAGGAGCAGTGACGGCTATTAATCATGCTTCGACCAGTAAATTATGGGAACTTTATCCTAATCCGAATCATGGCTCATTCATAATTCAATTGTATGGAAATAGTCATCCAAATGCTCGACTTATGATATATAACTTGAATGGGCAATTGATGTATGAAACAATTATTCAGAATGACTCGCAATCAGTTAATGTTAATTTGAGCTCCGGAATCTATATTTTTAAACTAGTCAAGGAGGATGGTACAACTAACACTCAAAAACTAATAATCGATTGATGAAACAGTTTTTTATTTCTTAGCATGTGCTCGAGAACATACTCGGAATTTTTTTTAACAAGCCTAAGGTCTAATTTCTTCGACTTGTAAAGTATTATTTGCTGAAGAATTTATATTATAACTCACTCAGAACTTCAAATCCTTTATAGCTTCCTGTAATTGCAATTCCGATAATGTGTCGGGCTATTTTTTTAGCTTTCAATTTTTTTGAGATTTCATTCATAGTTGCACCACTTCCTACTGCATCATCAATAAGTAGTACTCTATTGTATTTCTTTTGGTTTGGAATTACAAAGGTGTTTTGAGCGTTTAGTACACGCTCAAATAGTTTAGAAAGTGCTTTTTGTGGAATAACTATTTCATTACTAATTTTGCTAATTGTTAATTTTGGTAAATCAAAATTGATTTGTTTTTCAAGTTCAGTTATAAATTGAATTTTGCGCTGGATTGTTGGAGGAATGTAAGCTATTGCGTCTATCTCCTTTGAAATAATCAAATTGTGCAATCTGTTTTTTATCTCGCTCGCAATGATTTTTATTAGATTTTTATTCTGTCCTTGCTTGGCATAATGCATCAACGTGCCCAATCTGGTTTTCCCAAATCGCTCGATGGTATAATAGTCTAGATAATACAATTCATCCATTCCAATCAAGCCCAAACCGCTGGTATGTTTTAGTTTTGAAAGACCGTCTATGAGATGTTCCTTATTATAATGTGAAAGATATTTATTGCGCGTACTGATGAATTCATCAATTGTCTTTGACAATGGAAGATTTTGATTTTGACACCAATAACTCATTGCTTCAAGACCTTCTTTTTTCGTTCCTAGTGCATCAATGAGCAGGAAATGTTCTTGAAGAAAGAGTTCAGTTTGATACGGAATCACTTTATTAGAATTCACATCATCTTCCAAAGGGGTAGTAGAGTAAAATACCTTGGGTGCTTGACCCATTTTTAACAATTCTCCACCCTCAACCATCTTATTAATGAGACGATGTATATACTGTCTTGAAAAATTACTGAATATAGACAGTTCATCGATGCTGGATGGACCGTTTTTTTGAATAAATTGGAGCAACTTTTCAGCTGATTTCATTCTGCAAATATAGGGTGTTTACAGTAAACTGTTTACTGTAAACATATATTTTATAATGTATTGAATATCAATAATATAAGATACATTTATTGTAAATTTATTGAGCGAAGATATTAAAGTCCAAGGATTAAATCTCTCTTCATCTTCATTATAGGCCTAATGGATTCGCACAATTAACAAGTCCATTGAAGTTGCCAGGAAGATTGTATTCGAAGAGAACGAAAAAGTTCAAAAGTCCTTTGATTTATTTCTTATTAAATGGTCATTAATCTTAACAAAAGAAGGAAGATAATTATCCTTTTCAGATTGAGTCATAAACATATCCACGCAGAGCCTAAGGGGCTTATTAGAATTTACAAGAACAAATACTCTTCACAAACAATATCATTCAGCATTTTAAAATAAATAGCAAATACTAAAACGGTCTTGTGTATGATTAGTTGCGTGGTTAAGGACGAAGGTTAGTAAATAAAAATCGGATAGAAAATCCGCGAGGATTTTCGGAAGTAGGCTAGAAGCAATTAATTATTCATGGTGTTAGCTAACTTTTTTTTAATTCAGTTAGTTGGTTTGATATTCGAGTTATAAATTCCGCTTTATTTTGCGCTTCATTTTTAATATCTTTTGGATTCCTTTTCTCAATTTCCGTTATAATCAGATTTTTGTCTAAAATTAACGTTTTTGGATATCCAAATAATCCAAAACCTTCTAAATATTCATTTGACTCAATAACGTGAGTAAAGTCAAATTTGTTTGCTTTTAGAAATTCATTAACTTCATTTTGGTCGTGGAAAGTAATAGATACAAAATTAACCTCATTCCCAAATTCTGTTTTAATTTTATTTAAAAGAGGTATTTCTTCTATACAAGGTGCACAATTACTAAACCAAAAATTTATAATCGTAGGTCTACCTTTTAGTGATTCAGAATTTAGTTTTTTTTCATTCAGAAGGTTCAGTTCAAATTTCGGTAATTCCTTTCCTTTAAAATTATAGATGTTTTCTTTAAATCCCTTAATAGATTTTATTTTTTCCAACATATCGTTATTCAACGAATCAGTTGCCTGTCCTAAAACAGTTTTAGAAGTAAATGCTATAGTAAATATTAGAATTACTTTTTGGATTTTCATTTTTTTCAAATGTTAGCTACGGTCGGGTGCTTACGCAGTGTCGGATTATAAAGGTAAAATATTCTTTTGAAACAGAAAGCCTGCATTGAGTAAGCACCATGTAGCTGACGCCTATTTCAAAATTAACTTAATAGTCAATTTACTCAAAAAAAATTCACTTTTTTTCAAGTATTTTATAACCAACTGCAATCCAGTTAAAGAGCCACTCACCTTTTGCTTTAACAGAATCAGACTGATTTGTTTTCATTTTAAATGCGATTTTGGTTATTTTATCTAAATAATTTGCTGTTAAGCCATTTTTTTTTGTTATATAATCCATAAAATAATAACCATCGGAGTCCTTAGTTAGCTCGAATACATTTTCAAAATTATACCCTTCCAATTGATCCTCCCAATGTTCTACCAACTCACCGTCAATAATAACTCTAGGAAACTTTGCTTTTTGCTCCAAATCGTATGCCTTAATTAAGCCTTCTCCTAATAAAATGTCATCATCATGAATGCTTTTACCGACTGAAATACCGCCTCTTAATAAAATTCCATCATTTATTAAGTCGGAAATCAAATCCTGTAAAATGATCAAAAATAACATAGATTGATTAACATTAAAATCACGCAAGCTTAGTACAAAAGAGTCAGAAAAATGAGTAAAATTAAATTCCGTTTCTGTATCTAATTGTTTAAAGGTATCAAGAACTCGTTTTAGAGTAGAATAAATAAATGTATAATTATCAGGTGCATTAACAATGATTTCTCTAAAGCCTAAAATGTCAATAAATGCAACAATTCTATTTTCCACCAAACAAATAAGATTTAAATTTACGAATTAAGCTGTCAGCTAACTTTGTTATATCTACATCAAATCTATCACAATCCTTCGCTTTTTTAACTGTTGATGAATAATTATCTCTAAAATGTGGCGAAGACATGAATTAATGTTCGAAAATTAAAAAATTATTGATCTAAAGTTATACCAATGCGAAAAATGAGCTAACAAAGTATCCTTATAAGTATCACCTTCTACGACAACAACTCCATATAAATCTTTCACTCTTGGCCTCTGAGAAGTAGGTAAAGTTCAACATCGCGTTCATTGCTGGCTCTGCGAGCCCAACGAACGCTTAACTGTTAGCGGCTGCTCTTCTTTTGTTATGGTTTAAATCTTTCAAATGTCTGTCTGTTGAATTTATATGCTCCGTTTTCGTGTGTGCCAAGCCATAGGTTACCAGAATTGTCTTTATAAATAGAGAAAACTGTTATGTCCTTTGTCCCATTTTTCACAGGATAATGGGCGATGCTTTTACCGTTATAATGCCATATTCCGTCTGCGTAAGTGGCCATCCAAAGTTCGTTATTGTTGTCTTTGGCAATTGATAAATATTCATTATAATCACTATCCTTCTTGCCGTCTAAATTCCCTATGTTTTTTTTCTTGGTATAAAATGGTTGTTTATTCTTGTTGTTGCCGTAAATAGCATAACGATACATTGTATTGAACCAAAAATATCCGTCTTTGTCTTCAATGATAGATCGAACTCCGTTAGCAGGACCATTGTGAAGTTCTGTAACATCTTCTTCAGAAATCCAGTCAACTGATTTGCCATTATACCGGTAAACACCCAGCGGATTAGTACCAAACCAAACGTTTCCTTTGCTGTCCTTATAAATGCTGTATACTGCGTAAGAATCAGAATGTTTTGGATGTTTCGGGGATTGCAACTTGTATAAAAAATTACCATCATAGCGATAAACAAATCCGGAATCCAAACCTTGTCTAAACCACAAGTCGTTTGGCTCTAACTTCCATTGATTGTCCGAGTTGGTAACGCTCAATGTGGTGAAAGTTTGTCCGTCAAATTTGCCAATGCCTTTACTGGTATTGACATAAATGTTGCCCGATTTGTCCTCTTTAATTTCTTCAACTCTATTGTGAGGCAACCCACTCTTCGTTGTAAAATGAAGAATTGTTTTTCCGTCATAGCGATACAAGCCGGTCTCCCAGCTACCAAACCAATAATTGTTTTTCTTATCTTGATAAACGAGCATAATGTTGTTTCCAAGTTCTTTTACGGTATCACCTTTGGCAATACCCTCATTTAAAATGTCAGTATTAGTCGCTTGAGTAGCGGTCTGTCCATTGCACGATGTCAATGTGATTAATATGCTTGAAAAGAGAAGTGTATTTAATTTCATTGTCGTCTGTTCAATGTTTGTAGTGTCGTCATAGAGTTGCCGCTAACTTTGTTATATCTACATCAAATCTATCACAATCCTTCGCTTTTTTAACTGTTGAAGAACATTAATATGTTCTGCTCAGTTTCAAAGTTAGAGGCACTGATCTGGACTTTATCACTATTGTGGACATAAAGAAAATGCTCTATGGAGAAAGCTTCATTCAGCATCTTAAAATAAATAGCAAATACCAAGACTCAAATTTATACCATTTCTTTTATAAGTAATAAAGTCAGGTCTTATATTAATCTCTTGCTTCCCCTTATATCCGAGTTCCCAGTTTATTCCAATCTTATTAAATAGAATATTCATACCTGCATTAATTACTCCGTTAAACTTTCTCTTAACGTAAGTTTTGCTTCCGGAAAAATCAATCAAACCTGTTCCACTATAACCTACAGCATCAAAGCTATTATTTATTAGTTCTTCCCGAATTGAAAGACCAGCATTAAGGTAGAAATGAGCAAATTTTGTCCTTATTCTATATTCCGGCGCAATATTAAAATTCAGTCCAACATTATTCCAGGAAAATGAAAGTAAATTAACATTAGATGGGTTAGGCATTAATTCGGTAACTACAAATCCACCCTTTGTGTGATCAAATTCAAAATTACAACTCAAGAAGAAATTTTTATAGACCTTAGCCGATATTCCAAATTTACTATAATAAGATCCATAATCTTTGGTCAGAAATTTCTCTTCTTTATATTCACTTCCAAATATTCCTAGGGAATATTTACCACTGCAGATGCCACTGGTGAGTGACATGATTCTGTCTTGAGCATTGCTACTATTCAAACAAATGAAGAGTGAAATGATAATTGTTAGTCGCATAATTAAAAATTAATTTGGCAAATTAATAAATTGATGAAATACCCTGTCTTAATAATACAGCATATATAAATTTGATTATCTGCAATGAAGCTTTCCGATTTAATAAGTCCAGTATCTTTATTTAATGCATACAATTTATCTGATTTATTTAGGCTTAACATTATTAAACAATATTGCATAATTGAACTTTAAAAGATTACTTATTCAGGTCTATACACATAGTATAATAATAATCTCCAATGATCATATGACCAGTATTTGGATCTATTGAAAGATCACAGGTCCCAAAATTGGCATCGTATTCATAACAATTAAAATTCGGACTAATTTCATTCCATATTTTATTGCCATTGTAAATATTCAATGAATGTATATTGCCGTTTGCTCCACTAGCAGCATAAACCTTTCCTTTATAATAAGCCATTTTACCAATGGTATCTGCCCATTTTAATGCGGTCCACTGATGTTTACCTGTAAGCTCATCAAAAGAGCAAACACTTCCTCCATTACTGTGAACAATTACCCTACCTTCTTCCAATAACATGTTGCCAAGAATCATATCTCCACCAACTCTCCTTCCGACGTCATCTTGCCAAATTATTGCACCAGTTTCTGCATTGTAACAATACAACATCGCAGCTGCTTTGAAAAATACTCTTCCATCTTTATAGATAGCTGGCCAGACGGAAGAATTACCTAAATAATCTACTGAGTCATGACGCCAGATATATTTCCTTTGTGTCAAATTGTATGCGAGTACATCAATTCTATGTTTTAATTTTGAACTCAACTGTCTATTCTGAAAAAATATCACAGAATCTCCATTATTTAAGACATATTCAACCATGGATTCAATACTGGGTCCATATTGTGTATTGATTAAGCTGAGAATATACTCTGATTGATAGTTATCCATATTAAATCTCCATACCTGAATGCTGTCAAAAACTGGAGCATTCCCGTAAGCTATTTTATAATATATACAATTTCCAAAACTTGATATTCTCGGAAAAACGTAACTAATGAACTCTTTATAAAGTATATTTCCATTATTTAAATCAATTACCTTAATTTCCGGTGTTGCACTACCAGTTGAGCTAATTATAAATAATTTGTCTTTATAAATCACTCTGTCTAAAGTTCCTGACACATCTCTAAGTGCCGGATCTCTTGATTCCCATATTTTTTGACCAGTTGCTTTGTCTCTCATAATCAAATTTGATTCAGGATAATTATTATAAGTTCCATGAATAAAATAATTCTTATAAAAAACAGCTTCAATCATGGTTTGCCTACTACTATCTTCCCAATTAATAACCTTCCAAACAGGTTTTAATGCAGTAAGTACTGTGTCTTCTTGACAATTTTTTGGTTTCGGTGGATCTATTTTAGGTTTATAACAACTTAAAAAAGTATAACAAACTAAAACAAATGAAGTTAATATTTTATATTTCATAATTCAGATTTTAATAATTTTAAATAATAGATATTTCCTATTTGGCTAAAAACATAAAAAATGTTTTATTCAAATAATTTGTAAGTAGAACAAAATTCAAATTAATTCAAATGACCATGGTCTCGATGAAAGTGTCCAATTAGACAATTATATTCTGGATTTTAACAGGATTAAAATCCAGAATATAAAAATAAAAAGATTACTTATTCAGGTCAATACACATGGTATAATAGAAATCTCCAATGATCATCAGACCTGTATTTGGATCTATTGAAAGATCACAGGTCGCAAAATTGGCATCGTATTCATAACAATTAAAATTTGGACTAATTTCATTCCATATTTTATTGCCATTGTAAATATTCAATGAATGTATATTGCCGTTTGCTCCACTGGCTGCATAAACCTTGCCTTTGTAATAATCCATTTTATGAATAGTATCTGCCCATTTTAATGTGGTCCATTGATGCTTGCCTGTTAGTTCATCAAAACAACAGACACTTCCACCATTGCTGTGTACAATTACTCTTCCTTCTGCTAGAATCATATTGCCAAGAATCATATCTCCGCCAACTCTCCTTCCGACGTCATCTTGCCAAATTATTGCACCTGTTTCTGCATCGTAACAATACAACATCGCAGCTGCTTTAAAAAATACTCTGCCGTCTTTATAGATTGCTGGCCATACTGAAGAATTGCGCAAATAGTCCACTGAATCATGTCGCCATATATATTTCCTTTGGGTTAAATTGTATGCGAGTACATCAATTCTATGTTTCAATTTTGAACTCAACTGTCTATTCTGAAAAAAAATCACGGAATCCCCATTATTTAAAACATATTCAACCATGGATTCAATACTTGGTCCATATTGTGTATTGATTAAGCTGAGAATATACTCAGATTGGTAATTATCCATATTAAATCTCCATACCTGAATACTGTCAAAAACTGGTGCATTCCCGTAAGCTATTTTATAATAAATAGAATTCGCGAAGTTTGATATTCTCGGAAAAACATAACTTAAGAATTCTTTATAAAGTATTTTTCCATTATTTAAATCAATCACTTTAATTTCTGGAAATTCACTTCCAGTTGAACTGATTATAAATAATTTGTCTTTATAAATCACCCTGTCTAAAGTCCCTGCTACGTCATAAATTGTTGGATCTCTAGTCTCCCAGATTTTTTGTCCAGTATTTATATCTCTCATCATCAGATTGGATTCAGGATAGTTGTTGAGGGTCCCATAAATAATAAAATTCTTGTAAAACACTGCCTCAATCATTGTTTGACGACTGCTATCTTCCCAGTTAATACCCTTCCAAATAGGTTTCAATTCAGTGAAAACCGTATCTTCCTGACAATTTTTTGTTTTAGGTGGATCTATTTTAGGTTTATAGCAACTTAAAAAAGTATAACAAACTAAAACAAATGAAGTTAAAATTTTATATTTCATAATTCAGATTTTAATAATTTTATATAATAGATATTTCCTATTTGGCTAAAAACATAAAAAATGTTTTATTCAAATAATTTGTAAGTAGAACAAAATTCAAATTAATTCAAATGACCATGGCCTAGATGAAAGTGTCCAATTAGACAATTATATTCTGGATTTTAACAGAATTAAAATCCAGAATATAAAAATCAAAAGATTACTTATTCAGGTCAATACACATAGTATAATAATAATCTCCAATGATCATTAGACCTGTATTTGGATCTATTGAAAGATCACAGGTCCCAAAATTGGCATCGTATTCATAACAATTAAAATTCGGACTAATTTCATTCCATATTTTATTGCCATTGTAAATATTCAATGAATGTATATTACCGTTTGCTCCACTGGCTGTATAAACTTTGCCTTTGTAATAATCCATTTTATGAATAGTATCTGCCCATTTTAGTGTGGTCCACTGATGTTTTCCAGTAATTTCATCAAAACAACAGACGCTTCCACCATTGCTGTGTACAATTACTCTTCCTTCTGCTAGTATCATATTGCCAAGAATCATATCTCCACCAACTCTCCTTCCGACGTCATCTTGCCAAATTATTGCGCCTGTTTCTGCATCGTAACAATACAACATCGCAGCTGCTTTAAAAAACACTCTTCCATCTTTATAGATTGCTGGCCAGACGGAAGAATTGCGTAAATAATCCACAGAGTCATGTCGCCAGATATATTTCCTTTGGGTCAAATTGTATGCAAGTACATCAACTTTTCTATTCAGTGTTGAACTCAACTGTCTATTCTGAAAAAATATCACGGAATCCCCATCGTTCAATACATATTCAACCATCGATTCTATACTTGGCCCATATTGTGTATTGATTAAACTGAGAATATACTCTGACTGATAGTTATCCATATTAAATCTCCACACCTGAATGCTGTCTGAAACTGGAGCATTTCCATAAGGAATTTTATAATAGATATAATTACCAAACCACGAAATTCTTGGGTCAACGTAACTAACAAATTCCTTATAAATAACATTTCCATTATTTAAATCAAGAACCGTGATTTCTGGAGTTGCACTGCCAGTTTCTCCAATAATATACAATTTATCTTTATAAATTATTCTATCAAGATAACCAGTAACATCCCTAAGTGAAGGATCTCGTGATTCCCAAATTTTTTGACCTGTATTTATATCTCTCATTATCAGATTGGATTCTGGATAATTGTTATAAGTACCATAAATTAAAAAATTCTTGTAAAACACTGCCTCAATCATTGTTTGTCTGCTACTATCTTCCCAATTAATAACTTTCCAAACGGGTTTCAATGAAGTGAGTACCGTATCTTCATAACAATTTTTTAACTTCGGTGGATCTATAATTGGTTCACAGCAACTCAAAAAGGACTGACAAATAAGAATTAGTGAAGTTAATATTTTATATTTCATAATTCCGATTTTAAAATTAATAAATAATTGATTTTTCCCATTTGTAGGTATCCGTCCAATGAAGTACCTATGCCCTCATGTTATTCCAATTATGAGGCAA
>JBDTWI010000048.1:0-23846 GCA_040006775.1 Saprospiraceae bacterium
TTAAACTTGCAGTTACTGCACTTCCACAATTGTCTGTATATCCTTGTATTGCATTCGCAGCACTAAATGGCGCTGAACTCACTGCATTGGATAAACAAGCGTTTGTTCCAGAAGTGCCCAGATAGGCTGCTCCTGTTAAACTTGGTGCTGTTTGATCACTACCAGTATTGGAATAGCTTTGATTGGTTAAAGTGTTTCCACATGAATCTATTATGCTGAAAGTGTAGGTAACAGTCCATCCACAATTTGTTCCAGACACTAATGTACCTGTTAAACTTGCAGTTACTGCACTTCCACAATTGTCTGTATATCCTTGTATTGCATTTGCAGCACTAAATGGCGCTGAACTCACTGCATTTATTAAACATGCATTTGTGCCTGTAGTGCCCGTATAAGCTGCTCCTGTTAAACTTGGTGCTGTCTGATCACTACCAGTATTTGAATAAGTTTGATTCGTTAAAGCGTTTCCGCATGAATCTATTATACTAAAAGTGTAGGTAACATTCCATCCACAATTCGTTCCAGTTACCAATGTACCTGTTAAACTTGCAGTTACTGCACTTCCACAATTGTCTGTGTAACCTTGTATTGCATTTGCAGCACTAAATGGTGCTGAACTTGTTGCATTGGATAAACATCCATTATTACCTATAGTACCCAAATAAGCTGCACCAGTTAAACTTGGTGCCGTCTGATCGCTACCTGTATTTGAATAAGTTCTATTTGTAAATGCATTTCCGCATGAATCTATTATGCTAAAAGTATAAGTAACAGTCCACCCGCAATTTGTTCCAGTTACCAATGTGCCTGTTAAACTTGCAGTAACTGCACCGCCACAATTGTCTGTATATCCCTGTATTGCATTGACAGCATTAAATGGCGCTGAACTTACCGCATTTGACAAACAGGCATTTGTGCCTGTAGTTCCCGGATATGCCGGACCAGTTAAGCTTGGTGCTGTTTGATCACTACCCGTATTTGAATAGCTTCGATTAGTCAATGTATTTCCGCAGGAATCTATTATACTAAATCTATAAGTAATCGTCCATCCACATTTTGTTCCAGTTACTAATGTACCTATTAAATTTGCAGTGACTGCACTTCCACAATTGTCTGTATACCCCTGTATTGCATTGGCTGGACTAAATGGCGCTGAAATTACTGCATTGGTCAAACAAGCATTTGTACCAGTTGTACCTGGATATGGAACGCCTGTTAAGCTAGGTGCTGTCTGATCTCTACCGGTATTTGAATAAGTTCTATTTGTCAATGCATTTCCGCATGAATCTATTATGCTAAAAGTGTAGGTAACAGTCCATCCACAATTTGTTCCAGTTACCAATGTACCTGTTAAACTTGCAGTAACTGCACTTCCACAATTGTCTGTATATCCCTGTCTTGCATTCACGGCATTAAATGGTGCTGAAATTACTGCATTGTTCAAACAAGCATTTGTACCAGTTGTGCCTGGATATGGAACACCAGTTAAACTAGGTGCTGTCTGATCGCTTCCAGTATTGGAATAAGTTCTATTCGGCAATGTATTTCCGCAAGAATCTATTATGCTGAAAGTATAGGTAACGGTCCATCCGCAATTTGTTCCTGTTAATAATGTTCCTGTTAAAATCGCTCTTATAGGACTTCCACAATTGTCTGTATATCCTTGTCTTGCGCTAACTGCACTAAATGGTGCTGAACTTATTGCATTCGACAAACAGGCATTTGTACCAGTCGTGCCTGGAAATGGAACGCCTGTTAGACTAGGTGCTGTTTGGTCGCTTCCTGTATTAGAGTAAGTTCTATTTAGCAATGCGTTTCCACATGAATCTATTATGCTGAAAGTGTAAGTTACGGTCCATCCACAATTTGTTCCGCTAACTGATGTATTTGTTAAACTTGCAGTTACTGCACTTCCACAATTGTCTGAATATCCTTGTATTGCATTTACAGCACTAAACGGTGCTGAAATTACTGCATTTGACAAGCAGGCATTTGTACCTGTTGTGCCTGGATAAGGCACTCCGGTTAAACTTGGTGCGGTTTGATCGCTACCTGAATTTGAATAGCTTTGATTGGTCAATACGTTTCCGCAAGAATCTATAACGCTAAATGTATATGTAACAGTCCAACCGCAATTTGTTCCTGTAACTAAGGTACCAGTTAAGCCATCTCTTACCGGACTTCCACAATTGTCTGTATATCCCTGTCTTGCATTGACAGGATTAAATGGTGCTGAACTTACTGCATTAGACAAACAGGCATTTGTTCCAGTAGTGCCTGGAAATGGTACTCCTGTTAAACTTGGTGCTGTCTGATCGCTACCCGTATTTGAATAGCTTTGATTCGTCAAAGTATTTCCGCATGAATCTATTATGCTAAATGTATAGGTAACAGTCCATCCACAATTTGTTCCAGACACTAATGTACCTGTTAAACTTGCAGTTACTGCACTTCCACAATTGTCTGTATATCCTTGTATTGCATTTGCAGCACTAAACGGTGCTGAAATGACTGCATTGGACAAACAAGCATTTGTACCCGTTGTGCCTGGATAGGCTACTCCTGTTAAACTTGGAGCAACTAAGTCTTGAACTGTAACAATTAAACTGCAATTAGAACTGCAGCCATTGATATCTGTAATGATTAAGTTTAATGTATAACTACCATTGCAGCTATTATTTGCAATGATTAAAACTGATTCTAAATTTGAAGGACCTGAAATACTTCCATCACCAATAATACTCCATTCATAAGAAGTATAACCTGGTGCTGTAGAATAAATATTCGATGAGTTAGGACAAACTAAATTCAATCCATTAATGTTGCACGCAGGTAATTGATTGACTGTAATTGTTTGACTGGCCACAACTTGACAATCATTAAAAGTTACAGTTACAGTATATGTCGTAGTCATATTTGGTGTTACGGAAATGCCCGTTGTTGTTTCCATTGTAGACCATTGGTATGAACTTGCTCCTAGTGTGCTTGCATCAAGATCTACTGTTGCACCATTGCAAATAATTCCATCATCATTTATGCCACTATTTTCATCAATTGTAATATTAACTATCGGAGAACTTAAAGGTAGTCCGGTACCTCCCCAAAAAACTGGAGCATCTCCAATCCACTGGCAATAGCTTACGAAATTTGTTAGCTTAGCTCCACTACCTGCAGCAATTAGACCGGGACCAGAAGCTGAGTTCCAATAATTTAAAGTTGCATCTATATTTAAAGGTCCGCTTAAATTTTCAACACCAAAGCTTGTTCCACCAAACCAATTATTCGGACTTGCTAAGACTGCATCTGCAGAATTCGTTGCTTGTAAATCTTTATCATTTGGTAGTGCATCGAAAAATTTATTTGTTAAAACGGAACCCGTTCCACTATTTGTAAACCGCACACCAATTCCATTGTCATAGATATGATTTTCTTCTATTGTTGCAGAGCCTCCATCTACATCTATACCAATTAAAAAACCGTTAATTGAACTAACATTATCTTTAATTGAAGCAGATGCTTTGCTGTTTTGAATTAATATTCCAGTTCCTGATTGATCAATTTGATTTATTTCACAATCTGATTGTACTGTAGCTGAGACTGAAACATGACTACTACTTGGGCTATCATATATCCAAATTCCATTGCCTCCACTTTTAGGTACAACAGTTACACCTTCTACGATTGCATTTGATCCTAAATTAGCATCTGAAGAATAGCCTTCATAATTATTTATAAAAATTCCATTATTTACTCCTTTTATTTGTCCACCAATCAAAGCTGTTGGACTAGTAGTTGATACATTCCAAACTTCTAATCCTTCTGATGGATTGCTTATTGCACTTCCATCAACGTTGTTATTTGTAGCTGTACACGGTACAGATAAGGAGGCAAATAAAATTCCGTCCCAAACTGTTTCATTCACGTCTGATATTCCAGAAATAATATTGTCATTTAATTTTATTTCTGAAGCAGTTCCATATGCGAGGTTGTGAAATATTCCTCTTCGTCTTGCACTTATAGAATTATTTTCAATAAGTTGATTATTCAATGCTCCCGGATTTGCTAAGTAAAAATTACCTGTTTGCAAACCAACTCTCACATTAGTAATACAATTGTCAGCAACATGTGCATACTGATTATTATATAATAATATTCCTAATCCGTAATTAACAATACCAGAACTTATATCATAAGTTCCCAGATCCTGTATTTTATTATTTTTTATTTCGTTTCCGGAAGAAGGTAGTCCAAATAAATAATCATAGAGAGTAATACCAGAATAAGATACATTTTGAATAATGTTGTTACTCACAGTAAGATTATTAATTCCTGTTTCATATATCGTAATACCTTCTGCAGCATCAATATCCGCACCATTCGTGCTGGTAAAACCGCTCACGATATATGGGTTGTCACCATCAATTGTTAATCCTGAAATCGTTACATTTGAAGCCGCAATATGAAATATTTCACCAGAGGCAATCCCTGAAATTGCAGGTACTACATTTGCTTCACCAACTCGGATACCTGAACATGGATCAATGTCTTTATTTGGACCAAGTATTATAAGTTCTTTATTTACAATTATATTTTCAGCGTATAGTCCGGCTGAAACAATTAAGGTATGTCCATTTAATGTTGTAGGATCATTTATTGCATCTTGAATTGTACAATAAACATTCGAAGTATTTGAATTTATTACTCCACTACATTTAGTTAAAACAACATCATTACCGTCTCCACCAAAATAATCAATTGTGAATGCATAACCTCCTGAACTTATGTAATCTCCTTGTGCAAATTGACCAACTATGACATCAACTAAATCATTGTCAATTATTTTAATTTGGTCACCATTTGCAGGTACATATCCTAAATTAATATTTAATGTAGCGCCACCAAGATCAACTGTACCATTTACAATAAACTGATCATAAAGTGTACATGCAGTAGTGCCATTGATATCTACATTTAAAATGTCTCCACTATTTAACAACATGTTTCCTGACCATGTAACACAGGCAGGACTTGCTCCAGGTGATAAAGTAATGTCGAATCCTGATGCTGTTGCATCAGCACCACCAGTATAATTATTTCCTGCTTCAACATTTACAGTACCCAAAGAAGCCAATTCATTTATTCCTCTTTGTACAGATGGACTTGTTGTTGTTGGTGAAACAAAACTGTTTGTGGTTACATAGCTGTTTGCTAATTTAACTGTTACAAATCCTAAACCTGGTATATCGATTGCATGCTGAATGCGATCTTCTAATTTGTATAATTCTGTATTAGACATGACTGCTGGTAACTTAATTCCAGAACCAACATCATAACTATTATTGGAGGCATCAAGATCTTTAGTCCAAGGTGCCATAATTGTAACAGGAGCCATAGTAGGACCTGATTGATTGTCTAGTTTAATAACTGTTGCAATATTATCCATGAAATTATTTGAACTTATTGCAAAGTTTCCAAACACAGGACTGTCATTGTCATGATTATTAAATACCAATGCAATTCCACCAAGTACACCAGAATTGTTAAAAGTATTGTTGGTTATAGTCGCATCGACATTAGGTGGATAGAAACCACTTGATGAACTAAATTCCTTAGTATTAATCGTAATATGATTATATGTAGTTGAACCGGCAAGTGGTGTGAAACTATTGTTGTTAATTGTAACTGTATTGTAATTTTCAAGACTTATACCCCATTGATGATTCGTAAAAATATTATTATCAACTAGGGTAGGTCTGAAAGTATAATTATTTTTTAATCGCAAAATCGGAGAATATGGAGCCAATCCATTTGCCCAAGTTGCATCGAAATTATTTCCAATGACATCTATTTGACCTGCACCGGCATTTTGTTCTGTTAATTCAACACCACCTCCACTAATAGTATTGTTTGAAATAGTTATGTTTCCATTACTTCCAAATCTTAGTATTATGTCATGGTTTATGGTTGTAAGTGTATTTCCATTGAACAATCCTCCGACTTCATCCGCCGCAATTCCTGCACGGAACATGGTTGGATAAGTTCCAGCAGTGACTATATTATTTAAAAAGTTAACAACATTGACTCCTCCTGTTGCAACTCTATAATTCGTAGGTCCACCGTAATTTACACTTACCGCATTTCTGTCTCCATAAGTTCCTGCAGATGGAGGACCATATGGATCAATTAGGTTGTCTTTTATTGTTATTAAATCTAGATTTGAATTTGTAGCAATGATTGCACTTTTCAATTTAGCCAAATCTACTTTGAAATTTATATTTTCTATGCTTACCCCATTTGCAGAGATATCAAACAAACTGGGCTTTCCTGAAACTATTCCCGTAAAATCAACTATTGGTTGAGTAGCTCCTACTCCTTTTATAGTAAGTGTCTTATTAACTAGTACTTGTTCATTATATATTCCGGAATACACTTCTAAAGTGTGCCCATCTAAAGTTTGTGCATCGTTTATTGCTGCTTGAATAGAACAAAATGTTTCTAAAGTATTTATATTAGTTACAAAACCATTCGCACCTGCTCCAGGTCCTGAAGTTCTTTGATTCAATCCGTTGGAAATAAAACTATTTCCTACAATTTCATTTCCACATGCTACCGGAGCATTACCTCTTCCAAAGTAATTTGCAGACTTTGAATCAACTTGATCACCATCTCCTGCATTGTCGCTAACATAATTAGAATTTGGATGACCTCCACCTTGCTCTTGAATACCAATGTCACTATTTTTTATTGTGTTGGTATTAACTTCATTGTTAGTCCCTTCAATAACAATTCCGAATCCTTCACTTTCAACTCTTCCGGGATTCAAATGTTTAAATCCATCTATTGTATTATTTTTTAAAACAACACCGGTTGGTATGTTTACATAACCATCGGGATTACCTGGCTGAAAAGCTCTTCTGAAAATAGCAATTCCTGCATGGTCTCTATTATTCATCCCAACTGTAGGAATTAGGCTTACAGTATTATTATCTAAATAAATACTTCCATCTCCAGTTGTACTTCCATTTCCACTTGGATTTTTTATTTCGATTCCAAATCTTCCATTATTAGAGACTGTATTATTTGCAATGAGATTTGCTCCAGCTCCACCTTTAAGTCCACTTAATCCGAGTCCATTGTCTGCGTTGTCATGGACATTATTATTACTTAGTAATACTCCTGATGCTGTGCCATCCTGAAGTTCAATACCGCAACAATTGTTGTTGTATACATCACAATTTGTAATTGTAATATTCTGTTTGAATCCATTCCAAATAACTATCCCTCTTGCTGCGCCAAATGCATTTGTATGCCCAGAGATGTCAAGGTTATTTAATAAAATCCCAATAACAGGACCATTGGCGTAGAAACCAGAACCACCAATATTATTTTTTATAGTACAATTATTTACAGTTAGACTGTTGTTTCCTCCTGTTCCATATATTCCTGCATATGCATTAGGAGAATTACCATTGTAATTCTGAATACTTAAATTTTGAATCGAAACATTTGTAATTCCGACATTTAGTAAAATACCACTTCCATTACCAATTAATCCGGTCCCTTCAAGAATAGTTCCAAGTTCTGAAGTACCATTTAAAGTTAGAGATTTGTCTACAGTTAATCTTTCATTATAGCTACCATCTTCTATGTTTATAATATTTCCCGGTATTAGAAAATTAATTGCTGTTGAAATCAACATCGGTGGTGTTGGGTCGCCTGCAGGATTATCATCTACATAAAAATCTTCTGTTGCAACTTGTACAACATAAATAACTGAATTTGGATAATTATAAGGAGCTTCAAATAATGCATCCACTACCGTATATGCAACTACCTTTGAAGGCCAGTAATTTCTATCTAAGGCCCCGATACCAACTGCCCAATCAAATAAAGTTGTATTGCTTGAAAGACCAGTAATAATATGAGATGCATCTGCCTTTTGAGAATATGCCTTTGTCGATTCAGCAATAGATATTGGTCCATTTATTGTCAATCCATTTATACCACCCGGCAAGCAATAAATGCTACTTGTAAAAATACCAATTCCAGCTTCGAATCCACCAGGAAAATTATTCCCCGATGTAGTTAAACCGTTAACTGTTGTATTGTCGCAGTTGGTAAAATTAATTCCGTTACCCCCGTTATCCTGGCTTGTAATATTAGTTAAAACTGCATTGTCTACTCCGTATATTGAAATTCCAGTACCACCGCAATTATTAACGAATATATTATTTAAATTAAGAAAATCAGCTCCACAATCAGTTTGAATTCCGAAAGTACCAGCACTCCTAATTTCAAGATTTAGCAAGTTTATGTTTGTTGCTGAGATCTCAATACCAAAATTTGGTGAAGTTGATAAAAGATAAAAGCTATTCCCATTTAAGGTAATACTCTTATTAATATTTACCAATGCTTCTGTAATATTACCATTCAACTCAATAACATCATTGACATTGGCAGCATTAACCGCATCTTGTAATAAAACATAGAAAAGATTCTGCGTAACATTATGTACGGCACCAACCATGAAGGGTGCAATTTTCTCTGATATTTTGGAGTTATGAAAATTGTTTTTGTTAAAACTTTCATTTTTCCTAAAATCAAAAGCAGAATAAGGTTTAAAATTAATATCCCGTGTGGATACTAATTCAGTTGCAAAAACTGAAAAGTTTAAACCTATGAATAACAAGAAAAACAATCCTATATGTAAATATGGATTGTAAGAATTAAAACACTTGATTATTCGATACTCATTTTTTCCGTTAGCACCGTTTGTGTTTGAGGGATAATAATTCATATATTCATTTTTTATTTTTAATGCGAACCATTTATATTTTAAAATCAATATCATTGATTTTAGAGTATAAACTGGAGTTATGAATTGAGAATTATTAAAGAATTAGCAATACTAAATAAATTATTAATTTAATTAATATGAGCTGGGCATTCGGCTAAAAAAAAGAATAAGAGATTTGGTAAAGAATTAAGTAATAAATACTTAATCTTATTAAAGCTGGATCAATTAGCTTGAGAATAGTTATTAGGGGGGGAAAGAATTGAGGGTATTGATTATTAGAAGATTAACAAAATAGTAAATACGTTCTCAATCCACGAACTATATAATACTAGATTGCTCTAATTGCTGGGATGAAGGTATACACAATATTCTATTCCTAAGTAAAAAAAATTAAAAAAAAACACATTAAGAATATTTTGCATTTTTATTCGGTTAACTATTAAAAATTATCATAGTAAAAAAAGTATTATTAATAAAAATTATTCACGAAAAATTTCTTTTAAAAGCTTTGTATTAATTTATTAATCATATAATATTATTGTAATTTATTGCCATACCTTTTACCAAAATGAAGATAAAAGTCTAGTCTTTTTAGATTCTAATAGATGCCATTTTCTGCTTTAGCTTTAATATCTTTGTTGACTTTTTAAATAAATGCAACACAGTTATCCCATTAAAGTCAAAGAGGTCAGGAGAGAAACTCTTGATTGCGTTTCAATTTCCTTCGATATACCGGATGATCTTAAGGAAATATTTAAATTTAAGGCTGGTCAATATATCAACATTATCAAAACTGTTCGTGGAGAAGAACTTCATCGCTCTTATTCACTTTGTGTAAGCCCATTAGAGAAGGATTACCGCGTTGCTGTTAAAAGAGTTGAAGGGGGCAGTTTTTCAAACTATGCCAACACGGAATTAAAGGCTGGAGAATTATTAGAATTAATGCCTCCAAATGGGAGATTTACTTTAAATCTTAACGAAAATCATCAAAAGACTTATCTTTTTATTGCAACAGGTAGTGGAATTACACCTATACTCTCCTTGGTTACCAATATTCTGGAAGTTGAGAAAAGTAGTAAAATTTGTCTTCTCTATGGAAACAGTTCCAGCGATAAAATCATCTTTCTTAATCAGATTCTAAACTTAAAAAATTTATACCTAGACCGGCTTCAACTTAATTTTATACTAAGTCAGGAACTAGTTGAAGAAGAGTGTTTTCAAGGAAGAATAAATGCTCAAAAACTCAAATCTTTTGATGGCAAGATTATTCATTTATCAGATGTTGATGAGGTTTTTATTTGTGGACCTGAAAGCATGATTTTAGACATTAAGTCCAGTTTAATTGAATCGGGCTTCTCGGAATCTAAAATTCATTTTGAACTTTTTGGTACCGAAATAAAACAAAGCCTTAAACCACTCACAGCCAAAGAAATAGGTAAACATGCCAAGATAAAACTTAAAACGGATGGCAGAACTGCAGAATTTGATCTTGAATACGGCAGTATAAGTATACTTGAGGCTGCCTTAAATAGAAAAATCAACCTTCCATTTGCCTGTAAAGGTGGAGTATGTTGTACCTGTAAGGCCAGATTGATAGAAGGTGAGGTTGAAATGCTAAAGAATTATGGTTTAGAACAAGATGAGATAAAAGCTGGTTACATTCTTACCTGTCAAGCCTTTCCTAAATCTTCAAAAATAACCGTAGACTATGATCAATAATGGATTAGTCTTGTTGTCTTATAATATAAAATAATGCTTTTATGAAAGATCAAGAATTGCTCTATAAAGAATTTCAACAAAGTGTTGATCAGGATGAAAAAATTGAGGCAAAGGATTGGATGCCAGAGGAATACAGAAAAACGCTTATTCGACAGATATCTCAACACGCACATTCTGAAATTGTGGGCATGCTTCCTGAAGGAAATTGGATTTCAAGAGCCCCTAGCCTTCGCAGAAAAGCAATTCTTCTTTCAAAGGTTCAAGATGAAGCCGGTCATGGACTATACTTATACTCTGCCGCAGAAACTCTGGGAATGGATAGAGAAACCATGATTAATGACCTTAATTCCGGAAAAGCCAAATATTCGAGTATTTTTAATTATCCTGCCCTTACCTGGGCCGACATGGGAGCAATTGGTTGGCTAGTAGATGGAGCAGCCATAGTCAATCAGGTTGCACTCTGCCGAACATCCTATGGACCTTATGCCAGAGCAATGGTGAGAATATGCAAAGAGGAAAGCTTTCACCAAAGGCAGGGCTTTGAGATACTTTTACAACTATGTAAAGGAACAGCAGAACAGAAAGCTATGGCCCAGGATTCCTTGAACAGATGGTGGTGGCCTTCTCTTATGATGTTTGGTCCAAGTGATAAGGATTCACCTAACTCTGCACAAAGTTTAGCTTGGAAGGTTAAGCGATTTTCAAATGATGAACTCAGGCAGAAGTTTGTCGATATGGCTGTACCGCAAGCTGAAATTCTGGGAATTAAAATTCCAGATGATAAACTCAAATGGAACGAATCAAGAGCTCACTACGATTTTGGTGAAATTGATTGGACTGAATTCTATAATGTTGTTAAAGGAAATGGTCCTTGCAATAAACAACGACTAGAAGCAAGAAATAAAGCACATGATGAAGGTCAGTGGGTTAGAGATGCTGCAATGTTTTATGCGGAAAAAAGAAGTAAAAAAACGGCTTAATATATCACAATGAAAAACTGGCCTCTATTCGAAGTATTCATACGAAGTAAAAATGGTCTTGACCACAAACATGCCGGAAGTCTGCATGCAGCAGATGCTACCATGGCAATTGAAAATGCACGTGATGTCTATTCAAGAAGACAAGAAGGAATTAGTATCTGGGTAGTCGAATCAAAATATATTGTTGCCTCTGATCCAAAACAAAATGAATCATTTTTTGAACCGGCAGAAGACAAGATATATCGCCATCCTACCTTCTATGATTTACCGGATGAATTAGAACACATGTAGGTGTATTAGTGTAATGAATAATGTTAATGAAAGTATTGGTTTTTTAAAAATTGTATGGATAAAAATAAAATAGATTTTATTCTTAGTCAGGCAGACACTGCACTAATTCTTGGACAAAGACTAGGTGAATGGTGTGGTCACGGTCCGGTACTAGAACAAGATATAGCAATGACCAATATCGCGCTTGATTATGTCGGTAGAGCAAGATTACTTTACACATACGCAACAGAGTTCGAAGGAAAAGGAGAGACGGAAGATCATTTAGCTTTTCTAAGAGACGAACGTGAATTTAAAAATTTACTGCTGTCTGAACATCCTAATGTTGATTTTGCATTTACGGTTTGTAGACAATTTTTTCTGGATGCCTATTTCGTTCCATTGTTTGAAGCATTGTCCTCAAATGAAGACAATCGATTAGCGCATATTGCTGAAAAATCTTTAAAAGAATGTCATTATCACCTAAGATGGAGTAGTGAATGGATGATTAGATTAGGGGATGGCACAGAAGAAAGTCACCATAGAATTCAATCTGCAGTGGATAAACTTTGGGAATACACAGGAGAAATTTTCGACGCTACAGATTATGAAAAAAAATTACAAGAAAAAAATTTAATACCTCAATATTCAACATTGAAAATAAAATGGGAAGCAACTATGGTCTCTGTCTTTGATGAAGCAAAGATTATTAAACCAAAAGACAATTGGTTCCAGAAAGGTGGAAAAAACGGAATACATACTGAAAAATTAGGATTTATTCTTGCAGACATGCAATATATACAAAGAGCCTATCCTGGACTTGAATGGTAAATCATGATAGATCCAACAAAAAATTCTAAACCTGAAATTGACCAATTGAATGAACAAGGTTCATCCATATTGAATCTTCAAGAAATTGAATCATTGATTTCTCAGATTACTGATCCTGAAATTCCAGTTCTAACTATTGCAGATTTAGGAATCTTGCGAAGCGTCAAAAAAATAAATGATCGCATAGAAATAACAATTACACCAACGTATGTCGGTTGCCCTGCAATGGGAATGATAGAAATGAATATCAAAGCATTGTTGGATGAATCCAAAATAAAAAATTATATCATCCATACTGTTCTTCATCCTGCATGGAGCACAAGTTGGATGTCTGAAGAAGGTAGAAAAAAATTAAAAGAATTTGGAATTGCCCCGCCATCTCAAAAAATTCGAATTCAAAAATTGTTTGAAGGTCAGGGAATTGTTGAATGCCCTAGATGTAATTCTACAAATACTGAAATGATAAGTGAGTTCGCTTCAACAGCATGCAAGTCTTTATATCGTTGTAAGGATTGTTTGGAAGCTTTTGATTATTTTAAATGCCATTAGATGAAGAAGATTGGATTAGTTGGTGCCGGCACCATGGGTCAAGGAATTATTTTAACCGCTGCACTTTCAGCGTGTGACGTATTTGTATATGATGCTTTTGAGAATAATCTACTAAATGCAAAGAATTATATTCAAAAATTTCTTGAAAAGGAAATTACTAAACAAAAATTAACAGAAGCTGAAGTCAATGTCATTCATTCTAAAATTCATTTTGTAAAAAGTATCAATGAATTATATTCTTGTGAACTGGTTATTGAAGCCATTATCGAAGATTTAAAAATAAAACAGGATTTATTCAAACAATTGTCTTCAATCGTTTCTGACACCTGCATCCTTGCCAGCAATACTTCATCACTTAGCATAACTTCCTTGGCCTCTGCAGTGAGTAATCCTGAAAGATTCATCGGAGTCCATTTTTTTAATCCTGCACATTTGATGAAACTCGTTGAAGTCATACCGGCCATAAAGACTTCAGCTTCTACAACAGAAGCCATTGTGAATTTGTTAAAAGGATGCAATAAACTACCTGTAATTGCTAAAGACACACCGGGATTTATTGTAAATAGAATTGCAAGACCTTATTATGGAGAAGCACTGAGAATTCTTGAAGAAGGCATAGCCAGCACTCAGGACATTGATTGGTCAATGACTCAACAAGGTTTTAAAATGGGCCCATTTGTTTTGATGGATTTTATTGGACATGATATCAATTATTCTGTTACAGAAATAGTTTACTCTGCTTTTTATAACGATCCTCGTTACAGACCTTCCTTTACTCAAAAACGATTGGTTGAAGCTGCATACTTAGGAATTAAATCTGGTCGTGGTTTTTATGATTATTCTGTTAATGCTGTAAAACCTATGCATTCAATTGATTCTCAAACTGCAAAAAAAATCTCTGATAGAATATTAATTATGCTTATCAATGAAGCAGCGGATGCTTTGTATTATCAAGTTGCAACAAAAGAAGATATTGAGATTTCTATGACGAAAGGAGTAAATTATCCCAAAGGACTTTTAACTTGGGCAAATGAAATAGGAATAGCAGAATGTGTAATTCAGATGGATGAATTGTTCAGCAAGTATCATGATCCACGTTATCGTTGTAGTTTTTTATTGCGTACAATGGCAGCAAACAATCAAACTTTTATTTAATAAAAATGTCTAATACGCCGGAAGCAGTTTTTAAGAAAATGTTCAGTCAGGATGGATTCAGTCAGTGGCTGGGTATCGAAGCAATAACAACTGAACTGGGACATTGCATTCTTAAGATGGTGGTGCGAAAAGAAATGATGAATGGTTTAAGTGTTGCACATGGAGGAATTGTATATTCCTTAGCTGATAGCGCATTTGCATTTGCCTGCAACAGTTACAATAGAATAAGTTTAAGTATTGAAACTTCTATTACACACAATAAAGCGATTCAACTAAATGATACGCTTATTGCTGAATGTAAATTGATAACACAATCGAATAGAATAGGTACTTTTCAGGTAATCGTAACAAACCAAAATAACGAGATCGTAGGAGTTTTTAAAGGCATTTGTTATAGAACAGATAAAAATCATTTTGAAGAATGAAAAATTCATTTATTATTTCAGGAATTAGAACTGGTGTAGGCTCCTTCGGCGGAAGCCTGTCTTCTATAAGAACAGATGATTTGGCTGCTCATGTGCTTCGAGAATTAATGAAACAATTTCCAGAACTTGATCCTGCAACAATTAGTGATGTCCTACTAGGTTGTGCCAATCAAGCCGGAGAAGACAACAGAAATGTTGCGCGTATGGCTTTGTTGCTTGCTCAATTACCACAGACAATTCCAGGTGAAACGATTAATCGTTTGTGTGCTTCGGGAATGTCTGCTATTATCCATGCACACAGAGCAATTCAAACCGGAGACGGAGATCTTTTTATTGCCGGTGGAGTAGAGGGAATGACAAGAGGTCCGTGGATTATTTCTAAAACTTCTTCAGCTTTTGGACGCGATGCTAAAATGTATGATTCATCATTTGGTTGGCGTTTTGTAAATCCAAAAATGGAAGAGCAATATGGTTGTGACAGTATGGGTCAAACTGCTGAAAATCTTGCCTCAATGTATTCCATATCTCGAGAAGATCAGGATTTATTTGCGCTTCATTCTCAACTTAAATATAACAAAGCTAAAGAATCAGGAATTTATCAAGCAGAAATAATACCAATAGAAATTAAAATCTCAAAAACGGAATCAAAAAATTTTAATCAGGATGAATTTGCAAAAGCCAATACTTCCTTAGAAACATTAGCAAAACTAAAACCAGCTTTTAATTCTAACGGAACAGTTACTGCCGGAAATGCTTCTGGATTAAATGACGGAGCTGCTGCTGTACTCATTGCCAGTGAAGACTCAACACAATCAAATAATTGGAATCCACTTTCAAGAATTGTAAGTTCTGCAGTTGTTGGTGTCGAACCGAGAATTATGGGATTGGGTCCTGTTGAGGCTAGTAAAAAAGCCTTAGCTAAAGCAGGATTGACAATGGATCAAATGGATGTAATAGAAATAAATGAAGCATTTGCGGCACAAGTTTTAGCCTGTACAAGAAATTTAAATTTGGAAGACAATGATCCTCGCATAAATCCTAACGGTGGAGCAATTGCAATTGGTCATCCACTTGGAATGACAGGCACCAGATTAATTCATACTGCTTCACTTAACCTGCAAAGAAATTCCAAGAAATATGCCTTGTGTACAATGTGCATTGGCGTAGGACAGGGATATGCGGTTGTAATTGAACGTCCTTAATTTTTTATATGAACAACACATTAAACAAAAATAATAAATCTTGGATTGATTCTGCAAATGGATCCTTTTTTCCAATTCAAAATTTGCCCTTAGGAATATATTCTATTCAAGAAGATAAAAGAGTTTGCACAAGGATTGGAGATTATGTATTAGATCTTTATGAACTATATGAGAAAAATTTGTTGCCAGACTTAAATCTTTCAGAGAAACATTTAAAAAATGATTTTCTTAATGATCTTATTTCTTTAGGCAAAGAATTCAATAATAAATTGCGTACAAGATTAACACATTTACTTGGCGAAGGAAATTCTGTTGATCGAACTAATGTTGAAAATTGTCTGCATAAAATAAATGATTGTAGACTTCATCTTCCTGTTCGTATTGGAGATTATACAGATTTTTACAGCAGCAGAGAACATGCTACAAATGTTGGTATAATGTTTAGAGATCCTGCAAATGCCTTACTTCCCAATTGGTTGCATATGCCTGTTGGCTATCACGGTAGGGCTTCATCAATAGTAGTAAGTGGAACAGAAATTAAGCGACCATCAGGACAGATTGTAACTAAAGATGGAGAACCACCTATTTTTTCACAATCACGACAATTAGATTTTGAATTAGAGATGGCTTTTGTAATTGGAAAAGGAAATGAATTAGGTACTCCTATTTCAATTGAAAAAACTCATGACCACATTTTTGGTCTTTGTCTTTTCAATGATTGGTCTGCGCGAGATATTCAGAAATGGGAATACGTTCCACTTGGACCCTTTTTAGGTAAAAATTTTGCTTCTACAACTTCTCCATGGATTGTAAGTTTGGAGGCATTAGCAGAATTCAAAGTATATGGACCAATTCAACATCCACAACCTTTGGATTATTTGAATCCTGAAAGTCAAAGAAACTTAGATATTATTCTAGAAGTCTACATCAACGATACTTTAGTCTGTACATCCAACACGAAGTATTTATACTGGAGCATGTCGCAACAATTGGCACACCATACCATTAATGGATGCAATATGCAGGTTGGAGATTTTTGCGCATCTGGAACAATTTCCGGACCTGACTCATCTTCCTTTGGTTCAATGTTAGAACTAGCCTGGAAAGGAACAAAACCAATAACCTTATCCGATGGAACAAGTAGAACTTTTATTCAAGATGGTGATGTCGTTCGCATGAATGCCTATGCACAAAATGAAAACTATAAGATTGGATTTGGAGAGTGTGAAGGAAAGGTACTTTGAAGGTTGAGCACTCTTTGAAAGTGATGTGCTTTATAGTTCTTTCTGTCTAAGCTATTAATTCTTCTTTACAAATTATCTTTCTTTTAAGATCTTGTTAGTAAAATTATAAGAGATTTTGTTTAATTTATTCACTAATTAGAAAAGTAAGCTATTCATTGAAAAATAGAAAAATCAAAACGAATAATATTATTTGAAAACAAATAACATTTATTATGTAATGACATTGCTATGCCTTCTGATCAACAAGATCACAGCTCAATCACTTGAGCAAAAAGTTCTTAATGCACTATCTACCCTTGATCAGTCTCACGTTCCTTCAGTTATTCTATACGAGCGATCATTGGAATATGTCCCATTAAAGTTACTTGATGGCTATAGTATTATTAAATCTGAATCTTAACAAATGAATTAAATGTTTTATTTATATATTATTAATTTTTGACTAATTATTTTCTTGCCTGCTTCATTAATATTGGCAAAATAAATTCCTTTATGAATAGATTCAACATTTACTACATTGCTTCCTTCAAATAATCTCCTAGATAAAATTTCATTACCAAATAAATCATAGAGTTTTATGACCATTTTTTCTGGAATATAATCTAATACATTAATAATGATATATTCATCACAAGGATTTGGAAATAAATCTATATTTATTGGTGTTTTTAAATTCTCAACTGATGATGTTCCAATATTGAGGATTTTAGATAAAGTATCTGATCCGTTTTTGTTTTTTGCAATCAAGCAAACTTCATAACTTCCATTCTTAGTATAATGATGAATTGGATTTTGTATAGTTGAAATCATTCCATCTCCAAAACTCCATTCCCATTCAACAACTTCATAATTGCTCAAATCTGTAAATTGAATATTTAGGTAATCGGTCGAATCCTGCTCATGTCGCCACCAAGCCCAAGGGATATTATCTATTCCAAGTGTATCGCAGATGCTGCCATCAATCGGTCCAAGATTATAATTTGGAAAATTAGGAATGCAAGTATTATACATTGTTAATGGAATTTCAAATTGCTTAAAATTGCACAATTTACCTTTTTGATCTGGATTCTCTATTACACTTAATTGTTTTGATCCTCTGCCGGCTGAAATATAAATTTTGCCATCTAATGCTAGTAACATTTGGGCAAAATGAGTTGCATATTTTCTATTGTAATATGCACCATCTACTGTATCAATTAGAAACTTTGTTGCCCACGGTGCTGATTCATTCATATTAAGTTGATACAATTTGGTTCCTGTAGTTGCATATAAATACTCTCCAGAATTAGAAAAAGCTACTCCAGTATTTTGGTAATTAGAGTCAATTCCATATTCAAGTTGTTTTAATTCTCCATTTATTCTGTTAAAATCAAATAATAGAAATTCCTTTATATTTGCATCGTTAGTCATGAAGATTGCCAGTTTATCACCTTTTTTACTATAAACACATTGACCTACATTACTTTTTACCAATTCTTTATTTAAATATTGAGACTTATAAAGACTAATGCCGCTTGGATCAAAAAGAAATGTGAACATTTTTGTTCCATCATAACGTAATATATTTATCCACCAATCTCGTCCATTTGCATGCTTACATGCATTTAAAGTACCTGAGACAATTGAATCTGTAAATACGGATTTATTTTTAAATACTACATCGCCGAAGCCATTTTGCAAATTTATGTCAATAACAGTAGATAAAAGATTTAAAGAATACCATTCCCATAATATAGGTGGTATATTTACAGTGACATCAATCGTTGTATGAAGAAGCATATATTTATCAGTATTATCTGGCCAAGGAAGTATAAGAGCCCCACCTACTAATGTATAACCTCCATCTTCATTTCTATCTGCACTAAATCCAGGATTAAGTGTATCTCCATTCGGCATTACTTTAAACAATCTATTATAGACTTCTAAACCATTTGTATAGAATAACAAATTGCCTAAACTATCACTAATGGAAGCGTTAGTAAAATCCATAGTATGTCTTACTCTATTTGTTTTGGAAGCAATGAATTTTCCTTCTGAAAAATCAACATTTAATCTCCCAAAACTAGAATCTGGACCATTATTTATACTATATCCTAAGACCCAGTTTGCATTAAATTTTTGAGCACCAAGATTAGCGTGGAAATTAATTATTAATATAACGACAAATATTCGTATCAAATTCATTGAACAATTATCTTTTGAGAATCAATTAATTTTGCATTTTTATAAAAACTTATATATGCGAGTCCTTTGTAATTTAGTATTTCTACTATAATCTCATTAATCTTTGGATGCTTTATCCCATTATAAATTATTTTAATTTTTTTCTAAATATGAAACAATATCTCTCTATACTTTGGCATTGGCCAATATTTGTCTTCTACATACAATTCCGAAGTATCTTCATGTAATTGAATAGCTAAAAATAATGGCTTTACATAGTTACACATATAAATTGCATGATCTCACGAACTCTTCTGATGATGAGCTTTTTCCAATTTATCATTCATTTTTTCTATACACATTCCGTATTCAACTCACCCCTAACCCTCTCTTGAAAGAGAGGGGTTAGGATATCTATTAATTATTTTAGACGTTTTTATTAATATTATTTATCCGTCACTTCTTCGTAATCTTTCCTGCAAAAATTAATTGTCCTTCTTCTCCATATATTTGTACTAAATAAATCCCTGTTACTAAATCTTTTACAGTAACAGTAGCATAATTTGTGTGATTGATTTTTTGATCGAAGTAAGTTTTTCCTTCTAAATCATAAAGTACTATTCTAGCCATTGGAATAACAGAATGTTCTATGTTCAATACATCAAGAACTGGATTTGGAAAAAGTAACAAATTTTCGAATTTTTTATCTATTGTTGCTGATAATCCCAAATCAGATGCAGACCATCTGGAAGTAATGTATCTGTCCAATGAAGTTGAAGGCTGAGCATTTCTTTTATGAAAGTTACTCGACCATAAAATATCACCATTGTCCAGTTCATTAATAATACCAAAAGCCGTAAGATATCCGGGTGCAAGTAAAATTTCTTTCAGCAATTTGAAATTACCCTTTCCATCCGTCTTATAGAAATAAAATCTATCCTTGTTTGGTGCAGCTGCAGAATTGGTTCTCAATAACATTAACATTCCTGGTTCGTTTTTTAGTTTGATAACATCTGAAATCTGACCAAATGGATCATCTTTTGAATCTTGAAAGACAACTTCTTCCACTATATTTCCCAAGCTGTTTACGGAAATAATTCGCTGTCTAAAGTTATTTAAAATAGTGTCTAGATCCTCACTTAATATCACATAATTATTATTATGAAGCACACCCATACTATATTGTCTAACCTTAGAAACTTGATCCGAAATATCGAAACTTGATAAGTTCTCTAGTTTATCATTAAATCTTTCTATTACCAGACTAATACTATCACCTGTAACAAAAGGATAAGGTTCAAAAGTATGTTTCATCTGAAAAAATTCCATATTATTGTCTTCTGGTAAGTATAATACAAATGATTGTGAATAGCCATATTGAAACTTTGCTTCAGTGATTGCTGAATCATAGTGTATAAACTGACCTAGTTCTGAGAGACTAGTTTTATTTCTCTTGTATCCATTATTTCCAAAATAAATTTCATAAAAATCATACTTATTTTCTTTATTCTTTATGATCCGTGTTAAAAGAGCATCGTGATATAGCAAAGGATAACTTGAATCTAATTTAGGTGCAGACCAATAATATTTTAGTTCTCCGGTTTGCAGATCGTATTTTCTAGATGTAAATTTTCCGTTATACCAAGCAGGAAAAAAGGTATCGAGCACATTTTTCATACCCAATACTTCCAATTCATTATCATCATTAATGAAATAATGATTAGAAGCTTCTCTTTCATCATTATTCCTCAGGTCAAAGAAATTTGTCCATTGGCTCTTCCCATTTCTAAGATCTATTTTCTCTAAAAAAGTACCTGAAAATCTATCTATAGAATTGTTGTAAAGCAAATAAGCTACATTTTTGTCTGCCTTATCATATAAAATTTTACTCTCAACATTGAAGAAAAAAAAATCCATACCTGTTCTGCCCTTGTACCCAATTGCGGTTGTATCTATTGCAACATGAGACCAGATTGGTTTCTGGATAGTAAACACATTATCATTCGGATCTTGTTGAGAATAACTTATGTTTTTAGTGAATAATATTAATAATAAAATACTTACTCTTTTCATACTTTGTTAGTTTAACTAATTAAAATATTAGAAAAAATTCTCAATAATAAACTATCATTTAAGAACCTCTTCTCTAATGATATCTTTACAAAGATAAAAATAAATTTCGTAACTAATAAGCTCAATATAATAAATAACTTCTAAGGAGTGAGATATTAATAACTAGATGATATCCATTGGAATTCGTAATAAATAGTTCGTTTTTGATATACATTTTAACATTTATATAAAAATAATGACAAATACAATGAATACTTAGTAGCGGTTAAATTTTCAATCATCTTGTGAAATCTTCATAACAACTTTCAAAATGAATACTATATCAAAATACCTATAAATTAATTTACACTCTTTTAGTTGATATACTTCATAAATTAATAGAATTATAACTAGATTAACTGTTTCATTAAACAAAGACAGATGTTTACTTTATAGCATTATTGCTTTGTGAAAACTTCATTGTATTTAAAAGTTCCAATTTGAAACTGGACAATATAAGTTCCTGGGTTCAAATTTTCAATATTCATTGCCTGTTCAAAATGTTCCGTAATCAATTTATCTTTTACAATATTATTTAGTATGACTCCATTCAAGGTCAATAAGTTTATATTAAGTTTGTTTTTTGCATCCACATTGACAGAAACATTTAATACACTTTGAACCGGATTTGGAAATATCGAATAGCTTATTTTTTGATCAGCGGGTACCAACTTAATACCTGTAGTCGTTCTATCTATGTTCCAACTTACTGTATTGAAATGCTTGGTGCTGTGTCTATTGACCCGAATGAAATTCGATGTATCTTCACAGCTAACCGTTAAGGTATGTTTACCGAAACTTATTAAACTCTGATCCAATTGCATAGAATCAATATTCCAGGCAATATCCTTTCCATCCAAATTCCAGACTAACTTTAAGGTATTTTCAATTGGTTTCATGAGTTCAGTTAATTTGAAAACAATAAATTTCTCTTGGGTATTTTGATTCAATTGAATGGGTTGATATGAAACAATTGGGTTCGTCAGACTATGTATTTTTTCAATAATTGCTTCCTTACAAACACTACAATATTCTCCTCCCAAGCTTTGCATTTTACATCCTGTATTTGGCTTATACCACTCTGCTGAATTTCCACCACAACAATGTTGATATATTCCGATATTCTGAGTATTCATCCAATTTCTCCATCTTACCTGAGTTGAATCTGTCTGTCTGGTCATATTAATATTCTCTCGGGCATAATTATCTCCGGCATAATATTCATCTGACAATCCGGCAAAAGAATGACCTAACTCATGTGCATATACTTCATTACTCGATGAATTTATGGTTGTAGTAGCGAACGTGCCTCCACTACCTCCATAATAGATGGAATTCGCAATTATACAAACCTGATCATACAAAGGAAAATTCGAAGAGAGCACATTGGAAATATGAGTATAATTAGAAGGCACCACCAATCTATGTATATTCCCTACATCGAAACTGCATCCAAAATAAGTATCAGGATTCGTTATTGGTTGACTGTTTCCACAATCAGGTGCTGAGTTTGGATGCTTGGTTCCAGATTCTGCAGAAATTACTTTAACTGCGAAAACATTGAAATATTGAATATAATTCGACCAAGGTACCTGTCTGAAAAGGTAATTCGATAATTGTTTTGAATTTTGTATAAACTGATCCTGCTCTTGTTGAGTATAACCATCGCCGAGAATCACAAAATTAATAAATTTGTCAGGACTCCCATGATACTGAATAGTGTCCATTTCCAGGGCCTGAGAAAACAGATGTTCCAATATTAAGAAATGAATTGCTAAAATAATTGCTTTTTTCTTCATACTTAGATTGTTATTTTTCCGATTCTTGTTGATTTGCCGTTACTGAATTTTTCACTAAAGATAATTTTTGGATGAGCTGTTCCAACCTGCAAGCGAATAAAAAATTGAGCTGAATCTAATATTATGCTTTTAGTTCCAAAATTATTTTGATCATCTACATATTCTATCTTTTTATATAATGGGTGATTGAGGTATTTAGAGTATTTGGTTTGTTTGCTTTCTTCAATTTCAAGGATGAGACATGGATCCTGATCTTGAATCTCGTAATCTGAATTTTTTAATTTACCCGATGCCTCTGATTTGCTTATTAACTCAATAACTGATTTCTTTAAAATACTATCTCTTTTAATTTTAAAGACTAAAAAGTACAAGATATTCGCTGATTTATCATCCTGACTAATTTCAGAAGACTTATGGAAAAGTCTACAATTAATGCCTAGTAAGAATATGGTTAAGCTTAAGAAGATAATTCCAACTCTAGGTCTTAAATTCAAGGCAGTCTTTAATTGTAGTTATAAAATAATTTGACAAATATAATGAAATAATGTTTTGACTCGTCCTAAAAAAAGTTTACACATTAATAATAAAAATCCTGTAGCAAGT
>JBDTWI010000049.1:0-23645 GCA_040006775.1 Saprospiraceae bacterium
TGCATTTTTTTGTCCTTTAGTTATTGAATCTTGCTTGTTGATTGGAATGTCTTTTCCACTAATATCCCATTCTTGAAATTTTGGATCAAGCAAGGTTATTCCGGCATTATAGATGAATTTACTTTTTCCAAAATCTAAAATTCCCTGATTGGTAATTTCTCCACCGAGAATTTTAGTATCACCTACATTTTGAGCTTGATATTTGGCACTGAAATTTTTATCAATTACCAAGGTAAATTCAACCATATCCTGATATTTAGAATAAAACAGTGAGAAATCGAAAAGTCCTTGATAGTTACCAAGTTTTATTCCTTGTTTAAGTCCAATTTCATAACTGTTTCCATACTCAGAGTGTAGTTTTACATTTGGAACAATATTGAATCCTCCTGCATTGGTATGAATATATTTTTCAGCCAATGTAGGAAAGCGAAATCCTTGCCCAAAAGAGGCTCTAAAATAAGTGCCCATTGCAATTCTGTAATTCAAGCCAAGCCTATAAACGGGTTGATCATCTGATTCCGGATTAGTCACTGCATTGCCATCAACATAATAAGGACCATTAAGGCGATTGTATTCATAACGGACACCACCACTTAATTTTAGCTTGGTGTAAATACTTTTTTCAATTTGTATATAGGAAGCTATGTTGTTACTTTTATAAGTGGTATCTCCATACAATGGAGCTTTTATAGCATAGTAGTTTATTAATACACCTGTGGAGAAAGTTAATCCTAAATTTGATATTTCTTTTTGAAGTTGATATTCTGTAAAAATATTGTCACTTGTATTGGATTGGTTATTGTCATTGTTGTTGTCAATATGTAACCATCTGGTTAAAATTCTGTGTTTGTAATTTTTAGAACTAATGTATTGAATAGAAGGATCAATATTGAATCTAAGTTTTTTAGAACTACTATAAGAATTTATATCACCATTATAAGAACCCTCACTATCCCAATAAAAGAATGATTGACTATTACCTGAATTTATATTGAAGCCAAGCCCTGCAATTAGTCTATCAGAGAAATGCTTAACTAAACTACCATCTAATCGCAAATTTTCCGAATTCGAATTTTTGTTATAGGAAAGGTCATTGCGATACATAGACCCTAAAGTCAGATCGTATTTTTTAAATTTTTTTCTATGGGCAAAAGTAAGTGCTAGATTTGAAGGAATTATATTGTTGTTATGATCTGATCCCCACCATTGACTATTACCTTTTGGAGACGTAAAGACTCTTGAAATAAGACCTATTGAAGTATATGGCTCCAAACTTGGTTTAATTGTACGGAAGTGGATAATTCCATTCATTGCCGCAGAACCATACAAAGCAGAAGCTGCTCCTTTAACAATTTCAATTTGCCCTACGTTTTCTAAAGGTAAATCTGTCCAATTTGTAAATCCAGCATCTGGTTGGAGGATCTGAAGATCATCCATAACTAGCATAACCCTGCTACCGGCGCCGTAGCTAAATCCTGATCCGCCACGAATATTAGCTTGACCATCAATTATTTGTATACCTGGAACCCTGTCAATAACTTGATCTGCGGAACTAGAGTTGAGTCTTTCAGCCATAATGGGTTTGATTACATCTATCGAAATTGGCGATTCAGCGATAGGCTTTTCAAATCTTGAGGAGCTTATTTCAGCAATATCAAGAAGGATATTACTCTGTTCCAGCTCAATATTAAATTCTAAATCATGATTTGGAATTAGACTTAGTTTTTTAATATATCTGTTGTATCCAGGGTATTGAACAGTAAGAAAATTGGACTCTGGTGTAATTTCTAGCCTAAAAGAGCCATTTGACTCAGTAATTGTCTTAACTCCATTGCACTCTATTAAAGCGCCTATTATAGTTTCGGAAGTCGTTTTGTCAGTAACAATACCATGAATAAATGATTGAGCTTCAACCATTGAGTTAAGAGAATAAATAATACAAAGTAGAATTAGCCCGGTGTAAGTTTTATTGTTCATTGTTTCTGATTTGATTTTTATGACTAACTTGCCTTCAAATTACAGTCAAATATGAAAAAATTCTACTCAATACTAGTGCTTATTTTGTTGGTTCATAGTGCTTACGGGCAATCCTGCTTACCAGATAGCATATATAAGGACTCAACTGCCGGTGTTTATCCAAAGCCTAAATTGGGTGGGGCAGGTGTCGGTATAAATAAAGTAGCCTGTATTAATAAACCATATGAATTTGTGTTTACAGTTGTAATTCCGGATACATTAACTATTCCCGGTATTCCTATTGTTCTAAATCTAACCTATGCGAAAATTGATACGGTTGGAGCAATTTCAAATCTACCTGCAGGCATAAAATATGCTTGTAATCCACCAACATGTATTTATCCTAGAAAAACAATTGGCTGTTTGGTTCTGAAAGGTACTGCGGATAAAACAAATTTACCCGGTGATTATAAGCCAATTATAAAATTAGAAATCGGAACTCTTCTTGGTGCCATAGTTATTGATTATCCGGGTGCTCAGTTTCCTGGAGAATATGTGCTTACTCTGCTAGATGAGAACTGCTTAATTGCAACTAAAGACATCAATATTGTAAAGGATAATTTCTTTCCAAATCCAACAGAAGGATGGATAAATTCACGAGAGGATAATATTACTGATTTAAAATTAACGGATGCCTTGGGTAGGACTATAAGTATTCAAAATCAACCCGTCGATGCTAAATTTATTTTAAAAGATGAATTGTTAGATGGTTTCTATTTGCTTTCATGGAAGTCGCTGAATAAAAGCTATGTTCAAAAAATATTGCTGAAGAGAAATTAAGCAATAATTTTCACAAGCCTTTTTTTTGCCCAATTAATTCTTGAAGTCAAATCTATTAAGTTTAGTAGATTATAAAACTATAATTTGTATCAAAGTACCTTACTATTTAATTTAAAAGCAGACTTCTTCAATTTCTAGAATTATTTACATAAGGAAAATAAGTAAACTGAAGCTTAACACAAATTTGTTATTTCAGAATTAATTCGTTATACCTGCTAACTCTAATAGGAAGGTGTACTCCATGGCAATTTCATGAAGAATTTTAAATCTACCAGATGCTCCACCATGACCTGTTTCCATATTGCAATAAAGTAGAATTGGAGATTGATTGCGTTGTTTATGGCGAAGTAGTGCAACCCATTTTGCAGGTTCCCAGTATTGAACTTGTGAATCATGAAATCCAGTAGTAACAAGTATTGGTGGAAATTCTGTTTCAGCGATATTGTCGATGGGAGAGTAAGATTTAATATAATTATAATACTCTTTAATTTTTGGATTGCCCCATTCATCGAATTCTCCAACTGTCAAAGGAATACTTTCGTCAAGCATGGTAGTAACAACATCAACAAAGGGAACAGCTGCAATGATTCCTGACCATAATTTTGGTGCCATATTCAATACTGTACCCATTAATAATCCCCCTGCACTGCCACCCATTGCGTATAATTTATTTGGATCACAATATTTATTCTCCAATAAATAACTTGCACATTCAATAAAATCAGTAAATGAATTTTTCTTATCTAGTAATTTACCTTTTTCATACCATTTCCTTCCCATTTCCTGTCCTCCGCGAATATGTGCGATTGCATAGACAAATCCTCTGTCAATTAAGCTTAATCTTGAGGATGAAAACATGGGATCCATAGATAGTCCATAAGATCCATATCCATACAAAAGCAATGGATGGGATGCATTTCTTACCATGCCTTTTTTATAAACAATGGACAATGGAACCAAGCTGCCATCTGCAACCTTAACTAATTTCCTTTCAGTTGCGTAATCCTCTTTATTGAAGTTCCCAATGACTTCTTGTTGTTTGAGTAAAGTAAAATGTTTGGTATTGACATTGAAATCATAAGTAGAATTTGGTGTGGTCAGTGAAGTATACGTCAGTCGCAATAAGTCAGTGTCAAATTCAGGGTTTTTTGAAATTCCTACAAAATAACTCTCTTCTTCAAATGGCACATAATAAGATTCGGCTTTCCAAGGTCTAATTTCAAGTTGCGTTATTCCACCTTTGCGAATAGCCATAACCATAAAATTCTTGAACATTTTAATTTTTTCAATAAAAATTGATTCATCGTGTGCAATAAATTCCTTCCAATTTTCTATTGCCGTTTGATCCAAAGAGGTTCGCATGACTTTAAAATTGAATGCATCATCTTTGTTGGTTAAGATATACCAGCCGTCATCAAAATGATCAATACTGTATTCCAAATTATTTATGCGTTTTTGAAATAGCACAAAGTCCTGTTCAGGTTTATCTGCATCTAATATTTGGTATTCATCTGAATGTATAGAACTGGAGCCTATGACCAAAAATTTTTTTGATTTTGTTTTATAAATAAATGTGTTATAGGATTCATTGGTTTCATGGTAGATTAGGACATCTTCTTCTACTGGAGTTCCTAACTTATGGCGAAGTATTTTGTAATCTCTTAATGCTTCATTTTTTACACTATAGAATAGATTTTTATTGTCGTTTGCCCAAATAACATTTCCTGACGTATTTGGTATTGTATCTGGATAAACTACGCCTGTTTCGAGATTTTTAAAGTGAATAGTGTATTGTCTTCTACTTACTGTGTCTACAGGATAAGCAATTAAGGAATTGTCCTCACTGACATCAATTCTACCAATAGAATAATATTGATGATCTGATGCAAGCTCATTAACATTGAGCATGATTTCTTCTATTGAATCTAAGGAATTCTTCCTTCTTGTATAGATTGGATACTCTTTGGATTCTTCATATTTTGTAATGTAATAATAGCCGTTTTCTTTATACGGTACTGACATATCAGTCTGTTTGATGCGAGACTTTATTTCTTCGAATATTTTATTTTCAAGTGGCATCATATGAGCTGTAAGTTTTTCTCTGTATGAATTCTCTGCTTGAAGGTATTCAATTACTTTTTGTGTATGACTATCTTGTTGAGAAGAATTTTTTTGTTCATCGCTCAGGCGCATCCAATTATAATTATCAATTCTTATATCTCCATGAAAGTTATGAGAATAAGGAATAATTTCAGCTTTGGGAGCTTCTAAAGTCTTAGCTTTATCTATTAGCATGGAAATAATATCTAAATTGATAAATTCAATTAGTAAAACTAGTTGAATAAAGTAGTATACAACAGTATTTTCGACAGAAGGTTTTAGATAAGCATATTAGACTAATTAGAAATTTGTTCTACACAACAAAATTCAATATTATGAATCGTCTTTTTATGAATAAATAATTTTACTATCCATTTTTAATGTTGACTTCTGACTTGGGATAAAATTTTTTAAACATGGCCTCAAGTACCTGTTCAACACAAGTAGTAATTAAAGTTCCCGGCCCAAAAATTGCTGCTGTGCCTGCTTCATATAGAAAATTATAATCTTGGGTTGGGATTACTCCGCCAACAACAGTAAGTATATCCTGACGATGAAGTTTATTTAATTCTATTATAGTTTGTGGCACTAATGTCTTATGGCCCGCTGCAAGTGAAGATATCCCTAAAACGTGAACATCATGATCACTGGCTTGAGAGGCTGCTTCATAAGGGGTTTGAAAAAGAGGTGCTATATCAACATCAAATCCTAAATCAGCAAAGCCTGAAGCAATAATTCTTGCACCTCGATCATGGCCATCCTGACCTAGCTTGCAAATTAATATACGAGGCCTTCTACCATCCAACTCAGCAAATCGATCAGATAGTTCTCTTAGGCGCTGTATTTCTTTCTTATTCAAATTAGAACTCGAATATACGCCACTTACCAATCTTTGTTTAGCCTGATAACGTCCAAAAACTTTTTCCATGGCGAAGCTTATTTCTCCTAAACTCGCTCTTGACCTGGCTGCTTCTATTGCAATTGAAAGTAGGTTAGACTTTCCATCATTTGCGGCATCTGTTAATTTTGATAATATTTTTTGAACCGCTAGCTCATCTCGATGTGCTTTATTCTCTTTGAGTTTAATTATTTGCTCATCACGCACCTTGTTATTGTCAATTTCCAATATTTGAAAATTGTATTTTTCTTCTGATCGAAATAAGTTTAAGCCAACAATCTGATCAATTCCTGAATCAATGTGCGATTGCTTACGTGTTGCGGCCTCTTCAATTCTAAGTTTAGGAATTCCGGATTCAATTGCTTTTGTCATACCGCCTAAATCTTCAATTTCTTGAATATGTTTCCAGGCTTTTTGAGTAAGTTCTTCCGTTATGGATTCTAGATAATAGGATCCTCCAAAAGGGTCAACAGTCTTGCAAATTCCAGATTTATTTGCAAGATAAAGCTGTGTGTCACGAGCAATTTTTGCAGAAAAAATGCTAGGTAACGCAATTGCTTCATCCAGTGAATTTGTATGAAGTGATTGTGTGCCCCCTAAAACAGCTGCCATTGCTTCTATTGTTGTTCTGGCTACATTATTGTAAGGATCTTGCTCAGTCAAACTCCAGCCTGAAGTCTGACAATGAGTCCGCAAGGCCAGTGATTTTGGATTTATTGGATTAAATTGTTCAACAAGTTTGCACCATAAAATTCTTGCAGCTCTTAGTTTGGCTATCTCAGTAAAAAAATTCATTCCAATACCCCAAAAGAAAGAAATTCTAGGAGCAAAATCGTCAATTTTCAAACCAGTTTTTAACCCACAACGTATGTATTCTAATCCATCGGCCAGGGTATATGCCAATTCAAGATCTGCGGGTGCTCCTGCTTCATGCATGTGATAACCACTGACACTAATACAATTAAATTTTGGAAGATTTTTTGAACAGAAATAAAAAATATCTGAAATAATTCTCATAGAATGTTCAGGTGGATAGATGTAGGTATTTCTCACCATGAATTCCTTTAGAATATCATTTTGTATTGTACCATTCAATTGATTCAATTGAACTCCTTGTTCTTCCGCTGCAACAATATAAAAAGCTAATATAGGAATTACTGCTCCATTCATGGTCATTGAAACAGATATTTGATCAAGGGGAATCTTATCAAACAAATGTTTCATATCGTCTACGGTATCAATTGCCACACCAGCTTTGCCAACGTCTCCAACTACTCTTGGATGATCTGAATCATATCCACGATGCGTTGCAAGATCAAAAGCAACTGATAATCCAGTCTGTCCTTGTGCTAAATTATTTCTATAAAATTCATTGCTATCTGCAGCATTTGAAAAACCTGCGTATTGACGTATGGTCCAGGGCTTAGTAACATACATGCTGCTATAAGGTCCTCTGAGAAATGGTTGAATTCCTGCTACAAAATGTTTAAATGCATCAGGTCTGTCTTTTGCATTATATTCTTTTGTATTATTTGGATTTATTTTCAAAAATATTATTTTTTATGAATCTATTTTTATGTTTAATTTTATTATTAAAACTATTTTAATACAATTTTTTTCGCTGAATTGACCAATTTATGTTTTCAATTTCTTTTGGACTTGTCAGTTTGATTTTTTCAAGATAAGCTTGTAATGCAATATAAGCTCCGGCTTCCTGAATTTCTGTCTGAAAATTGCCAGATAAAAATTCTTCATAATACCTGCTTACAAAATTTGTGTTGTAATTTCCGGATAGAAATTCTTTATTATGCAATACGTAATTGCAAAACGGAAGGGTAGTGTCAACTCCTTCAATTTTCATTTCGTTTATAGCTTTACTCAATTTTTTAATAGCTTCTTGTCTGTTATTTCCATGAGCAATTAGTTTACCAATCATCGGATCGTATTGAACAGGAATTTCCATTCCTTTTTTATAACTGTCATCGAGTCTTATACCAGGTCCAGTTGGACTTATATAAGTATTAATAATTCCAATGCTGGGCATGAAATTATTATAAGAATCTTCCGCACAGATTCGAATTTCTATGGCATGACCATTGATAGTTATTGAATCTTGAGTAAATGGTATTTTTTCTCCTTCAGCAATTCTAATTTGTAATTCTACAAGATCTAATCCGGTTATCATTTCTGTTACAGGATGTTCCACTTGTAATCGGGTATTCATTTCCAGAAAGTAATAATTTAATTCGTCATCAACAAGGAATTCAATAGTGCCGGCTCCAACATATCCACAAGCCATTGCTAATTTTACAGCATCTTTTCCCATTTGGACTCTAACATTTTCATTAAGACAACTAGAAGGGGCTTCTTCAACTAATTTCTGATGTCTTCTTTGTACACTGCACTCTCTTTCAAAAAGATAAACTGCGTTCTGATGTTTATCACAAAAAATTTGGAATTCAATATGTTTAGGGTTAGCGATATATTTTTCAATAAATACTGCACCGTCACCAAAAGCGGATAAGGCTTCACTAGAAGCCAATTTCATTTGTTCTTCTAATTCCGATTCATCATTAACCAAACGCATTCCTTTTCCTCCACCACCGGCACTTGCTTTGATAAGTAAGGGATAAGAAGTCTTCTTAGCAATTTCTTTTGCTTCTTGAATGCTGTTAATTGCAGTATGCGTTCCAGGTACAAGAGGAACACCTACCTCAGTAGCTGTTTTCTTAGCTTCTATTTTAGAACCCATTTTTATCATTGCTGACGAGGGAGGTCCAATAAAATTAAGTCCTTCTTGAGCGACTAAATCTGCAAATACCGGATTTTCACTTAAGAAACCATAGCCAGGATGGATAGCATCACAAGCTGTTTTTTTGGCAGCATCAATTATTTTATCCATTCTTAAATAGGAGTCTTTTGCCGCGGCAGCTCCAATGTTAATCGCTTGATCTGCAAAAAGTACATGAGGAGCAAGTCTATCTACGTCACTATAAACTGCAACAGTTCCTATGCCAAGATTCTTAGCCGTTCTCATTATTCGAAGTGCAATTTCACCGCGATTGGCAATCAGTATTTTATTAATTTTCACGCAGGTTTTTTTAAGTATTGATAAATTTTATAGCTCAAATCTTCAATGTAATAAGAACCTGCAATAGGGTCGTTTACCTGATTAAGATAGGATTCTGATTTTAAAATATGCTGAAGGTGAAGACTATTTTTCAACCAATTTTTGCTTTCTACAAGATCATTGCTTTGTTCTATTTTTTCTAATGCATTGTAAGGCGGAATAGTAATTATATCCGGATTGCAAATACTTGCTGATAAGGCAATGGAACTGAATGAAATTAGATTTTGCTGAATCTCTTTCTTGATGATTTGAGGATGAATTAAAATTTCAAATTTTACTGAAAAATTACATTCCAGTATGATTTTTTGCAAAGCTCTATAACAGGAAATATTTGTTAAAAAATCGTGCGTGAATAATATTTGAACTTTATTTGAGCGATTTGATTTCTCGTTATTGTAATTAATAAAGTTATCAATATTTTTAGGCCAAGTTTCTATTTCACTAATTGAAAAGGAATAGGTCTTTACTAAATTCAAAGACTGAATAACGTCAAGGTCGACAAATTGGTTAATGTTTCCGCTGAAGCTTAAACTTACGTTTTTATCCAAGTATTTGGAAATAATTCCAAGTTTTGCATTGTCTAAAGAGTCAAGATTAAAATTCAATTTCACCATTTCAGTAAAAACTGATCGTGTTAAGTTATTATAATTTAATTCATTGAATAAAAGTGATTCATTTAGGTTAATGTATTCGGCTCCGTGTAATAATGAATGATCTAATAGTATTTTCGCGAACTCATAATTCTGAGTTAATATTAAAGTCCCAATTTTCCAATCGATTTCTCGCTCAGGAATACTGAAATTAATAAGTTCTTTTGAAAGGTCCTCTTCTGTTGCGAAGGATAGGCCAAAAATATTTTCAAAAACTTGATGTTTAGCTAAGGTATTTATTTCAACAGGATTTTCTTTTTGAATCTGTTCAATCCAATTCTTCTTATTGCTTTTTTTTAAATTATTAATCCAATCCATTTTAGCTATTCTAATATAATCATGATCTGATTTTTATCTACTTTCTCATTGTTTTGAACAATGATATTTTTAATAATTCCAGAGGTATTCGCTTTAATAATGTTTTCCATTTTCATTGCTTCAAGAGTAAGTAGATTTTGTCCTTTGATTATAGTATCACCTTCCGCAACTTCAATCTTGAGTACAATTCCCGGCATTGGCGCTGAAATCTCCTTTTCCTGATTGCTTGATTTTGATTGAAAGCCGAGTCTTGCGATTGTTAAGGCAAGTTCATTTTGTATTTTATAAGTATATTTTTGTTGATCAATTAATAATGTAACTTTTGAATTGATTAGATCTATATTCTCAATTTGTGCTTCGACAGAATAATTCTTAAATATAATATGGAAGTTGTCAGATTCTAATTTTAATATATTTTGTAATTGAAGGTCAACTTCAGTTAGCTTAATTTCATGATTGCCAAATTGTACTATATATTGAGGCATAAGAATTATATTAATTTAGTAAGCACAGCATTTGGATTAAGTTTTAATTCATTCTTGTTATAACTAACAGCTTGAATCCAATTTATACCTGGTTTTTTATTTTTTGTAAAGCTTCCTAGCTCATCATCCATTTTCAATGCTCTCGCTCCATTGATAGTTGCCCATTGTAAACAATCCATAAGAGGAATGTAAGATTGATATTTTTGAATGGTTTTAATCTCTTCAAGTATCGACAATCTCCAGTTTGAACTTAAACTATCAGTGCCTATACAAATTTTAGCTTTTTGATCTATAAAATAACGGTAATTTGGAAGTTTATTTTCAATGAATAAATTGGCGTTTGGGCAAGTTGTAAAATATAGATTCGGATTCCATTTGATTGCTGAAGAAATGTCAGATTCTTGCATGCAGGTATTATGAACCAATATGGTTTGAAATTCTGAACTTAAATTGTTCATAGTATAGTGTATCGAAGATTTACCTATTGGTTCAAAATCATTTATCGCAAAGCCAAATTGACCAAAGAAATTTTCAAAACCACCGGAATTATTTATAAAAAGTTGATCTTCATCCTGTACTTCTTGATTGTGGATACTGATTACCTTATCCTTCGAATTAAGCAAGTTTATCTGAGAAAATAAATTTTTCGAAACAGTATAGGGAGCATGAGGAACTAAGGATTTTTGCAATGATCCAAATTCAGTATAAACATTTCTGTAACTTTCCAAAAAAATATGCGCCTTTTCTTCTTGTAAGAAATCGAAGCACTCAATAAAATTGTAATACTTGATCTTACTATTAATTTTTGTTTTTATCGTATCTGTCTTATTGGATATGTCACCAACGGCTACTATCCCTTCGTGAAACATTTCATTATCAGCGTCTTTAATCGCCTCTAAAATGACATCCATGTCATAAGCTCTATTCTTGACGACATCGTTAAGAAAGGAAAGAAGTCCCGTCCCACTATTAAACTTATGCTGTAAATGTGAGAGTTCAAGATGACAATGAGTATTAATAAAACCTGGAGTTAGTAGTCCAGGATAATAACTGAAATTTGATTTATCAAATGAATTTTCATAATGGAGTTCTTGTAAAACACCAAATTGATCATAAATAATTCCAGCATTTCTATAAAGTTCAAACCCATCAAAAACAAAATCCGCCGTGATCTTATTCATTTTATTCAAATATTTTTTGGATAATTAGACCATTGCGTATTCTTGGTTCAAACCAAGTGCTTTTAGGAGGAAGAATTAAATTTTCATTAGCAATTTTAATAAAATGGGATTTCTTTATAGGGAAAAAACTAAAACCAAGTAATTCTTTATTTTCCTGTATAGCCTTTAACAATAATTTATTGCCTTTTGGCGCTTCAACATAATGTATTCTAGGGTTCGATCTTAAATCTTGAATGTTAAATATTTCATTTAATACGATGTCATTAAATAAATCGATATCAAATTGTACCGGATAATTATTTTTTCTGTTTTTAATTATTTCTTTTCTCCAAACTATTGAATAAATTGAATCATGACTGTGCATGATTATTTCACCCTTTTTTAGAGGAACTCGAATTGTTTTTAACTGAACAATTTCAGCAAATGGTTCTAATTGTTTTAAAACAACTTCAATATCAATTAAGTCCAGAATATGAACTAACCGATTGTAGGGATAGATATCCAATTCTGAGAATGTAAATAATGCACAGAGTATAGTGCTTAGTCCTTTGTTTTTTAATTCAGGTCTTTCATCAATCAGCATTTTAATTGTTGACATTCTGTGATGTCCATCAGCTATATAGGACTTATTAACTTTATTTTTAAATTCTCTTTGAAATGCTTTTATATCAGTAACGGTATCAATTGAATAAATTTCGTGAAGTTGATTGTCTTTTTCAAACTTAATTTTCAATTTAGGTTTATTTCCTAAAAACGCTTTTGCAATTAATTCGTTTATTTTTTGGTTGTTTTTATAAGCAAGCAAAACGGGTTTTATAATTGCCGAGCGTTGAATAGTTAAAGAAGCAATTTTTTTTTCTTGAGCTAGTAAGGTATTCTCATGTTTAAGAATTTTTCCATTTAAATATTCATCTATGTCAACACCTGCCAGAATTCCGTGATAAAAGCGCGTTTTAGTTCGGATTATATAAACAAATATTGCAGGTTTTTTTGCTGTTTTAATTATATTGGTGTCCTTAATTTTTGGATATTCTTCTTTAATAGATTCAAAGAAACTATTTTTGTCTTCTATTAAATCCAGATCCGGGTAGGAATAAAGTATTGGTTTAATTATCACAGGTCAGAAAGTCTAATATTTACTATTTATTCAGCTTTGATAAATGGTAGTTTCGTTATTCGTGCGGGAAAACTCTTAGCACTAATATTAATAAATATTGGTTTTTCACCAGTGCTATATTCAATTGGAACATAGGCAAGGCCAATTGGTTTATTTAGACTTGGTGAAGAAGTGCCGGAAGTTACGTAACCTATCTTATCACCTGTTTCATTAAGTACATCATAATGATGTCTTGGCACTCTTCTTTCATCTAAGGTAAAAGCAATTAACTTTCTTTTCAATCCATCGGATTTTTGTTGAGCTAACCAACTCTTCCCAATGAAATTACCTTTATTAATTTTGGTAATCCATCCTAAGCCTGCTTCCAAAGGTGAGGTGGTATCATCGATATCATTACCATATAAGCAGAATCCCATTTCTAATCTTAGGGTATCTCTTGCACCAAGACCAATGGGCATTAAACCATGAGGTGCACCAACACGCATTACTTCATCCCAAATTTTTTCAATTTTTGAGTTGTGTGCATAAATTTCAAATCCTCCAGCTCCTGTATAGCCAGTAGCAGAAATAATTACATCATCCATTCCTGCAAAAGTTCCCTTTCTAAAATTGTAATAGGGTATAGATTTCAAGTCAATTGGAGTTAATTCTTGAATTATTGACGCTACATTTGGTCCTTGAATTGCTACAAGGGCAGTTTCATCTGAAATGTTGATCATTTTTGTATCAAACTGGTTAAATCGACTTATCCAATTCCAGTCTTTTTCAATATTTGATGCATTAACTACCAACATATAGGCTCTTTCTCCTTCTGAACATTGGTCTTCATCAAGGCGGTAAACTAATAAGTCATCTACAATACCTCCATTTTCATTTGGGAGGCAGGAATATTGAGCGTCTCCTATTTCGAGCTTAGATACATCATTTGAAGTAACATGCTGAATAAGGTCTAAGGCTTGTTTGCCTTTGATAATGAATTCTCCCATATGAGAAACATCAAATATTCCTGCATTATTTCTTACACAATCATGTTCATCTTTAATTCCCTTATAAGAAATTGGCATATTGTAGCCTGCAAATTCAGCCATTTTAGCATTGAGTTCAATATGCTTATGAGTTAGTGATGTATTTTTCATGTTTTTGTTCTAGTTTTTAAGAAGCACGAAATTAAGGCTAGACTGGGAAAAAGTATTAAATGGGAGCTATTTAAATTCAGTTTAATCCATTTTTATTTTGACTAATATTAATACAGATTTTGTTCTTTACAGAATTTCAATTTGTAAATCTGATTGTGGATGATCACAGTAATTTTTGAAACTATTATTTAAGGCTAATTCCGAGAATTTTATCGCCTTGGTTAATGAGAGAAAGAATATCTATTCCTTTAGTCATTCTTCCGAAAATGGAATATTTGCCGTCTAAATGTAAAGTTGGAGAGTATGTGATAAAAAATTGGCTACATTCAGTATCCAATCCTGCACTTGCCATACCAATCATAGCTTCTGTTTCAAAATTAAAAGTCATATTAGTTTCTGTTCGGATATTGTAATCTAGACTACCATATCCATCTCCACGAGGACAACCGGATTGAATAACAAAGTTCGGCACTACACGATGTATTATTTTATCCGTAAAAAAATTCTGGTCAATTAATTCTAAAAAATTAATTACTGAACCCGGTGCTTGCTTTGGGTAAAGTTCGATTTCAATTTTACCCTTGCTTGTATTTATTTCTGCATGTATAGTATCTGACAAATTATCTATTCTTTGCCAATTAATAGGATGATTATACTCCGTTTTCTTTTCTTGAAATTTTACTCCTTTAAGTTTAGTCAAGGTATTCTCAATTTCATTATAGGTCTCAATATCTCGTGGAAGCTTTAATCCATTTTTGGCTTCAGAAAGTGAAGAATCCGGTCTAAAGTATTTAGCTATTAATCCTTTATCAGTTCGGAACCATTCTGCCATGACAGCCAATCCACCCACATCATGTTTTTTGCAAACCTGATTTAAATAATTGGTCGTTTTTGTATAAATGAAATTATGACTCCCTTTGTAAAGTAAAGTAAATGAAGGGTTTTTAAACATTTGAGATATTGTTGAAACCAGCGTAGTTGTAATAATTGGTTCTTGTTCTTTATTGGCTAGTTGCAATAGATAATTAAGAAAGAGCGGAGAGTTTTGCAAAACTTTTATGTAGGCAGATTTTTCATAAGGATCTTTTGCTTTATTAATGTCTGCAATTAAGTTATCTAACAGTGCAGTTCTTACAATTTTTTTGTATTCCGGTACAATAGAAAGTAGGGCGGAATAAATTTGTGATTTACATTCCCAATGAAGATTGTCTTTATAAATTAATTTTACAAGCTCAGACTCATCAGACTCATCAGCTTTTTCATTAAAGTATTGTGCTGCTAAAGAAGCAATGTGCAAGGACGGATTTTGAAGTGCTTTCATGGCGAGTGCTGATGCCATTCCTCTAGGATAATTTTGCAGGCCTTTGATTAGACTGCACTGAACTCTTTGATCTAGAATACGAGTATATAATTCTTCAAGATCTCTGTAAGATTCTTCACTGCCTATTTTTGATAAAGAATAAATTAAACCCATTCTAATGTTTGAATTTTTCTCTTCAAAACATGCATTTCTAATTTCCTTATACCTGGGCTTAAAATCAATATTCTTAAATCTTTGAAGACAGCTAACTGCAATTAATCTTGCGCGATCGCTGTAATTCTTTGAAACAGCTATATCTACCAGTAGTGGTACTGATTGATTACAGAATTTATTTCGTAGACCAAAACGATAGATGCATAGAAGTTGTCCCTCTAAAAGAATTGAGTTTGCGGTTTTGTAATTTTGAATTTTACAAATTAAATTTAAAGTGCTATCTGAGCCACATTTCCCGAGTGCCTCAAGTATCATTGCATTTGTTTGAATATATGGACCTGATGAGTCAACCGCTATGAAAGCTTTAATAAGTGCTGCTTCTGCATCTGCACTTCCTATTTGACCTAAACTATAGGCAGCCGCTTGTTTGACAAATTCATTTGGATCATTTAGTTTCTCAATTAACTTAATTATTGCATTAGTATCTCTATAGGAACCAAATGCCTCAGTAGCAATGAGTCGATACATTGCCTTTGGATTATCCAAATAATTATACAAAGAATCGCTTAAGCGTCTATCCTGGAAATCTTTCAGTCTTCTGTATATTGGATCCTGTTTACTGTAGTTGACATTATTTAAATCTTCTTGTACCGGAGGAAGACAGGATAAACAGTAAAGACAACAAATTAGCTGTAATAATAAGTATTTGACTTTATGCATATATTAAGCAGCTTAATTGCTGCGTGTTAATACTATCAGTAGAATTAATAGACAACTATAAGGTCTATTCTTCTATCATCGGTTCTTCTAAATCATCTGATTCAAAATTCGAAGAAGGACGATTATTCTCCAAATTTGGTGCAGGTGCTTCGCGTTCCTTAGCTTGAACACTTTTGGTTGCGTGTGGAACCAATAATAATCTTTGTTTGTCTATTAGTTCACCTGTGACAGAACATATACCGTAGGATTTGTTTTTAATTCTAACAAGAGCCAATTCTAGATTCTGGACAAAATTTCTTTGTCTTTCTGCAAGCTTTGTCATAAATTCTATCTCGGTATGAATAGAGCTATCATCAAACCAATCTCCACCTTGTTCATCCGACATATTTTCCCTAAGTTCCATCATTTGAGTTTCGATACCGTTAAGTTCTGTTTTAGCAAATTCTAACTTCTCGATGATAATGGCTTTGAACTCTTCCAGTTCTTGGTCCGAGTATCTGGTTTTCATAGCTTTTTCTAATTTGTGGCAAAGTTAGCCATAAGCTTCACTTATAGCATAAATTTTTTTATTGAAAATTTTATATAATATATATTTATACTTTATAAAATATTGATAATCAATTAAAAATACATAAAGAAAACCATTATTAAATTAATAGTTTAATCAGATTTATAATCTTAAATTAAACGAAGCCTATTTGAGCTTGGTAAGCATATCCTGAGTCATATTTTCCAAATCAAATCTCGGCTTCCAATTCCAATCTTTTTGAGCATAACTGTCATCTATAGACTCACTCCAAGACTCAGCAATTTTTTGTCTAAAATCAGGATTGTATTCAATTTTAAAGTCAGGAATATACTTTTTAATTACCCCTGCAATTTCAGAGGGAGTAAAGCTCATGCCAACTAAATTATAGCTAGTTCGTATGCTTAGACTCTTTGAATCCGCAGACATCAATTCTATTGTTGCTCGAATTGCATCATCCATATAGATCATAGGGAGTCGGGTATTGGCCGACAGAAAACAAGAATAATGTTTGTCTTTCAAAGCAGCGTGGTAAATTTCTACTGCATAATCAGTCGTTCCTCCTTCAGGTAATGATTGCCAACCAATTACTCCAGGATATCTCAATGATCTAACATCAAGGCCGTATCTCCGATTATAGTATTCGCACCACATTTCTCCACATAGTTTGCTTATGCCATAAACTGTTGTTGGTTGAAAGCTAGCAAATTGAGAAGTATTAATTTTGGGAGTAGTAGGGCCAAATACTGCTATCGAACTTGGGTAAAACACCCTATTAATTTTTTCCTCAACCGCAAGTTCCAGTACGTTAAGGAGCCCTTGCATATTTATTTTCCAGGTTAATTCTGGATTCTGTTCACCTTTTGCTGAAAGTAGTGCCGCCAGATGGTAAATCTGGGTTATTTGATTCTCTTTGATTGCCTTTTGAATGCCTGCTTTATCCAGTACATCCAAAATTAAAAATGTCCCCTCCGATTCCACCTTAGGTTTGCGTACGTCTGAACAAAAGACGCTTTCTTTTCCATAGATTTCTTTTAGTGCTTCCGTTAACACCGTGCCTATTTGTCCATTGGAACCTAAGAGTAGAATATTTTCAGACATTGTAATCGAGTTTTTACTAAAGAAATAACCATACTTAAGACAAACTTAAGTATGGTTATTATTAATTAATAAAGTTAACTTATTTTAATTTTAAGGTTGTAGTTCCAACGAGGTAACCTTTATTGTATACTTCAATTTGATAAACGCCTTTTTGTAAGGCACCAGGATTTGAGAACCTACCGCAGGTCTTGAGTTCATCATTTTTATAATCTACAGCAGCTGTAGTTGAATATTTAACTTGAGCACCTGTTGCATTATTTGTAAAAACTCCGGATCCTTCACTTGTAATACTTTCCGTTTCTCCAAGTGGATTTATAATTCTAATTTGGAATTTTTCAGTTCCGGAATCCGCATTTTTGTTTTCTGTAGTTTTGAAGCAGACTTCTATGAAATCTATCTCTCCGGCTTTGCTTTTTGAAGCAGGTTTTTTGCCTTCGCGATTTTGATATCCTGTTGCATCCAATTTGCCAACTTGTATAGCTGCTGCACGGTTATACTTTCTTGACAATTCCTCTTTTGCTTTGTTTAATTCTTCTTTCTGAGTATTAAGATTAGAATTTGCATCAGTTAATTGTTGATTTTCAGCACCTTTTTTCTCTAGATCCTTATTGAGATTATCTTTCTGCATAGTGAGATCTTGATTGGAAGTATTCAGCTGGTCATTTTCGGATTTAAGTTTATTGATTTCAGCAATATACTCTTCGGATTTACTTTTCATTACTGCCATTTCAGATCGGACTGCTTTTAGATTTTTGCTGTCTTTTAGAAGTACAGCTATCTTTTCTCTTTGCAATCTCAATTCTTCTTTCTGCACTTCAATGCTTTTATTCAATTCTTCATTATCTGTTTTCATTGAATTGAGTTCAGCAATGGATTCCTGATATTGTTTATCTAGCTCAACTTTTGCACTGTCTAATGCAATAATTTCAGTTTCTTTATGAATGTTGTCTTCTCTTAAACCATTATTGGTTACAAATTGATAAATATTACCGCCTAAGAGCGCAATTAATGCTACTACAATCCCGGCTTTAAGGTTTTGATTGGATTTCTGATCGGCCATTTTAATAATTTTGATTAATAATGGGTAAATTTAATAAATTTTGACCGGATCCTTTTGAAAATGTAATTTTTTTTATCTTGCTGGGTCTAAAGCGTTAAAAATGAACCCAAAACAGCTATTTTTAGATATTGAGACAGCTTCTCAGGTAAATGGTTTTCAGAATCTAGATCCCGAGTGGCAAGAATTATGGTCTTTAAAGAGCAGATATTTTTTAGAAAAGGAACCTTCCAAGCCAGTTGAAGAAGTTTATACTGAAAAGGCAGCGATTTATGCAGAATTTGGTCAAATTATTTGCATCAGTGTAGGTATACTTGACGATGGCAACTTTAGAGTTAAGTCATTCCTAGGAGACGAATTAACCATATTAACTGACTTTTTTGCCCTGATTTCTAAATCTTATAACGACGCTCGGTTTTCTATTTTTATTGGGCATAATGTAAAAGAATTTGATATTCCATACATTTGTAGGAGAGCCATCATAAATGGAGTTTCAATACCTCCAAGTTTAGAACTATACGGCAAAAAACCTTGGGAAGTTAGTCATATTCATGACACCCTTGAAATGTGGAAATTTGGAGATTTCAAACACTTCATTTCATTAGACTTATTGGCAAAATGTCTTCATCTGCCAAGTAGCAAACAGGATATTCGTGGATCTGATGTCGGTAGAGTATTTTGGGTAGATCAAGACATACAAAGAATTTCAAGATATTGTCAACAAGATGTTTTGTTAACTGCAAGAGTCTATCGCAAACTCAAAGGTGATAATGAAATTAAGGATGATCAAGTAGTCTGGCTGTAATCAATTTTGTTTTAAAATTTCTGCTAGATTAAATTACAATAGATTATTCTATTGTAATAAATTACTCAGGTTCTATTTTATTATCTGAATTTTCTCAACTTGAATTTTTCCATTTGTAGTTTGAATTTTGATTAGACAAATTCCACTAAATTCTTCGGGAAGGTTTAATTTGAAACTATTTCCGCCTTTAGATTCTGCTTGTAATAATTTTCCATCGAGATTAAATATTTGAATCCCTTTGACTTCTTCAGTGGTTTCGATGAATAAAGTATGGTCAGTATACTGTGTATATACTTTATCAAAGTCCTGTTTTTTATTGGAATCGTCAATATTTAAACTAGAACAATTTAGCAATTGAATATAATTCCAAATTTTATCGTTCAGCGTAAATGGAACAAGGCTATTGTCAGGTGCGTCGCCCATTCTAATCCAAACTATATTCTGACTGGGAACTACATTAATAAATTGACCATTTTTCCCCAAGGCACAAATTAGATCTGAAGCTGCGTGTGGATTCAAAGGTCCTGGAAAATTAATTTGCGATCCCGGTATTCTATACGTGCTTGATCCATTGAGCCACCAAAGGTATCCATAAGCTGGATTAATATTTTGGCTGCTGTGAGTCATATCAGAGAAATATTTTTGATCTTTCATAATCGGATTTCCGTTCCAGTTTCCTTTATTGAGAATAAGCAATCCATACTTCGCCATATTTCTTGCAGTGCTATAGAATACATTATTAAATCCTGATTTAATAAATGCACCGCTTATTCCTGTTTGATTTTTTATTTTATTATTGTAATAAGTGTTGATTTTTGTTCCGGTGGAAATTTCTAAAATGCTATCCAATAAGGTGTATGGTGCATTGTGATAAGCCCATCTTGTTCCTGCATCTGCCTTGTAGATTAAGCAGCTGTCTAGATAACAGTATGGATCACCAACGCCATCATCTAGTCCTGTTGTCATGCTAAGTTGATCTACGAGGTTAATTAGATCTTCCTTTTCCAATGGACAGCTTGTCCAATTTTTCCCAAGATATTTGGATGTTTGATCTGTTATTTTTAATTTATTGTCCTCTTGAGCTAATCCAATAAGAAATGACGTTAAAGATTTTCCGGCAGATGCCCAATACCATAGTGAATTTTGAGTTTGTGATCCGAAGTACTTTTCAAGTACAATCTTACCATCCTTCAAAAGCAGAAATGATTTCGTGTTGTTCTTTTCTAAAAATTCGTAGAGACTGTCTATTCGATAATCACACCATTTCAATCGTTCATAGGATAAGGTGTCCCACTCATTACCACTTATTGGTGGAAAATATAAATTTTGAGCCTTACCTAAAAAAGGGATTAATAGTATTAATAAATAAAATATATTTTTTTTCATATCAAATAGCAATTGAAAATTCTTAATATTTATTTTAGAAAATGGTTTGACTTAAATATTAGATTTAAGTTTAACAGAGTTTTAATTTATTTTAAATCTTTATTTTATTGTCCAATGAAAATGCTAGTCATGCTAAAGGATCCACCAACTATAGTATCGTTAAAAAAATGCAGCTTATCCCCTTGTTTTCTAAGTGCAATTGAATAAAGCATAGGTAAATAATGTTCCGGTGTAGGTGCAGCAAGTTGGAAGGCTTTGCTGTGTTTTTTATATTGAATAAGTGTTTGGTAATTTTGATCAATTATCTGTTTCTTCAAGTCTTCATTGGCCTCTGTTGCCCAATCCAATGCATTGGGAATATTAAAGCTTTTTTGATAATCTGCGTATTGAAAATTATGTACCATGTTGCCACTGCCAACAATCAATACTCCTTTTTTTCTTAGAAACTGCAATTCCTTAGCAAGATTGAAATGATAATTTGCATCTTTTGTGTAATCTAAACTAAGTTGTAACACAGGAATATCTGCTTCAGGATAAATTTGTTTGAGTACACTCCAACATCCATGATCTAATCCCCAATCATAATTTAGACCAAGGTCAACTGATGCAATTTTACTTTTTGTTTCATCGGCTAATGCTTTACTTCCAGGAGCAGGATATTGCGCGTCAAATAGTGCTTGGGGAAATCCACCAAAATCATGTATAGTCTTTGGTTTCTCCATTGCAGTAATATAAGTGCCATTCGTTTCCCAATGAGCAGAAATGCAAAGTATTGCTTTTGGTTTAACTATTTTTTTAATTTCTTCCTTCCATCCTCTAGAGAAAATATTGTCTTCAATGGCATTCATTGGGGAACCATGACCAATAAACAAGACGGGCATCAATTGATCTTCCTCTTTCAATAAGGACGCGATCTTTGTTAATTCGGGGAGTATGGTCATAGTTGATAGAATTGATAGGGATTGAATAAATTCTTTTCTTTTCACCCAATAGAAACAAAAACCATCAACCTAAGTTGTAACCATCATTCAGGACTTTTATGGTTCCCTTGCTTCATTCAACTATTTCATAGCATTTTCGATTCTTTTGTCAGGTATAAGCCACATGATAGCAATCGCAGCATATAAAATGCAAGAAAAAATTGGAATATATTGGCCAACTGTTATTCCTAAACTATAGCCCATGAGGCTTATTGTTTCTTTATTTTGTTTGTTTGTCGCTTTTGCAAGAAGCGAGTCAGGACCATGGGCTTTTATTATTTCCTTAGTAAGAATAAAATATGCAAATCCCGCCAGCCAAAGTATAATCCCAAAAAAAACAACAGGAATACTTTCAAAGTGATTTTCACCCATCCATCCGGAGGCAAAAGGCAGAAGAGATAAGAAAAAGAGTAAAAGCCCATTGGCCAGCAGAATGTGGCCATTCACTTTAGTTACTGATTGAAATAGATGATGGTGGTTATTCCAGTAGATTAAGACCATGGCAAAACTTAAAATATAGCTTAGGAAAACAGGCCATAAATCAATTAAAGCCTGCAAATTAGCTTGATGCGGAACCTTAATTTCCAATACCATTATGGTTACTATAATTGCTAAGACTCCATCACTAAAGGCTTCTACTCTTGATTTTTGCATACTATAATTTGAAATTTGGACCAAAGTAATAAAAATCAATCAGGATGAATTGAAATAATTAGCATTGAAATTTTTAGTCTCATTTGAATATATGTTATTCAATTGATTCTAAAATCGTAATTTACTTGCAAATACGATAATTTTGAATTTTAAAACATTAGAAGATATGTTATTCTTACATGATAACAAGACTAGAATTCATGAATATCAATAAAGTGAGTTAATGAAACAAAAATTAATTTTACCTAAATTTTAATTATGCTAGAATCTTTACAACAAGATGATGCCAATGGAAGGGATCAAATAATCTCCTACTTAAAGTTGAGGTTTGCAATTGGAATGTTAGGAATAAGCCTACCATTTTTACTCTTACTGAGTAATTATTTTGCAACTGGAAGTTTTATTCCTGAGCAGTCAATAAGTGATTACTATGACAATGGAGTTGCCGGTGATATTTTTGTTGGAATATTATTTGTACTTGGTTTCTTTCTTAGCTCTTATCGCGGAGAGGCAAGAAGAGATAATATAACAGCTTCCATAGCAAGTATTTTTGCAATTTGTACTGCTTTGTTTCCAACAACGAGTACTTTGATTACTATAAGAAATTTGCATTTGCTAAGTGCAACATTATTGTTTATTATCTTCATTTATTTTTCTTTCATCTTGTTTAGGAGGAATAAAAAAGATCCCAGGAATTCGACTTACTTATATTGTGCTATCGTCATGATGATATGTATACTTTGTATTATTATTTCTTACCGATTGGACAGTGAAATGAGAGATCAATCTAAGATCATATTTTGGTCAGAATCAGTAGCTCTCATTGCCTTTGGATTTTCGTGGATCGTCAAGGCTAATGTAAGATTTGAAGACTTCAAAATTGGCTTTTTATCTAAGACGATCAAAAAAGTATAATTTAACCCGAACTATGCAATAGGCTTTTTATTACGAGTCAATGATTATAAGCTTATGGGGTTCCTACATGCTGCTTTCGCGTTTATAAATACTTCTTTCGCGGTTGTACACGTCGCTTTCGCAGTTGTACATGCCGTTTTCGCAGTTGTACACGCCGCTTTCGGTTGTACACGCCGCTTTCGCGGTTGTACACGCCGCTTTCGCGGTTGTACACGC
>JBDTWI010000050.1:0-23401 GCA_040006775.1 Saprospiraceae bacterium
AAAAGTGAAAAGTGAAAAGTGAAAAGTGAAAAGTGAAAAGTGAAAAGTGAAAAGTAAAAAGTAAATGGTAAATAGTAAATTGTAAAAAGTAAATGCTGAGGACTTTAGTCGACAAACATTAGCACTCCTCAAATTGAAAAACATACATACAAATAATTATAAGGAAATTCTTTAAGCCTAGATTATATTTGCTGTAATACAGAAGTTGAGCGCATCTAGTTAGATGAAAAAGTATGTATGCTTAGAAGCTAAAAAAATGAATATAATGGACCATTATTTAGATTACATCTTATATAACTATTCCTATTTCGAATTATTTTGGCTTTCCTTTGCCTACTTTATATTCCTATATTTTGGGATAGGATCACTGTTTTTATATATTTGTAAGCGTTTAGAAGCAAAAAAAATTCTACATAAAATTGAGCAGAAAGAGATTCCTAGAGACCAAATCACTCATGAAATTAAACAGTCAATTATATCTATTATCGTTTTCGGATTCTCTATCATGCCGATTATTTATTTGGTTAGAGTAAATGTAATTCAATTGTTGCCAAATACTTGGTTTAATATATTACTGGGAATAATTATTCTCAACCTTTGGAACGAGTTACATTTTTATATAGTCCATAGAATGATGCACCAGAAGTTTATGATGAAGCATGTTCATTTCATACATCATAAATCATACATTCCGACGGTTTATTCTGTATACAGTTTTCATTGGTTGGAAGCCTTTTTGCTAAGCACGGTACCATTGAGTATTGTTCCTTTTATTCCTTTTTCGATTATTGCTGTATTTGTTTATCCATTTACAAGTATCTTATTGAATTTTGCAGGACATTGCAATTATAGATTTGGTAATGGGCAAGGCAATAGTTGGATACTTTTTGCAACCACCCATAATCAACATCATAGTAAAGGAAGAAAGAATTTTGGCTTCGTACTAAATTTCTTCGATAGCCGTTTCAACAATAGAACACCCCATATATGAATGAAGTATTTATTACTAGCTCTGGTGCATTTTTACCAAACAATCCTATTTCAAATGAAGAAATGGAAATTTATTTAGGTCTAATCCATGGTAAAGAAAGTCGTGCAAAAGTCCGCGTGTTGAAACAAAATGGAATTAAAACACGCTATTATGCACTCAATCAACAACAAGAGTCAACACATTCCAATGCGCAATTAGCCGTTAAAGCTATTCAAAATGCTTTGCAAAAAAGCAATTTGAGATCGACAGACGTAGAGTTGCTGTGTACTGGAACAACACAAGGGGATTTGCCCATACCTGGTTTCGCAAGCATGGTACACGCAGGCTTAGATTTCAATAGATGTGAACTTGCGAGTTTTCAGTCAGTCTGCGCAAGTGGAGTTATGGCGTTAAAAAATGCTTTTCTACAAGTTAAAAGTAATGAGAAACAAAATGCAATATGTGTTGGAAGTGAATTCGCAAGCAGGTTATTTAAAGCATCTCGATTCGAAGCTCAACAAGTAGAAGCTTTGCCATTCGATACTGAATTTTTGCGGTGGATGCTTTCAGATGGAGCTGGTGCATTTGTACTTCAAAAAAAAGCAAATCAAGATGGAATATCATTGCGAATAGATTGGATAGATATCAAATCTCATGCTAATGAATTTCCAGTATGCATGTTTACTGGAAAAACGGATAATAAAAATGAAACAGAAAAAACTTGGCTTGATTACCCTAGTTATGAAGAGGCTTCGAAGGCTGGTGCAATCAATTTGAAACAGGATATTAGGCTGTTGGATATGGTAATTAAAACAGGCGTTGCACATTATTTTGAATTGATAAATCAAGGAAAAATAGAGATAAGCAATGTAGATTGGTTATGTTGTCACTATTCCTCTGAAATATTTAAGGAACCAATAAAAGAATTAATGCGTAAAGGAGGAGGGGAAATTGCGGACGAAAAGTGGTTCAGCAACCTCACGACTAAAGGGAATACTGGAGCAGCTTCTATTTTTATTATGTTAGAAGAACTGATGTATTCAGGAAAATTGAACCAAGGCGATAATATACTGTGTATGATTCCCGAAAGTGGTCGGTTCCTTACTTCTTTTATCAAATTGTCAGTTGTTGGAAATACTATAACAAATAAAAAAAGCTTTCCTTTAAGAACGATAGAATCACCAGAATTAATAATAGATAAAAATGAAACCTCAGAGTGGTTGATTCGAAACCTTGCACAGGTCTGGATTGACTTTGAGTCTAACTTGCTTAACGTGCCGATTATAACAAAAATACATGATGGAAAATTAAGCCTTTTGGATTACAAATTGCTTTTGATGGATCTAAGACAACAAGTTATAGATGGTTCTCAATGGATATCTAGGGCTGCATCTAATATTGATATAGATTTGTTCGAATTGCGATCAGCTTTTATCAAGCATACGGCAGCAGAACATAAGGACTACCAGATGTTAGAAAAAAACTATGAAGCACTAGGCGAGAATATTGAAGACATTAGAGCAGGTGATAAGAATATTGGATCGATTTCATTGACTTCATTTATGTTTCAACAAGCTAGCAAACCAAATCCAATTGATTTATTGGGTTCTATGTTCATCATTGAAGGTATTGGAAAGCGTTTAGCAGGCTATTGGGGTGAAATGATAAAAGAGCAATTGAATCTGGAGGATCATCAAGTATCATTTTTTACTTATCACGGTGTAGCAGATGAAAATCACTTTCATAATTTAGAAAAAGCATTAAATCACCCAAGTATGAATTTGGATATCGCAAAAAGGATTGTAAAAACTGCGAAAGTAACAGCCAAATTATATAGAATGCAATTGGAAGAATTAGGGAATTATTAATATAAAATAGGGTAGAAATGAACAAGGATTTTTCAGTACACGACGAAAGGGATCCGAACCCTTGGTTAGCTTTATATTTGGATGATAGCATTCCAATCAATTCAACCACTAAGTTGGCTTTAATGCGAGATAATGATTCAAAATCAGCCAAATACTTATTACCTATCATTCAGTTATGGTCTAAGATTACTATGTTTTTTATCCACTTGTTTAAATTTTTTTTTCCACGACTAATCAATTCGTCGAAAATCTTACATCGAATTCTGGCTTGGGGGCTAAGGCGTTTTGTTAGCCCGGATGCCAACCTACTTATCTTTAGGCATTTTCATATCGGTACTGAAATACTCCAATTTATTGGAGGGAATATACCAACGGTGGAGATGATAGCTAAGCCCTTGAAACCAAGGAATTTCGAAGACGTCAAAGATGATCTGTTTTTGAATCATGATTTGAATTTATACAATTTCGTAATTCGACTGAATTGTCAGCTCAAAGAGAAAAGTATAACAATGGGTCCTCCAGAGAGATTGAATTTAGAGATGATCAGCGAAGATCAATTTGATCATATTCAATTTCCGAATAAATGGACAAATTTTCTAGATCTGCGTTCCGCAATAGAACTTTTTACTCCTTTTTATCAGTTGTTCTTGACTTCTAATGATTTTGTAAGAGCTTCTAATTCGCTTCAATTAGATGAAACAATTGCCATTTATGCATCACAGATTTTGGGTACACCAGGTCATCTAGGATTGGTAAATAATAAACATCCAATGGTGCCTGTGACAACTTACAGTGCCGCATACAGATTGGTGTTGCACGGCCTGGCAGCTGAAACGCTTCACGAGGTTTTGGTAAAAATTAAACTACGTAAAAACCTAGATGGGGTAGTGACACCAAAATAATAGGACCTAAAAACAATTGAGATGTGCTAATCTAAATGATCAAAAGACTTCGAGTATTGAGAACACAAATTTAATAATTGGCAACTAAATTTAAATGCGCTCGATAAATTTGAGGAAATTGCTTTCATATTTGCTAAATGAAAAGTATGTTTTTTGCGAACCCAAAAATCAAAGAATGATAATGCCTAAATAACCTTGACCGTTTTAATTCACTCTTAACTTAATATTGGTCAATTACCTAATTCGAAAACCTATATTCTGATAAATAGCTTAATTAATACCAATTAATTTTGCGTGCAGGGGATTCTGATCTAATATTTATTTTCTATATATAAATTAATACTTATCTTAAATTAAAGTAATTCAAATCATTATATACTTATTAATATACAAATTATTAAATAACTGTTTCACGTGTTGTTAAACCAGATACATTGGTCTAATTTTTGCCAAATAATATTTTGATCAAGCTTTAGTTTTTAATCCTATGTTATTTCGATTTCTAAGGTCTCTTATTAATATAAATAAAACTAATCATGAAGTCAATTCAGATTTTCGTGAAATAAGCGTTCAATGCTTTCATAAAAACGCAAGTGAAATCAGAAACAATTCGCTTGCAGAATTTTTAAATGTCAATCTAATATCTTATTATTTTTTAAAGTTATCCACAAAGTCACTAAATGAATTTGTGTTTTATTTTAAATCGTTGAAACTTGATGTTCAACTTGTAATCTCCTTTCAAGAACGTCTCTTCAACTCATTTATAATAAACTACAAAAACATTCATTATGTCGATTTTTACAGCCGTTGTAAATTTAATCTCAAATAAGTTTTTCCGGTATAAGTATTTTTCAAAAAATGAAACTCAACTTTCGTTTTTTGCTAGAAGAAAATTTATTTTTCTAGCCTTATTTATTTCTCTAAACATCTTTCATTTAAAAGCTCAGGTTATAGATCCTTGTGACGTTGATTTAATTGAAATCAACATGGTAGAGGTCACAGGACTAAAAGGTGAAGTGGCATTTGATGGCGCACAAGTATGTGCAAAATCAGACACCCTCGCATTGCTGGTGAGTACCCCGGGTATTCAATGTAACCCTGCAGCAGCAATAACTCTTGAGAAACTTCAAATCCAAATTCCTGTAGGATATATTCCAGATAATTATTTGCAAATCTCTGGAAGTAGTTTCGGAGTGTATAATCCAAGTTATTATACATTAAACGTATTACCTGGAGGTGATCTTCAAATTTGTTTTACCAATGTTAAAGCAACTGCTACAAACGTTATTCGCATTGCATTCGCCTTGTTGCCTACATGTGCATCTCAAAATCCTATTGAAAGTGGAAATCCAAATTTTTCTTTGCTTTATCAAAGGCCGAATGGATCACTTAATGTTTTTAATTTACTAGGAAATACTGATCTGTTCACTGGGACATTTAACGCGTTTCTAAATTTCGTCAATGTACAAACAGAACCTTCAAGTGCACTTCCAGGAGATACCGTCTGCAGAACTGTTATCATAACTCAAAATGGTCAGTTTTCAGAACTAGATAGTTTCTTATACGTGGATGACTACATGATGCAATTCAATAACATTACTTCTTTTGAAGTTGAAGTGATTGAAGATGGAGTGAGCACGGGAATAATTATTGATGCAATGCCCTACATCGTTGATAATGGAGACAAAATTAGTTTACAATTACTAGCATCCATATTCGGTGGAGCTGATCAAACCTTTGGAGAAGACGATGGCGTAATTATAAAATATTGTATGGAAGTTATGTGTCCTTCGGGAACTAACAATTCCATTATTACAGCAAACTGGGGATGTTCTAATCAGACCTGTCAACAAACTCAAACAAGCAGTACGGTAGTTGTCAATTTTAATGGAACTCCTGATCTCTATACGTTTAAGACTTATGTTGCATCCGCAGACATTTGTGATGAAAATCAAAATCCACAATGGTGGTATGACATTACAAATTTCGGATTTGAGATTATGCCAGGTGAAGGAGCAGCAAGGAATTTAATCATGGTTGTAAATTTTTATAAAACCACAGACTGTAAAGCATTAAAATATACCAATTTTAAATTAAATGGAATTCCAATTGCCCCTATTTTTTTAAACGCTGACTCCGCAAAATTTGACATTACAGCACAATTGGGAGATTTGAGATTGGATGTATTTGAAACTGCACATTTTACTATGGATGTTATTCCAAATTTTAATTTGGGTATCAGCAATTGTGATTCTGTTCCAGCTTCGTTACCAAATTGTCAGGACCCATTTGTTAGATTGAGATATTCCAATCTGTGTTCAACTAATTTTTCAAAGGAATTCTTCAGATATGAAGAGATATTTTCATTTCCCTATTTTCAGCCTGTTCTATCTCTATCTACTTATGAATACGAGAGACCGGGATATGATGGAGCCGGACACTGGATTGTAGAATTGCGAAATCAAAGTTTTGTGTTTAATGAATTAGCAGATATGGACAGTGTCCAATGTTTAATCAAAAAACCAAAGTGTAATTTTTTCTATCCGAGTAACTTTTTATATGGTACTGATCCGGGTAATTTGACCGCTCTAGATCCTATGTATATTGACTTGCTTTCTTCAAGTGAATTTATAATTCTGAATTTACCGAATTCTATTTTAGATGGTGAGGTTTATTATGTTTCCTTTGATGTCAATTTAAATTGTTTGAATGCAAATGATCCGAATCCTTGTTATCATCCAAGCAGAAATTGTACTTATCCTGATGTAAAAGTATTGTATGAAAATTGTCGGGGAATGAAATGGAAAAACGCCATTCCATATCCTGAACCAATTCAAGATTATAATCTAAGCCCTCAAGGAAAAGCACAAAGAATTGAAGTAGGTTGCACGCCACAACGAATCCAATACTACTACAGATATATTCAAACCGGAATGGAATGCGATGGGGCAAGTGTATATTTCCAAGTAATTTTTCCGTCTAATCTTGAATTCCAAAATGAATTTGAAGATGGAGGAACACTTTCAGGTGGACCAGGAGGATTGGTTCCGAATCTATATGATTGGGATGGAGATACGTTGACCATTTTTGGAGGAACAATTACAAATTCAAATCCTATAACTGATTTGTTTTTTCAATTTGATGCACACATTATTTGTGATGTTGATTATCAACTTGAATTTACTGTGTTTTATGATTGCCCAGGAGCTTGTAAATTTAAACGCAGTTGCGATATTTTTGATTTGCATTGTGGCTGTGCTCCGGATGACGTGCCCATCCCATGTTATGATCTTTGTGTAAAAACAAACCAACATAAATTATTTCGTACAAGCGTCGGTAGCCTAGATTCAGTCAATTTAGATCTACCCGGTGAACCGGTTCCGGTTAATTTTGGACTCCCGTGTGATACTTTTAGAATTAGAGATGTCGCTTTATTTTCAAGAGAAGTTGGTGCACCTAAAGCCTGCGATAGTGTTTCAGAGATTAGCCTATATTTTAATACTGGTCCATATTTAGATTATTTAGAAGGCGCGCATTTTACTTTATGGGACAATGAAACGGCAAGCTATATTCCTATACCTTGCGGAGTAAGCAGTTTGCAAACAATTGGTACAAGTCATGTATTTAAGTTTGACACAAGTTGTGGAAATGAAATATTCCTTATAACACTTGGTGACAGTATAATATTTGAAGCAGACTATAAAGTAAAATCATCCGCAGAAAATATTCAATGTGCACAGAATTTTATTCAGCAGCAGACAAGCGCACAGTTTAGAGGTAAGTATTATCATTCGGGCAATGAAATGGGGCGATGTTCTTCCAGTCCAATTATTGCAAATTATAATGTTGGAACGTACAGGCCAAGAATGTCTTCCGCCATACAATTTAAAACTTCATGTTCTGCAAGTGCAATACTAGCTATAAATGAACAATGCAATCAAAAGAAAATATTCAGAGATTTTAGACCTCAATATATTTTAGATTCTATTGTTTATAATTTTACAGGAATTAATTTCGGATATCAAAGCAATACTGCTGTAATAAGAAATAGAGGGCATTTGCCAAATGTCGTGTGGAGTATTCCAGATTCAGAAGTTGAAGTAATTCCCGGTGTTGGTACAAGTAAATTTGTATTTAGAAATCTCGATGGTAATTGGCCAATTGAAGATGTTCGATCAATAGTAGATTCGCTTTTTGTACTGAACTTTGGGCTTGAATTTGCAGAGTGTTATGATTTTAATGGAAATGTACAATTTGCGGCCACTGTATTTTATCATCAAGGAAGTGGAGGTTGTGGACCTAAGAGTTTGTCACAAAATGGACAGGTCAATTTGTTGGCACCTCCCAATGTAATTCTTAATGCTTTGTCCGATCCTGTTGTAGTAATTCCTGACGACACTATTTTTTGGAGAATTAGAGTGGCTAAAACGCCTGCTGCTGGATTGAGTTGGTTGGCTTTGCAAACTGGAACTAGTCCTGTGCATATTTTCAAAATTTATGACGAAACCACCATGGCAGATATCACTGCCGATTTTATGAATTATGCTCAAGGTATTTGGTATCAAAATGGTTCGATAACATCGCGAGATATAGTCATTTGCGCGACAACTGATTTATGTTCTATGGTACAACTCAATGTATACGCAGGTTGGAGTTGTTTTACTTATCCGATTGATCCACATACCGGCGTTTTTGACAATGGTAGATCTTGTGTGCGGACTAGTTTGCCATTGAGAGCAGAACGAGCACCAACGGGCATTCAAGGTACTTTTACCATACAGCCTGAAGACAATATTAGTTTATGTAGTGAAGTTCCATTTGAAATTGTAGTTAAGAATGTTGGAGTAGGATCAAATTTTAATCAAAAATTAGAATTATATGTTCCAAATTCTGGTGTAAATTTTGTTCCGGGAAGTTTTTGTCTTGCTTATCCAAATGTCTACGCTCCTTTGTCTAATCCTGGAGCAGATGTTGGTTCCTATATTATGTTGCCGGATCCTAGCGGTCCTGTTGCAACTAGTTTTGGACTGAAGTACGAGTACGATTTATCTGATCCAACAATACAAAATTTACTTCCTCTAAATTGGTTGAACTTAAGCAATGTTGCAGAATTACCGGGAGTCACTTTACCTGAAAATAATTACAATACTTTTTCAGTAAAATGGAAGACTTATTTTGATTGTGATTTTATTTCAGGCGGTCGAATAAAAATGAAAGTCAGTGCATTAGATCGCTGTAATCATTTGGTAGCCGATGGTCCGAAATCAAGTAATTTAATTTCTATAAAAGGACTTGACCCAAGAGATTTTAATCAATACTCCATATCAATTTTAAAAGATAAAATAGGAGCCTGTTCCGGTGAACAAAGATTGACAGTAAATGTCGTAGGCGCTCCAAATGCTATTGCAGACAATGAATTTATATGTGTAACCTTTCCGGAAGAAATTCAATACATCCCACAATCTGCATCAGGATTTTCTCCACCTTCTGCTCAAGCTCCATATTTCTGGGATTTGAACAGTGAGATCATTACAGATTTGGGTTCAGGAGTTACTGAAGTTTGCTGGAAGTTACCTGAAGGATATCCGGGTGGAAGTATCATTGTTTTTAATATTAATGTAAATGTTAGTCCAGAGGCTGATTGTGGTAACTATGTCTTGAGTGCCCTCACCACTGCGCGTGATTCTGTAGTTTGTGAACAAACTATGCAATCCTGTCTTGCTGAGATCACAACCAGTGAAGCCTCTGAAGTTGAATTGAGTATTTTACCGGGATTGGATCTTGAAGAAGACCAATTTTCTACAACGATAAGTTGTTCAAACAATCAAGATGTATTTCATATCACTGGAAATATTTCAGTAAGGAATTTGTTTGTTGCAGTTGCTGTAGGAGATACCATTCCGTTTTTAATTTTTAGTGATTTAGATGGTGCATATGATCCGGGAGAAGAAGTTTATGAAAATATATATCTGGGAGGAATTCCAGAACAGGGTATAGTAGACATTGATTTTGACTTTTTAATTTCTAAAGAAAACGTTTGCAAACTTTATGCATTGATTGGTAATTCTGAGTGCAAATGTGCACCATCTCCGGAACCACTGATCAACAGTATTATTACAAATTTACTTCCATCCAATTTAGGAATTTGCGAAAATAAAGATTTATTATTGTTATGTGATCCAGTGGATTCAACGCTGGAAATTAACTGGTCAGGAACAGGATCTCAATACGTTGTCAACAATGTTTTCAATGGCCCTCCGGGTCAATATAACCTTAGCGCAGAAATAAATTTTGGAAGCTGTTATGTTACTGAATCTATACAATTTACAATTTATGAATGTCCGTGTTCAATCGGTCTTCAAGCCGTTCAAGGTCCTTGCGATTGTGGGTTTTATCCAATTTTTGCTACGGTAACTTATCTGAATCAAGGCTCTCAAGGTTTTGCATATTCTGTCGACAATGGACCTGCTACCATCATTCCTTATAATCTAAGTGGTAGCCAGCAATTTACAATTAGTCCTATTTATTCTATTCTTCCAGTATCCATAACTGTTTGGGATGTTGAAAAACCAGCTTGTAATTTCAACAGAATGTTGATTGCAAAAGATTGTAGATATTCCGCTTGTACCTTACAAGTTTCCGGATCATTTCTAAATTGTAATTTAATCTCTGATTCTTTGGAAGTTGTATTTACAGTGGCAGGAAATCACACAGGCACCATGGGTTTTAATTATTCTTTGAATGGAGCACCAGTGGTCAATCACGCTTTCGATCCTTCAGGTATAACAACCTTAGTTTTCCCTGCAAATACCGATGGAAGTACTTGGACAATTGAAGTCAAGGACAATGAAAAAATCGGATGCTCAGATACTGCAGCAGTCACAGTTCCATTTTCTTGTAGATGTGGAGTAGAATGTCCTTGTGTTATGGGCATTTATGCAAATTATGGACCTTGTAACAATGGAATATACAGCATTAATGCCATTGCAGAATATATGGATCAAAGTGGACAGGCGTTTGCTTATTCTGTCAATGGATCCACACCTGTTGTTGTTGCTTATGATCAGAGCGGATTTCAAGCATTTAATATTGGGCCGTTTGCTACACCTCAGGATTTTGAAATTATAGTGTGGGATACTTTAGATCCTACTTGTAGGGATACAATTATTTTGAAAGAAAATGATTGTATTTCTCAGCCATGTTTTTTGGATATCATTGCTACAACAAATAATTGTGATGTCATCACGGATTCCTTGGATGTTGTATTTACAATAGTCAATGTAAATTCCGGTGCTATGGGATTCAATTATTCTTTGAATGGAGCACCACCGGTGAATCATTCTTATGATCCTTCAGGTTTTACCGCATTGAATTTTAGAGCAGATAGCGATGGTAGCACATGGAGCATAGAAATTTTTGATAATGAAATTACAGATTGCACAGCTTACGAAGCAATAGATGTAAGAACGTCTTGTAGTTGTTCCGGTTATTGTCCATGTTCAATAAGTTTATTTGCATTTCCTTCGAATTGTGACAGTGGTTCATTTAATATAAACTTAATTGTAAACTATCAAATACAAGGAAATTTAGGTTTTTCTTATACTGTAAATGGCGGTTCGATTATTAACATTCCGTATGATCATACGGGAAGTCAAACGGTTGTCTTAGGTCCATATACTATAGAGCAGCTTTATACTATCAATGTTTGGGATGCACAATTTCCGGGTTGTAATTCATCCATCAATGTACAAGGACCTGATTGCAGGATTCCACCTTGCGAAATGGAATTACATGCAACTACTTCCAATTGTAACTTGACAACAGATTCTTTGGATGTGGTTTTCACTTTAGTGTCTTCCGGTACTAGTGCCACTGGTTTTTATTATTCGTTAAATGGAAATCCACCGATACTTCATTCTTATGATCCATCAGGATTAACTATACTAAGTTTTCCTGCAAATACGGATGGAACATATTGGGTGATGACAATAACAGATGCAGTGCTTACTGATTGTGCTGCATTCGCAGATATCACTTTGCCCTATTCATGCAGACCTTTTGCTTGCGATTTAGGAGATTTTAGTTTTAACTCGCCACAAAAAGCTTGCGTACATGATTCCATAAAAGTGAATCTTGTAAATACCTTTTGCGGAATAAATTATTTCAGCTCCAAAAATTACACCATTTCAATTGATTGTGAAGATGAGGTCAGCAGCATTCAAAAAATGATCATCAATGGGCAAGTATACACACTTAAAAATCCTATTTTATTTGATGAAGGATGTAATAATAAAGATCCAGGCAAAATTGAAGATATGATTAAGTTAATCAATGACTTAATTCCTTCCATGTGTGCCATTGACGTTGAGACAGGATTAACTCAAACTATAAATCCGCAATTGAGTTTTTATTATACTGGAGTAACAAGAGATGGTGATTTAGATTTAAGTATCCAGTTGACCATCAAAGAGTCCTACTTATGTTGTGATCAACCACCATTGAACATTGCATTTTGCTTTTTAAACAAGGATGGAAAAGAGGTGATTAAATCTCTGGATATCGAAACGGATTCGCAAACAGGTTCTGCAGAGTATTTTTATAATCCCGTTTCTCCAAATTATATTTTTAATTGGAAAACAGATGGAGGTCTGATTGTCTCTGGTGATGGTAGTTCTAGTCCGGAAATTGTTTGGTCTACTCCGGGTGAAAAAAACGTATGTGTTTGTGTTACTGATCCATTGGGAGATCCAAACTGTCCTCCTGAAGAATTTTGTTTTACAATTAATGTCGTAGAAGACAATTTGGGCGCTAATGTGAGTGTGTTTGCACCTCAATTTTGTTTACAAGATGGCCGTGTAGATATTTTATTTGATCAGCCTGAGGATATTGACAACTTTATTGTTTGTAATGCAGCTGGTGATACAATTTATTCCTCTTCACAAGCAGCTTGCCCAGGACTTTTAATGGATCGACATTTTTGGCTTCCAAGAATGGTCGATGGGCAATTTTTATTCTTTCCAATCTTAGGTACAGCTGGTCAGGTTGCACTTTTTGATCCAAAACAAGGCTTTGGAGAAATTGGAATTAGTCCAAACACGGAAATTATTTTTCATTCTCATCCTGATTTTCCTGAAGTTCTTGTAGTTGACGTGGATGTAGTTGATGATCTGTGTTTTTCAAGATTCAATTTACCAAATGCTACTTGGAATGATAAAATTGGAATTGATTTTTTCGATTTTTTTAAATTATATCTAATGAATACTGGTCAAGGTGCAGTGACCGACAACGCTTGTGATTTTCAAAGTATCGATGTAAATAATTTTATTGAATGCGATGGTGACTGCAGATTAATAGTTGATCCCACTATAGATTTAGTTTACTTTCAAGTAGTGCTCGACAAAGGAATTAATGCTTTAATATTTTTTTATAAAGATGATTCGAAAATAGACATTGAAAATGTATCCATTGAGGATGTTCCACCCGGTGAGTATACAATAAAAATATATGGAGAATGTGGGGACACCGCTTTAGTTGATTTCATTATGCCGGAAGCGCCTTCACCTGATGTGCACATAGATTCAAAGCAAATAGATCCATCAACTTGCAAATCTGAGGATGGAGAAATTCAAGTTTCGGCTAATGCAAATGGACCCGTTGTTTCTATCGGATTGTGTGATGCATTGGGAAGTGAAATAAAGACTTTTTTAAATGACAGTCTAGGAAATACTTATTCACAAGTATTTAGTGGACTTACTGCGGGGCTATATCTCGTAAAAATAAATACTGCCTGTGGCGACACCGTATTAGAAATTGCTCTAAGATCATTAGAAGATAGTTCCTTTTTTACAAACTTTAATGTGAATCAATTCACAAGTTGCGCCGCAAATGATGCTTCAATTTCTTTTGATGTAACTACAAGTTCTCCAATCGATTCAATAATAGTATCTGGTTCTAACAACAATATTTATTCATATTTTAATTTGGCACCAACTGCTGATAATATGAATTATGAAACAGTATCAATTGCTGTAGGTCCGCCGATTTTGTGGGGGATTTATAAAATTAAAGTTTTTGCTCATTGCTATTACATTGATACCATCGTTGTCATTACACCACCGCAACCAAGTGCTGCCCTTCAAATTATTTGCAATGCTACTGCACCAATTAATTGTTTAGATAGGGGAGAATTGGATATAAGTTTAACTTATTTTCCTGATCTAGGATTTAATCCGGATTCAATTGTAGTTACAGGTCCATTTGCTTATAAAAATATTAACCAATCAGGATCCAGAAATTATCAATTGACTAATCTAAGACCGGGAACATATCATATTAATGCGTATTCCTACAACGTATGCAATACAACTACTTCAATTTGTGTGATTCCAGAAGTACAGGACACCGTCATCATTTCAAATATCATAGCTCCTGATTTACCATGTTTAAAACTGGAGCCTGAAGGAAGTTCACTTTTAGAAGTATTTTATCAAACGCAACCTGCATCTCAAAATGTAGCTTACATAAACTGGTTTGGACCAAATGGATTTATTGAGCAACATGCTTTTCTTGCAGCTACTAGTTCAGATACCTTAAGAGTGTTTGAACCTGGATTATACAGGGTAGAAATATATACTAGTTTTCCACCTTATGACGGAATCTGTGCTTCGGTTATTAAGAGCTTTTTAGTTCAAGAAGTTGGTTGTCCACCAAATTGTGCTTTTAAGCAATTGGTATTTGATACAACGTATGATTACGATTGTACTCTTGGTTATCTTTATAATTTAGAATTAAAATATGAGAACTATGGTTGCAAAGTAGATACAACTCAGGAATATTATTATTTGCAAGGATACATATATAATTCATTTGGAAATATCATCAAATATTTTGACATTAGTGGTGGCATTCTTACTCTGGAATTGGATAGTATCCAACCGGGAAATTATTCTATTTATTTGTCTTCCTATATCAGTGATCCATTTGTTGGATATATGGAATTGTGTAATGAATATTTTGAAATTAAGATTCCACAAAGAAGTAAACCGATTTATAGCTTTCAAGTAAACTCAGAACCAACGGCCTGTCGAGCTGATACAGGCAAAGCGAAGGTGACTGCTGTAATTTGTGATGGTATATTACAAGATCCAACTTTATTTAAATATATTTGGAAAAGAAGTATTCTCACACTTCCTGAAACATCCAATTGCATCGACTCTCTTCATGTTGGTGTTTATCAAGTCATATTGCTAGACAAATATTCTTGTCAAGTGGCAAGTTCTACTGTAACTATTAATCCAACGGATCCTGTTTCTATTGCTCCATTGCAAATTGTAGGCTCTGACAATTGTGGAATGTGTACAGGTACAATATTGTTGGCTTTGAATGGAGGAGGTCCACCAACTTATAACCACTTATTGTCTGATGCTATGGGCAATCTTATTTTTCCCGTCGTTGGAACCACGAATCGATTTAAAAATCTCTGTCCCGGGAATTATAATGTAGTAACATATTACAGTGTCAGTGATACAGTCTGTCCTGCAATTTATTCAATCAATGTTCCCGTGAATACAAATGGTCTATCTGTAACTGCAAATGTTTCAGAGGGCAGTCCTTGTATTCAAAATGATGGTAGAGTCTTGTTTACAATATCTGGTAGCAATGAACCATACAATATATTCCTTCGCGACACCAACGGATTATTGTTGAATCAAATTCTCAATTCTAATTTGTCCAATGGTCAATTTATTAATTTGACAACAGGAAAATACGTAATCGAAGTAGTTCCTGTCAATTCACCTACAATCACTTGTAGAGCGATGACCATGATTCAATTGTATGAAGAGAATTTTGTATTTAATGCGAATGATATTAGTGTTGTGCAAAATAATTGTCGTGGTCAAAACAATGCTTCGATAAGTATTAGCAACACACTAGGTCCAAATCAATTGTTGATCGTAAGAGATGGCTCCAATAATATTCTAGGAATTTTCAATCAATTTTCTCCTGCATTGATCGTGTTTAACAATCTTGCTGCAGGATCGTTTGTGATTACTCTTTCCGGAGGAAATGGACAATTGGCTTGTCAAAGAATATTTAATGTGAATATCGTTGATCCTCCAACTTTGCAATTTTTAGCAAGTTCTCAAGTGCCAACAGCGTGTAATTTAAATAATGGATCTATACAAATCAATCCAATTGGTGGGACTTTGCCTTATTCAATTTTGTGGGCAGGAGGCCTTTCAGGATTTAATCCAACAGGCCTTTCTAGTGGAACTTATTTCTTTACAATTACTGATTCTAAAGGTTGTGCTATAACCGGTACAAGAGCATTGAGCTTGCCGGATTGTACAGACCCTTGTCCGGAAATCGTAGCAGAGGTATATGTTAGAGATGCTCGTTGTGATCAATCTGATGGCTATGTAGAAGTATCAGTAAACAACAATCCAAATAATTATAATTATGTGTGGAATGATGGTAGTACACTAAGAGTCAGAGATAATCTTACAGCAGGTCAATATTCTGTAAGTATTACGTCTATAGATCGACCTGAGTGTTCTAAAGTAAAAGCAGTCTCGATAGGAGAAGCTTCAGGGCCAAGAATTACTGTTGTGCCAATAACTTATACAAGTTGTAATGTTGCAGTAAAAGTTAATATTTCAATTGCGAATGGAACTGCACCTTATCTAATAGAATATTCCGGTACAAGTTCGGGAATGCAAATTTTAGCCAATGCTGGTACATTTGGAATTAATCTGTCTGTCGGAAATTATCTAATTGAAGTAACGGATAATTTGGGTTGTAAAGATTATGCAAATTTGATTGTAGAAAATCAAGCTGGTGGACTGAATCTGAATACAAACATTATTTCTTATCCTGCATGTCAACAAAATAATGGTCAAATTTTTGTACAGGCAAATGGAAATCCATTGTACAAGTTTTATTTAAATGGTATATTGCAAAATACACAAGGTTCAGGAAACTTTACTTATCAGAATTTGACAGAAGGAATTTATATTGTTGAAGTGATTGACGGATTAGGATGCAGAGCATTAGATACAATTGTTTTAACGAATGGATTGGGAACTGATATTGATCCCGATATTTATCAAATTACTCCGGCTTCCTGTTCGAATGGAAATGGAAGTATTTCATTTGATGGTTCAGGAGATGCAAATTTAATTATTGAGATTATTAGAATCGGAGGAAATGTTCCTATCTTTTCTTTCAATGCTGATGTAATAGGAAGTTATGCATTAGAACCAGGAGAATATTATTTAAAAATTACGAATCCTTTTGGATGTGTTTACATACACGATGGTATAATAATACTTTCGAGGCTTCCACTTGAATTTACAGTGACTTTGACGGATCCAATTTGTGCTAGAGACATCAACAATGGTAGACTCGAAATTCAATATGATTCCGCCACTATTCCTATGCCTATATTTAGCGTTCATTTAGCTACTGGAGAATTCATTAAGGAGGCTAATGATGTAGATAGTTTATCACCCGGAAATTATATTGTAAAGTCTTACTATCTCGATTTGTTAGGTGATACTTGTAGAGCTGAAGTTCCGGTCCATTTGGAAGTACCACAATGTATAGATCTTGCATTGAAAAAAACAATTGTACCAAATAAAATTTTCTATCAGATTGGAGATACCGTTGAATATTTAATCACTGTATTTAACCAAGGACAGGTAGAAATAAATAGATTTGAAATTACGGACTACATAGAAGGAGGATATCTCTATGATTTGTCTAACAATTTAAGAACAAATCCATGGTCATTGAATGGAGCAATAGCAACACTGCAATATTCTGGAGCATTCATAGCAGGAGATAGTCTTGAATTTGTAATAAGTCTAGTTCTCATTAATTCTCAAAATCAAGACTATGAAAATATTGCGGAAATAAGTTCTTACCATAGCGATGATTATCCTAATGGAGTTGACATTGATTCTTACGCAGACCAAGATCCAAATAATGATGGAGGTGGAGTATCTGGAGGTGAAAGCGATGACGAAATCAACGGAGACGGAACAGGTTTACCTGATGTTGATGATGCAGATACAGATGAAGACGATCACGATATAGAATTTCCACCATTTGGTTACTTTGATTTGGCATTATTGGCCTATGCAGATATAAATGTTCCGGTCGTAAAAAATCAGGAAATACCATTTGTATTTGTTGTGTACAATCAAGGTTCAGAGCTTGTTAAAAATATTAAAATCAATGCTTTAATTCCAAGTGGATATGATTACGTCTTAGCTTCTAATCCGAATTGGATGTTTATGTCGGACACAGGAATGATTTTTATTCCTCAATCGCTTGATCCCGGTGATAGCATCTCAGTTATTTTGTATTTAATAGTTAGACCTGATGCCAATCCTGACAATATTATTGTGTACGGTGAAATTCAACAATTTGAAGATGCTGGTGGGACACAAAGAGCATCAGAAGATTTAGATTCGACTCCGGATGATGACAAGGACAACGACAATGGTGGCGAACCTAGAACCCTTAGTGATAATGAAATTCATGATGATGGAACATTTGATGAAGATGATCATGATCCTGCATATATTGAAATATTTGATCTTGCCATGCGCAAAAAATATGTAAGTACGCAATCATTAAAACCCGGAAACTCTTTGGAATATTCCATCTGCGTTTTCAATCAGGGTTCTATAAGTGCTTTTAATGTTTCAATCAATGATTATTTGCCTCCATCGATGATACTGGATCCTGCAAATCTCAATGGTTGGTCTGTAGTAAATGATAGTCTTTTGACCAATACAATCCCAGGTCCGATACTTCCTGGTGATAGTGTTTGTGTAAGTGTATTTATTATGGTTTTACCAGACGTGGATCTATCGGATATTACAAACTTTGCAGAGATAACTCGAGCAGAAGATTCAACTGGTACAGAAGTTATAGATTTTGATTCTGATCCGGATGATGATCCAAATAATGACGGACAAGTTACAGATGATGAAATTGACAATGGAAATAATGATGAAGATGACCATGATGGTGAATTTCCACCTGTCTTTGATTTGGCACTTCAAAAAATAACTCATAAAACTGGTTCGGTGCTGCATGGAGAATTAGTGAAATTTGTAATCTACATTTATAATCAGGGATTTGCTCCAGTAGCTAATATTATTGTCGCTGAACACCTTCCTGCGGGACTAATTTTTGAGCCACAGAACAACATCGGTTGGTCAGGATTTTCTCCTCTATTGCATTATACAATTCAAGGACCTATTCTATCCGGGGCTAGAGATTCTGTTTGTATTTGGTTAAGAGTGAGTCCTACTGCTAGAAATAAAGACTTGATTAATTTTGCTGAGATTGCTCAAGCAGAAGATACTTCCGGAAATGTTGTCAGTGATTTTGATTCCGACCCGGATGATGATGCAAATAATGACAATGGTGCTGATCCATATGGAAGTACTGACGATCAAATTAATGATGATGGCGATATTGATGAAGATGATAGCGATGCTGAGGCATTGTTCATTTGCAATGGAATGGCCTGTAATGGAAATCTCAATTTAAGTTTAGATGGTTCCTGTACAGCAGTCATTACATCAGATATGATTCTTGCCTATAAGGAGTTTCCGGAAAATATGTACCGCATTGAAGTTAGAGATTGGAACGGTAATTTACATCCAAATTTATTTTCAAATGAGGATGTGGGAGATCGATTTAAAGTGAGTATTTATTTTGATTTATGCAATACAAGTTGTTGGGGAATTGTCAAAATCGAAGATAAGCTTGGGCCTAAAATTTCTTGTCAAAATGATACTTTGAATTGCATTGAATATGCATCCGGAAATTATAATTTTGGAACTGTCATAGAATGTAGTGATTATGATTCAGTATTAATCAATGAACAGACAATTCCAATACTTTGTGACAGTCATTTTGTCAAAAGGATATTACAAACTTGGACAGCTGTTGATCAATGGGGAAATAAAGGAGATACTTGTACAAGAGAAATTCTTTTAGAGAGAGTTCTTGCTGATAGTATTGTTCCTCCGGTTGACACAATAATTGAATGTTCAAGAATAAAATTAGACTCCAAAGGTAGAATTGATCCATTGATAACAGGATTACCAAAATTCGGCAATACTCTTTTGTATGAAGGAAGTAATATTCTATGCAATATGAATCTGACTTTTACAGATATAGAATTTCCTGAGAATAATTGTGTGAAGAAAATTTTACGTAATTGGAGATTGTTTGAGTGGTGGTGTAATACTTATGTAGAACATTCATGGAATCAAACAATAAAAATAACTGATACTACAGCTCCAATTATTCTAGCGCATCCACTGGACTTTGAAGCAAGGACGAATCTAACAAATTGTACAGCAGATGTGATGATTCCTCCAATACAAGCCTACGATTCATGTCATTCAGTTTTACGTATTGACTTGACTTATATCGGTGGAATACTTTCGAATCAAAATGGTGGAAAAATTAATTTACCTATTGGATCAAATACAATAGTTTATCAGGTATACGACCAGTGTGGAAATGTAAGTCGCGATACGCTTCTTGTGCGAGTAGTAGATAAAACAGCTCCTGTAATGGTTTGTGATGAAAAAACCGTCGTAAGTTTATTAGACAGTGGACTTGTTTCAATCAATGCGATAAGCTTCAATCAAGGAAGTTATGATGATTGTGCATTAGATCATTTTGAAATAAGAAGAATGGATTTGAATCATTGTGGAACAGTTGGTGAGGATTCATGGGGACCAAGTGTTAACTTCTGTTGTGCAGATATAGGTAAAGAAATTATGGTATCCTTAAAGGCAGTTGATGCTAGTGGAAATGAAAATAATTGCATGATATTAGTTCAAGTTCAGGATAAAAATAAACCTTATATTATATGTCCTCCGGACATTGATGTGGATTGTAGTTTATCTTATGATTTGAACAATATTTCTAGCTATTTTGGAAAAATCTCTACAAGTTGGCAGGATCGCAAACAAATCCAAATACCAAATTCTATTTGGCATGAAATTCATGGTTCAAATTTGGATGGAATTGCCATCGATAATTGTGGTTTGACTATTAGTGAAACAATTGATACTAGTGGGTTGAATGCTTGTAATTTGGGTATCCTAATTAGAAATTTCACTGCTACAGATGCACAAGGAAATAGTGCAAGGTGCATCCAAAAAATTAAAATTGAAAACCATAATCCTACAAGTTTAGCTAATATCAAATGGCCGGAAGATCTGGAACTCACTGGAGCTTGTTCAATTCGTGATTTGAAACCAGAAAATTTGAACCCTCCTTATAATTATCCTGTAGTTTCGAACCCTGGCTGTAATAAGATTGGACTAAACTATAGCGATCAAGAATTTACCAATTTACAAGGTGGACCTTGTGTAAAAATTTTGAGGGAATGGAATGTAGCGAATTGGTGCAGTCGAGATTCAAATGGAAATTTTGAAATTTTCACTCATGTTCAAACAATTAAATTAGTCAATCTAACAGCGCCAAAAATTTCTAGCTCTTGTTCTGATACAATTATTTGCAGTTATGACAGCTTGTGTAGATCGCAATTAATCACTCTGAAGTTGGACATCGTTGAGGGTTGCACAAAATTAGAAGATCTGTGGTTTACTTATCGCATTGACTTTGATAATAATGGTAGTATAGATTTTAATCAAACTAACAAAGGCAATTCTAATGCGACTCTTATGTGGCCAATAGGAAATCATCGCATTTATTGGGAAGTTACAGACGCTTGTGGTGGAAACGTGAAATGCAATAGATTGATACAAGTTAAAAACTGCTTACCACCGACTATTTTCTGTCAATCTTCTTTGACAGTAGGTTTGAGTGCTGTTGATCTAGATGGAAATGGAATTCCTGATGGTAAATTAGCAAAAATTTTCGCAAGTGATTTTGTCTTGAAAGCAAGCCAACCTTGTAGTTCAGAATTGAAGGTGAGTTTTAGTTCGAATGTTGCAGACAGTATAAGATTTTACAATTGTGATAGTCTAGGAATTAGAAATGTTGACATCTGGCTTTCTGATGCTTACGGCAATTCTGTATTTTGCAAATCTCAATTAGTCATTACAGATAATCCGCAAAATCTTCCGCCATGTCCTCAGACACTTCATGATGTTATTATCACGGGAAATATCCATACTAATTCCGGTAACAATTTGGAAGAGGCAGAAATTAGATTTATGAGATCTGAGTTAAAAACTACTTTAACTGATGAACAAGGAAATTACAAGTTTGATAAAATCTCTGCAGGTGGATCGGGACTATTGAACCCATCTAAAAATGATGAATGGCTTAATGGAGTTACAACTGCAGATATTGTCAAAATTCAAAAACATATACTGGGAATTGAATCTTTGCAAAGTCCATATCAATATATAGCAGCCGATGTCAATCGTTCCAAAACTATTACAACCAGAGATATTTCAGAAATAAGGAAATTGATATTGGGAATAACAGATACAATATCCGGGAACGCCAGTTGGAGATTTGTTACTGAAAGTCACCAATTCATAAATAATGAAGATGCACTGCTTGATTCGCATCCTGAATCGGTTCAATTTCCATACATGTCTACAGACGAAAATGCTGACTTCATTGCGGTTAAAATTGGAGATGTAACAGAATCGGCTAGAACAAGTAGATTATCAAGTGTTAATTCCAGAACGAATAAAATACTTAAGCTTTATTGTGAAGAAATGGAATTGCAAAAAAACCAAGTCTATGAAGTTTTTATTAAATCTTCTAATATTGCAGAATTTGAGGGATTCCAAACTACTTTAGATTTAGCTCAGAATGGAATTCAATTGTTGGAAATAATTCCAAATCGCACAATCAAATTTGGAAATGAAAACTTCGGTCTGCACGCTTCAAATAAGAATAAAATTACAATATGTTGGAATGGCCATGTGATGAATGAGGAAGAATTATTTAGAATCAAATTCAAAGCATTAAAAACTGGTTTGCTTTCTGATTTCATGACATTGAATTCTTCGATAACTCCAAGTCTAAGTGTAGCGACAGATGGGAAAGAAGGCCAAGTTGAATTGCGAGTTTTGACTCCTGACAATGTTGACTTTTTGTTATTCCAAAACAAGCCAAATCCTTGGAAAGAACAAACAAGCATAGGTTTACTGTTGCCGAGAGGAGGTGTAGTTAAGCTTACGATTTATGATGCCTCAGGAAGAGTATTCTTAGTGTCAGATAGAGAGATGTCGAAAGGATATCAGGAATGGGTAATAAATGGAGGAATGTTGCCTAGTAGTGGAGTCTATTACTATCAGGTAGATTATGAAAATTATACAAAAACGCGAAAAATGATTGTGATCGATTAGAAGATGTTTTTTCGAACTTACTAACTATTGGGAAGAGTAAAGAGTAAAGAGTAAAAAGTAAAGAGTAAAAAGTAAAAAGTAAAAAGTACAAAGTAAAAAGTAGAAAGTTGGAGCGTAGAGGAAATCCTCATGTAGCACAGTGATGCAGGATAAATAGTTGGAGTGTAGTCATAAGATCCTCTTTCACGGGACGGAAATTCTCGAGTTACGAAGTGACTCGGGATCGTTAGATAATTGGTCAGGTTTTTACAGCAAAATAAACTTAAAAGAGCGTTCTATACAGCAGCG
>JBDTWI010000051.1:0-22857 GCA_040006775.1 Saprospiraceae bacterium
AAAAGACATTCCAATCAACAAGCAAGATTCAATAACTAAAGGACAAAAAAATGCACTAGCTTCATCTTCTGACATCAATATATTAAAATATCGGAGTAAGGAATTGGCTAGAATTGATATTGAATATCAATACACTAAATTTTTCATTGGACTAAATTTTTCTTATGCAAGTCATGTAGAAGCAATTGATAAGCTTTTTGAATCAGGTTTATTTATAAAAGGTGTGAGGGAATTCAGACAAGAACACAATCATGGATATCGACTTTATGATTTTCGACTTGGCGTATCATTTCAAAAGTTCGATTTTCAAGTTAATATGCAGAATGCATTTAATGAAATTTATACTCTAAGACCCGGACTTTTAGAAGCGCCAAGAAGTATAGGAGCAAGAATTGTTTGGAAAGTTTAAGCTGCTCGAATCTTACTAAATTAAGATTGAATTTTTAGAAAAATAATTTCTAGAATTCTGGGCAAATAAAATTTTGATTGTTGTAATCACCTATTAGACTAATGCTTATTTCAAACGAATTTGTTAGATTTCGATATCTGGCAGCATCACTAATACCTGCATCATAATGCAGTCCTACGATAACTTTTTTAATTTCAAAACCGATCAAAAAACCTAGGTCAGTTGGAGTAAAAAAAGTTTCTGAAGCTGCATTTCTCAATGACACTCCTGCATGAAAAGCAGTTTGACTGAAATTATAAAATGACTTTCGATAACTCAATCCAAACTGAATTAATTGTTGTGGTCCTTGTTTACTATAATGAAGCCTAGGAAAAAATTGTTGGTGTTGATCGTAATTGTAAGTAAGATTAGTAATAAAATTAATTCTTGAAAATGCATCATTGGTTTTTGAACCCACATAATTTGGATCTTCCTGAGTTTTATATAAAGAGAAGTTTGGCTTAAATAAATAATGCAAACCTGCTCCAGTTTGAATAGCCCATTTTTTGTTTATATTACTTGAAAATTGAAAGCCAAATTTCAAGTCTCCGGTATTGTAAATGTTTTGAGGTAAGATTTCAGAACTACTTCCTGAATAATCATTTAAACCATTGAACTGATCCTGAAAATAAATATTATCATAGCTGAGTGATCTTTGCAAAACTGCCAGGCCAAATCCTCCGGATAAATAGGTTCTTTTATTTCTATCAATCCGCTTATGAAAAGCAAGATTTGTTCCTATTTCGTTTCTATTCCAATCCAGTGCCTGTGATTTATCAGATAAAAAATAAACACCCAAGGCTAAAAAATCCTTGTCAAATAAATGGTTTCCAAGATCAAACTTTATATCACCGGAAAGAGCAAAGCTACGGTTTGGTTTATCTGTAAAATTAGTCCATTGGTTTCTGTTGATTAATCTCACTTTAAAATTACCATCAAAAAATCCTGTTGCCCCCGGATTATAGTATGAGGACATAACATTGAACTGGCTAAAATTAATATCCTGAGACCATGTGGTTGATTGGCAACAAACGAATACAAATAATAAGATAAATTTTGTCTTCATATAAACAATAATTGCACAAGATACGCATGAATTTTCTTTGTAATTAAAAATTAATATTTATGTAAACTGGCTTTCTTTGTAAATAGAATTTTATTTTTATTGATATTTGCAATTAATTCTTTGGAAAAATTAAGCTTATCAACACAGTATGAGTGAATATAGACTTTTACAAGCAACCTTAGCGATAAGAAAGGAAGCAAGTCACAGATCTGAACTTATCAATCAACTTCTATATGGAGAAAGATTTGATGTGATAAGTCAAGAATCTGGATGGATCAAAATAAAATCACAACATGATCAATATATAGGTTGGGCTGATGAAAATATTATCATGGAATTAAATCCTGAAATAGAATCTCAGAACATGATTTCTAAATCAATTGCGGAAATAAATTACAAAGAAGAGATTTACCTCCTACCCTTTGGCTCGATGTGTCCTGTTTTTATGCTCAAACATAACCGAAACAAAAATGATTTTATTATTCCTGGATTAAGTATTCCAAATTCAATTAGTATTATCAAAAATCAATTTCACAACGCTCCATATCTTTGGGGAGGAAGAACATCATTGGGCATTGACTGTTCAGGTTTGTCACAACTATACGCCCGATGTTTAGGAATTCAATTGCAAAGAGACACTTCACAACAAGTCAATGAAGGAGTTCATGTTTCGAAGTATGAAGATAAGCTTGAAGGAGACTTAATTTTTTTTAAAAATGACCAACAAAGAATCTGTCATGTTGGGATCTATTTAGGAGATTCAAAAATCCTTCATGCATCAGGAAAAGTGAGAATAGATTTATTGACTTTAAATGGAATCATCCACGTCCAAACCGGAAAACTAACACATCAGTTTGCAGAAATAAGAAGAATTGTAGTGTAGATAACTTTACAAGGCTCTTATGATATCATATTTTGTGAGAACGTGAAAATTATTGTTCTGATCCTTAGTAATGACTCCAGGTATCTTTTCTGTGAAACATTTATTCAGCATTCCCAACGATAAATCCATAGAAACTCTAGGCATTGGATCAGACATAATTTCAATGGCGGATTTATCCGCATTATGTAGCGGATTTTCAAGAATATATTGCAAAATTGAACTTTCAGATATAGTACCTATCACTTCACCATCTTTCATTATTGGCAATTGGGAAATGTCCCTGTCCTTCATTATAATCAATACATTTCTTAACTTTTCAGCTTGATCAACTGAATAGAAATTTTTGTCTTTTTTAGCAGCTACTAGGTCCTTGACTTTCAGTTCAGAATCCAAAAATCCTCGTTCCCGCATCCAATCGTCATTAAAAATTTTTCCAACATATCTAGATCCATGATCATGGAAAATTAAAACTACTACATCGTCAGGCCCAAGCTTATCCTTCAATTGAATCAAGCCGGCCATTGCTGAACCAGCAGAGTAACCTAATAATATTCCTTCTTCTCTTGCAAGCCTTCTAGTTGCTAGAGCAGCATCTTTATCAGTGACTTTTTCGAATAAATCTATTAGGGAGAAGTCAACATTTTTTGGCAATATGTCTTCTCCTATACCTTCAGTAATATATGGATAGATTTCCTTTTCATCAAAAATCCCTGTTTCATGATATTTCTTAAATACACTACCATAGGTATCTATTCCCCAAACCACAATGTTAGGATTTTTTTCTTTAAGATATTTTGCCGTACCGGAAATAGTTCCACCAGTTCCAACACCTACCACAAAGTGAGTTATTTTTCCATCTGTTTGTTCCCAAATCTCTGGACCTGTACTTTCATAATGAGCAGCAGTGTTAGATAAATTATCGTATTGATTGCACCAGAATGAATTGCTAATTTCTTTGCTTAGTTTTTCAGCAATAGAGTAGTAAGATCTGGGATCTGAAGGCTCAACATTTGTCGGACAGACAATTACCTCAGCACCCATAGCTTTAAGCATGTCAATTTTTTCTTTGGATTGTTTGTCACTGGTGGTAAAAATGCATTTATAGCCTCGCACGCAAGCTACTAAAGCAAGTCCCATACCGGTATTTCCACTAGTACATTCAATTATAGTTCCACCTGGCTTGAGTAATCCTTTGGCTTCAGCATCATCAATCATCTTAACTGCCATCCTGTCCTTTATAGAATGACCTGGATTAAAAGTTTCTACTTTTGCGAGAACTAGTGCCGGAATTTCCGCACAGATCTTATTCAGCTTAATTAAAGGGGTGTTACCAATAGTTTCAAGGATGTTCTTTTTATATTTCATCGACATCCTGCAAAATTAGGCTTTTTATGATTATTGTCTTACGTAAACAAAGAATTTAGCGCTTAAGGCTCCTAAAGCTGATGCAACTTCTTTTGATACAACTACCTGTACGTCTTTTTCATAATTGCCGGGTATCTTGCCAATCACTTTGGCCAGTATAGAGCGTTCTAGAACAGGATTGTAAACTTCAATATAGCTTCCTCTTTTTGCCTTATTATGTAGTGCAAACATTTTTCCATCAGTTGCATCAATATTTGGGCAAAAAGCAACTCCACGGGTCTCAAATTTATAATCTTCCAAAATATGCGCATTTACGCTCACGCTTTGAGTTGATTTTTCAATTTTAAGACCATTTGAATTTGTAAGTTTTAATCCTTCTGCTTCACTCTGCCTGATTTCCTGATCAGTACCTAATTCAAGGAGAAATCCAATTTTAATCAACTGATCTAGGTATAGTTGATCCTGTTTAAGCGCATTTTGCTCTTTTAGAGTCTTCAAATTCCATGCTGTTTTCGATCTTGTCAAGGATAATATTCCTTCTTTGGGTTGAACCTTATAATATAAAGGCCTATACTTACTTATTTCTTTTGAATTCGTATTATAGCTCATCAAGTGCTCAATCGGCACATTTATCCATTGCCCAATCGCTATTTTATTAGCCATTATAGAAGGGTTGAAAAGGGAAAGTTCTGATTCTCTTATTCCATACTTTGATCTAATTCCATACATGCTTTGTCCTTTATTCACCTGAATCTGTATGAAAGGCTTATTTTGTGCATCGAATTGCACTAAGATTCCATTATTAGCCAGTACAGTTTCTTGCGCCTTAATCGAACTTATAAGACTAACTAAACTTAAAAAGCTAAAAACTAAAGATCTATGCACGTAATAAATTTCAGGCAAATATATTACAATTTTATTTAATATGTTTATTATTTATTCCTTATGAAAGTTTTGGCTATCATTCCTGCAAGACTTAATTCTACCCGATTACCAAAGAAAGTGCTCCGTCAAATAAACGGGAAGTCATTAATTAGAAGGGTTTATGAACAGGTGCAATTGTGTGAAAATCTTCATGAAATAATTGTTGCTGTAGATAGTATGGAAGTAGCGGATCATTTAAATAGTTTTGGTGCTCGATGGTTAATGACTTCTGATAACCACATTTCAGGAACCGATCGATGTTCTGAAGTACTAAGACAGAAACAAGAATTTACTCACGTTATTAATATACAAGGCGACGAACCATTTATAGATCCATTGGCAATCAACCAACTTATTGATTTATTGAAAAATGAAGAAAATAAAATTGTAAGTCTTATGAGTCCAATAGTGGACAATCATGATTTTATTAATCCAAACGTTGTAAAAGTTGTAGTGAATAATAAATTCAACGCACTATATTTTAGCAGAGCTACTATTCCATTTCAAAGATCAATTTCAGAGATTCAAGAAATAAATACTTCTTCATACAGACATATAGGAATTTATGGTTTTGAAGCAAATACTTTACTACAAATTACTCAACTTCCCAGTGGAAATTTAGAAAAAATTGAACAGCTTGAACAACTTAGATGGTTAGAAAATTCCTATTCAATAAAAATGGGAATTAGTCATTTCAAAAGTCTTGGAATTGATACTGAAGATGATTTAAATAAAGCAATTGAACTCGCTTAGAAATTGTAAAAATTTCCTTGCACAATTAAGTAAAATAATGTAAAAAAAAATTATTAACAAAAAGAGCCATGAGGAAATATCATGGCTCTTTCCTTATAACTATGAATTCATTTATCTATTGATAACTACTTTGATAACTTCATTGTAGTCACTGTGATCAATTTTCAAAAAGTAACTTCCTTTTGCAAATTTACTTACATCTAATTTTTCGATTTTTGATCGAACCTCACCTTTTAAAAGATCCTGCCCTGTCAATGAAATCAAATTGAATTTTGTTCCTGATTTAGCTTGAATAAATATCTCATCACTTGAAGGATTTGGAAATACATTTACCTCATATTCAGTTCTAGATCTTGAAAACAATTGATCTTCCAAACTGAATCCTTGATTATCAGGATCGGTACCAGTCTTCTTTGGTGGATGCTTTGGACATTTTATTGGAGAAATAACATCAATGTATTTAAGTTTTGTAGCAGAATTGGTTCCATTTCCATTTTTTACTGTAAGCTTAACGGTATATTTTCCTGCTTTCTCAAAACTGATTGTTGGATTTTTCGAGCTTGAGGTTGCCGGATTACCTGATTCAAATTGCCAACTCCATTCTAATACATCCACTGATGAGCGATCTAAAAAATTAATTTTCAATGGTGCGCATCCTCTAATCGTATCTGATGAAAAATTAACTTTTGGAATTAGATATACGGCGACTAATTTCTCGAGAGTATCAATTCCACATTCATTTTCTGTAATCAATTTAACTTTAAATTCTCCTTCCACTCCATAGTTATGTGTAGGAGATGTAGCTGAACTTCCCGCGCTGTTGTCACCAAAATCCCAAAAGTAGGTGTTCGCATTTTTACTTGAATTGGTAAAGCTGGCAACGAATCCAACTACATTATTAGAAAACTCAGAACTAGGACCTTCTTGAACTGTAATATATTGTGATTGGGTAATAGAGTCTTTTTCTAATGCCTCAAAAGCTGTTAATTTAACATCGTACTTACCAACGGAGTTGTAGGTAATAATGGGTTCTTTATCTGTACTGCTTGAAGGAGATCCTCCGGGAAATGTCCATAAAAAGGATTGTGCACTTGCAGTTGAAGTGTTTTGAAATTGAACAGTAAATGGAATACAACCCTTAGGGTTTTGTACACTAAATCCTGCTATTGGCTTTGCTCCAATGGTAATGGTTCTCTTTGTTGTTGTGCTTCCACATCCATTGGTTCCGGTATAGGTAACTTCATATCTTCCGTCCAGATAAGTATGCGTTGGGCTCATTTCTGTACTTTTTGGACTGCCATCTCCGAAATCCCACTTATGTGTTTTAGAGAACAAACTGGTGTTGTTAAATTGGACCATTGAAAAATTAATAATTGGATCAAACTGCGCCAGAGGAAGACTGTCAATCGTAATGTATTTGTCTTTTTCAATCTGTGCATTATTTTTCAAACTACTTACTACTAATTTGACTTTATACGTTCCAGGACGAGTGTATTTAACCAATGGATTTTTTACAAAGGAACCTGTTGGTGTTCCTCCTGGAAAACTCCATGTCCAATTGATTACATTAGATGAAGATTGATCGAAAAATTTAATCGTAGTTGGTGCACATCCTGCAATCGTATCAGAAGTGAAGTCTGCAGTTGGAAAATAATAGACTTCTACCTTAGTTTTAACACAGGTTTCTCCACAATCATTGGAAACACATAGTTCAACATCGAATTTTCCCTCCTTGTCATAAATTTTTGTGACGTAAGGTCCCTCGTCTGTTGTATTGTCGTGAAATTTCCATTTAAATATATCACCACGATCTGCTCCCCCAAAAAATTCAATCTCATTTCCTAGTGTACCGCCATATTGCAAGGTAACATTTCGAGGTTTATCACGGGTATTAATATAGTTGAGTTTTTCAATGGCCGTAGTACATTTAGGATTCATGACTTCAAGTTCAGCGGCAAAAGATCCTACAGAATTGTAAGTCACAATTGGATTTGCGGCGGTTGAAGTTGCTGGTGTGCCCCCTGCAAATTTCCATTTATAATTTGTAGCATTAATAGACATATTGGTATATTGTACAACCAATGGAATGCAACCATCTGTCGGATCTGCTTCAAATTCAGCTACAGGAATATCTCCACCACTACAATCTCCTAAACAAGGTTTTATTCTAAAAGTCCAATCTGAGATAGCCCATTGTGAAGGTCCTGACCAAATAAATGATCCATTTACAACTGGCGACATAATCGTAGGTCCCTGCGCATCATGAACACAATTCCAATTGTGTCCCAATTCATGAGATTGCAACTGTCTGCAAATATTGTTATCCGTAGTAAACTCACTGCAAATATTAAATGGAGTTAATACACAAGTTCCAGGCAAATAAGCCACACCAACAACGCCTGAAGTATATTTATTTGTCCAGTTTGTTGCAACATCAAAACCACCCGGGAACAAAGTAAATCCAACACTACTAAAAATAGTTAACTGCTGAAAAATGTCATTTACCCCCAACCAAGGGTCACGGGCAGAATCCTCTGCAATGAATACCGCTGATATATTATAAATGTAGTCTGCCAATAATCTTCCTCCAAACCAATCGCCTTGAACCAAATTTACAATAGTGGTCATTCTAGCTTCAGCAAATAGAGGATCTCTTCGGTAAAATTTAAAATAATTGAAATCACAGGCTAAGGCTATATCCACCTCATAACAAAAGCGATTTCTATTTTTATTTTGTTCAAGATCAGGTTCATGTGTAGCTTTGAACTTAGTTACCTCATCGGCTCCACAACTGATATTCTTATTTGAAATTACACTCTTTGAATCATAAAGAATGAAATGATTGGGATTTAAATCATTGAATTCTACTGGAACTTGTTCTAAATGATAGGTTTCGTCTCCTTCTCTGAACATTAGACTCATGTAGTTCTTAGAAAAAGTTATGGCAGCTTCCTGTCCTCCGAAATTGGCATCATATCCTCTATAACATTCAATAAATGGATCCGGCTTGCGATCCACCATACCATTCGCCGTTCCTAATCTAATTTTACAGTAATCTGTATAAATATTAAATTTATACAATTGTAATCGATGTATTTTGCCTCCAAGTACAAGATCTACTTCTACCCCGGTTCTAGAAAAATTCCTGAACTTTGATCGAATGTCTTCCACATCAATCTCATAATTCTCTACAGTTCTGAACTTTACAGAATAGTTAGGATTGATTGGCATTGTGCTTCCCTGAATAATTATGTCTTGCGCACTTAATTTTAAAGTACAAAACAGTACGAGTAAAAGTAGAAGTTTTTTCATATGATATTCTAATAATTAATCTTGAACTAAAGTGCTAAGATACTATGAAGAATCATAAAAAGTGTAAATCTGAATTTCAAAAAAACAGACCCTTAAAACATTAATTTTAAGCTCAATTCAAATTAAAGTCAAATTTTATGAGCAAATCCTATTCTTGTAAAAAGCAAAAGCCATGAATTTCTTCATGGCTTTTACTTTAATTAAGCTTTAAACTTAGGCAATTAATTGACCATAATTTTTATCACTTCGTTATAATCAGAGTGAGCAATCTTTAGGAAATAAGTCCCTTTAGAATACTTACTGACATCAATTTTGTCATTTGAAGTCTTAATTTCACCATGTAGCAAATTCTCACCAGTCAATGAAATTAAGGTATACTGAGTTCCAATTTTAGCTTGAATAAAGATCTCATCATTTGAAGGATTAGGGAAAACGTTTACTTCGTATTCTGATCTTGATCTAGAAAAGATTTGACCTTCTTCTATAAATCCTCCGTTGCTAATATCTGTTCCTGTCTTTTTATTAGGTCTATTAGGGCATCTCAATGGTGACAAAACTTCAATGTATTTCAATTTAGTAGCTGAGTTGGTACCATTGGTATTTTTAACGGAAAGTTTTACTGTATACTTTCCAGCCTTCTCAAAACTAATAGATGGATTTTTTTGACTTGAAATTGCCGGAATACCAGATTCAAACTGCCAGCTCCAATCGATGACGTCAATAGAGGAAAGATCCTTGAAATTTATTTTCAAAGGAGCACATCCCTTAATGTAATCTGATGTAAAGTTAACTTTAGGAATAAGGTATATGGCGATCAGTTGTTCGAAAGTATCAATTCCGCACTGATTTTCAGTTATTAGTCTAACTAAAAATTCACCTTCTACTCCAAAATTATGGCTTGGCGAAACCTGAGTTGAAGATTTACCATCACCGAAATCCCAATAATAGGTATTTGCATTTTTACTTAAATTGGTAAAGAAGGCTTCAAATCCCGTAATACTTTTTTGATATTCAGCAGTTGGTCCTTCTTGAACTGAAATGAATTGAGTTTGTGTAATGGAATCACTTTCTATTACATTTCTTGCTACCAATTTAACATCGAACTTACCGACCGTATTGTAAGTTATGACTGGCTCCTTATCAGTACTTGTTGATGGAACTCCACCTGGGAAAGTCCATTCAAAAGAGGTAGCAGTACTTGTAGAAGTGTTTTGAAACTTAACTACAAAAGGAATACAACCTACTTGGTTTGGAACCGAGAAACCTGCAGTTGGTTTAGCGCCAATCGTAATTGTTCGCTTTGTGACTGTTGTACCACAAGCATTGGTAGCCGTATACTTAATTTCGTATCTGCCATCCCTATAAACATGAACTGGACTAGAATCTTTGTTTGTTGTACCATCTCCAAACTCCCAGAAATGACTCTTTGCATACAAAGTTGAATTGTTCATTGAAACGGATGGACCGGCAGCTACTGGGTCAAATTGAGCAAGAGGTAAACTGTCAATCGTAATGAAAGTATCTTTAATAATTTGTGCACTGTTCTTTAAGCTACTGACTACAAGTTTGACTTGATAGGTCCCTGGACGGGTATATTTAATTGTTGGGTTTTTTACAAAGGAACCTGTTGGTGTACCTCCGGGAAAGCTCCAAGTCCAATTGATAACATTTGTTGAGGACTGATCAAAGAATTTAATTGTTGTTGGTGCGCATCCTGCTGAAGTATCAGATGTGAAATCAGCGACGGGAACATAAAAATTACTTACTTTCTTCTTCACACAAACTTCTCCACAATCATTGCTTGCACAGAGTTCAACATCAAAAGTTCCTTCTTTAGCAAATATGTGGGTAACATATTGACCTTCATCGGTAGTTCCATCAGGGAATTTCCATTTATAAGTATCAACTCGATCAGCATTTCCAAAAAATTCAATTTCGTTTGAACTGTTAGCAGCACCAAAATTAAACATTACTCCTATAGGTTTATCTCTAGTAACTATATAAGCTATTTTTTCAACTGATACTGAGCACTTAGGATTTAAGGCTTGAAGCTCGACATTGAATGAACCTGAACTCACATATGTAACTACAGGATCTTTATCCGTAGATGTTGCAGGTGAACCGCCTGGAAACTTCCATTTATAGTTTGTAGAATTTTTTGACATATTGGTGTATGTAACAACCAGTGGAACACATCCATTAGTTGGAGTTCCAACAAATTCTGTAATAGGAACATTTCCTCCGCTACAATCATTCATACAACCTCTTATCAAGTAGCTATATTCAAAAATATCTAACTCTGATCTGTAAGTCCAGATATTATTTCCTACAATTTCCGGAGTCATAATGGTTGGACCTCCATTGTCATGGACAGCTCCCATAGCATGTCCAATACAATGTGAAAAAAGATTTCTTACGACAGAATTGTCTTTTGTAAATTCACTACAGGCAGTCCATGGTGAAAAACTACATGCACCTTTTTGGTTAGTTGCATATTGAGGCGCTCTGGTAAACTTGTTGGTCCATACTGTATATATTGTTGCACCTCCACCTCCAACAAAAAGGTTTGGTCCCTGAGCTGCAAGTATGGATAGTAATCCAGCAATTGTTGTCGCACCTGCGAAGGGATCATGTGCAAGATCTCCAGCTATGAATTCAGGTCCAAATCCCCAATAATAGTCTGTCAACAATTTAGGATATAGCCAATCCGTTTGCATTAAATTTACCAGAGTAATTAACCTAGCATCACACAATGGGATAGTTCCCCCATTACCACTAAAAAATGCAAAGTCAGCAGCTAAACCAATTGTTATTTCATAGCATCCTTGATTTCTTGATGCATTCTCATCTCTAATTGGCTCATGCTTCTTTTCCATATCAACTTTATCCTCAGCTAGACATTTTACTTTTTCAGTAACCTTATAGCTTTTGGAATTGTAAAGTATAAAATGGTTGGGATTAGGATCATTGAATTCGTAAGGCACTTGTTCCAAATAGTAGGATTCATCTGCTTCTTTAAACATCAAACTCATAAAATTCTTTGAAAAAGTGATTGCGACTTCCTGACCACCAAAATTCGCATTATAACCTCTATAGGTTTCAATGCTTGGATCATGGTCATACACTACAATTCCATTTGCTGTTGAAACATTGATTTTGCTATCAGGTCTAATCATATTGTACTTAAATACCTGAAGCCTTCTAAGCTTACCTCCTAACATAAGGTCAACCTCAACACCGCTTCTTGTTGTTGAACGAAAGTCATTTCGAACCTTTTCAACATCTATGTCATAAGCCTCAAAAGAGTTAAATTTTACAGAGTATTCAGGGTTCAAAGGCATTGCTGTACTCTGAATAATTACATCCTGAGCCTTAAGCCACAGAACATTCAAAACTAAAATTAATAAGGTGATTTTCTTCATATGTGATTTTATTTAATATTTAATAAACTACCAGTGTGCTAATGTACGACTTATTTTGAACCGAAAACTAATGTATTCTTTAATTTAACATTAATCCCCTTCATTTTCCTTTGCTTCAATTCAAACACCAAATTACGCAAAAACTTGAGAATTAAACCATTCCATTGGTGTTAATCCAACATTTTTTTTAAAAAATCTTGTAAAATAGGACTGGCTTGAAAATCCTAATTCCTCTGCTACCTCTTTGGAAGATTTAATTGTATGAATAAGTTGATATTTAGATTCAAGAATTACAAATTCAATTATTGTTGTTGAGGCATTTTTTCCGGTAACGGATTTAAGCACCTCATTTAAATAATTTGAAGTGAGATAAAGTGCTTTAGAATAGTAATCGACACTTCTATACTTAATTTTATTTGAAAACAATAAGTGTCTAAATTTACCGACGATTAGAAGATTAGTATAATGATGTGCGAGTTGAATTATAACAAACTCAGAATTCAATCTATCACACAAGGAGAAAATGATATTCAAATAAGATACAACTATTTTTTTTGAATGCATATCCTCTGATTTAATTTCCTTAACAATCTGAGAAAAAATAGCATCCAACTCCAGCCATTCAAGGTCATTTATTGAAATTGCTGAAAAGGCTGTATTACCTGCAATATAAGGGCTTTTAAACAACAATTCTTTATGTTCAGTATGTAAGCACATAAAATTAAAATCAAACATCAAACAAGAACATTCCAATTTCTCAAATTTTTCAGGAACTTCTGCATATGGATGTACAAAAAAAATATTGCTTTCGCGCTTCTTACCTGAACGTCTCCTTTTGCTTAACAATATTTTATAAAAGGATCTATCCAGATCATTGATTCGGTTCTTGTAATTGCTAACAAATAAAAAATGACCCTCTCCTTTATCTTTATTTATCATACAAGCCTAAAAAGAAAGTATTTAATGCACAAAATATTAATTTGATTAAACTAATTTAACTAATAAAAATTACAAAAAAGTCATAGTGCCCTTTTAAGTCATTTAAAATACCAGAAATTTAGAAGGCTAAAGTAATTCAATATTACAGATAAAAATAATTTCTAGAATTTAACAAAATAAAAACAATTATTAAATTGAATAGGATCCTTAAAATTGACTTGTAAATTTGAAAATGTCACAATAATATTTTAGAATTATTAGAAATATAAAAATATATTATTAATAACTTGGCAAAAATGAAAAATTTACTGTATACATATTTCAAAAGAGAATACACAAATTAAAAATTAATAAATTTCACATTATATATTTTCTCTCCCCTTTTATTAATAAGAAAATATACGCCTTTTGGTAAATTTCCTACAAAATAAAGTTCCTTAGAAACTTCATTTTCGTTAAGAAATCTATTGCCCAATAGATCAACTAGCTGTAATTCTGAACCAAATATTTCCTTTGGAACAATCAGATGGCCATTGATATACTTCACTTTAAGGTCAACAGATCCCAAATCATATGTTTTGCTGAGTTTTGACAAGCTCAATTTATATAATCCATCTTCAGTCCCAGCAAAAATATTTTCAGCGGTTGCCAAAAATGAGTGAATGCTGAGATTATTCAAACCACTGTTGAGCGCTTCCCATTTTGGATTTGAGGGATCTTTAAAATAATTGTGACTCCACTGAATACCAACTAAACTTGGTTCTCCATCAAAATGACCTCGATCTTGAAAGCCGAGAAATATATCATCCCTTCCTTTAGCGCTTAGTTCCGCAATCGTGCTATTTGCAAATCCCATTGATTTAATGCTATTTCCTGACTTGAGATCAACAGTATACAAATTGTCTTGAAACGGATTGTGATTCTGTGTACCGCAAAAAAATAGATTATCTCCCATTTCTTGAATCTTTAGAATATTTCCATCCAAATTCAATACTTTAACCGGTTCATCACCATATAAATTACCAAAAAAGAGTCCACTACCAAAGGACAAACTGGTTCCGGCTAAATATCCTGATTGATTACCAAGTATTGTGACACATAAAATTTCCTGACCCTTTAATCCAAGTAAACTCCAATTAAGTCCACTGTCTTTTGATCGCCAAATCCCATTGTCTGTTGCGGCATAAATCCAGGTTTCATAATCGACAGCAAATTGATGTACAATAGTAGCATCCATTTTTACTTCCGGTGAAATCCATTCCTCACCTGAATTTTTACCAATATATACACCTTTTGATGTTGAAACAATCAAATTGTCATTTACTGATGTCATTGCATTCAGAAAAAGACTTGATTTATCCGGACTAACATCCTTCCAGTCAAAACTTGATTCTAAAGCATGGGCATTTTTGAATATACCACAAGTTGTTCCAACACAAAGTTTATCACCTGAATATATTATTGAATGAACAGTACAAGATTTAGGTAGATTTAAATCTTCCCATTGCGAAAAACTATTTGCTAATTGTAAACTAAAAGCAACAAATAATAGTAATATTTTCTTCATCTTGAAAATTTATTTCTTTGCAAATATAACGTACAGCAATTATTTAATCATAGTACAAATTCACGATAAAATGTACTAAATTGGTATTTAACTAAAATTCCAATTAATAATTTTCAGATCTATACGCAAAGTAATTCACCAAGAAAAATGAAATATGTTGGTCAATATGAATAATTTTAAATTTGAAGAGCTCAGATTTAATATCTTGAAATTCAATGGGAATAAGGCTTTGGGAAGAATGGGTTTCCTATTAAAAGGTTTATAATTTTTCTAAAAAGGAAATAATATATTGGTTCAAATTCTGAACCGCAAGTTGAATTTTCCAATTATCTTTATTTCTTGGTTCGACTATGTTCGAAATTGCTCTAATGGAAAGAAACGGTATATATCTCATTCTTGCTGAATAAAAAACTGCAGCTCCTTCCATTGATTCTACCTCTGCACTATATTTCGATTTAAGTTTTTCAATAGTTGAAGAATTACCGCTTGTTTTATTGACTGTAAGTCCGCTTACAGTTCTAAGTTTTGTATTTATTTTATTGTTTACATTTTCTATCCATCCCTCTGAAAAAGGAAATTGATTTGCATTGCAAAGACCAAGTTCAAAAACATCTATCAAATTATTATTCTGATCTTCTGCACCCATATCTGCCCATCTTTCTTTACTTACTTCTATCACTTCGCCTAATATTGCATTACTTTGATAAGAACCACAAATTCCTACGTGTAATAATAAATCCATATTATTCAAATGTAAATATCTGCCAAGTGCAAAAGCGGTTAAAGGACTTCCAACTCCACTAATGAGTGGATGGACCGAATGTTTCTTATAAGTATATTCTGTTAAATTAATTTGATTTCCATTTTGATCGAGAAAGTTCAAAACAGCTTGAATCTCCAAACTTGTAGCTGCAAGTAAAATGATCTTCATGGATATTGAGTTTTAGAGGCTATTTCAGAACAAGCCTTTAGTATGTGTGTCAATTTTTTCGATGATTTTACCGAAATCCTCTGGTTTATTCATAAAATCCAATTCATCTGCGTTTACAATGAGCAATGAGCTAAAAGAATATTGCTCAATCCATTGATCATATCTTTGATTCAGTTTTTTGAGATAGTCAAGACTCATATTACCCTCATATTCTCTACCCCGATTCTGAATGTGAGAAACCAATGTAGGAATTGAAGCTTTTAAATAGATCATCAGGTCAGGCTTTCTTATAGTACTCATCATGATTTCGAATAGGCTGAAATAATTGTCGAAATCTCTTGTTGTCATCAAGCCCATTTCATGAAGATTCGGAGCAAAAATGTAAGCATCTTCATAAATTGTTCTATCCTGAACAGTTGTTTTTCCTTCTGATTGAATTCTTACAATCTGTTGAAACCGCGAATTCAAAAAATAGACTTGAAGATTAAAGGACCATCGCTGCATATCAAAATAAAAATCATTCAGATATGGATTATTGGAGGTGTCTTCAAAATGAACATTCCAGCCATAATGCTTACCGAGTGCTTCAGTTAGACTGGTCTTGCCGGAACCAATATTTCCTGCTATTCCAATATGTCTCATATTTTGAAGAGTTGTTGGTGTGGATAATTTTTCAAATTTTGTGTCAGTTGGTCGCTCAAATATCGAAATATTAAGTTTAGCGTAGTAATTTTAGTTTCTTTGTGCGTTCAAATTTACTATGCATCAGATAATAGAACTAGATAAGGTTGCAAAACGATACATGATGGGTGAAGAGCAGATCGATGCCCTCAAAGAGATTAGTTTTAATGTCAACAAGAATGAGTATGTCGCTCTTATGGGACCCTCTGGAAGTGGCAAATCTACTTTGATGAATATTATTGGATGCCTGGACAGTCCCAGTTGGGGAACTTATAAACTGAACGGAAACGAAGTTAGTAAGATGCATGATTCTGAGCTTGCAGGGATAAGAAACCGGGAAATTGGCTTTGTATTTCAAACTTTTAACCTTCTTCCAAGGATGTCCACTTTAGAAAATGTTGCTTTACCCTTAGTTTATGCCGGATTGAGTAAGGAAGAAAGAAATTATAAGGCGGAACTTGTACTTAGTAGCGTTGGATTAAAGGATCGGATGAACCACAAACCGAATGAGCTTTCCGGAGGACAAAGACAGAGGGTCGCCATAGCTCGTGCTTTAGTTAATAATCCGGCTTTAATTCTCGCAGATGAACCAACAGGAAATTTGGATTCAAAAACCTCTTTGGAAATCATGAGAATTTTTTCACAAATACATGAAGCTGGAAATACCATAATGTTAGTTACTCATGAACCTGATATTGCAAGTTTTGCAAAACGAATTGTTAGATTGAGAGATGGTTTGATTGAAACCGATGAACTAAATCAACAGGTAAACTACAGCTTTAAGTCATGAAAATTTATACCAAGACTGGAGACAAAGGCACCACCGCGCTTTTTGGTGGGAAAAGACTCTCAAAAGATGATATTCGCGTAGAAGCTTATGGCACAGTTGATGAATTAAATTCGAACTTGGGATTACTCATTGCCAATGTCATTGAAGTCAGCATTTTAACTGAGTTAAGCAAAATTCAAAACGAACTTTTTGTGCTTGGTTCCCATCTTGCCTCAGACCCTTCGAAATTAAATCTAAAGCTTCCCGAACTTAAAGCAAAGAATATTCTAGATCTGGAAAATTCAATCGATCAGATGGACAAACAAATCCCTGAACTAAGGTTTTTTATTCTTCCTGCAGGTTCCATTGCGATTGCTCAAGCGCACATCTGCAGAACGGTTTGTCGACGAGCTGAAAGAAGAGTTGTAAGTCTTTCAAAAGTGGAAGAAATTGATGAACAAATTATTGTATACCTTAATCGTTTATCCGACTATTTATTCACACTATGCAGATACATAAGCCATCTTGCAAAAGTTGCTGAAGTGCCCTGGAAGCCTTAGTTTTTAGAAATTATAAAACTATTTATTCCTGATTAATTAGGACTTTGTTACCCTAATAATGCAAAAAATCATAAGCAAGGCAAGAACCCCTATCTGGTTGCCAAAATATTTTCTTCCTGACTGGATTCATACAGCCAATAAATTCCAAAAAAGACACAACCAAAGAAAACTGAAGCGGCCAAATCATTCAATAGAAAAGGTAATCCTGCAATAAAACACTGGAATAAACCTGAAAAATCTTTGACATAAATTACGCCCTCTAACCAAACTCCGAAATTTGAAAGCAAGAAAAAAATCAGTGAAGAAGCCAGACTCAAAACCATAATTCTAAATGGACTTTCTAAATTTTCAGTAAACAATCGACTTATAAAAAAGACAATTACAAGACCTGCATAAATCCAGTAAAAAGATTGAGAAGCCCATTGAAATCCTGTATGATCAACAGAATAATGAATATTGTTAATAGCTAAATCTGCTATAAAATAGGCAAGCAGTATAAGAACTCCATAGAATCCTTTTCTTAAGACTACTCCCCCAAACACTAGACCCGTTAGACTTGAAGTAAAATTCGGCGCATGGGGAATTAGGCGACTTATAATAAGTGCTGAAACTATCCCAATTAGTAAGCTTATATCCTTTTTACTCATAATATGAAAAAATAATGAACAAAAGTACTTAAAAACATAATATTTTAGTCTGAAAATTTACTTTTGTGTCCTTGATCAATGAATATGTTTATAGAACAGGGTCGAAAAGGCAATAACCAATTCTATCTTTATTTACTTACCATTCTAATCTGCATAACCGGATTTGTTTCTTTTCAACTCTATTTATTAGAGAATATAACAATTAAAGAAGCGGATGCAAATCAAACTCTTTTTATTGCTTTGCTACCATTTTCAATTGTAATATTTTTATTATTATTTAATGTCAGCACCTTACACCGAAGACCATTTGCAAGTCTTTTTAATACCATTGAAAGGTATAGAATTAAGCGATTTCTTGTTGGATTTGGGGTTTGGTTCATTTTACTAGCTCTAGGTGATTTGGCATACCATTATTTCTTGCAAGGTGAATATCATTTTAATCTCAATTGGAATAAATTTGGTAGTTTATTACTGATTTCCATAAGCCTTTTTCCTATTCAAACTTTAGCAGAAGAATTATTCTTTCGATCATACATATTGCAAGGTCTAGGAAATATATTTAACAAGGCAATTTATTCTATAGTCCTAAGTTCTATCTTTTTTATGTTAATGCATATTGCAAATCCCGAAGTAGAAAAATTTGGCTATTCCTTGATGTGTCTTTTTTATCTTATTAGCGGAATTTTTCTTGCCAGCATAACAGTATTGGATGATGGAGTTGAACAAAGTCATGGAATACATACTGCAACAAATATCTATGGCGCCGTTTTGATTAATTATGAAGGATCTGCACTCAATACGGATTCCCTTTGGAAAATAAATAATCCATCTGGACTAATCATGGTTGTGCTTAGTTTTATCACCATGATCTTGTATTTTATTTTTTCAAAAAAACTGTATAATTTAAAAAAAATTAATTCTTTATTTCATGAATTTATTCTTCCTAAAGCTGAAGTTAAGGACCAAGCTTAATCTATCACTTTTACTATTTGTCCAAATTTGCTCTGCTCAATCAGATCGATGGCAAATGGCTGTGAATTACAAAATAAAAGTAGATTTTATAACTGAAAAAAATCAGTACAACGGAGATGAATATTTAACAATATACAACAAGAGTCCGGATACTTTAAATAAGCTTTTTTATCATTTATATTTTAATGCATTTCAACCTGGAAGCGATATGGATATCCGATCCCTTCAAATCAGTGATCCAGATTCTAGAATTGGCAGTCGAATTTCGAAGTTGAATGAAACAGAAATTGGATTCATAAGGCCCTCAAAAATAAATCAGGGTAAAAAAAGTTTAAGTTTCAACATTGAAGGAACAATTCTGGAAATAAAACTGCATAAAGCCTTATTACCTAATGATAGCACAATAATTCGCATTCAATATCTCGCACAGGTTCCGATTCAGATAAGAAGAAGTGGAAGAAACAATAAAGAAGGAATTGATTATTCTATGGCTCAATGGTATCCCAAATTATGTAATTATGATGAACAGGGATGGCATACAGATCCATATATTGGAAGAGAATTCTATGCTCCTTGGGGAAATTTTAATGTTGAGATAAACATAGATCCAAAATATGTTGTTGCGGCTACTGGATATCAAATAAACGATTCAATAACTATTCAGCCAAATAAAGATGGAGTAAAAAAATGGCAGTTTTATGCTCCAATGGTGCATGATTTTGTGTGGACAGCTGATCCTGATTACAAAAAGGATATCTTGAATCTCGGAGATGGGAGAAGCTTGCAATTTTTCCATCAAGCCAATTCGAAATTTGATACAGCATGGATGCAATTACCATCCATAATGTCTAAAGCACTTAGTTTTATTGAGAAAAATTTCGGTCCATATCCATACAAAACTTATTCCTTTATTCAGGGCGGAGATGGTGGGATGGAATATCCAATGGCAACTTTGATTACCGGTAATCGTCCATTAATTAGTTTAGTTGGAGTTTGCCTTCATGAGTGGATGCATTCATGGTATCAGATGATGCTTGGATCGAATGAATCTTTATACCCATGGATGGATGAAGGCTTTACTTCCTATGCAGAAGCAGAAACAATGAATTATCTTAAAGGATTGGGATTAATTCCGGGGAAAACTCCTGAACCAGATCCTATGCAAAATACAAGAAAGGAATTTGTTCGATTCCAATTGTCAGATAAAGAAGAAGCTTTAAGCACTCATGCCGATCACTATGTTACGAATCAGGCCTATGGTGTTGCTGCCTATAGCAAAGGTGCTTTATGTCTTATGCAACTTAAATATATTATTGGAGAGGCGGCATTTAAAGCAGGTATGTTGAATTATTACTGGACATGGAGATTCAAACATCCTAATCCAAATGATTTTTTCCGTATTATGGAAAAGGCAAGTGATATTGAATTGGATTGGTTTAAAGAATACTGGGTTTACACTACTAAAAGAATGGATTATGCCATTGACACAGTTCTAGTAAATGATTCGAAAACTGTGGTCAGATTGAAAAGAATCGGACTTTTTCCAATGCCGGTTGATCTTTTAGTCAAGACAAAAAAAGCAGATCTCTACTATACTATTCCTTTGGATCTTATGCGTGGCCCTAAACACTTGAAAAACTATAAAGCTTTAAGCCCCTGGCATTGGGTAAATCCTTTTTATGAAATAATTCTTGATGTTCCTATTGAAAACATAGTGGAGATTGTACTGGATCCCAACAATCAAATGGTTGACACAGACCCGATGAACAATTTTTGGGTCAAATCCTTGGAATAAAACTACAATAGTTAATAAAGCCTTATTTGCATTCTGTTGAAAACTAGCTGTTCACACATTATACGGAAAAATATGCTTGATTTTTTAAATAAAACTTGCAATTGCTGTTGCGATACATTTACTTTGTGGCACCAATTTCAATCAAGCAACGAAAACTTTTATTATGCTAATTTTAAGTGTCGTTTCGACTATTTTAGCAATTTGTACATTATTATCTGTTTGGCAGGTTAAAGGCTCCTATAAAAGAAATTAATTTCTTTTAAGTCCTTGGCATTGTCAAATAATAACCAAAACTCAACTCAAATTGAACCCGAAGTCATTATTCGGGTTTAATTCTTATGTCAATTGCTAAAAGTGTTTCTGCATTACTTCCTTCGGATTACGGGGATTACCTTATTCATTCTGTTGAATCAGAGTTTGATTCATTTCCTCACATTGTTTTGATGTCGAGAAAGATTCCTATTATCGAACCGGTATTGCTGCGCATTCACTCTGAATGTATAACCGGAGACGTATTTGGTTCCTTGAGATGTGATTGTGGTTATCAATTAAAAAAGAGTATGGAATTAATAGATGAAGAAGGTGGAATCCTGATTTATCTAAGACAGGAAGGTAGAGGTATAGGCTTAGGCAATAAACTTAAAGCATATAACTTACAGGATGGTGGAATGGATACCATAGAAGCAAACCATGCTTTAGGTTTTGCTACAGATGAAAGAGATTATAGCCCAGTTTTAAAAATATTAAAGGACAATAAAATCAATGCAGTTAGATTGTTGACCAACAATCCTTTGAAAATTGATTTTCTTAAAAACAATCAAATAAAGGTTGAAGCTGTTATCCCAATTGTCAAACCCAAAGATGAATTTAATGAATTCTACATTAAAACTAAACGCGAGAAAATGGGTCACTTCATCCCCAACGAATTCTAATGGATAATCAAGAGACTGCAGTTGCTTTTTTAAGGTTGGTCAAAATCATGGATGAATTGAGAGCGCAATGTCCATGGGATAGAAAACAAGACATTCATTCTTTGCGAATTTTGACGATTGAGGAGTTATATGAATTGGTGGATGCTATAATTGAAGAAGATCCTGAAGCAATAAAAGAAGAATTAGGAGATCTGTTGCTGCATATTGTATTTTATTCCAAAATTGGACAAGAAAAAAATTGGTTTGACATTAAATCTGTTTTAGATGCGATCTCTGATAAATTAATTCGTCGTCATCCGCACGTTTATTCTGATCTAAAGTTTGCGGACGAAGAAGAAGTTAAACGAAATTGGGAAAAAATTAAACAAGCAGACAGACCCAAGGGCCTACTTTCAGGCGTACCAAACAGTCTTCCTGCTATTGTCAAAGCTTATCGTTTACAAGAAAAAACAAAACAAGTGGGCTTCGAATGGGAACATATTGATCAAGTATGGGAAAAGGTACTGGAGGAAATGGGTGAGTTGAATCAGGCTGTTGTTGAAAATTTTCCGAAAACTAAGGTAGAAGAAGAATTTGGTGATCTTCTATTTTCATTGGTTAACTATGCGAGATTTTTAAATATTGATCCTGAGGCGGCACTTGAAAAATGCAATCGCAAATTCAAATCAAGATTTGAATACATAGAAAACAATGCACCGCGTCCGTTGACGGAGATGAATCTTACAGAATTGGATGCTTTATGGAATAAAGCCAAAGAGGTTTAGAAAAAATTACTTAATCTGAAATTGCGTTGTGTTTTTGTCACTTTTTTTGCATATCAGATGCAAAAAAAGTGACAAAAACGATTCATAATATTGCGTTTGCGACCGATGTTATCGGTCGCTAGTGAAG
>JBDTWI010000052.1:0-22496 GCA_040006775.1 Saprospiraceae bacterium
AGGAGCCGCTTTTTTAGCTGCTGCTCTTTTAGGAGCTGCTTTTTTAGCTGCTGCTCTTTTTGGAGCTGCTTTTTTAGCTGCTGCTCTTTTTGGAGCTGCTTTTTTAGCCGCTGCTCTTTTTGGAGCTGCTTTTTTTGCAGTAGTTTTCTTAGTAGCAGTTTTTTTAGTTGCTGCTTTTTTAGCTCTTTTCGGAGCCGCCTTTTTTGCAGCAGCTTTTTTTACTGCTGGCTTTTTTGCACTACGTGTTTTTGCCATTTTAAAAATGTTTAGTTAAAAAATAATGATAAGCATTTCTGAAAAATTTCAAAAATTGTTATCGTTATAACAGACCAAAGGTAAAACAAATTTTACATATGCAAATATATTTTAATATTTTTTTACTAAAAAGGGACTTTTTTACATCAATTTTTAATAAAAAAACATTAATTACATGTAATTCTTGTTTGTAAAAATATATATTTCAATTTTTTTGTGCAATTCTGATTAATGAAAACTGTAATGCAATTGTAATTTTAACTCCTTCGCATAACTATTTTCAATCTCATTTGAATTGTTTTCAAACCCAGAATAGCTTAAAGCAAACCTCATTTCAAATAGAAATTTGTTGTTAATTCTTGTTCTGATGTTGATGTAACTAATCGCTCCAGTTCCATAATATGCCGGAATTCTAAATTGATAGAGCATATCATTTTCAAAAGCGTATATCCGGGTATTGTAGGAATCAGTTTGAAATAATCCAATTCTAAAATTTCCGGAAAACCATTGCTCCACACTTTTGTAAATCAAATCTTGATAGACTAAATATCCAATTTCATTACTTCCTGAGACATTATAAAGATGTGATTCAGCTCTTACTCTCCAAGTCCAATCCTTGTTCAACTTTAGTTCTGCGTGCACCCGAATATTCTGATTGAGGATCGATTCCAGTTGATTTTCATTGTCATTTAGGATGTTCTGTTCTTTGATTCTATAGGTATATTGAATATAACTTATCCATTTTCGTTTTCGAGTAAAACTCAGTCTGGCAGAAAATTCCTGTCCATTTGAAGGAAGATCAACGCGATATTTTAACCATGGATGATGCCAAGAATTCCAACTCAAGTTGAACCTTGTTTCTTTATTTATAAAAAAGTTAAAACTCGTAAGGAAGCCTTTTTCATTTTGACTTTTACCACTTGATGAGAATACCTGACTCATTCTACTGTTGAAAGAAGGACTAAAATTTCTATACACTAAAGCGATATCTGCATACTTACCTAGTCCTTTCAAAATGCCTTGAATAGTAGCCAAATGATAATTTTGATCTGTTGCAAGTTCACCAAATGCCAATACTCCTTTGTAATTCAATTGATGAAATACTGAGCAATACCACTGATTTTGAATTTCCGGAGTCAACAATTTATAAAGTGCTAAATCATCCGTTTGCTTTAAATCTTGAAATGAATTGACCAAACTAAAGCCTAAATAAGCGTGCTTGAAATTATGTTTCAATGCTGCACCTTGATAAATAATTCCTAAACTGTTCCTATCAATGATCTCTGATTTGGTTCTATGCAATCCGGATGTTAATATACTTGACAATACTCTTGATTCGGAAATCGCTATGTCTAAAGTATCAAGCCCTGTGTTTGCATCAACTTTGGATTTCGAATAAAAGAGATTCAGTGTAGAATTTTTGGAAACTATTAGTTTGACTGCGGCTCCTCGAAGCATATTGTTTTCTTGAAGAGAATGGTATGGCTTAAGAAATTCAGCTGATTTAGCCAGATATCCCAAATCAAGAAAGGAGCTTCCAATAAATGAGTTGTCCAAAATTATTCCTTGTCCTATTCGCATTCTATAGTCTCCTAGGACTAATGAACTAACTTTTGGATGAATTTTTTCTAAGAATAAATAAGCACTTAAGTAATCAAGACCAACCGGAGATGTTTTACTCCAAAGTCTTTCGCCTTCATCTTTTTCAGCAACTAGTCCAGCAGAATAAACCCCTCGATGTTCCAGTCCAATTCTTAAAAATAATTTGTCTGCAGATCCCTGAAATGCAGAATTCGAACTATCAGGAAGATCAAATACCTGATCATCAGGAAATTTTCGAGCCCAACGCAGGCTTATTCTTCCCCCAAAATCTTTCCATAGTTGTTCTTTTGATGAATAAATGCTTGCTGGATTTGTTCCAATTTTTAATAATGGAATTAGGGTTTTGATTTTATCTAATTCGATTCCAGGGATACTTTGTAGCTCCAATAAGGAAATTAAGGGTTTATGTTTTTCAAGATATTCCCAAATTAACTGACGATCCTGCTCTTGCAGAAATGTAAATTGATTAAGATCCAAGAGCTGAAGTTTTTCTACACTTAATGGATGACGTGAATACATCATCGAGTTGTCCTCATCCCTTAATTCATTTGAAAGATTGATGTTGGTTGTCTCATCGATTAGCTCTTGATCCAATTTTTTTGGGTCGTTTTCATTCTGGGCAAAGCCTTTTTGCACCATCAGGATTAGAGTCAAAACTCTAATAATTAGAAGGAAATGATCCATCATAAATCAAAAGTAAAAAATATTTTAAATAAATGAAATTGGATTAATTGTCCAGCTGGTATTAGAAAAGGATAAATATGGATAAGCATTCAAAAGAATGGTGAAGTTTTAATTTTAATAAAGGCTTCCCAATAAAAAAATGCTTATAAAGCCTTATCTGAGTAGTGTAACATCACCTTTAATAGTTTTTTGAACTCCATCTTTGGATTGGAATTGAACATAATAGACGTAGACAGCAGGATTCAATTTTTCCCCCCTGAATTCACCATTCCAGCCTTCTATATCTTGTATTTTTTGATTTTCAACTTTATACACCATTTCTCCCCAACGGTCGAAGATCATAAATTTTTGAATGAGTAAATCTGGAATATTGGATACAATATTAAGTTTGTCATTGACAAAATCTCCATTTGGGGAGAATACATTTGGAATATGAATTTCAATATCATTATTGACGAATACTTTAATTCGTCTTACTATAGTACATCCATTTTCATCCATCAATGTAATAAGATACTCCGTATCATCTGTTGGATTTGCAATTGGATTCAGACAATCTGTACAGCTTAAACTATTAGATGGTGACCATAGAATTGAATTAGGGACGAAATTAGGCGTGAGTACAATTTCAATTTTATCGCCAAGTTGAATAGTATATTCCAGTTGCAACGTGAGCTCAGGATTAGCAAAATCAAGATCAACAAAGACTGTCGAATCACAGCCATTGCTTGATGAGCCAGTTATTATTTCTTGACCATTGCGGTGATTACTATCATAAGTTTTTCCATTGACAATTATTTTTTCATCTGGACAAAGGGTTTCGGTAAGATAATAAACTGAAGGATTTAGAACTCGAATTTGGATGGTTGTAATGGAATCGCATCCAGTAAATGAACCAGCAATCAAAGTATCCTGTCCTTGAATTTTGTTTTTGCTATAGACCTGATTTCCAATTTTGAGACTGTCGCCATCGCACAGACTGATGTTATAATTACCGGAACTATTATTTATAAACTGTAAATTTATCTGAACAGTAGAATCACAACCATTCGATGTTGCATTCTGAAAAACTTCTATGCCAGCTGGATTGATCTGATCGTAACGAGTTTTATTTATGATTATAGAATCACCTCGACAAAGGGTTTTGTTATAGGTGGTTTTTGGTTCCTTGTAAAAATCCAAAAGTATGTCAACAAGGCTATCACAGGCAAATTGGGAAGCATTCTTTAATAAAGTTTTCAACCCAGGATTCGTAAAATTGAAGACTGTTGATCCAAAAATCAAGTCTTCGTCCGGGCAAATAGTAGCGCGATAGACAAAGTTTGCAATTGGATATAGTTGTAAGTTAATGTCTACAGTGCTATCACATCCAAATCTATTTTGAAATACTTCAGTCCCGGACAATTTAGCGGCACTATAGCTTGTTCCATTAATTACTAGACTATCCTCCGGGCAGATCATTGTTCTGAAATTACCGTTCGAGCTCGGTAGAAATTGAAGTCTTACATTCACAATACTGTCACATCCGTGTTGATCCTGAAGTATACTTTGCCCAGATGTTACATTCTCATTATAATACTTGCCATTGATTAATAAGCTGTCTCCTTTGCAAATTTGAGCATCAATTTTAGTATCCGAAATTGGATAGTAATTCAGATTGATAAAAATAGTGCTGTCACAAAATTGACTGCTGGCAGCAGTTAGAATTTCTATTCCTGTAGGATTTAACTCATCGTATCTATTGCCATTGATGATTACAAATTCCCCCTTACATAGTAGAGGATTGAGCTTGTAAGTGCTTGGAGACAGGAAGCCTAACTGTACATTATATATGGTGTCACATTCACTACTTGAAGAGGCTTTTAAGACTATCATTCCTTTTGGATTGTTGATATCAAACCTATTTCCAGCTAATATTAAAAAATAGTCCGGACAATGGTTGTTTGACAAAATATCGATAGTATTTTGATTGACAATTTGAATATCGAACTTAATTTCGTTGGTACAATAGCTTAAATCAGTACCTGAAACGTAGAGGTTTATACTATTGAAAATAGTATCTCCAGCCTTAAATGTATTGCCATTTCGATTGGGTTGAGTAAAATAAGCTGATCTTTGAAAAGTATTTAATCCGGTAATCGTTTCCAGAATAAAATATTTACAAGCTACAACATTGTTGATTTGATCAATGAGGGTGCTTCGTCGAAATATTATTCCTATAGTTGAGGTGCTTATTGGACAATTAATTCCATCACCTATTGTATATATGAAATCATATTGTCCAAAACCGAAATTAGTTCCAATAATTTTTGAACTGATCCGCTTTCCACTTTGATCAAAAAACTGTCCGCCGGGATCTGCTAGCCTTAAAAGATCAAATAAATCTACTGAATCTAGACTACAGAGCGATATGATTGTATCTAGGCCCGCAGATAATTGTTTGACTATATTTATTTGAATGTTTGCAGTATCTCCTAGACATGGTAAAGTTGCCGGAACGGTATATTTGATATTTACAGTTTTTCCATTTAGACCAGTCGTTGAAAAAATATTTTTATTTAATCTTCCACTAGGTACTAATTCCAAAAATACTCCATTGGTATCAGCGTTACTTATGTAAGATTTAAGATTAATTGGAGATCCTTCACATACGCTTAGAATTTGATTCATTCCGGCATTGACTGGTTTGAAAATATTAATTCTAAAACTATCCTGATTTACGCACCCCTTATTATTGTCATACCTATATATATATCTAGAACTGTTTATTGTGTCACCGGCTTTAAATATTATTCCGTTGCCATTGTTATTACTGTAATAAGAAGCATTAAAACTTAGATATTTACCTTGAAGGGAATCAAGAATAAAATTCTTACAGCTTGAAGTATCTCTAGGCCGTTCAAATTCCGGGGTTCTTTGCGCATGAAGAATTATTGTGGAAAAATCTGAAACACAGGAACCAATTAAACCAATTGTAAATAATGTATCGTTCGAAGCAGTGTACAATCCCTTCACCTTATTGATTAGTGATCTTTCTTTGTAAATCTCGATTTTAACTCCCGGTTGATTGTAGACTAATTGAATTATGGAATCAAGATCGAAATCATAACTGCCATCTGATTTTGCACATCTAAATAGCTCTATAGAGTTAAGTTGTGGCTTCTTTACCACATCTAATTGAATTGGAAAAAATAAAGAGATGCATCCAGCTTTTTTATAAACGCTATAAATTGTTTGTGATGTTGCAAGTTTGATAGGTGGAACAATAGGATTGTTTAATGTTGAATCAGAATAAAATGTTACAGAAATGCCGGTATCTCCGGATTGGATTTGCTTTATAATTTCAATAAGTGTAAATATGGCTTCGCCATTAATTTCTTCACAGGCCTGATCCAATAACTTTTGATCAAATTTAAGTACTCCGGTTCTTAGAAATATTTTAGAACTGTTTTTACACTTTCCATTGCTAACAACTGCATAAAGAATTGCTGAATCTGTTCTAAATGGACTAAATGCCGTGTCCATAAGAGTGCTATCTTTAAAAAAAACAATTGTATTGTTCTTTATACTATCCTTAATATAAGGTATTAGCTGGTTTAAATCAAAACTTGCATTTCCATCTGCTTCTGGACAACCAATTCTATTAATGTCTTTGGCAATAGGTAAAGAATTAACAATTAATCTAATTTCAACCGGTAATGATTCGCAATCTCCGTTTGAACTAGTTGCATAGATTATTATACTTGCTGTTCTTATTGGCGGGAAAATTTGAGTAGATTTATTGATGTCATCATAGAATTTTACTTCAAAGTTGTTGTTACCATTTTGAATAAAATTCTCTAAATTAATTAATGGAAATGTTGCTAATCCATCAAATTCTGCACATCGTTCCTCAGATATTCCTCGAGCTGAGATAAGTTGTGTAAGTTTTAATTCAATAGGAACCAACGGAGAAGTACAATTTCCATCTTTGATTCGCGCATAAACAATTTTACCTATACTTATATAAGGTGAACTAATGCTGTTGTTTCCTAAAATATCGCTAAACCATTCTACGCCGCCCATTGTACTTCCAAGAATTCTTGACTCTGCATCTTCAAGAATAAATTTTCCTTTCCCAGTGCCATCATCACAAACTTCCAATGAAGTTTTATTTGCTATTGGGCATTTTACAGAAACAGTAAATCTTTCTGTAAAAATTTCTTTACAGCACATTGGATCCGGTTTGGGATTTACAATTCCTACAATTTCAAAAGTCTTATCGCACCAAGTATCTGGAATTTTAAATTTAAATGGAGTAATTGTACTCATTGCAGGGACATAGTTTCCGGCACCGCTAATCGTAGCAGAACAACCTCCATTGCTTATTCCACCTGCCCAAGCATCGCCATTACCCATCATATTTGGATCGTTAAGATCGTAGGTCACTGAGCTTGAACAAGCACAACCGCTAATTGAAAAACCCTGAGTTCTAGTCCCAGTTCCACCACCATTTGTAAAAGAACCAATAGATCTTGCACAGCTACTTTTGCTTACATAAACCTTTAATCCCAGAGCACATACGGAAGAAAAATCATAGGAAAAATTGACTGCAGAACTTGTAAAAATAACCCATACAGCATTTGCGGGAAGATCAAAACCGGCACCTACCTGAGTTGCCATGCATCCTCCAACGGATGATGCGCCACCAGCTGTGACAGTACATCCTCCACCAATGTCAGCATTCTGGGCTCCACCAGTATTGTTTCCTGCTGCATAATCGAAAACAAAATTACTCGTATTGAAACCACTTCCGGTCCACATAATAATAAACTCATTATTTTGCTCAGTTCCACAGGCATCAATCAAGAACCCCATTAATTCAGGACAAATTCTGCAATTTCCACCTGGTGTTGTGATTCCAACACTTCCTATAAATGCACCTGCGCCTTGATATGGATTAAAACCAGGTGTCGGACTTAGGTAATATTCAAGCTTTCCACCATTTGGAAGATCAAATCCGGTGAGATTTACAGTAAAAATATCGTTGACGCACAATTCGCAATTCGGAATACAATTCGGAATAATTGCAGTACTTGCAATTTCTGGACATTGTGCAAAAATCTTGCAAAATAATAAGTGAAATAACAGCAATAGGCAAAAACCTAATCGCATGGAGGTTGGTATTTATAACAAAGATAATATATGAGCCTAAATAATTCAACTATATGCTTGATGGCATTATGTTAATTCATAATTTCAAAATAAGAATTGACTTATTTGAATTTATTTTTGATAGCAGCAATTTAGGTTAAAAGCTTAAAATTTTGCAATATTTAAAAATAAAAAAAAGTGATCGGGGAAGGAATCGAACCTTCACCATCAGAGCCGAAATCTGATATTCTGATCCGTTGAACTACCCGACCAATTTATTTTTAAAACTTAAAATCGCGCTTAAGTATCCTAGTTTGCTTAGCTGTTGCAAATGTAATTAGGTTTGACTAATCTTTAAAATAAAATTAATTAAAGAATGCTCCACTTTCACTTAAATTGGCGAAGTTGAAGACAAATACTTCTTTGTTTTCCAAGGCTCTTATTGGTATTGTTCAATGGATTAATTTGAAATTTTATTAAAAATAATTCATTTTTATTATTGCAATTTATTTTAAAAAGATTCAAATGGAAACTAATTAAATCATATGCATTCTTAATTTTATATCGCATCAATTTTAGAATTAATCTGTTCTTATTTTTTGCAATTCCAAAGTGCTAATATTTTTAAATTAGTTTTTGAAAATTAGCCATCGGGTATTCATCTTAGTTTAATTTTAGAGCTCATTTTAATTTATTTTATTATTAAGTTTTTATTCATTCGAATAAAATAAATTTGAACATATCTGCGTCAAATTAACGTATAATCAGTTCTCTCAGCAGATACCTCCGCAAGATTTAGAATAAAATGCTTATCTTTGGGAAAGCAATGATAAATACTTTGTATTTTCATTAGCTATGCAATGGTCAGAATTAAAAGTTTAAATTATCTGAAGATTTTCACTAACACTAGATGGGTCTTAACCGAATGCTTAATTCTTTTTTTAGTTTTTTGCAAGGCACAGCCAATATGTGATTTTGATTTTAAGCACAATAAACTCTACAGCGAAAATGCTATTTACAAGCAGTCCGTTGATTTACTTCAAAAAAGAATCTATGACAAAACGCTACTTGACCAAAATTTAGTCAACAATCATACAGCACAAATTAAGAATTATACTTTACCTATAGTTATTCACTTAATAGTTCCGCCTGGAACGCCAATTGGGTCTGGTGCCAATCTTACAGATCTTCAGGTTGAACAAGGTCTTGAATTGCTAAATGATTCGTACGCAAATAGAAATGCATTTAATACCAGTGACGGGATAGATGTTGGAATTCAATTTTGTTTGGCAAAAAGAGATCCCAATGGGATGCCAACCAATGGGATTACCAGAGATGAAAGTATTCTCGTAAATGATCCAATGTGTTCTCCGGGAACCAACTCTAGTTCAGATGGACAGATAAAACAAATAGTTAATTGGAATTGCAGGCAATACATTAATATTTGGTTGGTGACAGATTTGTTTAATGGAGCATTTGGATGTTCGCTTGCCGGATTTGCTTACTTTCCCGGAGCACCGTGTTCTGTAGATGGAATTGTACAAGAAGCCAGATATTGGAATTCTAAAGGTGGTACTGTTGTAACTGCACATGAAATGGGACATTATTTCGCTTTGCATCATACGTTTAATGGTGGTTGCACAAATAATAATTGTCTTTTAGATGGCGATCAAGTCTGTGATACACCACCTGATAATTCATCTTCATTTGCAGCTTGCAATACAAATTCCTGCAACACTGATTCTCCAGATTTAGTCGATGACAACACCAATTACATGGATTACACTTCATGTAGTCCTCCACATTTCACAAAGGGACAGTCAGATAGGATGATAAACGCATTAGAAATGTCAAGATCAGGATTGATCAATTCAAATGCCTGTTTGCCGGTAGCAGATCTGGATATTAGACTTTTGGATTTTAATGTACCGAATGCTATTTGTGGTGACTCTTTGTGTCCGGAAATTCAATTTAGAAATGAAGGTCTTAAAACCATTCAAAATTTCACTATTGAATTGTATATAAACAATGTCTTAATCAATCAAATAAACTGGTTAGGGCCACTATTAATTCAGGAGAAAAAAACGCTTAGTCTTCCTTGTGTCAAACTCGCGAAAGGTTCATTTATAGTTGAAATTCGATTGACAAACCCAAATGGATTAATTGATGCATATCCTGTAAATAACATCTTCAGTAAGACGGTTACTATCTATGATGAATTAATTACTAATTTGAGTTCTGTAACACCCACTCATTGTGTGAGTGATGGTACTGTGACTGTAAATTCTATTGGAGGAACAAGTCCATATATTTATGGAATAAGTTCGAAAAGTACTTTACAAAATAGCCCATTTTTTCAATTGTTACTTAGCGGAAATCATCAAGTTTATGTAGAAGATGCCAATGGATGCAAGGATACTTTAAACCTCAACATTCCGGATAGCTGTTCTTCTGCTGGCAATAAAAAATTTATTACAAATAACAATGCGAGACATCTCGGTAATGATTGTTATTTACTGACTGAAGAGAAAACTACCCAGGCAGGTTCAGTATGGTATGAAGACAAGATAGATTTAAACAGCGATTTTGACATAAATTTTCAAATTAATCTCGGTTGCTTAGATCAAAATGGTGCGGATGGAATCGCTTTTGTTTTGCAGCCAATTTCTACTGCTATCGGAGTATCGGGAGGTGGAATGGGTTATCAAAATGTAAAACCTAGTTTAGCAGTTGAATTTGATACTTGGCAAAACCGGGAATATGGTGATCCATTTTATGATCATGTAGCAGTCATTCGCAATGGTAATATCGATCACAGACTATCAGATAATTTAGCTGGACCTGCGCAAATATTACCTGCCTTTGGAAATATAGAGGATTGCAAATTTCACAATGGAATTATTCGGTGGCAGGCTACTAAAAAGAAACTCGATGTCTATCTTGACTGCAGATTAATTATTAGTTATCAAGGAGATGTTGTACAAAGTATTTTTGGCGGGGATCCAAGGGTCTTTTTCGGATTTACAGCAGGAACTGGAGGATCAGTGAACACACAACAGATCTGTTTGAATTATGTCTCCACGGTGAATAAACTAAAAGATGAGTTTATCTGCTCCGGAGAATCTATCCAAATTTCTGCAATTTCTAAATTTAAAAATTACAAGTGGAAGCCTACAATTGGTATAAATAATCCGGGCGTTTTTAATCCTGTTTTTTCTCCAGATAGCACTACAAAGTATTTTCTTGAATTTTCGGATAACTGTAACAATATATATTTTGATTCATTAACCATTTTTGTTAAAAAAGTTAAACTAAATTATGATTTGTCAGCTTCCGACAGTTGCAGTTCCAATTCAAATGTATTGTTGCTAATTCAGCAAGATACAAGTACTCCGAATGCCATTTATTCAATTGATGGAGTTAATTTCAATTACAACAGAGAATACGTTTTTCAACGTCCAAGTCTAAATACATTATATATGAAGATTGGAAGTTGTATTGTAGCAGAACTTATTGATTTGCGCAAATCAAATCCAATATTGCAAGATAGCTTAATATTTTATCAGGCAGTTACTTGTAGAGAAGCAGGAAGATTTATGGTAAGTGGAATGGGTGGTTACCCACCTTATAGATATCGAATTAATTCAGCCGCATGGCAGAGTTCAGGTTTGTTTGAATCACTTCCTTCGGGTCTGTATACAGTAGATATTCAGGATTCAATTGGATGTATTGTAAGCAGGCAAATTAGTATTGACAATTTCGTAAGTAGTCTAAAATTAAAAGAGGATTCTTCAAGTTTGATAAAAACCTGTTGTACGCCTGAAGCTTTTGTTTCAGTTCATGTTGTAGGATCGGTTCCACTTTATTATTATTCCTTGAATGGAGATCGCTGGACAAACGAAAATTCTTTTAGGAATTTGAGCTCTGGATTTAATTCAATCTATGCAAGAGATGAATTTGGTTGTGTTTCAGATACATTGACTTATATGATCATTGACAATAGACAAAGTGAAGAAGATACGCTTGCTTATTCTATGTGCAAAGGAGATAGTATTCGAGTAGGTACAAATGTTTATTTTCAAACTGGTTTTTATAAAGACGTATTCTTAAATCAATACTGTTGTGATAGTTTAGTTTTTACTGACTTGAAAGTAGGGGAGGTTTATAATCAGTTTATTTCAGAACAAATTTGTAATGGAGAGCAATATATTATTGGAAACAAGACTTATAGCAGTACTGGAATATTTGTGGATACCTTATCAACTATTTCTTCTTGTGATAGTGTGATTCATTTGGATTTAAAAGTACTTCCAGTGTACAGCAGAATTGACAATCCGGCTATTTGTCAAGGTGATTTTAGGATGGTTGGGAATAAGATTTATACAACAGCTGGGAATTACATAGACACTCTTATTACTCAGAATGGTTGTGACAGTATTGTCATTACCAATTTAGTTATAAATTCCATACAAAGTCAACAAAGTTCAATTCAGATCTGTGAGGGAGAGTTATGGAGTGTTGGAAATAACAATTATAAGACTAGTGGAAATTTCATAGACAGCTTACTAAATGTAAATGGATGCGATAGTGTCATTACAACTCAACTTACAGTTTTCCCAAAATTCGCTAAAGATTTTGAATATGCTAAATGCGCCGGAGAGTTTGTAACTGTTGGAACGAAAAATTATACTCAAACTGGAATTTATGAAGACAGTTTACAATCAACTCATGGATGTGATAGTATTATTCGCACTAAACTCTTTATTGATACCTTAGAGTTCGAGGTATCCATGGATTCCATATTTTGTTTTGGAATAAATGATGGTAGACTGGAACTGAAAGTGATTAAGGGACTTTTACCATTTGGTTTTAGTTGGAATGGAAAAAAATACTTTGGTCAGGAAATTGTAATCGATCAGATAGGTCCTGGAAATTATTTCTTAAAATTAGAAGATAGTTTGCATTGCACCAAAGAGATAGCGATCAACTTCATAGAACCAATGGAGTTAATGAGTGAACTTGATGCGACAATAAATTTAAATATCGGTGAAACTACGATACTGAAACCAATTTTAAATTTTGTTCCTTCCAAAATTCAATGGTTGCCTACTTCAGGATTAAGCTGTGACAACTGCTTAAATCCAACAGTAAATGTATTAAAAAATTCAACTTATGAAGTTGTCTTTACAGATCAGTACGGATGTGAAATTCGAGCCAGAGTTAATATTCTTATCGACAATGATGCAGACATTTATGTGCCAAATGTTTTTTCTCCAAATGACGATCTAGTTAATGATAAAATAACTGTTTTTGGAGGTCCGGGAATTGATAGAGTTTTGACATTTCAAATATTTGATCGTTGGGGTGAAATGGTTTTTGAAGCATTAGATTTTCCGGTCAATGAACTCAATTATGGTTGGGATGGAAATTTTAACCACAACAAGTTGAATCCTGGAGTATTCGTATATCTTGCTAAGGCAATTCGAATCGATGGAACAATTATTCAGAAGTATGGAGACATCAGTTTGCTTAGATAAATTATAAACTCTAATAACGATTCCTTTTTACCCTATTAGTTATCTTAGAACGATTAACAAGTTAAAATTAACTACTATCAATTTTTAACTAATAGACGCTTAGTGCTTAATTAGTCCCTTGGACAAAGATTACTAATTATATGTGTTTAAGGATTATTTAGAAATTTTGAATTGTGAAAAATAAGTTATTTTTTCAGAGAAAAGCGCTTTATTTAGTGCTTAATAATCAATTCATAGTACTTTTGTTTGGATGTCTCGTTCAGAACATAGAAGGTTTATTCTAAATTTTCCAAAATACATTGTATTTGGTCTGATCGTCTTTTGTTTTATTAAAGGCACAGTACAGAACAATAGCCACCATTGCGAACAACATAATGATCTCATCGTACTTCACACAGAAAAGCAGGAATCGGATCCCTGCCATAGAAGTATTTATCATGGAGATCGGAAAACTGGTTGTATGCATTCCAGCCATCTTACAAAAGGAATTCAGAAGTGTGGATTGGAGGAACTTTATACCATTATACAGCTAGATTTTGTTGCCTTAAAAGTCCCAAAGAATTTAAATTTTGTCCAATCAGGCAATGAAAATTTAACTGATCATATTTCTATAGTAAGATCAGAATTAAATACCATTCGCGGTCCTCCACAAGTTTTCATTTATTTAGTGTAATTGCATCTGCAATTTTTTTCTACTTAAGGATGAGCTTCTTAAGTCTTCTAATATTTTTTAAAATTAAATTATTGAGTTTATGAAAACAATAGGATCATATAAATCTATTTTATTACTTATACTTTTAACGAGTCTAATTCAAGCATGTCAACAGGATCCACTTCCTGTTAACGAATCTGAATTAATTACAACATTGACATATACACTTACATCACCAATAGCAGACAGTGTGGTGCTTACTTTTGAAGATCTGGATGGAGATGGTGGTAAAAATCCCGTGTTGAAAGTTACTGGCCCGCTGCAGGCAAATACTACTTATTCAGGAAAATTAATCTTATTGAATCAATCGGTAGTTCCAATGGATACGATTAGCAATGAAATAATTGCTGAAGCTAATGATCATCAATTCTTCTTTTTAGCAAGCAATCCATTAGGCATAATTTTTCAATATGATGATGCGGATTCTAATGGAAGACCAATAGGAGTAAAGACTAAATTACAAACAAGCACAGTAGGATTAGGTAAATTGAAAATAATACTCAGGCACATGCCTGATAAAAATGCATTGCATGTTGTCTCCGGAGATATTACAAATGCAAGTGGTGAAACGGATATTGAAGTAGAATTTGATCTTGAAGTAAAATGAGGAAAATAAAGATTGCAACGCTCGTCTTATTGACCATAATTTCAATCAGATCAGAAGCGCAAGAATGTAAGTTCATTCTAACAGGAACAATTATTGATCCACATGAGACAACGGGATTAAACGATGCAAGGCTGTATATAGAGGAAATAAATAAACAGGTATATGCAGATTCACTGGGATTTTTTGCTGTTTCGAATTTATGCAAAGGCAGTTACCATCTTACCTTTAATCATTCTTCTTGTGAGGAGAAAAAACTTTTTATTAATTTAATGAGTGACACTCTAATTATCGTTGAATTAGAACATCATGGACATTTTCTTCAAAGTGTAACCATTGAAGGAACAAGAACAGGTTCTGAAGGAGCTAGTCAAAATATAATTAGGCGCAATGAAATTGAAAAACATAGCGGGGAACCCTTAGCAACACTACTGGAACAAGTAACAGGAGTCAGCTCCTTTAAGAATGGTTCAGGAATTGCTAAGCCAATAATCAATGGGCTTAGTGGAAACAGAATTAGTATATTGAACAATGGATTGAATCAGGCAGGTCAACAATGGGGTTCAGATCACGCACCGGAAATAGATCCTTTTTCAGTTGAACAAATAAAAGTTATTAAAGGAGTGGATGTTATTCCTTATGGTGGCAATAGTCTTGGTGGAATTGTGTTGTTAGAACCTTCAAGTATTCCTAAAGATCCACATTTACATGGAGCGCAGTTGGCTTCATTTCAAACCAATGGAAATTTAGTGGCTTACTCTTCGAAGTTGGAAATATCTAAAAAGAAATGGGACGTCCGCTGGACATTGGGAGGAAAAATTGGTGGAGACAGAAGTACTCCGGACTATTATCTTAGCAATACAGGATTAAAAGAATTGAGCAGCTCAGTTTTTTTAATCAAGGATAAACCACATCAAAGTTCGCGGATTTATTTAAGTGTATTCAATACAGAATTGGGGATATTAAGAGGTTCTCATATCGGCAATGTAACCGATCTACAAGAAGCAATCACTAAGGATGTTCCGTTTTTTACCAAGGATAATTTTTCATATCAGATTGAATCGCCAGAACAAAAAGTTGGGCACTATCTCAGCAAGTATTCGTTTCAAAAAGAGATAAATAAGCATTTTGTAGAATTCATTGTTGCCGGGCAGATCAACCACAGAAGAGAGTATGATGTACGAAGAAGTGGCAGGAGTAGTACACCGGCTTTAGATTTATTCATGCAATCCTACAGTGCGGAAATTAAAGATAAACTGACATTGGGTAAAAGCAATCTGATCTATGGATTACAGACAAGATACAACATCAATAACAACGTGGAGGGAACAGGAATATTTCCTTTAATTCCCAATTATCAACTCTACAATGTAGGGACCTACATGCAATGGAAAAATGTTCATAATAGAATAAGTTATGAGTTAGGGATTAGATATGATAAAAATTACTTTATTGTCAGTTATCAAACTAAAGATATTCCTAAAACTATCGAGCAACGAAGCCATGATTTTGATAATTATAATTTTGCCGGAGGATTGAAATACAAAGTTGCAAGTCCTTGGATTCTTCGATTGAATTTGGGTAGAGCGCAGAGATCTCCAGAAATTAATGAATTGTATAGTTCTGGATTGCATCAGGCAGTAGCAGGAATTGAAGAAGGAAATATAAATTTGATTCCTGAAAAATCATTGAAAGTTATGTTGACTAGTACTACTAATTTGTCGCATAGATTTATTTTTGAAGCAAGTGCTTACTATCAACAAATTTCAGACTACATTTATCTGGAGCCACAAAAAGATTACAGATTAACTATTAGAGGGGCATTTCCATTATTTGTTTATAAGCAAACGGATGCTAGAATTTATGGAATAGACTTATTGGCAAAAATTGATTTTACAGATCATATTAGTTGGGTCAATCGAGCTTCTTTAATTAAAAGCAAGGATGTACTTACAAATTCAGGTATTCCAAATATTCCACCACATCAGCTGAATTCATCCATTCATTACACAATAAATAAATTAGAGGCAGTAAAAAATATTGATATTGAATTGGGAAATAAATATGTCTTTAAAAGAACGGATTTGCAACCCGAACAGGATTTTTTAGCTAGCCCGGATGCCTACTATTTGATGAATGCAAGACTTCAGTTTGATTGTGCATTACTAAAGCAGTCAGTTAATTTCTCATTACAGGTGGATAATCTTCTAAATAATACTTATAGAGATTACCTAAATAGATTGCGATATTTCTCAGATGAAGAAGGAATTAATGTAAAGTTTGGAATAAAAATGTCCTTTTAGTTTCAGATAGTCGGCTTCCTCTAAATAGCAAACCAATCATAGTCCTTTAAAAAAGATTGCCCGATAATTCACTAAAGAGTTACCGGGCAAGTTCTATGTATTTGATTGCTTACTAAGCGTCTTATCTTTAATTGGCTGCGGCATCAAAGGCATTAACTATCCAGGAAGGAGTTCCTGAAAGACCTCCGAAATCACAGTTGGCAATTACAATCACCTGTGTGCTTCCGAAATCGATTAACATTTCTTCGGATCTTGCTTTACCATTTTTCGCATAATATGGACCGAATTTGCCTGAAAGAGCCCAGTCAAATCCTCTTAATTCCACTTTCATGTTATAGTAAAGTGCTTTGCTAATAATTTTCCCATGCGCTGCTGCGTTGATGATCTGTCCATATTCCACCGCACTGATATAGAGTCCGCCTGGACCTGAACCTGATAAACCGTTTCCAGGTATTGTACCTTTTTCATTTATGTTCAAAGTATTATAAAATCTGCAACCATCTTCTAATGGAATAGTTCCAGTTGCATTCCATGGAGCGAAATCTACTTTATCCCAGTAAGTAAGACCAGCTGGTTTGCATACATACAATCTGAAGTAATATCTGAAATTTACATCTATCATTGGTACTAATTCAGATGGATAATACTTTTTGGAATCCAATAGATTTAACAATCCTGGGCTTTCCATTTTACCAATCATATAAGGTACTAGATAGTGACACATGAAATAATTCATGTTGTCGTATACTCGTACACCTTGGTTGGCTTTTATTACACCACCTTCAACTGTTTTTTTAACGTCAAAGTAGGTGTTGCCATATTTTATTATTCCGGCTTTGTGTGCAAGCAAGTCTCCAAAAGTAATGGTCTTAAAGTCAGGATGTGGGTTCCAATTAGATGGTAAATATTTGTAGATAAGTTCGTTCATGGTTTTACCATTTTTTTCAAGGATGCGTGCAACAAGTAATGCTACTGCATATTTAGTACTACTAGCAAGTCCTTGTCTTTCTATCGCACCATGCGCTAAAGCTGGTGCATCGACTGGTCTTCTGTTCCAGCCACTACCACCAACACCTCTATGATATTCAATTCCATTGTTTATGATGCTGTATCCATATCCTGAAAGTTTGCCGGCTAATGCAGCTTCAATACCAGCAGCAAATCTGTCTACATTTAGAGTATAGAGAGCAAGATCGTTATTTCCACCACGCACCGTGAGTTCTTCTGAACCATTAGGCTCGTATGAAGTTGGAAGAGCCTGATTTTCTAAATCTTTATTGCAGGAAGAAAACGAAATAATCATCAGGAAAGTTCCAAATAATTTAGTTGAGAAGTTTAAAATTTGTTTTTTCATAATACCTTTTTTAATTGTTTATAATTTTTTTTATTGTTAATTGATAATACAAAAGTACCTTGACGTGATGTTCTTGTCAATCGCATGAAAGTAGATAAATGGAGAAAAGAGATATTGATGAGATACTTATAGGTAAGATATATAATTTGATTTCATCATTTCTTCAACTTTATAAATGTGATTGTTAATAATATTTTAATACTGAGTTTCATTTTTCTATTTCGCCTGAGTAATTTTATTTAAATAGAGTTATTGTAAAAAATTGCAAAAAAGACTTACCGCATCGCTTTACAAACTGCGACGATCAAGCTTGTATTTATTGTCTGAATTCATGCTAAAGCTTGACAACTATGACTTAGATGATTATATGATTGACTGTGATTTTTTTTAGAATTACAAATTCTAGACATATCGCATCTGTTTACAAACTGCGACGATCAAGCTTCGTTCATTGTCTGAACTCATGCTAAAGCTTGACAAGTAAGATTTAGATGATTATATGCAGGGTTCTGATTTATTGGTAATCATTACTTTTATTTCTGACAAGGTTGAAAGCATCCCTCAAATACGGACTGTTTAAAATAAGTAAAATAATCTATTGTATTTATCTTAGGTTCTAATCAATAAAATCAGTAGAACCATAACTAAATTCTATACTATTCAATGATAAGCTTTCCTCTGTCTTTGATTTGATTTTTTTCAGATAATTTATAAATATATATTCCAGTAGGTATTTGTAATTGAATTGGATTTATGGAGCCCTGAATTTCATTGCTGCAAATTATGTTGCCTAATAAATCGAATAGCTGAAAATGTCCACCATCGAGTTGTTTGCATTCTAAGGTAAAATTACCATTTGATGGATTTGGATAAATTTTAGAATGGAATGTTGAATTTATTTCATTCGTATTTGTTGTCGTAACAATCGTGAATGATTTAGAACAAGTAAGGCCATTATAGTTCGCTTTAAAAATATAATTTCCTGCAACAACAGGAAGCTTTTTTGAGAATCCAGCTGCTCTTACTTTGCCATCCATTGTAGAGCTTGTAGTCCAATTAGCAAATACAGAGCCATCTGGATTTAGGATGTTCATATCTGCGGTCAAGCCAGCAATCTCATCTTTAAAAAATACATAGAATTTGGCATATCCCGGTGATAATCCAGGGCCTTGAAATGGAATTTTGAAAGTATCTTGTTCGTTTAGTGTTTCAGTTTCAGGACAGGGGGGAAGTACGATGTCCGTTGAGTTTGTGGATACCTTTGTAACAGAAGTTTCCTTATAAGTATGCTGAGCATTCCACCACGAACTTGCATTTAAGGTATTGCAAGTTCCTGCGTACGGATCTACTCTAGTTGCTTTAGTATTTCCTGCCCAAACTTCGAAATGAAGATGTGGTCCTGAAGCATTTCCTGAACTTCCGACAATTCCTATGAATTCACCAGCCTCTATTTTCTGACCTATAGTTTTTTTAGTTAGAGAGTTTTTCTTCATATGCCAATAGTTCGCTTGTGAGCCATCAGCATGCTGAATAATCAAGTAGTTTGCTGAAAGTGTATTAGTCCCACAATTTTTATCAAATTCACCATCGTGTTTGTCCAAAATCGTACCTCCTGCTGCTGCTACAACTTCTACGAGATCATTATCTAGTTTGTAGAAATTAAATGGCCAAGTAGAAATATCCGTTCCGGTGTGCCCATCATAAGTTCTTGTCCCACAACTGTAGTCTTGAAAAGCTGTCGGATTAATATTTTGATCCACAAAGGCTGACATGTAATAGTAGCTGCAATCCTTAAGCTTTGGTGAAGCCTTTAGGGGCCAATTTAACAACACTGAACCTGGGCTTAGTTTATTGAGGCTTTGATCAATGTTATATTTTTGAATATTTTCTTTGCATCTCAGTTCAATGTTTTCGTATTCAGCTTGGGAAATACAAGGAGATCTTTCATTATTTTCTAACGGTAGAAGGATATCATTTCTTTGATTTATAGATGATGGATTGGTCTGTGCAGCTAAATTTATGCTCAATATTGATAATGCCAAAAATATGAGTTGGCTGATTTGATTTTTCATAATGTTGAAAGCTTTACTATTAGGAGACAATTTACATGGATTTCGCTGCTTTTGTGAATCCTAGAGTTGTTCTTTATTTTCTAATTTTAATATAATGAGCTTTAATTAAAAAGAACTTATTTCAATTAAACCTGTTTAACCTTATCTAATAAAAAAGGATCTCATCTTCACGGAGTTCAAACTGCCAGTTAGAGGCTTTTTCATTTTTTACTTTTGTCGCCACAAAATCAATAATATCCTGACGACGGTTTAATGGTAATTTGGTTTCTGCCTCCCAATTCTCTTTTTTAGGAAGTTCAATGCTAAACTTATACTTTCCTCCACACATCTCATGCATAAACTTAATACGCGTTTCTCCCTCAACATAGATAATATATCCTGAACGGAAATTGCCTTCATATTCAAGGTACCTGGTAAACTTAGATTCAATTTCTTTTAATACTTTTTTGCGCAGAATCAAATCTTCATTTTCTAGATATTCGCCCGTACTATCTTTATAAACTATATCACTGGTTATACTTTCTGGACTTAACTCTGGATCTATATATTCGTTCGGACTACTAACATAATTTGAATCAAATTTTGTGAAATGAAGTTTATGCTTTCCTCCTGATGGAATATCAATTTCTAGGAGAAATTTTCCGGGTGGATATTCTAGTGAATTTAGAATAATTTGCCTGCTGCCATTTAATAGGTCACCGACTGGAGAATTTATTAGTACAACAGGCTCAGTTTTATTAACCAGTTTAAAATTCCCTGAATACTTATATCCATCCGTTGGCAACCAAATTATGAGTTGCTGACAGTCTGGATAATGAACAAATTTTACTGTGATTAATTCAACGGAATTATCCTGAATATCAATATTCTCAATAATATCTAATTCAATAATTCCAAAAAATGAATTCATTTCCAAATTGAAAAAGCCTAGTTTTTTAAATGAAAATTATTGGTTTCAAAAAGGGGAGAAGTTATCTACTAATTCCAGCGAACCTTCATTATTGCATGAATAATAATTCCTAAAATAACACACCAAATTACACCGAATAAAATAAGTGCTATATTTTGTTTGCCGTGTTGTTTCAGATAGTAAGCCGCATAGCTTGTCACTGCAAAGAAAAGTGTTAAACCAATATTCAGCAGGAGGTCATTTTTCTTAAATGATTCTGTTCCAATGTTTTTAGCAACAGCAAACAAACTAAGTATCGTTAGTACTGTGATAAATAGGTTGATGTTGAATAAAATATTATAAAGGGTTTTCATTCTTCTTAAATATTTGGTGAATTAATTCCAGCGATTACCGGATGCTGTTATCAAAAAAATAATTGCATATATTATCAATAAGGAAGCAGGTAATCCGGCGAAAAGTAAGGCAAGTTTAGGATTACTTACTCTCAGCCAAAGGGCTAAGCCAATTAGTGCTATTAAGGAGAGGTTGACCGTAAGCATGCTTTTATTAGAACTCACTGCGAAGGCTTCATAAAGACAGACCAATAGCATGATGAAGTCGATGCTTAAAAAAATCCATAGGAATGTTTTCATATGCTGTGAATTTTCTACAAAAGTAAGTTTTAAACCCGAACTATGCAATAGGCTTTTTATTAAGAGTGAAAGATCCCTTGTATAATGATAATCAAAAGAGAGTCTCTTAGAGGTATAAGTTTAAAGTGATACTTATTAGAAAAGCACGGAGCGGAACGTTTTGCTCCTCTGGAGCAAGTTCAATTTATTAGTTTATTTTAAAAATGTTAAGCCCCGTCCGGGGCTAGTAATAAGGATCTCGGTTAGTTGAGAAATATTCATATTTTAACCGTCCTGTTTATTTTTGTTTTTGAAAGTTGAATTATTAATAAGCTTGGTCTCGGAGAGACCAAACATTTTTAGAAAAACAAGAGGAGTTTATCATTGCTCCAGAGGAGCAAAACAAAATTATTTATTTTAAAAATGTTAAGCCCCATCCGGTGGTAATATTTGAGTATCAAAAGTTTAAGCCTGATTATGAAATTTAAGTCTAGAAGTATTTATATTCTTATTGTAGAAATTATGAAGCTATTGATTTTGCAATGAAATTAAAAGCGGTCTCTGAGAGACCAAACAATTGTTAAAAAGCACGGAGCAGATTGTTTTGCTCCTCTGGAGCAAATTCAATTTATTTATTTATTTTAAAAATGTTCAGCCCCATCCGGGCATACGCGTCAACTTAAGGAAGTCAGAAGTTCATATAAAGATGCTGATCGCCA
>JBDTWI010000053.1:0-19982 GCA_040006775.1 Saprospiraceae bacterium
TTAACAATACGCTTGCTCTAAGTCATTACAGACTTACTCTCATCCATTATAAAAGCAATAAGCTTAACCATTTCTTCATATGAGATAAATTAATACGTGTTATTAAACAAATCTACTAAGAACTCGCTCTGAAGTACAAATACCTTTACTATCGACACTTCTTTTGACTATTTTTCTGACTACGTGTGGACAGACTAAAAGCAAATCGACAAATAAAAAAGCCGGAATGAAAATTAAACTTTCAACTTTTGACATAAATTCCTATTTATATTCCTTTAAATGATAATTTAGAGTCTAATTAATCCCTATGATCTCCACCCTACCCATCCTTAAAAAATACTTTGGCTATACAGCATACAGAGATCGACAAGAAGAAATCATCAATGCAGTTTTGCAACATAAAGATGTTTTGGTATTAATGCCAACAGGTGGTGGAAAATCAATTTGTTATCAAATACCCGCATTAGTTGAAGAAGGTACCACAATTGTAGTTTCTCCATTGATTGCGCTTATGAAAGATCAAGTAGGTGCACTCCAGGCAAATGGTATTCCGGCAATTTATTTAAACAGTAGTCTCAATTCTATAGATGAAGCAAACAATATAAAGAAATTATTGGAGAATAAGATCAAACTTCTTTATGTCTCTCCAGAAAAAGCTATCAATTTAGCAAGTGGTCTTCTTAAACAAATTAAAGTCTCCCTAATTGCCATCGATGAAGCACATTGCATCTCTCAATGGGGTCACGATTTTCGCCCAGAATATGCTCAACTTATTCACTTAAGAAACGAATTTCCCAATATTCCTGTAATTGCCTTAACAGCCACAGCAGATAAAATTACAAGAAAAGATATTCTCGTTAAATTAGGCCTTAAAGATCCTGAAATTTATTTATCTTCTTTTGATAGACCAAATTTTTTTATTTCAGTCAAAAATAATTTATCTGAAAAGGAAAAATTAAGTGATATCATTAAATTCATTAAATCAAAACCGAATGAAAGTGGCATAATTTATTGTCTTTCTCGAAAAACAGTTGAAAGTTTGAGTGCCTCATTGAAAGCCAATGGCATTTCTAATGGATACTATCACGCAGGAATGAGTAGTGAGGATAGATCCAAAATACAAGAAGACTTTGTGAATGATGATGTAAAGATAATTTGTGCCACAATTGCCTTTGGAATGGGAATTGACAAATCAAATGTGCGATGGGTAATTCATTTTAATTTACCCAAAAACATAGAATCTTATTATCAAGAAATTGGAAGAGCAGGCAGAGACGGTTTAGCTTCAGAAACGATATTGTATTACAATTTAAAAGACTTGATTCTCTTAACACAATTCGCCAATGAAAGTGGGCAGTCTGAAATCAATCTGGAAAAATTGCAAAGAATGCAACAGTTTGCTGAATCGCCAACCTGTAGGAGAAAAATGTTACTCAGTTATTTCGGCGAACTCTACACTCAAAATTGCATGTCCTGTGACATTTGCAAAAACCCTCCTAATTATATTGATGGAACTATAATTGCTCAGAAAGCACTATCAGGAATTTTAAGAGCAGATCAAAAAATAAATATTAAATTATTGATCGACCTCTTGCGTGGATCTCAAAGTACAGAAATAAAAGAAAGAAAGCTAGATCTTTTAAAAACACATGGTGTAGGTAGAGAATACAATGCCTCACAATGGAAACATTATATTCTTCAACTCATACAAGTTGGCACAATAGAAATTGCTTATGATGAACACTTTAATTTAAAAGTAAGCGAGTTTGGAAGAGAAATTGTTTTCAATCAAAAGCCTATTTCTCTGGTTGAAATTCAATACGAAAATCTAGAAAAAGCTAAAACAAAATCCAGAGTCAAAACACAAGTTGAAACTGCGGATTCGGAAGAAGACAATTTATTCGAAAGATTAAGAAAATTAAGAAAACAAATAGCCTCAGAAGAAGGTTTTGCTCCTTATATTATATTTCATGACAGCACATTAAAATTAATGGTTGAGCAGTTGCCAACAAGTCGAAAAGAAATGCTTCAGGTAAGTGGAATTTCAACTACTAAGTATGAAAAATATGCCTTCAGATTTGAAAGTGTAATAAAGGATTTTATAAGTCAATCTAATATTGATGAAGACAAATTAAATATTGATGAATCCAAATTCCGCGCCATGATTCAGGAATTAAAAAGTGAAAATATTCCATTAAATGTGAACATGTTGGCGAAAATATTAACCGCAAGTAAAATTTCAGGAGAAAACGAAATGATACATTCATTAAGTTTTTATGGGATATTCAAAGGCAAAGCCACATTGAGTACTGTTCAACAAAAATTAAATGATTATTTTAAGTTGTACAAAATTAAAATATGATTAAAATGAAAGCTTTATCATGTCAATTATAATATCAATAGTCGCACCACATCGCAGTTGCAAACTGCAATGTTAAAGGTCTTTCATACACGAGGTTGTAACATCTCCTAGCTAAAAATGTCATTTACTATTCTATTTTATTACAATTTTTAATTATGGCTTAGAATAGAAACCATATTTATGATGAAACAATGATTTATAGTAATGTTAATATTAAGTTAATATTATATAATTACTTGTTACCAACATGAGATACTGTTACATTGCGTAGAGTATTATTTCTAAATTAAATAATTTATATATGAAATTAATCCTACATCCTACATCCTACATCCTCATAAGATCAATGTTTAGAGTCGAACTTGTAAGAATTCTAACACTTTTTCTAACTCTTTTTCTACTAAATTCGACAACTGCCCAGATTGATGCAGACTTTGTGAAAACTGATTCACGTACATCATTTGCTAGCAATAACTCACTATTATCATGCACTCAAGCTGATATGGATCCTTGCTCTTATATCGATATGAATTCGTTTATCTCTGCCTTAGTAACAGAACTTAACAATCAACTCACTAATTGTCCCGCAAGAAATTGGGACTGCAATCCTTCACCATGTTGCACGACCGATGTAGTAATGGCATTAAGTAGTCTTGACCCATTTACAATAAACCCATATTTTTATTGCACTGAAGCAGATTGTACAACTTTTACTTGTGATGGAACACCCGCAGGCAGTATTCATAATTATACAGACGTTGCGTTACAAAATGCAATTTTAAGTGACATCCGAATGAAGGCTTATAATGCAAGACCATATTGTGGAAGTAGTACAACAATAAAAGGCATTATTTATACATATCAGGTTTTTGCACAAGTAATTGGCAACTGTTCATCAGGAGGAAGTCCATGTTATAATGCAGAGATAAAAGTAAGAGTGAAATATAAATGTCCTTGTGAAGGTGAAGGAAGTTACTAGTAAAAGGGTATTCTTAATAATATTATGTCTTGGTAGTTTAAGATTAATACTTGCACAGAATACCTGGATAAGGTCTGAACCTAGTCCAATTATTGAAATTAGTGATGTTATCATAAATCAAGAGAATGAATTATTTATCAATACAAAGAACACACATCACATCTTCTATTCATCGGATAGCAGTACAAGTTGGAAAAAGATTTCTGTAGAATATCCTGATAAATTTAGAGCTCAATACAACCATAAATATTTTAAGTTAGTAGGAAGAGATTTATATTGTGGATGGTGTTCTGGAAGTTGTAAGAGATTAATCTATAATAACCAGCAATTTAATTTATTAAATGGATTATCTTTTCCTTTTTTGCAATTACAATTTGATAATGATGGAAGGGGATATATTGTATCTAATGGAGGTATTTATAATGTTAATTCGGAATGGCAAATTATTCCTTCTGATATAATAATTAAATTTTCTGATTTATCTCTTATTAAATCATTCTTATATTCTAAAGACAACAATTATGTTGTATCTAGACCTTATAATTCAGATTTAGTTAGGGTTCTTAAGGTGAATACACAATCCAAAGATTCAATACTTTATGCTACTTTCCAAGCAGACATTAATTCAAAAGAAATTTTAGTTTCTAGTGAAGGTAATATTTATTATCTTGGATCTAAGCTCGGTAAGCTGGTTCTGTTTTATTCCAGTAACGTTAATCCTTTTCACTTTGTAGAATATGTTATTGACACTACTGTAGAAATCAAAGCTTTTAATTTCTTTATGAATCAAGAGAATCAGATTTTTGCACTTACAGATAAAGGAATTTATATCAATGATAGAAAATCAAATTCTTGGATAAAATGTCATCTATTAAGTAAAAATTTTCCGATAAAAATTTACAATACAAATGGATTTGATTTGGATTCTTATATTTATATTAAAGATAGCCTTAATGCAATAATCAGTTATGGGGACAACTGTGGTCAAGCTAGTATATATACCTTTACTCCAAAATATAAGAATTGGCGACCTGTTGAACTGAATTTGAATCGCGATAACTTCTCAAATCTTGTACGAGATAAGAATGGAATGCTTTACACTTATCGTCCATGTGAAAATCTTACTAACCACAACTATCTAGAGAGTGAAAATGATGGTAAAGATTGGAACAGCTTATATATTAATGGAGAACCAGTAAGTAGCGTTGGAATAAATAAAAATGGTGAAGCAATTGCATTAGCATATAAATCAATTTATATCCATGACAGTAATTTGAATAACTGGAACCTTGTTAGTTCGCCAATTACAAAAATAAAAGAAATTGTCTTACTTCAATTTTATTCTAACAAAGATGAATTGTTTATTTCAGGTATAAGTCAAAGCAACATTAATCCAGTTAAAAACTATCTCTTTCATTCATCTGATGGAGGATATAATTGGAATGAAATAACTGCATTTGTGACTTCAAGTCATGATCCATCTAAGGACTTTGAAATATTTGTTGACAATTACAAAAATTGGATAGTATATTCAGATCAATTGTCATTTATTCCAAATACTTTTTTAATTAGTAAAGATCTTGGAAAATCCTGGGAGGTCGATCAAAGATTTAAAGATTTTGAATTTGTTAGTACAATTCAGCAACTTTCAGACAACAGGTATCTAATATCTGGAAAGGATAAATTTAAAAAATATGGTAGTTTTATCAGCAATGCTTCTGGCGGATTTGATTTAATTTCTGCTTATTTTGAAGGACATCCTTCAAGATTATATTTGCAATCAAACAATAATTTATTTGGGTATTCTTCATGGACAAATGGATCTCCAATTCCTTTTACTAGTAATGATGTCGGTAATTCGGTTCGTGAGGATGATAGCGGAATTCTTCTTGAAGATTTGGATTATAGAAGTATTCAATCAGCAATACTAACTCCAGGACAAAGGACTGTTTTAAATTTAGCCCACGATGGGATTTATAATTCTAATACTGATGTATTTTCTAATTCTTCTGATCATGAACCTAAGACACTTAATAAACATCACCTATATCAGCATTCCTCCTATCTACAAATCACAAAGTTTGATGGATCTGAATTCAAGTCAGGAGAGATTTTCAACCTATACAGCTGTGTTGGTCAATTAATTAATTCTAATGATCTCAAAAAACAAAATGGACGCATTGAAATTGATTATCTTCCAAACGGATTATTTTTTGTGGAAATCAGAGGATCCAACAATCAAAAGGAGTTGATTAAATTTACCCACTTTAATTTGTGATGAGTTCAAATTTAGTTCTAGTATAATTTATAAGTAGTAATCGATAAAAAAATATTATACACTTATATAATTTACAACAGGTCAATATTTCACGCCTTAATTCTTCTAAAGCGATTTGATTATCACTTTTTACCTTTGGTATAATTTCATGAACATGATGACTGAATCTGACATCCATCCAAGTAAATCAACATGCTCAATACTTCAATATCTTGTCCGAATAGATCATTTTATTGTCCGAATATACTTGCAAAATATAAGTACCCGAAGAGAGTTGAGTTACATCTAGAATTGCACTTCCCTTAAGATTTCTTTCTAGAACCACAATACCTAACATGTCCAATAATACATAGTGAATTTCAGCTTCTTGAAATTCTTCAGGTACTCTGATCATCAGACTCTCTGAAACAGGATTAGGATATAACTCAAATATCATCTTCTTTTGAATATTGTTTGTACTTACAAGATTAGTGTTATATCTCCAGAAACCATCATAAGTTAATGAGACATGAAGAAACCCTTGATCATCAACAATTATATCACTTACTTCATAAACCTTTTCGGAACTATGGAAGTCAGGAAGATTATAGCTAATGTTTTTCCAGCTAACTCCGTCGTCATCAGTAAAAAAGATTCCTCGTTCATTTGAACGAAAAGAACCTCCTGCAAAACCTACATACTTTCCTTTACCTAGTACCTTAAAGTTTGATATACTATTATTATCTATACTAGAACTTAAATTAATGTAATTCTTGAAATCATAGCTTGCAAATAGTCCACTAATATTATTTGATTCATCAAATCCATTGATTATACATCTTCCATCATTCTCAAAGATGATATCTTTAATTCCAAAGCGATCAAAACGACTGTCTAGATTCCAACTTAATCCCTTATCAGTAGACTTATATACTTTCGTCGGACTATGTGAAGAATAAAACAAAATTAAATTACCATCTATGTCGTACTTTATAGAAGTAATTTGATTAATAAATTCTGTTTTATTAGTTTTCAATTGCCAAGTATTTCCATTATCATTACTATAATGAAAATTGGTCCTTTCCTTTCCGGTTGTTCCAACTTCACTTAACAAAAAAAGTTCGGTCGGACTAATTCGAAATAACTGCTTAATGTTCTTGATTACAACATTTTGCACCCAAGAGCTGCCAAAATCCAATGATCTATAAAGCGTATCTTGAGATACTTTGAATGTAAAAATAATCTGGCCTTTATTTTGTTCACTAATTCTAACATAGTTATTATAATTATAATAATCCTGAATATTCGGAGCCTTTATAAAGTTCCAATCATGACCTCCATTTATTGATTTCCTAAAAAAACACTCGTGATAAGCAATAAATTCATTAGAAAAATTAGATATACGACTAAAATTGTAGTTTGATAATCCAGGCAAGACTCTATTCCATGATTGACTTTCTGTATTTATCTCGAATAATTCCTTTGCTCCACAAAATAAAGATGTTAATATTAAAGCATGTGAGGTATCCCAGAAAATAAATTTGTCGATTGTCCCTGTTGGAATATCTTTACTAAACTTATTTACTTTCGTCCAAGTCTTACAGGAATCATAAGTAACATAGAAGCTAGGTGTCTTATAACAAATTAAGCCATTATCAGAGAGTGATTGGAATATTCCATTAACTTCTCCGAAGGCCAAAGTACTGCTATCAATCAATGGAACAACTAATTCTTCTCCATCCTTCTTGTAATAGTATAATTCCTGTCCTGCACATAGCATCATGTCCCCATTTTCATTTATTAATGATTGACTACTAACCTCATATGGAAGTATTACCAACTTTCGCGAACTTCCATTTGTAGAATTATATTTATAAATATCTGTAATTCCGTTTTCACTGTGAATTGAATAATTGACACTATCAGAATAAGGAAAAAAATTTCTGATATATCCTGGTTGCTCAAAGATCTTACTTTCTCCTTTCCAAGACCACTTCTCTGGTCTAAAAAATATATAATTACCTTCTCTAAAAAAAAGTTTACCAAACTTATCAAACTTTATATTGGCTAAGTCATAAATCCTTGGATATTCGTTTGTATCTTTTAGTATGGGTCGAGAAAAACTACTTCCAATATAATTATAAATTCCGAATCTATCCATAGAAACTATGAGGGATTTATCGAAATCTAAATTCAAATAAAGATTATCATCATTACTTATTGGAAACAATTTTATTACATTTGGCAACTCAGAATAATTTCGACTCTTTTCTAAAATATTAAATGTGTAAATGTGTTGAGAACCTTTAATAGAGAAATATACAGTTCCGTCTTGTTTCGATCTCACATCAGTAACTGCTAAGTCTTTTGTACGGTCAAGTCGAGTCCAGTATTCTTGAGTGATTGCTGATTGAATACTAAAAATTAATAGAAATATTGAAGCAAATATACTTTTCATACTCTTGTCCTAATGCTTATAATTTATATTGGGCAATATACAATTTGAAAATCGCTTTTGTCAAGTTTTTTCTTCACTTTAACATATGGCAAAAAATATTAATGTATTAATAAAAATTAAGCAAGACAGAAATTCCTTTTACTAAATAGCAAACTTCTAATTATCTTATTCAGTCCAAATTGAACATTCTAATCGCAACTAATCAGAATTGTTTCTTAATAAAAGTACAAACCCTTTTTATTTAAGAAAAATGTCACTTAAATTTTAATAAACAGTTCATAAATATGCTAAATTATCCAACTGAGCCTGATTACATTTTATAATTAAATGTTTGTCAACTATATATTAGAATCTCAATTATAGGTCATTAAGTCTGGATCATGTCAGCATTATTATTTCCATTTCAACACGCCAAAATCTGTATATTTGAGCAATATTAGACCTCAAGCATGTTGGTACAATCTGAAACTTACAAAGCCATTTACAAAATACGCATTCTCACCGCTGCATCCCTATTTGACGGCCATGACGCAGCAATAAACATCATGAGAAGGATACTTCAGTCTAGTGGCGCTGAAATTATTCACCTCGGACACAATCGCTCAGCCTTGGAAATTGTAGATGCAGCGATTCAGGAAGACGTACAGGGAATAGCAATAACCTCTTATCAGGGAGGACATAACGAATTCTTCAAATACATATATGATCTGCTCAAAGAAAGAAATTGTGGACATATCAAAATCTTCGGCGGCGGCGGCGGCACCATTCTACCTTCCGAAATTGCCGATCTCCAACAATATGGAATAACGAGAATATATAGCCCCGATGACGGAAGACATATGGGTCTTCAAGGCATGATCAATGATCTTTTGATAAAATGTGATTTTCAAACCGGAAGCTCCTTAAATGGGGAATTGGTTGAAGTTCATCAACAGGATGCAAAATCTATTGCCCGTCTAATTTCTGCTGTTGAAAATTTTCCTGATCAGGCTGATCAGCTAATTGCAACAATTCAACAAAATGCGGTAACAAAAACAATTCCCGTTCTTGGAATTACTGGTACCGGTGGTGCTGGAAAATCAAGTCTTGTTGACGAATTAATACGAAGATTTATTCTTGATTTTACAGATAAGAAAATCGCTATCGTTTCTGTTGATCCAAGTAAAAGAAAAACTGGTGGAGCATTACTCGGAGATAGAATTCGAATGAATGCCATTCATCCAGAATTTCATGGAGGCCGTGTTTTTATGCGCTCATTAGCAACACGTCAGAGTAATCTCGCCCTTTCACCACATATCAAAAGCACCATCCAGATCCTAAAAGCTGCGGCCTTTGATCTCATCATTTTGGAAACATCGGGAATTGGACAAAGCGATACTGAAATTGTAGATTTTAGTGATGCCTCTTTGTACGTTATGACTCCGGAATATGGTGCAGCCACTCAATTAGAAAAAATTGACATGCTGGACTTTGCAGACATTGTGGCTATCAATAAATTTGACAAAAGAGGAGCGCAAGATGCACTCAGAGATGTAAGAAAGCAAGTACAACGCAACAAACAATTGTGGAATCAATCTCCGGATGACATGCAAGTTTATGGAACAATTGCTTCTCAGTACAATGATCCGGGAACTAATCTTTTGTACAAAAAAGTTATTGAACTTATTAAAAACAAAACCGGTGTTGATCTCATATCAAAAATTAATTTGCCGATAGGAGATTCAGAAAAAATTTATATAATTCCACCTGAAAGAACAAGATATCTTAGTGAAATTTCTGAAAACAACCGCAAATACGATGAGTGGATTGAGCTACAATCTGAACACGCAACAGAATTGCAGGCATTACAGGAAGTAATTGGAATGATGGAAGATCCAGAACTGAAAAAAGTTTTGCAAAATAAGATTGATCAACTTCATCAAAAATTAGACGGACAACTAAAAAACCAACTTGATCACTGGGAACAAAAAAAACTTGCCTATCAACAGGATGACTATATCTATAAAGTTCGTTCCAAAGATATTCATGTACCAACCTTCACTACTTCACTCTCTCACACAAGAATTCCTCGCGTAGTATTACCAAAATACAAAAGTTGGGGAGACATTTTGAGCTGGATTGGACAGGAAAATGTTCCTGGCGAATTTCCATATACCGCTGGGGTATTTCCATTCAAAAGAAAAGAAGAAGATCCCACGAGAATGTTTGCCGGAGAAGGTGGTCCTGAACGGACGAACAGACGTTTTCACTATGTCAGTGTAGACATGCCTGCGAATAGATTGAGTACGGCTTTTGATTCTGTAACCTTGTATGGTGAAGATCCGGATTTTCGTCCTGACATTTATGGTAAAGTAGGAAACAGTGGTGTGAGTGTATGCAGTCTTGACGATGCAAAAAAATTATACAGCGGATTTGATCTCTGTGATCCGCGGACATCTGTAAGTATGACCATTAATGGGCCTGCTGCTACGATCTGTGCATTTTTTATGAATGCTGCAATTGATCAACAGTGCGAAATCTATATTCATACCAATAAACTAGAACATAAGGTAGAAGATTTTTTAAATAAAAAATACAATTCTAAAGGTCTACCAAGACCTGCTTATCAAGGAGATCTTCCACCAAACAATAATGGATTAGGATTATTGTTATTGGGTTGTACAGGAGAAGATATTTTGGAACCTCAAATCTACAATACATTAAAAGCTAAAGCTTTAAGTTCTGTAAGAGGAACTGTACAAGCGGATATTTTAAAAGAAGATCAGGCACAAAATACCTGTATTTTTTCTACCGAATTTTCACTCAAACTTATGGGTGATGTTCAAGAATATTTTATTCAGCATCTCGTAAGAAATTTTTATAGCGTTTCTATTAGTGGATATCATATTGCAGAAGCCGGTGCTAATCCAATATCACAATTGGCATTTACATTAAGCAATGGATTCACTTTTGTAGAATATTATTTGTCGAGAGGAATGAAGATCGATGATTTTGCACCGAATCTTTCTTTCTTCTTTTCGAATGGTGTTGATCCGGAATATGCTGTAATCGGTAGAGTCGCACGAAGAATCTGGTCAAAGGCCATGAAATACAAATACAAAGCAAATGAAAGAAGTCAGATGCTTAAGTATCACATTCAAACTTCCGGAAGATCATTGCACGCTCAAGAAATTTCCTTCAACGACATAAGAACAACTTTACAAGCACTTTATGCAATCAACGACAATTGCAATTCCTTACATACCAATGCTTATGACGAAGCCATAACAACGCCAACGGAAGAATCTGTAAGACGAGCGATGGCCATTCAACTTATTATTAATAATGAATTAGGACTTGCGAAAAATGAAAACTCCTTGCAAGGTTCTTTTATAATTGAAGAACTTACAGATCTTGTTGAAGAAGCAGTACTCAAAGAATTTGATCGCATCTCTGAGCGCGGTGGTGTATTGGGTGCAATGGAAACGATGTATCAAAGAAGTAAAATTCAAGAGGAAAGTCTTTACTACGAAACACTCAAACACAATGGGGAGTATCCACTCATTGGAGTGAATACTTTCTTATCAAAAGATGGCTCTCCAACCATATTACCAAAAGAAGTCATTCGCGCAACTGAAGAAGAAAAAAAGGATCAAATTCATTCACTTAATGATTTGAAAAAATCCAACGAAGATAGATCAGTTAAGACCTTACAAAAATTGCAAGAATCTGCAATCACAAATAAAAACATGTTCAACGAACTCATGGAAGCAGTGAAATACTGTTCTCTTGGACAAATAACTTCAGCACTCTATTCAGTTGGTGGAAGGTATCGCAGGAATATGTAAAATGAATTGGAAAGAGTTTTGGAATAACAAGGCAGTTGAGCAAAATCCTTCGGCACAGGTTGCAAGAATAAAATCCGGTGAACCGATAAGCAGAGAATTGTTACAAATGATTGCAGATAAAATTATTCTGCAACTGGAATTGAAATCAACAGATGAAGTCCTGGATGTATGTTGTGGAAATGGGATGCTGAGTTCACTCCTAGCAAATCATTGCAAATCCATAGATGGAATAGATCTATCCTCCAATCAAATTCAACAGGCAAAAAAAAATAACACGCAATCAAATGTCTCTTATTATGAAGGCAACGCCATAGATTTTAATTTAAATAAAAAGTATGACAAAATACTTTTGTACTTTTCATTTCAATACTTTGATCAAAAAGGTGAAGGAGAAAAGGCAATTCAAAATCTCCTGCAACACAGTAAGTCCAACTGTATTATTTTAATTGGTGACATACCGGATTCAAATCGAAAAATTTATTACTTTCCAAATTTTATTGAATTGCTGAAGTATTCATTGAAAAGAATTTTAAATAAATCTGACATGGGAAAATTTTGGTCAAAAAAGGAAATGGAAGGAATTTGCAATTCCCTAAATGTTCAAGGGCATTTTATGAAACAAGAAAGCTGGCAACCCTATTCACATTATAGGTTTGATTACTTTATCTTTGCAAATTAGAGTACTTGAGATTGAGCAAGTACTTTTTCAAAATCTGGAGTAATTTTAATTAACTAATTAAACGCTTCCTCTAGAATTTCTTTCAATTGCTGATCGTGGACCTTTTTATATCCAACTGCAGTGGCGGCACTTTCTGGTCTGCTAATAATTTTCAATGATTTATTCGGCCAATTCTTGACGATGAAATCTGCAGCTCCCATATTCCTTGGTTCCTCCTGAACCCAAACAAATTCAGCTTTGGAATATTGCTTTAATATTTTTTGAATTCCTGCTTCCGGTAATGGATACAATTGTTCAATTCTTAAAATCTCAATTTCAGTATTCTTAAGCTCTTCTTTTTTATGTATTAAATCATAGTAGACTTGACCACTGCAAACCAATACTTTTTTGCATTTTGATACTGATCCTGTATTGTGCATTAATAATTCCTGAAATCCTTTTACTTCAGTAAAATCCTGAATGGTTGAAACACACATTGGGTGTCTTAACAAAGACTTAGGTGACATGACAATAAGTGGTTTTCTAAAATCTGCTTTTACCTGTCTTCTCAACAAATGAAAAAAGTTAGCTGGTGTACTAACATTCGCAACGATAATATTTTGTTCAGCAGCAGATTGCAAAAAACGCTCTAATCTAGCGGAAGAATGTTCAGGACCCTGACCATCATATCCATGAGGAAGCAACAATACAATGTTGCTCATGCGATTCCATTTGACTTCAGCCGTGCTTATAAATTGATCTAAGATGACCTGCGCACCATTTACAAAATCACCAAATTGCGCTTCCCATATAACCAATTGATGAGGACTTGCTAAAGAATATCCGTATTCAAATCCCAGAACTGCAAATTCAGATAATAATGAATTGTAAATATTGAAATTTCCCTGCTCTTCTCTTAATTTCGAAAGCCTGTTGTATTCTTTATTGTTAACTTCATCATACAAGACTGCATGTCGATGAGAAAAAGTTCCGCGCTTGACATCCTGACCACTCATTCTGACATTCATATTTTCAATCAATATGGAGCCATAAGCTAATAATTCTGCCATTGCCCAATCCAACAATCTATTGTCAAATAATTTATTAGAAGATCCAATGAGTCTTTTAATTTTTGGTAAAACATTGAATTCATCAGGATAAATATTGATCTTCGAAATCAATTCATTGACAAGACTCTCCGAAATAGAAGTGTCGGGATTTTGATGTGGTTTATTTGCAGAATTCTTTTTTAATTCTTTCCATGCCAATTCCGGTTCCTGATAAAGATAAGGAAGTGGTTTTTGCTTAACGGAATCCAATCGCTCTTGCAATAGATTCCAGAATTTGGTTTCCATTTCAATTGCAAGTTGCTTTTCTATTTCTCCGCGATCTTGTAATGCTTGAATATATAGATCTCTAACATTAGCATGGTCAGCAATCAAACTGTACATCGTTGGTTGTGTAAATTTGGGATCATCGCCTTCGTTGTGTCCATGTCTTCTATAACACACCATATCAATAAATACATCACTATTGAATTCTTGTCTATACTCAACAGCCAACTTGGAAACAAACACGACGGCTTCAGGATCATCTCCATTTACATGAAAAATTGGAGCCTGTACAAGACTCGCAACACTAGTAGAATAAGTTGATGATCGGGCATCTTCAAAATCAGTGGTAAATCCAATTTGATTATTTATAACATAATGAATCGTCCCGCCTGTATAGTAACCGTTGAGTTGAGACATTTGCAAAGTTTCATAAACTACACCCTGTCCTGCAACCGCTGCGTCTCCATGAATTAATATTGGAATAATCCGGTCATAATTGGATTGATACAAGAGATCAGCCTTAGCTCTAGACAGACCTTCAACAATAGGATTTACAGCTTCAAGATGGGAAGGATTTGGCGCAAGTTTTAGGTAGACTTTCTTGTTAGATGAAGTTTTGACCATAGAACTAAATCCCAGATGATACTTGACATCCCCAGATCCAAAACTTAAATCTGGAACTGCAGTTCCTTCGAATTCACTAAATATCTGTTCATACGTTTTGCCTAGGATGTTGGCAAGCACATTAAGTCTTCCGCGATGCGCCATACCAATGACCAACTCTTCAACACCAGACTCACTTGCATCGTTGATGATTGCATCTAAGGCCGCTATGGTACTTTCACCGCCCTCCAATGAGAATCTTTTCTGGCCTACGTATTTTGTATGGAGAAATTTTTCAAACATAACCGCGCCATTGAGTTTTTCCAGAATGCGCTTTTTATCTTCAAACTTTAACCCATAATCTAAACCGAGATCTCTGGATTCAATGCGTTTCCGCAACCACATCCTCTTGTTTCTATCTTCAATGTGGGTATACTCAAATCCAATTTTGCCGCAATAAATCAATTTTAGTTTGTCAATTATTTGTTGAACAGTTTGTCCACTTACACCGATCTCATTGCCCGCAAGGGCGACATAATCCAGATCATTTTCCTCGAGATCATAGTCCTGAATTTGAAGGTTTGGACTCCTATCTTTTCTGGAGCGAATGGGGTTTGTGTCTGAGAGCAGGTGACCTCTGTTGCGATATCCGTGAATTAGGGAATGAATAGAGTTCTCTTTCTCGATTTGCTTCGTCTGATCAATCGGAACTTCCTGCCCTCCAAGGCTAAGTCCAAGGTCAAAGCCTTGAAAAAATTGCTTCCATTCAGGATCCAGCTTCTCAGGACTTGCCTTAAATTCCTCATATAATTGCTCAATATATGTCGGATGAGCATTAAGAAGAAAGGACAGATTTTTCATAAATTCCAATTGCCCTCTATTAACCATCCTGAGAAGGACTTGTTCAGTTTATTTATAGACTAAAAAAACAATTTCATTTCAATATTTTGCAAATTCTATGTTTCTTTATTATGTTTGTCGGGATTAATACCCTTTTCAAATTTAAGTCAAAAGCTTTGATGAAAATATTGCCTATATCTATCCTAGCTGTAGCCTTATTTTACTATTTCAATTCGACAGAAGCTTATTCAGCCCCTGATTCCTATTCCTCTTATGATTCTTTTGCGCAAGATACTTTGAAAGATTCTTGTGACAATCCCTACAATTTTCACCTATACATTGTATTAAGAAAGAAGCATTATCATGCTTTATTGCTTGTTAAAGATACATTGGACAAAATATTATTGTCAAAAGACATTGACAGCCTACAGATTGGAAGAAATTTCTTCAATATTCCAACAGAAAAGAAACTTCCGCCGGTCGTCAAATGGGAAATAAGTTCTGGTGATTTTAGGAAGAAAGGTAGGATGGTTATTCATTAAGCCAAGTCTCATTAAATAAAAATAATTCACTTCATTATAATGACATGTAAGAGTAAACTCTTGCAAAGCATAGATTAAACGTAAGTTCGAGTGTGTTCAGGTTTTCAAGCTAAGCGTGATCTAGACTTGAGTATATTCATATTTCTAACTAACAAAGCTGAGTTAAACCCGCTTTATGCAATAAATAAATGTTCACCAGAACTTAAAAAAGCGAAGGATTATGATAGATTTGTTGTAGATATAACAAAGTTACTTGCCATTAAACACAAAATATGGAAAGAATATATTTAGCAAAAAAAGGTAATGATACTTTATTTTTTATTGCAGTAACAATAGGTATTGTATTAGTTCTAACCATTACATTTCAAGGATGGAATAAATATGCATTTATTATTGGTGGGTTCGGCTTATTATTACTTTATACTTTTTTCGACTATTGGAATTACATATACATAGAAAATGACAAAATAGTATTTAGAAAAAACTTTATCTTAAAAAAACAAATTGCAATACCCTTATCAAATATTGAAAAGTGTGTAATACATTACAGGGAATCACCGCGGGGTGATTCAACTTGGATTTATTTTCAAGATTTTAACAATGAAGTTGGTTGCTTTACATTACCGTCATTCTCTATTACATCGCCTTTCACTGAAGGAGAATATTTAAATATTGAGAATGTACTTAAAAAATACAAGATAAACTATATAAGAGTTTACTTTAATTGCAATACCATTAGCAAAAAGTATAAAGAAGAAAACGGCAAGTAACACGGCATAGAATCTACACCGCTAGGCAACTTAAATCATAAACTTTTGATTTTTTACGGCAATGAAATTTTTATTTTTTACTTTTGATTGCTTAACGAATGGTTATGCAGCGTCTATGCCAAAACCGTAGGCTACCAAAAGTATTTCCTAAACTGTAATAAAAAATTAATATCTTTGGCTTATGATTATCGAAAGAACAAAAAAAGAAATAATAATAAAACTTCCAGTATCAGTTGATATTGAAGAATTACAAGATTTCCTTGATTATGCTCGATATAAAGAATTGACTACTACTTTTAAAGCTCCCCAAAAAGAAGTTGACAAACTTGCCAGTGAAATTAATAAAGACTGGTGGAATAAAAATGGCAAGAAGTTAGTCAAGTGAAAATAATTGTTGATACAAATATTATTTTTAGTGCGATTTTAAACTCTACTTCCAGAATTGGTAAAATTCTAATCAACTCTAAAGAACACTTCGATTTCTACACATGTGATTTTCTTAGAACAGAAATAAGTAAACACCAAACTAAAATTGAAGCATTAACAGGATTGTCTATACCTGAAATTGAAGAATTGGAACTTCTTGTCACTAAGAAGATTAAATTCATTAATGAGAAACTCATTCCACCAATAACAGTTTCTTCAACCGAAACTCTTCTAAAGAATATCGACCTCGGCGATGTTCCTTTTGTTGCTCTCACAAAACATCTAAATGGAAAACTCTGGACAGGAGATAAAAAATTACTAGCCGGATTAAAGGTTAAGAAATTCACTGACACTATTACAACAATACAATTATCAAAATTACTTGATAGGTTAGAGCGTCATTCATAGCAAAAAGGGAAACCAATAAAAGTTAAATATTTGCAAAAGCAGGGCTGGGCTTTCTTTACTTTGGCTGTAGTTCGCTATCATCTTCAGTTACGGCTGGACCTTAGTAATTTCGCTTTGGGTTGTTATCTTCAATTTTAGTTTTTCGATCAGCAATTATTCCTGGGCAGACGTTTAATTTATCCCCTGCCTCCGCAAATACTCGAACGTTACAAAATGAAGGCATTAATAGTAAAGCTTAAAAAAAGTGGATTTCTGAATTCATTAGAAGTTCTTATTTTTGTCTAAAATGGACTTATTTAACCCTTCGAAGGCAAGATCTAATATTTTTTAGTTTAGCAGCTTAATAAAAATAGAAGAACTTAGATAAAGTATATCGCATTACAAAAGAAATATTTAAGCTAATTTAAAGAGTATATTTATTGGAAAAGACTTATTTAATTACTTGTTACTCCTTGGCTGGACTCTGACGCTTACCAGCGATTTAAAACTTTATTATAATTCGTAAAATCATTATATTTGAGTTCAATATACAACAATGACAAAGCAAGCAATAATTGAGAGAACGGTTAAAATAATTAATCAATTACCAAAAGCTAAAAGAAATTTAACATTTTAATTTCAAGTTTAAATAGTATATTTACATATAAAATATTATAAAATGATGGTTTCGGATTTAAAAAACAGGCTACATCAAAAAATAGATCTTATTGAAGATGAAAATTTATTATTGGAGGCAATTCAATTATTTGATTTAGGAATAGATGCATCAAACATAATATTACCTGAAATCGCCATCAATAAAATTAACATTGGCATACAAGATATTTTATCAGAAAAAGTTAAATCACATGATCAGGCAAATTTAGAAACGGAAGAGTGGCTAAGAGAACAATAATTTGGTCAGATCAAGCACAATCTGATCGAAATGAAATACTACTTTACTGGATAAATCGAAATAAGTCAAAGGAATATAGCGTAAAGTTGAATTCACTTATAATCAGGGCGATTGAATTATTGGCAAAAATGCCGGAAATAGGAAAAAGCCATCATCTAACTGAAACAAGAATCAAAATAATAAAGGCCTATTACATAATTTATAAATTTGACGATAACGAATTAAAAATAATTTCAATTTGGGATTCAAGACGAGATCCTCAATAAAGGCAGCCTAAATTTAAATAAAATATCACTGGCTATAACATGGCTTAGCCTCCACACCACCAAGTATCTTAAATCATTCTCTTTTAATTTTTCCTTAAATGAAAAATTTATTTCTTAGTTTAGGTTGATAATGAATTGGTGGTGCAGCATCTATGCCAATCTGTACTTTTAAAATTAAATCATAAATAGTAAAGCTTAAAAATGTGGAATTCTAAATTCATTAGAAGTACTTATTTTTGTCTAATACCGACGAGACTTATAAAATGGTTCAATATAAAAATTATTTTATAAAGTCTATCGGTATAATACCGAAAAGTAATGAATTAGAATTAATTTCACATTGGTATTAAATGGACTTATTTAACCTTTCGAAGGCAAGATCAAATATTTTTAAGTCTAGTAGATTGATAAAAATGGAAGAACGTAAATTGAATATTATGCATACCAAAAGAATTTTTCAAGCTAATATAAATGGTTTGTTTTTTAAAATGAGTTATACCGAATGTTAATAATATTTAGTCCTATCCTAAATGGTTTAATGCTGATGCTTGCGATCACCATGCTGACAGAATCGTCAGCATGCCGACATACACTAAACCTTCATTTTTTTTGTGGACTACTTTATAAGTATCGTCGGTATTATTTCGCGCTCTGCCATTATACATCCTGCTTGGGGAGAGTGCTAACCCAAAAGTTCATGCAAGAAATTAACTTTGACAAGTAAAATATTTATGAAAATAAAAAATAACATTAAAATCTTTTTCTTTTTTATTGTGATAGTTGTGTTTCATTCTTGCGTAACAGACAGGTCAAACGCTGATAACACATTTGATGTTTCTGTAGCCGAGCCCAAACTTTCCGCATTAAGACCAAAGGTGCTCTTCGATGAATCTCATAAAGAACATCATCAGATTGAACGAACATATAAACCACTTGCTGATTTAATTACTAATGATGGATGCATCGTAAATTCCAACCTGAGGCCAATTGATAAAATTAGTTTGTCAAAAACTGACATTTATGCAATTGTAACGGCAATGGGCAAAGAAGACCCAGGCGCTATTTCGCCATTCACAACTAATGAAATAAATTCTCTTGAAAATTGGGTTTCAAATGGCGGTTCCCTTTTATTAGTGACAGAACATTACCCATTTGGACTTGCAATGAAACCCTTGCTAAACAAATTTGGAATTGATGTGCATAATGGATATACAGAAGATACATTACTTAATGCCACAGATGTAAAAGACGCTTTGCTTTTTGAAAAGTCAAACAGAAATTTGAATGCTACCCATCCAATTTGTCAAAATGTTGAGCGAGTTTATACATTTACAGGTGCATCCATTAAAGGAGATTC
>JBDTWI010000054.1:0-19508 GCA_040006775.1 Saprospiraceae bacterium
ACGATGCAAATGTTTTTGGTGTTGTAAGAGTTACACAGGCATTTATCGATTTATTGAAAAAATCATCTGAACCTCGTATAGTAAATGTAAGTTCAAGTCAAGGTTCTATTACTTTGCACAGTGACCCTTCATACAAGTATTACGACTACAAAGCTGCTGTATATCTTTCGTCAAAATCAGCAATGAATATGTACACCGTCGTTTTGGCTTATGAACTGAAAGACAGTTCTTTTAAAGTAAACGCAATCTGTCCAGGATTTACTAAAACGGATTTCAACGGACATAGAGGGACAGGAACTTTAGAAGATGCCGGAAAACGAATTATAAAATATGCTTTGATTGACAAAAACGGACCAACGGGAAAGTTTTTTAGTGAAGAAAATAATCCAGATACAGGAGAAATTCCTTGGTAATAATTGGAAGAAAGACAGCTCAATACAGTTAAGCGTTCTTTGGGTTCGTAGAGCTAGTAATGAACGTAATATTGGACTTTAGCTACTACACCGAAGGCAAGAGTGAAGGATTTATCATGGAGTTGTCGTCGAAGATTGTGATGCTTATAAGGATATTTTGTTGGCTCTTTTTTTCGTAGCGATATAATAATCGGATGTGATTTTTGGTCAAAATATATTTTCACCTTGGTATTAAATTTTTTCACCTAGTAGTATAAAAAAGGAAGGACTTAGATTGGAAATAATGGTTTACAAAAGAATTATTTGGGCTAATTTTAAGGGTCTATTTATTGAAAAGCTTGATTTTATTTATTAATCCCGCCTAGGAGGGAAACAGATGTTAATAGCAAGGCATGACGAACCTACAACAAGACAAGCTCACGACTGTAAACAATTACATTTTTCGTATCACAATCAAATCTAAACGCATCAAATCGTATCACTTTATACTTTCAGTTTCAAATCATAATCGTATCTTTGCGTATCAAAACGTATCAAATTGAGCAACATAGTATATAATTTTAAACTAGATATTGACTGGAAACTCATTAACGTAATCAGCAAAATAGACCGTTTTGATGCAAATTGGACAGCTATTGAACGTAAAGAAGGACAAAGCCTTAAAGAGTTGAAAAGCATTGCTACCGTGAGAAGCGTAGGGGCTTCAAACCGTATAGAAGGAAACAGAATGAGTGATGAAGAAGTTGATGTGTTGCTTCAAAAAATTGACATTACCAAGCTTACTGACAGAGATTCGCAGGAAGTGGTTGGTTATTTTGAAGCGTTGGATTTGATTTCGGAATCTTATGACAACATCAGTATTACCGAAAGCCATATCAAAAGTTTACACAATAGCTTGATGAAATACAGTGCCAAAGACGAATGGCATAAAGGTAATTATAAGGTGCATAGTAACGCAGTTGAAGCATCATTTCCTGACAGCACAAGACAAATGATTTTTCAAACCACCGAAGCGGGATTTGCAACCGAAGATGCCATTAGAGATTTGCTCAATTGGTATAATTCTGAAATAGAAGTACACTCCTTAATCAAAATAGCATCTTTTGTCTACGACTTTTTAAGTGTTCACCCTTTCCAAGATGGAAATGGCAGATTAAGCCGATTGATTTCAACGCTTTTGCTAGTCAAAAATGGATATAAATGGATACAATATGTGAGTTTTGAACACGAAATAGAAAACCGAAAAAACGAATATTATCAGGTGTTTAGAAGTTGTCAAGCTCAACGCCCAAAAGAAGATATAACCGCTTGGATACAGTTTTTTTTGAGTTGCTTATCAAATATCCAATCTCAACTGTTGGCAAAATTGCAAAAAAGCAGTTTGGAAACACAGCTATCCCCCAAAGAAAAATTAATTTATATGATTATTCAAAACCGTCCTAACATCCAGTCGGGAAAAATTTCTGAAAAATTGGCGATACCATTACCTACCGTTAAACGCATTCTTTCTGACTTGATTAGTAAAGGATTGATTGAAAAGCAAGGAAGCGGGCGAAATGTGAGTTACACGATAATATAGATAAAAACCAACAATATAAATGACTAAAAAGAAAAGAAATCGCCTAGCTACTAAAGGGCATTTTACAAGAGTTACAGTTCATTGGTTAAATGATTCGATATCCATCGGGATTGCGCTTCGTATCAAGTTAGACAAATGAAAATATCAATCCGCTTTTTTAACGACCGTGAAGTTCGGGCACTTTGGGATGATAAAAATGCCAAATGGTGGTTTAGTGTATTGGACATTGTAGGCGTTTTAAACAATGAAAACGATTATAGCAAAATTCGTAACTATTGGAAATACCTAAAGGCTAAGTTGAAGAAAGAAAACAATCAGTTGGGTAGTGTCACTACCCAACTGAAATTAACGGCGTCAGATGGCAAAAAATACCAAACGGATACTTTAGATAGCGGTGGTGTTGTTGAATTGGCAAAACATTTTCCCAACAATAGAGCCATGAAGTTTTTAGATTGGTTTCTATACAGCGATACTAGTATAGATGGACAAAGTAAGAAGAAGGCATATACCCTTTTCGAAAGTAATTTGATAAACGAATTTGAGATAGGCACAACCAAAGGTTTACAACAAATACACGCTTATATATTTGGTGGCTTGTATGAGTTTTCCGGCCAAATAAGAGAAAAAAATATATCAAAAGGTGGTTATCGATTTGTATTTGCCCAGCATTTAATAAGCACATTACAAGAAATAAATGCAATGCCACAAAAAACACTTGAAGAGATCATAATTAAATATACAGCAATGAACAAGGCACATCCGTTTATGGAAGGCAATGGCAGAAGTACAAGAATATGGCTAGATTTGATGCTTAAAAAACGACTAAAAAAATGTGTAGATTGGAGCAAAATAAGCAAAGAGAACTATATGAACGCTATGATAATTAGTACAGTGGATAGCAGTGTATTGATGCAACTAGTAGAAACTGCACTAACCAATAAAATAAACAACAGAGAAATGTTTATGAAAGGGATTGATTACTCCTATTACTACGAAGAATGACAATAGAAAACCTTGGAAATATTGACCTTTTATGATACCTAAAACAGCTTTCTTGTTAAGCCGCAAAGTACTTATATCAGTTGTATTTAAATACTAAGTTTGGGCAATAGAGCACAGAGAAAAAGGCAATTGTGTTATGAGTGATTTTCATAGGACACCAGCTTAGGAGAATCCCATTAAAACAAGTACATTTACAATTAACGAAATCCGCAACTTAATTATCTGATTAAATCAAATAGCAACAAGAATGGCACGAATTATTATTGGACCTGAAATCATCTGGCTGGCAATTTACCTTGGAGCTACCCTCTTAGCAAAAGCCAATTCGATGCCTACAAAGAGACTAGACAATTTTATAGAAAATTGTTGGTTTTGGATACCTCTTATGGCTCTAATCTGTTTTGCACTTTGGTGGCTACCGGCTGTCGATAAAAACTGGCTACTTTTGAGGGTCTGGATTGTTAGTTTGATTGCCGGACATTATTCATTGGAGAAAGTAATGAGCGCCTATAGCATTCAGGGACCGGGGATTGGAACGGCCTATATGTTAGGCATTTTATTTTTGATTGTTATCCTTGTAGTTGGTACTGTTGTTATCAAAATTAAATTTTAGCAAGTATCTAAGTCAATAACTAAAATAGCATTACACAATTATATTTAAGAATGGTCTTACGGAACGTTCTATAAAGATTAGTCGTCAGTCGTCAGCCTGTCCTCGTGGCAAAGAGCCACGGGATCATCAGTTGAGGCGTAGTCCTTAGATCCTCGTTTACGGGACCGAATCATAGATCCTCGTTCACGGGAATCCTCGAGTTACGAAGTGACTCGGGATCATCAGTTGAGGCGTAGTCCTTAGATCCTCGTTTACGGGACCGAATCACAGATCCTCGTTCACGGGAATCCTCGAGTTACGAAGTGACTCGGGATCGTCAGCCGTAATGCAGTGGAGTCGAAGATCCTCGTTCACGGGAGCCCTCGTGTTACAAAGTGACACGGGATCGTCAGTTTGAGCGCAGTCCTTAGATCCTCGTTTACGGAACGAAAATCCTCGTGTTACGCAGTGATGAAATTATCTAATCAAAAGAAAAACTTACAATGCAAATTATAGTTTAGACAAGTAAAATAATATTAAATATTCATTTCGAAGGTAAAACTATACCCTTTCCCAATGCGATTTAAACAAGCATGGCATTGCCTTTATTTGAAATATTTATTCATTTCTACATTGGATATTTTGAAGTCGCGCAGAGTACCAGCATCTTCAGCCAAAGGCAAAAAAGCCTAATGACTTTTTGGGTTAAATAAAATGCACTACAAAAGAAATATTAAGACTAATTAATAGAGTTTGATTTTTGAAAGGGGTTATTTCATTATTTATCCCGCCTCGGAGGGACTCTGCCGTTATTCGCAAGGCTTTGGCGACAGAAACCGACCTAAAAAAGACCCATCATTTCTGGCAAGTCTTAGTTCATTAACTTGGTTACATTATCCGAAGACAAGAGGCTTGACCAAGCATCACGTGACAAAAGTTGCTATATTTGTTGACTTGACAAAATAAATAATGAAATGAAAACAAAATATACTCTAACTTTATTATTGAATCTCTTCTATTTATTTTCTTATTCACAAGGTGAATATGTTATAGAAATAAATAATAAAAACGGCTCCTTCACTAAAACCGGACCTGCAATATCAGGTATTACTTACATCTATCCCGATGACAGAACGTATGATGAAAATACAGGAACATTTATTTTTCCAAGCAGTCTGATAAATCACAGTTTATTTTCTATCAATGTATCAAACGGGTCAATTGTAAATAATCCTATTGTAGGAAATATTTCTACATTCCAGTTTGACAATGATTCAAATATTCTTTATGGTTTAGAGAAAGACAATGTAAACAATGTAAAAAACTTTATTTCGATTAATCCTGTTACTGGAACTTATACGCAGATTGGAAATTCATTACCTAGTTCATCTATGTTCTCAGGTGGCTTTAGCACTTTTGATAAGATAAATACAAGCTATATTTTTTTAGCCCCACCAAATATTATTTATTCAATTAATGCTATTAATGGAAATATTATTTCAAATCCAGCTTTGGTTTTGGCTTCAGGAGAAAATATCGTAAATTTTTCATTCAACAACTCTACAGGGGTTCTATATGGTTTGTTACAAGACAATAATATTCAAAAGTTTTTTTTAGTTACGATTAACACAACAACTGGGACAAGTACTAGAATAGGATCAGGGACAACTTTGGGATCTGGAAATGGAAGTTCAACTATTGACGAGAAAAATCAACATTTTATTTACATGTATTCTAGTCCGACTGCTGGAGGATATGTAATTACTACATTAGAAATGGCAACAGGAAATGTTGTCAATAATGCTCTCATACAAGCATATCTTGCCCAGGATAATTTTTATAGTTTGAAATACGACAACATTCAAGGAAAATTTTACTCCATTCATTATGAGACAGATAGTTTAAGAACCAGCATTGCAGAACAAAATAATTCTGACAATATCATTAATATTTACCCAAATCCTTTTTCCACTCAGACTGTTTTGCAGACAGATAATCCTTTACATAACGCAATTCTCTCAGTGGACAACTGTTTCGGGCAGACTGTAAAACAAATAAAAAATATTTCGGGGCAGGCAGTTATTTTATCAAGAGACAATCTTTCAAACGGGGTGTATTTTGTTCGCTTAATACAAGACAACAAAGTAATCAAGACAAAAAGAATATTGATCACGGATTAACACACGTGATAGAAATGCACTGTGGCAAACTACTAAGTATTTCTTGCGTCAATTGGGCGGACAATTAATATAATGCAGAACAGCTTGTACCGTTGAAACTGTAAACCTCAAACTGGAGTCCCGTATAGAAAAACCCAAACTTTGGGGAATTCGATAAATATTTAGATTTTTTTGTGCTGGAAGAATATTTATTTTTGTTTATTATGGACTCCTTTTAAGCCTCTAAGACAAGATCGAATAAGTTTTATTCAAGCAAGATAAAAATGGATGTGAATATATTTAGTATATAACAACAGATGAAAAGTTCATGCTAATTTCAAGAGTTTGTTCTTGGAAAGGGGTTATTTCATTATTTATCCCGCCTCGGAGGGACTCTGCTTTTAGTGAGAATTTCAAGACAGGCCGAAAAGACCGACAAACCTCTCCACCTTCACCCCTACACAAAATAATTGAAAAAATATTTGAGAAACCGAAATGTTGCACATATATTTGCAACCGATTAGTTTCTTTAATTAATAAATAGACAGATGAGACGAGACATTTTTCAAGCCGTTGCAGACCCTACAAGGCGGGCAATTATAGCCTTAATTGCATTACAGGCAATGACTCCTAACTCCATTGCCGAAAACTTTAACACCACACGACAAGCAGTGTCAAAACATTTACGAATTCTAACAGAATGTGAACTTGTAAAACAAGAATACCAAGGCAGAGAAATATACTACTCGCTTAAAATTGAAAAAATGAAAGAAATTGATAAATGGTTAGAACAATATCGAAAGATATGGGAAACCCGATTTAATCAATTAGACAAAGTATTATCTAACTCTTGATAGCTATCGGGACAAAAACAGAAAAAATGTTGAACAAAGAGACATCCCGCATGGCGGGAAACAACAACTTACTATTTGATTTTTCCGTTGACAAAACAACTAAAACGGTTTTTGTAAACAAAGAATTTGCAGCTGACCTTTCGTTGGTATGGGATGCTTTTACCAAACAAGAAATTCTTGACCAATGGTGGGCGCCTAAACCTTGGGAATCAAGAACAAAGTTTATGAATTTTGAAGTTGGAGGAAAAAGATTTTATGCAATGGTAGGTCCTGACGAAGGACAGGAGCATTGGTCAATTCAGAAATATACTTCTATTAGTCCAAAAACAAATTTCAAATATCTTAATGCTTTTGCAGACAAAGATGAAAACCCTGAATTGCCAGGTTCTGAATGGGATTTGAATTTCAGCGAACAAAACGGAACGACAAAAGTCAGTATCACTATTAAAAATGAATCTCTTGAAAGGCTGGAACAGATGATTGAAATGGGCTTCCAGGGAGGATTTACTTCGACCTTGAACTATTTGGAAATTCTGTTGTCATCCCAATAGACATCGGGATTACTTACAAAACATGGGTCAAAACAAATCTAAAAATTAAACAATTTAACAATCTAAAAAATAAAAATTATGGCACAAATAAATCCACACATTAACTTCAATGGAAATGCCGAAGAGGCATTCAATTTTTACAAATCAGTATTTGGGGGAGAATTCGCAAAAATTATGCGTTTCAAAGAGCTGTCAAGCCCTGAATTTCTAGTAACAGAAAATGAAGCAAACAAAATAATGCACATTGCATTGCCAATTGGTAACAGCATTTTAATGGCAAATGATGTTCCTGAAAGAATGGGACGAACAAACGAAAATGAGAACAGAAGTAAAATTGTAATTAGTGCAGAAAGCAAAGAAGAAGCTGACAAATTATTTAACGGACTTTCGGTAGGAGGTCAAATAGAAATGCCGATAACCGACAGTCCTTGGGGTTCCTATTTTGGTATGTTTAGAGACAAATATGGTATAGAGTGGATGGTAGATTTTGACCCCAATTACAAAGGGCAAATTTAGCTGAAGAAAACCAACGAATGCCTTATATAATGTCGTTTAGAAAAAAGTCACCCCAAGCGCAGAGATGGGAAGATTAAGATAAGGTTTTTTTTATTGGGCTATACTACAATTGCAATACAGGTTAGTTATACTGAAATCAAGAGAATTTCTTATTATTGTATAATGAGAATTCATTTAAAGCCTCAACTACAAGATACAATACCGACGATAATTATAGTATAGACCAATAACTAAATTAGAATTGTTAATTCTATTGCCATTAAACCGAGGAGAATTGGACTAAATTCGATTTCACATTGGTATCTTAGCTAAGTTGTTAAGAATATAAAAGAATGTGAGTAATCAAATTTAAAGGAATCTTTATGTGTCAACGGTCAATTTCTATGTCTGGGTGAATTGAAAAGTTAGAGGCAAAGAAGATTTATGGAAACAATTGATATAGTTCCATTATTTTTGTTTTAATATATATTAAACTTATGAAAAAGAATCTCCTCCTCACTCTTAGTTTCCTTTGTTTTAACCTGGTGCTAAATTCACAGACTTGGGGAAATTTTCCAGGTCCAGCAAGTTCTGATGCTGTTTCGGCAAAAATGAATAACAATGGAATCATTTTGATTACAACAAGAAGTGAAGTTTGGATGTCCATGGACAAGGGAAAAGCATGGGAGAAAGTTAATACGGGATTAGTATTGAATCAATTCAATACGTATCCTAAAATATTTGTATCGAAAAGTAATGAATTTTATTTAAGCTATTCTAATTTTTTGTATTTGCTTGATATTACTAACAAGTCATGGCAGCTTATTAATAGTTATACTTCCGATTTGGAAACAATGTTATTTGCAGATAATGGCAATATTTACTATGTTAGTGGAAAACAAATTTATTTATCTACAACAAATGGTATGTATTTTTCAAAAATTTTTAATAAAAATTTCACAATTCTAGGAATTGCAGATGGAGGGCTCAATAAAAAATACTCAATAATTAATAATAGTTCGAATAAATTAGAATTATACTCCTTCAATGATGATGGCCGAAATATCAAAATGTTAACTTCTGTAATGCCTGGCAAAAAACTATTTTGCAAACCCTCGAATGGAACATTATTTTCTGTTGATCTGCATAAAATATATAGATCTACCAATGGGACAAAATGGACATTTAATACTCTAAGTAATTCTACATCCACTTTATCCTATATAGAAATGGTATTTTTAAATGACAATAGCATTATCTGTGTTACGGATTTAGGACTATACAAATCTACTGATGATGGTCTTACTTGGACAAAACTACCTTTAAGTATTGGATCTCTTTCGCATACTTATGCTCAATTTAAAATAGAAACATCTATCACAACTACAAATGACATACTCATCTTATTTGAAAATTCATTAAGATTAATCAACAATTTAAATTCTTATCAATTCCTTGTTCATTCAGAAAACAAAGCAAATAATTCATATCCTTATACCGCATCTACCGGTGAAATACTATTGAAAGACTACTATGGAACATTTGTAAGTAGAGATTCAGGAAGAAGTTGGGTAATTTTAGATGATTCTCGAGATAATTATTATGTGATGACTTCAGATGGTACTTACTTTCAAACTTCTAAAAATTTCAGATATAGTACAGATAGAGCCGTTAATTGGACTGATATAAAAAAACCAAGCACTAAAGAATGTTATCCAGTATTAAATAATCACAAGACTATTTTATTAAATTATGAAGATGACGCTTATGTATCTACTGACTTAGGAAAAAATTGGAAGCAACTAAAGTCAACGCCTTCTCTTTATTCACTTATGTTATCTAGTAATGATATCTTATATGGTTTTAATTCTCTTTCTGAATTGTGGTATTCTTTCGACTTTGGAACAACTTGGACAAAAGAAATATTATCCACTAATATGTCATCTTTAGAGAATGTATTCTTAAGTAATAATAATGTTCTATATTGGACTGAATATAATTTTACGGCACAAAGTTACTATAGCTTGGATTTTGGAAAGACTAAGTTAAGAATACCATTTAAAATTTACTCTACAGATGTTGATGATAATGATAATTATATTTTTGCAGATGCTTTGGACTCAACTTTAAAAATTCTAAATTTATTTACCTTACAATCCATTTATATTCCTATGAATGATATTCCAAGAAAATATCGCAACACAATATTTGGTGCTGTTATAGGATATGATGGCTATTTATACTTAAGAGGTGATGGAAGTGGAGCATATAAAAGTTCCAAAAAATGGTTTCAAACTACTGCTAGCTGTCTTGGTATTTCATATAAAGATATTGATGTGAATTGTCAATTAGATCTTTTTAATGATATATTAAAGTCGTTTCATCTTAATATTAGAGATGTATCAACTGGACAAAGCTGGTATACAAATTCTACAGATCTTGGTGCTTTAAATTTAGGACTTTTTAAAGGAACTTATTCACTAAAATTAGAAGAAAATCCAATCCTTTGGCAAGCTTGTAACTTTCCTCAATCATTTTCCTTAAATGATGGTGATAAGTTAAATCTTGGAAACTTATTGGTTAAACCATTGGAAAAGTGTTCTCTTTTAGATATTGATATTGCAACCAGTAACTTTAGAAGATGCTTTAATTCTAATACATTATTCGTCACTGTTAGAAACTCTGGCACTGAAGACGCAATAAATCAAAAATTATTATTAAATCTTGATCAATACATGATTAACATTCAATCATCATTTTTTATTAACTCCCAAAACAATAACGCGCTTGAGTATATTATACCTAATATTCCTGCTGGTGGCGAATTTCAATTTGAGGTAAAATTTGAAATATCTTGTGCTGCAAGTTTAGGTTATCGCCATTGTATAGATGCTCACCTTATTAATACTAAAAATTGTCAATTGGTGAAACCTATACCAGAGTCAAAGTCAATTTGTCAGGTTAATAGAGGGTCATTCGACCCTAACGATATTCAAGCTTTTGAAAATGGGCAATCGATTCAAGACTATACCACTCAAAATACACCTCATGAATATTTGGTTCGATTTCAAAATACGGGAACAGATACTGCCTTTAACATTAGAGTTCTTAATCAACTAGATTCTAATTTGGATTGGTCAAGTTTTGAGGTAAGTTCTTCCAGTCATCCATATTCATATGTTTTAGATGATAAAGGATTATTGACAATTATTTTCAGAAATGTTCTCTTGCCAGATAATAAAGTAGATGAACCTGGATCAAATGGATTTTTTAAATACCGTATTAATCAAAAGAAAGACCTTCCTGCGAATACTGAAATAACTAATTCAGCTTCCATTTACTTTGATTTTAATCTTCCAATAATAACGAATAAGTTAACTTTAAAAGTTAAAATAATTACAAAAATCGATGAATCAGAATTAGGCCTTAAGTTAACTGCTTTTCCAAATCCATTTAAAGAATCAACTACAGTTTACTTTTCAGATTTAGAAAGCAATAATAAGAAGATCGCTTATATCTACGCATCGGATGGACAAGCAATTGACATAGTTAGTACTTACAACAATCAATTGTTGATTAATCATTCCGATTATGAATCCAAAATTTTATTTATTAAGGTAATATCGGAATCAGGAAAGACTGGTACAATCAAGTTAATCAAAATAGATTAGCATTGAATGAGGCAGAATTAAATAAAGACTCTAAAATTGGACTTCTAAATTAAAGAGTAATACTTATTTTTGTTTAAATTGGATTAATTTAAAGTCACTAAGACTAAATCTAATATTTCTTAGTTGAGCAACATGAAAAAAATGGAAGCTCATAGATTTGGTATAATTCATACAAAAGTAATATTCAGTTTAATTAAAAGAGTTTGATTTTTGAAAGGGGTTATTATACAATCTACCGTTATTGTCAAATTTAACTTTGAAAGACAGTGGGCTTTTATTCGATTTATAGCAACTCATGCAGAGTATGATAAAATAAATGCTGAGACAATTTAAAGGAATAGAAAAATGAATATAAGACTATTAAAAACAGAATTAGACTATGAAAACGCACTTAAAAGGCTAGAAGAAATATTTGATGCTCCGTTGAATTCAAATGAAGGCGACGAAGCTGAAGTTCTTTCCTTATTGATTGAAAATTATGAAAACATCCATCATCAGATTGACGCTCCTGACCCTATTGAAGCGATTAAAATTCGGATGGAAGAAATGGATATTAAGCAAAAGGACTTAGTTGGAATTATTGGAGGAAAAAGCCAAGTTTCCGAGGTGTTGAATCGTAAAAAAAGATTGACGGTTGAAATGATAAGAATTCTAACTGAAAAATTAGATCTTTCCGCAACAATTTTAATTAAAAATTATAATCTGACAGAATAAAAAACGCAAGTGAAGAGCTGTAATCGGAATTCCTATTTCATTTTTATAACCTCCGGAAAAAATTAAATTTTCCTTATCTCAAGATGGTCACATCCCCTTTGAAAATTTCGCGCTTTCCGTTGTTGGGATTGAAGTATTCGATGACTACAACATAAACTCCTTCCACTACCCTCTTCCCGTTGAATTGACCATCCCAGTAGGCATCTCCGTCCTTACTCTCAAAGCACATTGCTCCGTTGCGGTCGTACACTGCCCATTGTAGTATGTTGATCCCTATACTTACTATGCTGAATCGATCTGCGCGTCCATCTCCGTTAGGAGTAAATATATTCGGAATAAATATTCTTACCTCGTTGAGAATGCATAGCGTTTTTGTCCAAACGGCTTCACAACCTAGATCGTTTTTTACCTTAATAGTAATAATAAAACGGCCTGTGTCCATATACTCGTGAACCAATGCGTCAGGTTGTAACAAATCGGCCAACGGAGACCCATCACCAAAGTCAATTGTACCACTTTTATAACCCGAAGATAAATCGATGACTTCAATCAAATTATCAATATTACTTATGCAATCCTGATTGGGAATTATTGTAAAATTTGCAGCGATTGGAGCAGCTCCCGGCAAAATTACCTCCTCTTCTTGTCTGCAGCCTGTTGACTTTTGGGTTATTGAAGCTCGATATTTTCCTGGGACATCGTCCAACCTAATTCCTTTCTTCACTGGATTGGTTTGCCATATAACATCAAAATCAGAACTATCCAGATCAAGTTCTACAAATGTTCTCATCTCAAAACAAACTTCAGGACCACTTAAAGTATCCACTGTGAAGCGAGGATGAACTTTAACAAAAACGCTGTCAATTAATGGATCTGAACAGGCATCGGTAACAGTCACCTTGTACCATTGATCTTGCATCGGCTCAACAATATGACTGCTTCCAAAACCCAAACCCTGATCCCAGGTGTATATGAATCCTCCTTGACCACCTGTGGCGTCTATGGAAATACTCGTTCTCTGACCAATACAAATCGTGTCGTTATCACTCAAAGTCTTTTTAGTAATCGGCTGCAGAATTTTTATAAACTTTCTTTCTGAAGAATTACAATTCCCACTACCTCTCGAATATAAAAGTTCCCAACTCCCCCAGCCTAGTTTGGAAGGATTAATCAAAGGAGCTGAAAGTATTCCATTAATATAAAAATCTCCTCCGGGAGGATTTAATATTACCGGTATGTCTTGATCTTTGAAGCAGTATTGATCGTCAACACCCTGAATGCTAACCTGAGTCCAGGCTTCCACCAGGACTGTAGTGTCTTCCTTACATCCGGCAGGACTAATGTAACTTACTTTGTGAATTCCTATTCCCGAAAGTCCGGGATCAAACAATCCCTGATTCTCATCCAGAAAACCAGATCCTTCCCAATAACCACCAACAGGGAGGATCGGCAATACGGTCGGCGGACTTCGATCACAGAGTGTATAGTCAGAAAATTGTATGGCTTCCTCCACTTCAATATCGCTGGTATCAGCACATCCAAAAGCGCTGTAATAAATCTTGTGTTTACCTGCCCCGGCATTCAATGGAATCCAATAATATTGACTATCTCTCCATACAATTCCAGCTCCTGAAAAGATTCCTGGTCCTTCACTCGGATTTAATAAATTTCCCAGATTAATACTATCCGCATAAGGACAATATAAAGTTTTGTCCAATGAATCCAATCTCACATCATGAAGAGCTAATGTAAAGGTGTCCTTGCATTGTCTGAAATTTAAATAATAATTATACTTACCGGGAGCTAGAGTTGAAATATCAAATCGATTGGTTCCCGGGTCAAAAATTCCAGCACCCGTCCATTTTCCAATCGAAGGAAGATTAAAAAATGGATTTCCAAAACATCGTACTATGTCAGGGCCCGCATTCGGTCTAACTACAAAAATCGAATCGGTTTTCTCACAACCGTTAATCTTGTATTTATATTTATTCCATTGATTTACCAATGCCGAGTTGACATTAATTTTTCCATTAATACTGTCTGTAATTCCGAGCCCTGACCAAACACCACCGGGAGGGTTAAATGTAAATTGACTATTTTCTTGGTAACACAAGCTATCGGAAATTGTAATCTGAATACTATCTGCTACATAAACGGTTTTCGTTGTTCTACATCCGTTGGGAGCCATATATTGGATCAAATGCGTTCCGGGTATTTGAGGAGAAAACAAGCCGCTAGAATCTACATAAGCTCCAAACCATTTTCCACCAACTGGATACTGACCTCGCAGTACAAAATCTGGACTACTCGTACATGCTGCTTCCGGCGGGCCTGGGTCAATGGGCAATATATAAACTGTATCAGAAGTTATGCAAGAATTTGGTGCCGTATAAACTACAATATCTCTCTGAATAGAATTAGCCTTTGCCCAATAGGTGAAAGGATAAATTCCATTGCGATTTTGTGCAGCTGGAATTGCTGTTGCTGAAAAAATGCCGCCACCAACATCAATTTGATACATCCAAGGCGCAGCAGATGCACATACTGTATCAGCTATGGGATTTAATATTTTAGGAACCGGATTTACACGAACATTTTTAAGTGCAAAACAACCATTTGATGCCTGATAACGAACTACAAATGTTCCTGTATCTATAGGATTAAACTGGCCACTTGAATCGCAATACTGCCCTGACCAAAATCCATTTGAAGGTACTGCTCCGGTAAGTTGAAATGACCCGCTAGCCTGACAAACACTTTGAGGAGATCCTGCGCTAATTGGCAAGATATAAATAGTATCAGTCGCTATACATCCATTGGGATCAACATAGACAACTGTATCAGTGCGAAGGATGTCGTTTCCTGGCATACGCCAGAATTCATAAAGCCCTGACTTTCTCTGTTGATTAGGAATAATCAATGAATAGAAATCTCCACCTTTAATATCTACGAGATACTGCCAATTTGCTGCAGAAGCACAAACTGTATCCTGAATGGGATTCAGAATTTTTGGTAGATTGAATACTTCAATATTTTTCTTTGCACTACAACCGTTCGGTGCTGTGTATTGAAAACTAAATACTCCAACAGAGTCCGGTATAAAACTGCGGTTCGGGCCTAGTTTTGCACCAGTCCATACTCCACCCGGTGGAGTCGCCCCGTTTAAATTAATGACAGGACCACCCAGACAGGCTTTCTGGTTTGCTCCAGGATTTATAGGCCAGATTAAAATCGTATCACAGACTTCACAACCATTGGCCGCCCTGTAGCACATGGTATCACTCTGTAAAGAATTGCCATTTGCTAGTCTCCAAAATTCATATACACCGGTAGTATTACTGGGAGCAGTATTTTTTCTTGAATAAAAATTTCCTCCCGGTAAATCAACCTGGTAAATCCAATTTGCTGATGATGCACAGATCGTATCTTGAATAGGGTTGATAATTTTGGGAATTCGCAAGGGAATATATCTGAATCGCGCGGTATCTCTTCTCCCGGAAACGCTATCGGTTGCAATAACCATGTAATCTGTGGTATCCCTATCACATATCTGTATTTTTTTAGTAGTTTGCCTTCCTGGAAGCCATAAAAACCTAAAAACCTGTCTGGAATCTGCAAGTGTTATAGCCTCCAGTTCAGTACACAACCCTTGGCAAACTGCGCTATCTTTCAAATCAATTTCAACAGTAAATGGGCAATTGTTCATACTGAACAGCACACTGGAAATAAGTGAATGTTCCTTACCACATTCGTCAATAAATTTGAATGAAAAACTCAAACGGTAATTCACCGGCTTGTTTAATGCCGGAACAAATTTTAAGCGAAATCTAGTAGCCAAACCATTCATGCAATCTAATGCTTCAGCTTCAGTTACTACAGATCCACCAGGACCAAGTATTGTAAAATTCGCTGGAATAATCTGGTTACAAGGCACCGGATAATCAAATTCCAGAATCATTTCTGACAATGGGCAATCAGTTGTAGAAAGGATTTTAAGCAAAGGAGGCACGGGCAATTCAAAAAGCACTATCCAGTTCATTTTCCAACCGTTGGCCGTAATGTTGTCATCACTTTTGAAATGTATAGTAACACATCCACTTTTTGCAACAAATCCTGGTGCAGGATTTAGGATCCCACTGAGTGTGCCAAGAATTGGTGAATTCCTATCCGGACCATCATATATGGTCATCACATCATAGGTTTTTTCTGTCGCAAAAAATGCAAAGTTTAAAATAATTGCAGTTGCTCTGGGAACGCAAATGGTAAAGGTGTAATCTTCGTTGTGATCATAATTTTTGTCCTCACCCATTTTGCTATGCGTCAGGATTCCTTCACAATCGTGTACCAGATTGTTTTGCATAGGATACTCGGTTTGAGCTTGCACAGAAATTCCTAGCACAATAAAAAATACAAGCAAATAGATCCTTTTTTCCATTATTCAGAAAACAATTTTTCAGCCCTTTTTTTTGATGATGACATCCGGACTTACAAGCTCGTTGCTTTTATTGCCTTTCCGGTCAATCATATATATAAAAAAACGGGTTCGTTCTGTTGTGCGATTTCCAAAAACAAACAAACTTGGAAATTCCAATTTCAAATTTCCCTGAACTGCGATCACAGCTCCCGGAGGAGCTACAGGTCCCAAATAAAAACCATCATAGTTGTTTAACCTTGCGTCTCTAATAAACACAGCATAATCATCAGGTTCCTCAAAACCCAAATCTCCGTCTCCATCCTTATAGCTAATACTTATAGTCAACACATCTTCAAACTCAAGAATGCTGTCGTGAGACAAGGATTTTAACTTGATTTCAGGGATTGTTGAAAACGGTGGCTCATCTGCATTTTTATGACAGGATACCAATACAATAAGTATAAAGGAGAAAAGGATATATTTATTGAATTCTTTCAAAAGACATATATTTTTTCATTGAATAAATAGCTAGATCCGTTGGCAATTCACTGATCGGATTTGCTTGATCCTTTAAATAAATTCTGAAGAAGATTTGCTTATTGTTTGGAAGAATAGATTTGCTTAATAAATTAACCTTATGTGTGTATGTAACTGAATCTCCGTAAAGTCCAATTTCTCGCAAGGATGGTGATAGTTTTTCTAAATCAAAAGCAACTGCTGATGAATCGAACACATGCGGATTAGATGAAAATAAAATTTTTGTATTAGAAAAAGTTAGTGGATCCTGTACATCGTTCTTGAATGCTACAAATAATTCAATACTATCTTTTAATGAATCCAATAAGAGAGGTCCGCTAAATGGCCTTCTTTCAATTTTTCCGGTATCTCTGTAACTGGCCAGACAACCTTGAAGATGGGTTTGTGCCAAGCCCTCTTTAGAAATAGTACCATCCAATGAAGGTGCGCCACTTCGGATCCAGTTTTCAATCCATTGAATATATTTGGTTTTGTTTTTATCCCAATCTGAATCCGGTTCAATCTGAATGGGCATTTGCGGGGAAACCAAATTTCTTAATCTCGCCAGAAGCACAGATTCATCGGGAGCAAAGGGTTTGACTCGAATAAAAAATTGTCCGTCTTGTTTGATCGCATCTCGAAAGACTAAAGTGTGATAAGAACTTTCAAGGGTGCGAAAGTCTGGATCAAAGGTTCCGTCGTGACAACCTGAATTGGCGCAAGTGGGTTTGAAAACAAAGGTGTATAATCCTGCAATCGAACTTGAATCAGGATCGTTAAAAATAAACTTCACCGTATCCTGTTTAGGATTGTAATTGTCAAAAGGATTTTCCGGAGCTTCCGGTTTTTGACAGGTCCATATCAAGAAAGACAGAGCACTTAGCATGAAGAAGATTTTTGTAATCGGTTTGTTCATGACTTTATTATATTCTGTCAAATAATGATCTTGCTCCACTATCAAGGAATCCGTTGCGATAAACCGTCTCTTTGATTCCAAAAATATCTGCAATAGTAGGAACAATATCCGCTGCGTCACCAAGAGGATCTTGTTCAGATCCGCGTTTTAGATTTGCATCCACTCCAGGGCCTACCATCAGTGTAAAAATACGTTTGGCATTGGGACTTCCAGAATGATCATAGGCGTACCAATCATTGAGATCCTTAATGGAATTCGGCTTCTCGTCACGACCGTGTTCTGGCATAACAATCATTACGGTGTTGTCTCTCATTTCAGGTATTGCCTGAATTTCTTTCCATAGAAATCCAATCCCGTGGTCGGCACGATGGATATTTTTCAAATATCTTGTAAAATCAGAATGGCAAACATCAATATTACTCAAATCAACAACCGTCATGCGTGGTTTAAACCAACGCAAAACTTCTACCGTATATCCAAGAGTTACCAAATCTCCATTGTCACTTACAGGCGGTGTGCTGATCCTTCCTTCTTTAACTTTTTCAAAAGTTTGTCGCACGAATTCTCTGATGCTATTTTCTTCTTCCGGAGTATTGTATAGGTGTGGAATCTCCAATCCTTCATTAGTAAAATTCTGATTTAGAAATCCGCGAATCTCACGGAACATTTCATAATCGGTATCCGGATGATAATTTTTAAAATCCATAAAATGCTCCTTGCCAGGAGCCCCAAATGTCACAGAAGGAGCAATAAAATTTCCAGCATATTTTCTCCCATAATCCTTGTGTACAGAATAATTTAGTAAGGATCTAGAACCAGTTAGACTATTGGCAATCGACCAACAATCCGTGGCTTTAAAACCAGCGTGTTTCCTCAAATATTCAAATATTGTTGGAGAAGTGGTGCGCTGCCGAAGTCCTGCAGTAAGGTAATAATTTCCGGAAACCCCTGTACTTAGTCCGTTGAAATGCGATGCCCCGCCTTTGGAAAAATGAACTTCGGGAAACAGTGTTCCCAATTTCTGTAATGGTGTCTGAAGAATGGGATTAATTGGAAATGCTCCTACAATATTGTTTTTTATATCATCGGTACCATAAGCTATTTTGTCTTCGGGTGGTGGTCCATCCAACAAATTGTACATGATATTGCCTTCTATCTGTTCATTTTGGCTACCTGCCAGATATCTCTGAAGTACCGATTCCTGTTGTCTCAATCCCCCGGCAAACTGGACAAATACTACATGTTGGGCTTTAAATGGAGCCTGTTGAGCGAACAACAGACCGGAAGGCAATAAATAGGGAGAACCGATAGTTCCCGCAGCAGCGATTGCCGAATTCTGAATAAATTTTCTCCTATTCATTAATGAATTTGTTTAATAATGAAAATGTTCGTTGCAAGTTCCAAATGAGAAATAGAAATGTTCTGGAGTTACGTTAGGTCTGCTTTTGATATAGTTTAGCATCCAATTGAGTTCGGCTTCAGTTGGTTCTCGAACCAGAAACCTTTTATAAGTTGCTCGGATAAAAGCTTCGGGATCCTTCCTCATCTCCTCGTTGCTCGGCAAGATGACCTTGGGGTCATTCATATATTTACTAAGCAAAATGTCAAATGCAACTTGCTTATCACCAATAG
>JBDTWI010000055.1:0-19467 GCA_040006775.1 Saprospiraceae bacterium
CAAGTAGCTGAACATATGAGTCCAACTTATCTATCCAATAATAAATATGATCAGAAAGCTTGTGATTTTTGAAAGTTTCATAGCTGATGATATCAGCCTGCATTCCATAACGAATAGTGTGCCACTTGTTTTCCCACATGATCCACACTTCTGGTTTAAGATTATTGTTCATATAGAATTCCTCCTGATTATCCTGAAACCAATATGCAAGGAGATGTACCCAAGCTACGACAGGTTGTGAAAAAATTAATCCCATACTAACAAAAAATAACTATTTATAAATTTGCTGATTTAGAAATGAATTTGTATTTTTATACATGGTTGAAAACATAAAAGGAATAGAAAGAAATCAAATTCAACTGAGTAATTTGGATGATTTTATTTCTCAAGACAATCCAATAAGATTCATTGATGTGTTTGTAGATCAATAAATCTGAGTAAAATGGTGTTCTCAATTCCATAATTAATTGAAAAACTAAAAAATTCGAATTCTGAATTCAAAAGAAGTACTTATTTTTGTTTAATGACAACGAGACTTATAAAATGGTTCAACATGAAAATTATTTTATAAGGTCTATCAACATGCTGACGATGCTGACGATGAATGTCAGCATGCTGATCGCAAGCATCAGCATGAATGTCAGCATGTTGATTGCAAGCATCAGCATATTACCGAAAAGTACTGAATTAGATATAATTTCACATTGGTATTAAATGGACTTATTTACAACCTCTAAGGCGAAATGTATTAATTCTTAGTTCTGCTGCATGATAAAAATGGAAGCTCTTAGATTAAGTATAATGCATTATAAAAGAAGTATTCAAACTAATTTAAAGAGTTTGTTTTTTAAAAAAGCTTATTTAATTACTTGTCACGCCTTGGCGTGACTCTGACGATGGTGACAAGCATAGATAAAGACATAATATTGACAATCAGACATAAAAAATAAGAAACATGAAAAAAATATTAAGAGCTCTTGACGATGGACCGACTTCTGAAAAAGTTGCCTCAATCGGTTTTCAACTGGGACGACAACTAAGTGCAGAGATTGCATTGGTAAGCATTGTTGACAAATCAGCTCTTATGACTGACGGTGGTGTAGCTCCAAGAGAGTTGTCTGACATCATAAAGACCAACTTCAAAAAAAATCAACAAATGCTCATTGACAAGGTATTTAAAGACTATAAAGTTTGGATTATTGCAGAAGAAAGCAAACCATACGAGACAATATTAAAAGTAGCTGAAGAGTGAGAAGCAGATTTAATTGTTTTGGGGACACATGGCAGAACCGGGTTATCACATTTATCAATGGTCGGTGTTGCGGAAAAAGTAATTTGTCATTCTACAAAATCATTATTTATTGTTCAAGCTAAATAAAACGAGAAATGGAAGAGTTAGAAAACAAGGAAAAAGATTTAGATAATACAATAATTAAACAACAGAATGCAAGAGAACATTTAGCAAATGAACGCACTCTTTTAGCCTGGATAAGAACCAGTATTGGTATTATGGCTTTTGGCTTTGTGGTTGTGAAGTTTTCTTTGTTCATCAAACAGATTTCCCTTTTACTTGGCAAAACTACTATCCTTCCTCCTCAACATGGATATTCTTCTATGATAGGCATATTATTGGTTGTGGTAGGAGCAATAGTATTGTTATTTTCATACATAAAATATAAACAAACAGAAAAACAGTTGAATAATGAAGCCTTTAAGTCATCATCAAAACTTATTTTTTCATTGACAATTATTATTTTTACAATTAGCATATTGCTCATTTTATATTTGATTGAAAATACAAGCTGGTATTAATATTATTAAACCATGATAGAAAAACTTATTCCTGAAATACACCACGCAACAGAAACACTACCAAGGTCAATTGTAAAAACAGTTACTTATAGAGTGATTATTTTAATTCTTGACTTTGTCTCAATTTATATTTTCACAGGACAAGTAAAGGTAGCATTGGGTTTTATGATAGTAAGCAATATATATTCTACACTTGGTTTCTTTTTCCACGAGAGAATTTGGGATAAAATAAAGTGGGGCAAAATAATTTATAATAAGACTGACCAGACACAATCACAATAGACAAATGCCAGCCGCTAACATTTAGCCGTCCCGAAAGCTTATGGGAGAAAAAAGTCGCCCGAAGTACGAAGACGAGAAGATAGATAAATAAGATCAGGATTAATCAAATCGGCTTTACTGCTAAAGCAGCACAGGCTTACTACGCAGCGTTCCAACTAAAGACGGGACAGGTCAGCGACTCTTGTTTAGATGTTCCTCAAAATGAGTACCAATTCCTAGACCAAAAAAGAAAGCAAATTGCAACTAAGAAAAGATTAATCCCAAAATTTGATCTGAAATCTGATGACTTTGGCTTTGCAACTACATGATTATGAGAGGAATGGAATAAGTTAGTGATAATGTTGGGTCGACCAAAAATGCTAAGACAATTAATGTCAAATTGATACAAAAATTAACAAAAGACATTAATACAACTGACAGTTGCTGGAATACATCCATAAGTAACGTTAAAGCAACTAGGGGTAACGGACTTTATTTGTTTTATGGTAATGAGACAAAATATCTTTGTGGCATCACAAAAAACTAAATGATGCTAAATTCAAAATCAATTGGCAATAGAATTGCCGAAGTAAGAAAGAAAAATAATCTTTCTCAAGCAGAACTTGCACAGCAAATATCAATTAGTCCTCAAGCAGTTGGGAAATGGGAACGAGGAGAATCTATGCCAGACATCACAACATTGAACCGAATTGCAGAAATTTTAGGTGTTGATCTTAACTACTTCTCTGACAATTTTCATAAAGTTGAAGTTGAAAAGACAGCTTATGAGACGAAAAAGGATAGTTCAATAGAAACCCAAACTCCTAAATCAAAACAGAAATTTGACTGGAATTGGGATATGTCCCAAGGAAATTGGGTTGATGCTGACTTTTCAGGATTAAAAAATTTGAAGGAGAAATTCAGTTCTTCAAATATGAAAAACTGCAAGTTTATGAACTCCGATTTGTCAGGACTAATTCTTGGAAAAAACAATATTGAACTTTGCGATTTTTCAGGTTCTGACATTAGAAACAGTAAAATCCAATCCTCAAATCTATTGAATAATCAGTTTACTAAGTGTTCATTTATTGATGCTGAACTTTTTAAAAGTAATATTGAAAAATGCAACTTCTCTGAATCTGACTTTTCGGGTGCGGAAATTCTGGAATCAAATTTAGAGAGTAATGCTGTAAATAATGTGGTGTGGAAATTCACCAAATTTTTAAAAAACAACATTAGCAACATTACTTTCACAGGTATGTTTGAGAATTGTCATTTTGAACATTGTGCTTTTTATGGAGTTAAATTTGAAAATGCAACAATTTTAAATACCTTTTTCAAGTATAACGATAGGTTTAAAAAAGTCCAATTTGTAAACTGTAAAGTGGACAGTATAACTTATGCTTTTTTGAAAAATAATCAAGCGAATTTGACTGGTATTACAATAATATCTTGACAATGACGGACAAAGAAAGAATAAACGCTTGAACAAGAAGTTTTACGAAAAATTTTATCTGGGGCGTTCTCACTTAATTGCAAGTATTTGTGGAAATTCCGCTATAAAAAACTTAGTAAATCCCTGTCTCGTTGAGGTCATTGTAAAACGACACTACAATCATTGAACAACTGAAATTTAAAATTTAGAATTATGAACTTTGAAAATTATTTAGACAAATTTAAAAAAATCTGCTGCTAAACTTGACAAAAACCGCTTAGATCAAAAAGAGCTTGACATTTCAGTTGGTATAATATTAGACTCCGTGTATTTGAAGTTATACAAAAGAGAATGGACAAATGGTTTAAATTATCCATTAACTGCAGAAACCAGAATATTTTTTCGGTTTGGGTAAATGAAAAATATTAATAGAGAACAAAGTTTTTTACAATATTCACGCCTTGAAACTTAGAAATCTTAAAGGCTATTCTATTTTAAGTACAAAATTCGCAGACAGTTTCAGAAAAAAATTCAAAAAGTATCAAGACAATTGGCATAACGTAATTGTAAAATTTGGGCCGCTAACATTAATGGAAGGTTGGACAGAATTTGAAGAAGAAAACCTTGAAAAAATTGTATTGCAATTCGCTGAAAATTTTGTAGAAATTGAGAACTTAATTGACCAGACATTAAAAGAGTTTGAAAATTAAGTTTGGAATAGAAGCAAATCGTTGCGAAAAAAAACGAACCTCTAACAAGTTTTGCACAAAACATGCTTGAAAAAGGCAAGCTCATTGCATAGCCTAGTCCACCGTTACCGAATATGCTTTGGAGCTACTTGTTATTCTTAACCAAGTAAGACTCGGCACTCTAATAGGATTTCATTTACACTATACCAAGTGAACGGAAAACGGCTTGCCTTGGTACAACTGATTCTTGTTCTCTGCAATCGATTTCTTAAACATGCACTAGTTCTTAATTATCTTTTTTTCCAGTATCCATCTCTTCCTCATTTTCATACTTTTTAACCCATTCGGAATATTCGTCAGGAGTCATTTTATTCAACTTACCGGTAACAAATGCAACGATTGCCCAGATCTTCTCATCGGCATGTGTAGGTCCGTATGCCGGCATGCTTGTCATTTTGATTCCATTTTTAATTATCCAGAAAAATTCCTTTGGATCTTCCTGTTGCTTGTGTTTGTAAATCAAAGGTGGCTTAGGATATAAACCCAGGGTCATTTCATCTGGTTTCTCGCCCGGAGCCCCATGACACCTTGAGCACATATTACTGTAATGCCGGAAACCCTCTATGATCATGGATGAATCACCAAGCGTTAATGGCTCAACAACATTTACCAAGCATTTATCTATGGATTTATGTTTTGTAGTCTGGATTGCCCACTTTGTTAAATTATTATGAGGAGTAAGTTGGCTTATATCGTAAGAACCTGATTCAATATAAATAAATGAGCCGAGAGCAATTACCAATATTGTGGCAATAACAGTGAAAATTATTTTTTTCATTTTGTCTTGATTTACTACAAATATAAACACATAGTAATTGAAAGAAAAATCCAATATCATTACGGAAAGATCCAGACGAAGAATAAGGGACAAATTGACTTGTATTTTGATGAAGCTATTTCATAGTGAGAATAGCAAATCTGCTTACAGTAAGATAAAATTTAAATGAAAGGCTTTGATTGGTTGCCTGGCTGCCGGCAGTCAAGTTGAATAAGCTAGTACTCATAAACAGTTGTCTTGTTTTTGATATGATAGCCTGTAACTCTGACATTTTGAAACTTCATTTATCCCAGATGTGTAGTTAAAGTTCTGAAATGACTAATAGTCAGTTAACCCTAAGTAAATTTCATTGCAATAAATAATTAAGAAAGAAATTTGAATTTTTTTTAATGTTTAAAAATACAAAAGGCAGAAAGAAAATTAATTAGCTTTAAAAAGAAAATAAAGAATATTATGCTTAATAAATTTAAAATAATAGCTTTTTTCACGCTTTGAAATTAGCTAAAGTTTGACAGACAATTAGGATAGCTATCTTCTTCATTAATATGATAGTCCCTCTCTTTCTTTTAGGATACTAGTGAGTTTCTATTCTTGAACCATGAAACCTATAAGCTTTATAAACCAAATTTCTTTTACTAGTACATATAAAAAATCTATCAATACCATTTGTAACGCAAACACTAATTTTCTGGCACTAGGTTTTGTGAGTACATTATGGACAAAAAGTAGAAATCTTATTTATTTTACATAAACAGATTTCTTAGAATTGCGGTTTCATATTTCAAATTACATTAGAGCACTGCTTCATCATACGCAACTTCACCATGCAAAGCATGATCAAGTCCTTTATCTTCTTGATCAATAGATACTTTTACAGGGGTAATTTTATTGATAATAGCCAGCATGAAATAAGTAAATACAAAAGCATATATACATGCCCCCACTACTGCAACACATTGAATAAGGAAGAAATGCGAATCTCCCCTCATCAGACCGTCTGCACCAGCAGGATTCATAGCTTTGGACGCAAATACACCTAATAAAATAGTTCCCAAGCAACCTCCTATACCGTGAACACCCCAAACATCAAGGGCATCATCCCAGCCCATTTTGTTTTTCAAATGAACAGCGAGATAGCATATCGCACCTGAGGATATACCAATAATTACCGCAGATGGCAGCGATACAAACCCAGCAGCTGGTGTGATGGTTGCTAAGCCTGCTACAGCTCCTGTGAGCAAACCCACAAACTTTGGTTTCTTAACGAGAGACCATTCTATTACCAGCCATGTAATAGCTGCAAATGAAGCTGCTACATCCGTATTCAAAAAAGCAAGTCCGGTAATGGCATTCACATCCAATGCACTGCCGGCATTAAATCCATACCAACCAAACCAAAGAAGGCCAGTTCCAATAGCAATTAAGGGTATACTATTGGGAGGTGATTGCGAATCCCTACGTTTTCCAACATATATGACTGAAGCTAAAGCTGCAAACCCAGCAGTGGCATGCACAACAATTCCACCCGCAAAATCAAGTACGCCATGAGCAAATAACAATCCACCACCCCATACCATATGCGCAAAAGGATAATACACCAAAACCTGCCAGGCTATAAGAAAAAGAATATAGGATTTAAACTTCACACGGTTTACAAATGCCCCAGTAATAAGTGCAGGGGTTATTATGGCAAACATCATTTGATAAGCCATAAATACAAACTCAGGAAGTTTTGGATTTCCTGCAAAAGGTGTATTAAGATCAACACCATTCATAAACACCTTATCTAAGTTACCTATTATACCGCCGAATAAATCTGTACCATGCGCAAGATCTCCACTGAAACACAGTGAGTAACCACATATAAACCACAGAATAGTGGTGATGCCCATGGAAACAAAACTCTGTATCATAATTCCGAGAATGTTTCGTTTTCCTGCAAGACCTCCATAAAAGAAAGCAAGCCCAGGTGTCATTAACATAACAAGACTTGTAGCTAAGAGCATAAAACCGGTAGTTCCTGAATCAAACATAATTTTTTTTGTTTTAAAAGATGAAATAATTATTAAACATGATCTTATTAAAATGAAATGCCAAGGTTTACAAATATTTCCATTCTGGCATTGGTGTTCTTGCTATTTGTATAGAAAAATTCTTGATCCTTGTCTAATTGAATTTGCCTTCCTTCAATTCGAATATAAGTATTATCGGTAGGTTTATATTCTCCTCCTACAGTAATTCCCCCAAGAATATATCCTGTTTGTTTTCCGGTCTTATCAGTAAACATTCCTCCCAAAAAACCAGTGGGATCGTTGAATATTTCGTACCTCGCATAGATACCGTGTACCTTTTTTATCTTATACTTTATTGCAATTATTCCACTGAACACGTTTGCATTTTTTGTAAGCAAAGTATCCCTCAAATCTGAATTTTTCTGACTGCCATAATCTCCACCAATTTGCAATTTAATTTTATTTGCATCGTAGTTGAAAAATAAGTTATGATATATCCTTAGATGTGATACAGAGTCAGCATCGGGAGAATCGTCTCCTATATAATTGCAATAGCCAATGCTGCCTTTATCATTTAAAGCATAAAGCACTTGCAAACCTAAAGATTTCTTTTTATTGGTTTCTTCAAATAGATTGTATCCATTTAATGCAAACAAATTGACTTCTAGTTTATTTGATTTATAATTCAAACGAGCTCCACTTTGATAGTAGGGTTCATTAAATGTACCTACTGCTATAGAACTGCATATATTTTCTTTTGGAAGCAAGCCTTCTGTACCAATATGGGTGCGAAAGAAACCTGCATCAAGCCAGACTTTCTTTGACAATCTTACCCCGGCATGGGCCTCCAATATAGGATTGTAGGTATTTGACCAGGCACTTTTGGCAATATCTCCATAGTGTATTGAAACAATACCCCGAACCCTGTCGGCATCGTATTGTGCTGTCAACATCATTGTATTTAATCCAAACTGATTACTCCTAGAAGAGATTGTAGGCCATTTCTGAAATTCACCTGTCCCAACAGAATCAGTGAAATAAGCATAATATGCATCTACATATCCACTTATTTTGAATTGAGGAGCAGGTGTAGGACTTGAATCGTTTGACTGAGCATTCCCTTTATTAGTAGCAAAGAATACTAGGGCAGGAAAAACGATAAGGACTATTTGTAAACATTTTAGTTTCATAAAAATCAACTTAACAGTTAGGTGGTCCAAGATATGCAAATAACTAATAGTGTTCTAAAAAACTGATTAAAAAACCAGTCAATTTTATTTTTAAAATTCAAGATTCTGAAAATTGCAGCAAAGGCCAAATATATAAATTGTTAAATTAGAATCATTTATAAAATGAAACAACGCCTAAACATTATGTTATATAGAAATAGTATGCTACAAACGAAGACAGGAATAGAAATCGAAAGAATCAGATTTGCTGATGAAGTTGAATCGACTAGTAAAAGATACAAAGAGAATCTTCTGCTAAATCGAAAGATGATGGAGATTCATAAACAAATAGAAGTTTACTCGTCTTAATACAAGTTTTTGATAAAAAGAAAATGGAAATATTTTTACAATAAGCTTAAAGGAATCGTGAAAGTCAATGGAGAACACAGCTTTATTATGCATGTTTAGAAAATAAAAGATGCATAAAAATAGTTGCTTTGCTAGAGTTAATTGAAAAGCCGAATAATTGGGATTCCGAATTCAAGAGAAGTACTTATTTTTGTTTAATATGGACTCCTATAAAGCCCTTGAGGTAAGATGAAATAGTTCAATATGTATTTGGATGATAAAAACAGTGACTCCTAAATGAATTGTAGTGAAGAATAAGAGAGCTATACAAGGTAATTTAAATGATTTATGCTTGGAAAAGAGTTTTTTCAAAATCCGACTTAATGCTTAATGCAAAATTTTAGAACTTATTTCAAGAACTTTACTTATTAAAAAAGTGAAAAATATTTCATAATTTTCAAACTTTAAAATAATAGAATACTACCTTGCATAAAGTGTGAAAAAAGTTGTACCTACAATAGCCAATATTACAATTTACCCAATCAAGTCCTTAGATGGGATTTCATTGAACAGTGCACAAATTATAGAGGGAGGTTGTCTAAATCATGATAGAGAATATGCAATGACCGATTCATCAGGCAATTTTATTATCGGAAAATCAAATGCCTTGGTGCATAGTCTTCGTTCAACGATCAATTTTGATAGAGGAATTGTATCGCTTCGTCATCAACGAGAATTTAGTTGGAGCAATTTTAATTTGGAAACTGAGAAAGCTGAAATTCAAGAGTATTTATCAACACATTTTGGTACACCAGTAAGTTTGCATCAAAATAAAAAAGGGCGCTTAATGGATATTCCTGATATTAGTGGTCTTACCATACTTTCAACGGCTAGCTTACAAATCATTTCGGAGTGGTATGATACTATGACCTTAGAAGAAACTAGAAAACGGTTTCGCGCAACTTTAGAAATTCAGGATGCTCCCGCTTTTTGGGAAGATTATTTATTTTCCTTCGAGGGCAGAGGGATTGAATTTAAAATTGGTGAACTAACTTTAATTGGAATGAGTCCAAGAGCAAGGTGTGTGGTGCCTTCTCGAAACCCAACGACAGGGGAAGTTATACATGCATTTCCAAAAATATTTGCTAAACATCGTGCTGATACTCTACCTAAATTTTCAAAATTAAAAGAATATCGACATCATTATCATTTAGCAATAAACTGCTATATTCCTGCAACGGAAATTGGAAAATGGATTCATGTAGGTGATAAATTAGAAATTATCGGAGAAAAAGTCTTTTATTAAATTATTTTTTAAAAGTAAAAGTCTCTGATGAACTATCCAAAGCAAAGAACTTCTGAAATGCTATATTTTGTTCAGAATGCTACTTATCCTAAGTAACTTTCTAGCAGTTTGATAGATTCGTGGATTGAAAGGCAGATAGTAGAAGTACACTGATTATGTTCCATTCACTTTAAAAAAGGACTTAAAATAGAAGAAGGATTTAAATATTTCAGCTCAATAATTATTACTCTTTAGGCTTTTCCGGTGCTTCAATTATCGTCTTAGATTCCGGCTGATCCTGTAATGCTTCAATTGACTCCACTTCAATCTGTTTGACACTTACCGCATAACTATTGGGATATATATTAGACCCAGTGTGAATCGCGTATACATGTGTAAAAACAGCTCCAAAATATAAAATTATCGCAGAATAATACACCCATAACAACATGACAATCGCAGAACCTGCAGTTCCATAAGAAGAAGAAAGTTTACTATGGCCTAAATAGTAACCGATTAGAAATTTGCCCACCATAAACAGCGCTGCTGTAGTAAATGTTCCTATTCTTACATGTTTCCATTGTATGCGTGCATCCGGTAGCAATTTGAAAATCATACCGAATAATAAGGAGGTTACCCCAAAAGTGAGAATCAGGTTAAAACCATAAACCATGATAACGGTCAAGTAAGGGAAAACCTGGGTAAGTTTATCAATAAGTATTTCCATTAAGCCATTGATCAAAAGAGAGACAAGTAATAGAAATCCAAGACTAACTACAATTGAAAAAGAAAGCAACCTGTTTACTATCATTCTAATCAGTCCCTTGCCTTTCTGAGGTTTAGATTTCAACTTCCAAATATGGTTAATAGAATCCTGAATTTCAGAAAATACACTTGTAGCACCTATTAATAGAGTAATGAAGCCGATGACCAAAGCAAAGTTCCCGTTATTTGATAGTGCTGAGTTGCGAATTGTTTGTTGCATCTGGATGGCTGCTTCTGTGCCTACAAAGCCGGCAATTTGATGATACAAGGTGCCTTCAACTGCTTCACGTCCATAAAAAATATCGCTTACTGAGATAATTATAATAAGCATAGCCGGTAAGGAGAAAATAGTATAGTAAGCCAACGCAGCGCTAAGCTTTAATACCTTATTTTCACTAAAGTCAAGAAAGGACTGTTTAACTATCGACCACATTAGTAATATCATCGTTTACCAATCAAAAATACTATTTACAAATGGGAATGACATAAAAATAAGCTGAAATATATAGACAAGCTTTCTTTTTCAGATTTAAGACTAAAAAACAGATTACTCAATTAAAGCCCTATTTAGAACTATAGTTGAGGATTTAAACAGTTCCAAAAAAAGCTTACAATTTCTTAAGTTCACTTTCATAACTCAAAGTCTTTTCTGCTAAAGTAAACACGACCTCATTTCATCAGAAAATAAAATTACTAACTATAAGTAAAAAGGAATCCTAATCAAGTATTTTAGTCTTTTTGATCCAAAATAAATATTACTGCGTATATCAAATATGTATCACAAAATAACAAAACGGGGATGCTGAAAACCGGTTAGAGTAAGCAAATATTTAAACTTAATAAAATGGAAAAAGAAAAATGTATTAACACAGTTCAGCAAATTTATGCTGACTTTGGTGCTGGAAATGTAGAGGGAGTCTTAAACTCTTTAACGGAAGACATTAGTTGGAATGACCCCGGTTCTCCAGACATTCCCTACGCAAAAAAACGAAATGGAAAAAAGGAAGTAATGAACTTCTTTATGGAAATGGGAGGCACAGTTTCTTTTACGGAATTCGCTCCTCAGGAATTTTACGCAGATAATAATGCGGTAGTTGTAAAGGGCTTTTTTGCCGGAAAAGCAAATGGCACTGGAAAGAACTTTGAATCAGAATGGATTATGATTTGGAAATTTAAAGGAGATAAAGTAAATCACTATCAAGCTTTCGTTGATACACAAAAAATGATTAATGCAATAAAGTAAGTAGTTTATTTGCATCTTAAAAAATAAATAAATTATACTTACTTTTAAATCAAAATAAAACTATAGAAAACGAAAATTTAATTGCGTATTAAAAAACGAAAAAGCTCATTATAAAAAGACAAGCATTTCTAATTATTGCAGCACTACTTAGCCTCATATTTTCTCTTTAAATGTTCTTAGTTCCAGCTAAAATGATGGAAGGAATGGGTGTTCAAACAAACGATTCCATCAGTTTAATTTTACAGGCAATGTGCGTTATGTTGTTTACTATTGCAGTTATTACTTTCTGGCAAGAAAAGATGAAAGCTCAGTTGCTCTTCGGGCAATACTTATTGGAAGTATAATAATGCATATTATCTCTATTCCTATAGATTTGATTGCCTACCAGAAAGGAATTTTCACACAAATTTCAGGACTCATACCAGGAACAGTTATTCATATTGTTTTAGCAATTGGTTTTATTTTAAGTTTAAGAAATCTGAAAGCACAGTAAGCTTCTATTTAAATGACAAATATAGGCACGAACGACAATCGCTCGTGCCTATTCTTTTGTGGCATCCTACCTACAGAAAATATAATAATTTTTCATCTTAATATTTTCTATAACTTTGGTTGGAAAATAAACACATCAATTGCGAAATGGAAAGAAATACCTCACTAAAGAAATATATTAAGTCGTGTGCTAACTTTACAGAATGTGAGCAATTAAGAAATTCAAAAAATAAATGAGAATTGCTTATATAATTTTTGATGGAATAACTTGGCTTGACTTCATTGGAATATACGACCCAATAAGCCGATTAAAATCCTTAAAATATCTTCCAAACTTAAGATGGGATATCTGTTCAATTACAAATTCTGTTTCCGACAACTTTGGTCTTGAAATTAAACCAACAAAAGTTAGTGAAACTTTGACAGACTATGATGCCATGATAATACCAGGTGGTTTTGGGACAAGAGAACTTCAATTTGATAAAGACTTTATCGAGTGGATTAAAACTTCTGACAAGGTAAAATATAAAATCTCTATTTGTACAGGAAGTTTGATTTTAGGGGCTTCTGGATTTTTACATGGGAAAAAGGCTACAACAAATTATAATGAATACGAAACTTTAAAACCATATTGCAAGGAAGTATTAGAAGCGAGAATTGTTGATGATGAGAATGTGATTACAGCGGGTGCAGTAAGTGCTTCCATCGACCTTGGATTATATTTATGTGAAAAATGGGCAGGACAAATTGCAATGAATGAAATTAGAAAGATAATGGATTATAACGGATAAAAAGCCCAGCCCCTTAAATGGTTTTGCCGTTGAATATTTACTTATCTTATTATCCGTTTGGTTTTACTATTTTTTTTATAAGATTGAAGGTAAACCTTTAAATTAACTATTGCTGACCAGTAGGTTTAACTAAACCTTCGTTCGAATTAATCTCGACATAAAAAATCCATCAAAGCCACTTTCTGCGGGAGAAATAATACTTTCCTCTTCAACTTCAAAGGATTTGTTCTTATCTGTGAATTTTTGGATTTGGTTTTGGTTTTCCGATGGAAGAATACTACAGGTGGCATAAACCATCTTCCCTCCTACTTTAACGATCCTGGAATAATTATCCAAAATTTCACTTTGCAATTCAATTACTCTTTGAATAAATTCCGAACTCAATTTCCATTTTGCGTCAGGGTTTCTTCTCAATACTCCAAGTCCACTACAAGGAACATCCAACAACAAACGATCTGCAGATTGATCCATCCTTTTTATAATTTTATTACTGCTTATCAGTCTACCTTCTACAATAGAGATTCCGTTTCTTCTAGCGCGTTTACGCAATTCAAGCAGCTTCCATTCTTCGGTATCCAATGCAATTAATTGTCCCTTATTTTTCATCAATGAAGCAAGATGCATGGACTTTCCTCCAGCTCCAGCACAAGCATCAACTACTCTCATTCCCGGCTGAACTTGCATAAATGCTGCAACCAACTGTGAAGAGGCATCTTGTATTTCGAAAAAACCATTTTTGAATAATTCTGTGCCAAATACATTTTTTCTTCCCTTTACAATTAATGCATCAGGATGTTGTGCAGATATTTCTGTAATAATTCTAAGTTCATCTAATTGTTTAGACAGTTCGGCAATATTTGTTTTGAGTGAATTTACCCTTAGTACAATCGGAGCAGGATTATTCAAGGCCATCAATTCACTGTCCCAATTTTTTCCTAACTCTTTGTGACATAAATCATTCATCCAATCTGGTATAGATTCTCTAAGGACTTGAATCTTGGAAGCTTCTTCGAGTTTTTCTAAAATTTTATTTTTATCTATTCCTTCAAATTCTTTCCATTGAGGAAGCTCAATTTCTTTCGAAATAAAATACGCGGCAATTATTTTCCACCAATTTTTTTCATCCTGGACTGCGAATAAATATTTTCTGTAATATCGAACAATATTATAAGTCGTTTCAGCAATGAAAGCTCTGTCTCTTGCCCCTAGAACTTTATTGGCTTTGAAAATTTTATCTAAAGCCTTATCAGAATAAAGTTCTTCGTCAAATATTTTTATCAAAGCATCAACTACAAATTGAACCAGAACTTTGTGCAACTTATTTTCCATCTACAAAATTGAATTGATATCTTGTGAAGTGCGAATATAATTCGGCCTTGCGAAGTAATGTGCTTGGAAAATTGTTACGGTTTGGACTATCGGGATAATGTTGAGATTCGATACACACAAAGGAATGTTCGCGATACAATTCATCCGATTTGCCAAGATCGGTCTTATCTCCCCAATTACAGGTATACAATTGCAATGCTGGTTGTGAAGTAAAAATGAGCATTCTGCAATTGGTTTGATCAGAAATTAATTCAGCAACAGCTTCAATGTGTGGTCGATCTTCTTTCAATGTATAACAGTGATCAAATCCTCCAAATTCTCGCAGAAGAACATCCGATTTATCCATCTTTTTACCAATTTCTGTTGGAGCATTAAAGTCTAATACTGTATTTGAAATATTTACAATGCGTCCACTTGGAATTGCTTCTTCATTAACTTCTACAATATTCTCTGAGTCAATACGAAGTTTATGATTCAATATATCCCCTTTCCCATTCAGATTAAAATAAAAATGAGGTGCAAGATTAATTATGGTATCCTGATCTGAAATTCCGGAATACTGAATTAAGAGTCCATTTTCTTCCAAGATATATTCAACCTTTAATTCTAAATTACCCGGATATCCCATTTCCATGTCCGGACAGTGCAAACTTAATGTTGTTTTAGTCTTCTCAATATTAATAAAATCCCATTTTTTGGATTGAATACCTAAAGATCCGCCGTGTAGATGGTGTCCTTTGTAATTGATGTCCAACTGAATACTTTTTCCATTGAGGGTAAAACTACCCTTATTAATTCTATTGGCATATCTTCCACAGATTGCTCCATAATATGCAGAACCTTGCATATATTCTTCCACAGTGTTATAACCACTGATTATATCTAACCAAGTTCCATTTTTTTGTTTTAATTCCAAACATTGAAGTTTAGCTCCGTAGTCTAATATTTTGCACCGGATAAATTCATTTTCAAGACAAACTTCTTGGAAATTCATTTTAATATATTGAGAAACCATCAATCAATTAGTTTATTATAATTTGCATTCTTTAACTGCAAGTATAGTCAAATTATTTATTTCTGTTTCAGCAAAATTGCTGGATACAGATTATTGTCTGAACTTATCCTAAAGCTTGACAAGTTTGATTCAAATGATTTATTGATTGGCTCATGCTAAAGCTTGTCAAGTATGACATTTTGAGTATTACAAATTCTAGAGATATTGCATCCCTTGATGGTCGCAGTTCATTGTCTGAACTATGATTTATTTGATTTTTTGATGAACAATGATTTATTTAGACTAACCAATTCGAGAAATGTTTCATCGCTTTACAAACTTCGATGATCAAGCTTGCGTTCATTGTCTGAACTTTGATTTACATGATTATATGACAACTATGATTTATTTAGACTAACTAATTCTAGAAATATTGCATTGCTTTACAAACTGCGACGATCTTTATTTGTTTTTGCACTGGAAGTGCAAAATGTTTTTAGAAAACGAAATAATCAAATATTTTTTTGGCGATATTTTTGCATGAATACCGACGAGACATTTATATCCAAGCAATAAGCTTATAAAGAATCAATGTCTGTCGGTATGATACCAGTTAATTTTAGGTAAAATATTATTTCAAATTTGTATCATTTGCAAAAATGGTGACAAAAAATCTCAACCCAAATTATTACGTTGGAAGGTCAAAACATTTTTAAAAAATGAAAAAAGTAATAGTCGTCTGGTTTGAAGATCACATTATGGCCTAAAAGATTACTTTTGTACATCAATCTATCAAGATAGAAAAAAGTTAATATTCAACTTATGGAAAACAAGCTTTTTTTCATAACAATTGGGGTATTTCTCCAATTGGGATTGAATGCTCAATCAGATTATCAATTTGCATTCAAGGATGATTACGATAATTTTAAGCCTGCCTTTGGAATTAGAGTTTCTCTTTGTGGATCAGAAAAGGATAGTGATAAGGAAGTTATCGCAGATAAAAAGCTCCTTGATCTGGCAATTAACCCGGTTCAATTTGAAACAGGATCAGCAATTATTACAAAATCTTCGTATAAAATTCTGGATGATGTATATAAGGTATTGGTTAGATATCCTGAAATGAATCTAATGATAGAAGGTAACACGGATAATGTGGGAGATGAAAACAAGAACCAGCTTTTATCTGAAAAAAGAGCTGAAATATGCATGATGTATTTAATTAAAAAGGGCATTCAAGCTTCAAGAATGAAATTTAAAGGCAATGGGGAAAATAATCCAGCCGGAGACAATACAACTGCCGAAGGGAGAAAAATGAACAGAAGAACTGAGTTTCTTCCGATCTGGAGGTAAAATCTAGAGACTAAACTTCTTTCTCGCAAGTGGCTATTTGAACTTAATCCCTTTTAATCTTTTCAGGCCGAGGCTTAGCAATCTTTTTTAATCCCTATTTTTTAATACACTAAACTATTTTGTCCTATCGTTTGTATGCTTAAGTATTACGAAATCATTACATGAAAAAATTTAGTCTAATCTTACTTACTGCCCTGAGTCTTTTTATTGGAGTTGCTGCCATTTCAGATTACGATAAGTACTTTGAAATTATTAAAAATATAGAGATCTTCTCCAATGTCTATAAAGAGGTCAACGAGAATTATGTAGATGGAACCAATCCTTCAAAACTCATGAAAGTTGGGATTGATGCCATGTTAAACGCTTTAGATCCATTTACAAACTTTTATTCTGAAGCTCAGGTAGAGGACTATAGATTAAGCACTGAAGGCAAATACAATGGCATAGGGGCCAGAGCAAAAAAAATAGGCGAATATGTTGTCATTACTGAAGTATATAAAGATTACCCGGCTTTCAAAGCTGGTTTGAAAATAGGAGATCAGATAATTGCTGTAAATGGATTAGATGCCAAAGGCAAGCAAGCTGAAGATCTTTATCAAATAATGAGAGGAATACCTAAAAGTGAAGTCAATGTAACAGTATTGCGTCCCGGAACTAAAGAAAAGCAGGTTTTAAAATTAATAAGGGATGAGGTAAATATCCCTAATGTTCCCTATTCAGGAATGATTAATGAAACAGTAGGCTACATCAGCTTAAGCACATTTACAGAAGGCGCAGGGGCAAATGTTCAATCTGCCCTAAGAAAACTTAAGACTGAAAATCCCAATCTAAAAGGAATCATTTTTGATCTTAGGGAAAATGGTGGAGGCTTATTGAATGAAGCAGTACAGGTCTGCAATACTTTTTTACCATCAAATGTATTGATTGCCAGCACAAGAGGTAAGGAGAAGCAGTATAACGCGGCTTATAGAACTCAGATGCCTCCTGTGGATGATTCCATACCATTGGTAGTGCTTATAAATAAAAATTCTGCCTCTGCCTCTGAAATTGTAAGTGGATCCATGCAGGATCTTGACCGGGGAGTATTGATTGGTCAACTTTCATATGGCAAAGGACTAGTTCAGAATACCAAGGAAGTTGGATATAACTCTAGGGTTAAGTTCACTACCGCCAAATATTACATTCCTTCAGGAAGATGTATCCAAAGTGTCCGATATGAATATGGAGAAAAAATAAAACTTTCAGATTCTTTGCGCTCAGCTTTCAAAACTAAAAATGGCAGAACTGTATATGATGGTGGTGGTGTTAAGCCAGACCTTGAAATGTCAGAATCAGAATATCCTATAATAGTTCAGAAACTCATTGATGACAACTGGATATTTAATTTTTGTACGGATTACGCCCTAAATAATCCTGCACCTACAGATCCAAAAACTTATACTTTTATGGATTATGAGAAGTTTCTAGCCTATTTAAAAGACAAAAATTTTGACGATCAGTCAAGTATTGAACTTAAACTCAAAACTCTTGAGGATCAGGCAAAAACCGATAAACTCAATGAAATTTCGGCTGAGTTAGGCCATATGAAAACCGAATTAAGCAAGCTCCAGTGGCTTGATATTGAGAAAAATAAAAAGTTGATTACCAATTTATTAGAAGAGGAACTGATCTATAGAATTTATTTCGAAAGTGGTAGGTTGCAAGCCAAATTTGTGCATGATCCACTTATCAGTAGAGCCATTCAAGTGCTTAATGATTCTAAGGAATATAAAAAAATACTTGCAGTTAATTCTAAATAATGAGTCTTCTGCTACATATAGAAAGCTCTAAGCTTTCTTATTCAGTTGCTTTATCCAGAAATTCAGTATGTTTAAGCTCAGAAAAATCTGAGGATAACAATCCCACAAAAGGCTTAAATGGCCTAATTGCTAGTATTCTAGAAAAGAATCTAGTTGATGTAAAGGATCTTAATGGGATTGCTTTGAACATTGGTCCGGGCTCTTATACTTCTTTGAGGGCAGGGCTGTCCATTTCCAAAGGACTTTCAGTAGCCTTGAATATTCCCATTATTGCCCTACCAAATGAATTAATTCTTGTCAACGCTGCTAAAATTAAAACAGGGATGGAAAGAATTATCTGCTTAATTGAGGCACGTCCAAATAATTATCTGATTTCAATCTTTGATACGAACTACCAGACTCTGGAGTCCGAAATTGTATTTAATTCAAATTCGGATACACTTTCGAATTGCCTAAAATCGAGCTTACCAGCTATATTTATAGGAGAAAATTTGGACATTATTGAAACACAAAGCATTGATTTTGAATATATTAAACAAGAAATAAAACTTGAAGCACAAGATCTTATAATGCCTGCAACGGAACAATTTCAAAATCAGAAATTTGTTAATAAGAACTCTTTAGTTCCGAGATATTTTAATGAGCCTAAAATAACTATTTCTAAGAAAACTTTAACATAAAAGTTTGCAATTTTATTGATTTCTAAGTTGTTATATATAGGTAATTATTGATTTGAAAGTATAAAAGAATCTTTCTATAATTCTCCGCTTTTCTGGCACATTGTTTGCACTTATCCTTTCGTTAATGCATATTTTATAAATTCTGTAACATGAGGAATAAAAAGAACGAAACGAT
>JBDTWI010000056.1:0-19004 GCA_040006775.1 Saprospiraceae bacterium
ATCAAGCCAAATTTTGTTAAAGGCCAAATATGAAAGCTACCGAAGGTTTAGTGCACCAATGCGTAGAAAGCAAAGGCGACAGTTGTCTTGTCTAATAATTTTTCTTTCTTTCATGTTGATTCTTACCAATTGTTTGCGTTTCTTTACTCCGCCTCAGCTACTACGCAGGAACCCTTAGCGGCAAAAGTATTTAAAAACCGACCGTGTGTGCATTGACAAAAGCGAAATTGATAATTTGATAACAATCTGTCCAACATTAAAACATAAACTTAAATTTGAATTTTAAAAACATAAGAAAAATGAATAAATCAACTACACTTGGACACAGTACACTCAATGTAAATAGAATTGGACTTGGTTGTATGGGTATGTCAGAGTTTTACGGTTCTTTTAATGAAGAAGAATCTATTAATACACTGAATAAGGCAATTGACTTAGGTATCAATTTTTTTGACACGGCTGATATGTACGGTTGGGGAGCCAATGAAAAACTTATTGGGAACGCTTTCAAAGGAAAATGGGAAAAAGTTGTCTTGGCGACAAAATTCGCAGTTATGAGAGGTCCGAATGGTGAATGGCTTGGACTTAACGGACAACCTAATTACATTAAAAAAGCTTGTGAACAAAGCCTTTTGAATTTGGGAACAGAAACTATTGATTTGTATTATATGCATCGCCAAGCACCTGATGTTGAAATTGAAATTATAGTAGGTGCAATGGCAGATTTGGTAAAAGATGGTAAAGTAAAATGCATTGGTTTGTCAGAAGTTAATGCTGACACAATAAGAAGAGCCCACAAAGTTCACCCGATTACAGCTATCCAAACTGAATATTCTTTATGGAGTCGTGAACCCGAACAAGAGGTATTTGAAGTTTGTAAAGAACTCGGAATCACTTTTGTTTCTTATAGCCCATTGGGTAGAGGTTTTTTAACTGGTACTATTAAAAGTCGAGCAGATTTTGAGGCTGGGGATTTTAGGTTAAATAATCCTCGGTTCACCGACGAAGCGATGAAGGAAAATATCAAATTTGTTGAAGTAATTGAACGATTAGCAAATGACAAAGGCGTAACTAAAGCTCAGATTGCATTGTGTTGGATATTGTCTCAAAATGATGAGATTGTTGCAATTCCAGGTACAAGAAAAATTCAAAGACTTAAAGAAAATTTAGGTGCATATAATGTAGAACTTTCAGAATCTGATCTTAATCTTATTGAAGCATCAATTCCTAAAACTACTATTGGAAATCGTTACTGATAAAAGCTGCAATCCGCAAATTTAATGAAGCAACAATGATGAAAGGTAGAACGGCAGCAGCTAACAGTTAAGCGTTTGTTGGGCTCACAGAGCCAGCAAAAGCGCGATGTTGAACTTTACCTTCTTCTGAGAGGTCAAGAGTGAAAGATTTATTATGGAGTTGTCGTTGTAGAATGTGATGCATATAAGGATACTTTGTTTGCTCTTTTTTCGCAGTGATATAATATTAGATCAGTATTTTTTTATTTTTATTACATGATCGAGCATATCAAAGGAATATAAAGAAATCACACATCTTTCAAGTTTATGCCAATTGTATTTTTATTTTAAACCATGCATTCCAGGTATAATTGTTACATACATTTGATAATATTTTTCTTTATGAATAAAAATTAATGTTTCGTAAATATTGAAAGAAAAAATAAGTTAGGATAATTCCATCTGGTTTTTACCACTATGAAATTGAATTTTATATGATACAATTAGGAATAATGCTGACAGACTTTACACATTCTAAATTTATTATTACAATTTCTAAAGTCTCGTCAGTATTATTGATGTATTTGTAGAACAATTGGACTTAGCAAAATGGCATTCTCAGTGCTAAAATTAATTGAAAGTTTTGGATGATGAAAAAAGTCTATATTTAACATGTGTTACATATAATAAGGACGAACACTGCCGTTATCGGAAATCCTTAGGTGAAAAAGCAACTTTTATATGATTATAAAATACAAAAGAGGTAAACACAATGAAGACATTTGTTTTAACTTTGTTCAACTAAAATAACAACAAATGAATATTTTAATCTTTGGTGTTTCAGGTGCAACCGGACATGGGTTAGTCAAACAAGCAAGAGAACAAGGACATGCAGTAACTGCATTTGTTCGGACTCCTACAAAACTTAAAATCACACACAACAATTTGCAGTTAGTGCAGGGCGATATAATGAATTCCGTATCAGTTGAAAATGCTGTTAAAGGAAAGGATGTGGTGATTTCTGCTTTAGGTGCATCAAGTCCTTTTAAATACGACCAGACAGTAGCAGATGGTGTTAGTAATATTATTAAAACTATGGAGCAGTCCAATGTTAAGCGTTTTATTTATCTATCGTTTATTGGTGTTCAGGAAAGCCGCAAAGATGGCGGCTTTGTAATTAAATACATTGCTACAAAACTTTTGAAGACCGAGATTGCTGGGCATGATAATAGAGAAAAAATAATATGGCAAAGTAATTTAACATGGACAATTGTTCACGCATATACATTAACAAAAGGCTTAAATAAAAGTGCTTATAGCAGCGGTGAAGAATTAAGTTCAAGTTCGTATACAATTACTATTTCCAGTACTGATGTTGCTAATTTTATGTTGAAGCAAATTAACAACAGCGCATTTCTTAATAAAGCAGCGAGAATAATGTATTAGGTAATTTGGCTTCTGAAAATATGAAGATAAATGCAAATTTTAAAATAAAGGGTTTTGCTTGGTTATTGAATGGAATAGCTCTAACAAACAATTTTGATAGTTTTGATCCCAATATTTATTGGGAGTATGCTTCTAATCCTTTCATTTTAAAACTTCATTTATCCCTGATGCGGTTACCAGAAATGCTAAAACGACCATGCAAACATTAAACGACAGAAAATAAAAAATGACAGTAGAATTATTCAATCAGGAATTCAAAGGCATCATAGGACAGCTAAAATCTTACATTTTAAGAATTACGGCAAGCATAGCAGACGCAGAAGATATTGTCCACGACACTTATCTTAAAGCCCTTGACAAATTACACACTTTTCGTGGGGACTCTTCCTTGAAAACTTGGCTGTTTAGTATTGCTTCCAACTTGGCAAAAGACAATTTAAGGGCACAAAAACGCTGGACAGAAAATGTAACTGACATCACAAAAGAAGCAGCACTCAATAACAAACAATTTTTTCAGGAGGCAATGAATATTAGAATGACTTCACCTCACGGTCAATACGAAGCAAAGGATCATATTGCCTTATGTTTTACTTGCATCTCAAAATCATTACCGTTAGAACAACAACTTTGTGTGTTCTTAAAAGAAGTTTATGAATTTAAAGTATCGGAAATTACAACCATCCTTGGAACTACTGAAGCAATGGTGAAATATTATCTGCACACGGGAAGGTCAAAAATGATTCATGTTTTTGAAGGACGTTGTGCTTTGATAAACAAAGAAGGAGTTTGCCATCAATGTTCAGAGCTTAATGGAATTTTCAATCCCAAACAAAATACGCAAGAAGAATTAATGAAAACCGATTTGGTTAAGGAAGCCGAAAAAGGAAATAAGGAACATTTATTTGATTTAAGGATGCAGATTTTAAGGGAAATTGACCCATTTAAATCAAAAGCGTCTGAATTGCAACTTCATCATTTAGAACACAATAGACAAGTAATGGAAAAGTATTTGGAAAAAAATGATGATTAATCCTATCGTTTTGTTTTGCTCAATCGTCAAAATAGTAAACAAAACAAAAAATGAAGTATTTAATTACAATTTTAACAATCACAATGATGACAACAGCAACAATGGCTCAAAACGGAAAAGCCACAACCGTTAAAACAACTTTTCACAGAGAAACATCTGTAAGTATTGAAATTAAAGCCGATCCGGCAATTGTTTGGGCTTTATTAACTAACGCTTCTGACTATCCTCGTTGGAATTCAACAGTGACCTCCATTGAAGGTAATATTGCATTAGGAGAAAAAATCAAGCTAAGAACAACCCTAGATGCAAAACGCACTTTTAAATTAAAGGTTAAAGAATTTGAATCAGAGAAAAAATTGGTTTGGGGAGATAGACAAGGAAACCGTATTTATGCTATTAAAAAAAATGGAAACGGAACTATAGCATGTTCAATGACAGAAAAAATTGGTGGACCTATGTTTCCTATGTATTCTAAAAAGATTCCATCATTTGACCAATCGTTTGAACAATTTGCAAGCGACTTAAAAAAGGAATCAGAAACAATTATGAGTTCTAAATAATTTTATAATTTAAAATCAAGAGTAATGAAAATAGTTAAAGTAACATATACGACAAAAGTAGAGTTCTCAGAACAAAATCAAAGCAATATAAAAAATGTAATGAATGATTTGCAAAATGTAAATTATCAAGGCATCAATTACAATGCTTGTCTATCCGCTGACAATAAAACATTTATTCATACAGCATTTTTTAAATCAGACGAAGACCAAAAACTCCTAAATGAATTACCTTCATTCAAAAGTTTTCAAGAGCAATTAAAATCAAGTGGGCTTGAAGTTCCGCCTAAACAAGAACTGTTAACTTTAGTTGGAACATCAAACGATATTTTTTAATCTAAAAAAAATAAAATGAAAAATAAAATCGGAACAAAAGAAAAACCAATGGTCTTAAAAACACCACCATTATCCTCTGAATACACAATGCACGTTGACGAAAAAGATGGCAAAGAAGTTTTAGTTTGCACAGTTGGCAAAACTGTTTTGCTATATAATATGGGCATTATTGACGACTTACATAAAATGCTTAAAAAACATGGAGACTGGATGGAGCTTGGCAGTGCAGACGAACAAAAGCCTGCGAAAGAAGGAACAGTTGAGGCCTGGGGACGTTCAGAAACAAATCCAGTTAAAGGTTGGTATGGATTAAAAAAAGGACTTCGTGGACGCGTTGGAATGTATATTCCACCATTAATGGAAAAACTCGGACTTGCAGAAGTGACACACGATGCAAAGGGGAACAAAATGAAAGCGAAGTAGAAGCAGACGACAAAGCAATACTGGTACAACACCTACCCAAAAGGCGGGGTTTTGTGCATCGTATTACAGTTTTGTACAAGGTTGAACATTTGTGCTTTATATTAAAGTTTGGTGGAAATAATCCCGTACTGAGTGTAGTCTAGAAACGTTAGGTTGTGAAAAAACTAATCAATAATTTCTACTAATATAGTACCCATAATGCTTGTTTGACTCAGTATTATTTTTTATTTTTATTCTATGATCGATCATATAAAAGGAATAGAAAAAAACCAATTTCAACTGACTAGTCTGGAAGATTGTATTTCTCAAGACAATCCTATAAGATTCATTGATGTGTTTGTAGATCAATAAACCTGAGTAAAATGGCGTTCTCAATTTCAAAATTAATTGAAAAACTAAAAAATTCGAATTCTGAATTCAAAAGAAGTCCTTACTTTTGTTTAAGGCCGACGAGACTTATCAAATGGTTCAATATGAAAATTATATTTAAAGGCTATTGGCATGCTGACGATGCTGACGATGAATGTCAGCATGCTGATCGCAAGCATCAGCATGAATGTCAGCATGTTGATTGCAAGCATCAGCATATTACCGAAAAGTACTGAATTAGATATAATTTCACATTGGTATTAAATGGACTTATTTACAACCTCTAAGGCGAAATGTATTAATTCTTAGTTCTGCTGCATGATAAAAATGGAAGCTCTTAGATTAAGTATAATGCATTATAAAAGAAGTATTCAAACTAATTTAAAGAGTTTGTTTTTTAAAAAAGGTTATTTAATTACTTGTCACGCTTTGGCGTGACTCTGACGCTAGCGGTCAGGCCAGCGAAATTGGAAACCATAGAAATAATTAAAAACCAAAAAAGAATATGAAAGACATAAAAAGACATTTGATTAGGCTTTTTTTTTCGGTACTTATCGTTATTTTAAGTTGTGACACCAAGCAACAATTTGTTTCATTGAGTATTTTAAAGCCCACTATAATAGAAGAAAATGGAGCCGAAATATTTCAATATTGGGAATTCAATAATTCTTCTTTACTCTGGAACACAAATTTTATTGATCCGTTCAATTTAAAATTATATAAAGATTCATTAAATAGTTTACTTGGTAGTGACACAACCCAATCTATTATCCAAAAAATGTCCGAACAAGACATTCTCTATAAATCCGTTAATACCCAGAACGGGGATTCCATAAATACTCAACTCATTCATTCTAAAGTTTTAGGCAAAATAAGACCTATAAATTATTTGGAAGCTCAAATATTAGAGTACCAAATGAATCGTTATCCTTTATTAAGTCATCCAACAGAATTTCATGGATTCATTTTACTTAATGACTCTTTAAATATTGTAAGGGTTTATTTCGCAGCAAGCGACCAGCCTTGGCCTCCTAAACCTAATGTTATATTATCAGCTGTTAAAAATGATTTGAAGACCGGTTGGACTTTTAATTACCATTTGCATAATCATTATGAACCAAAGGCGAATAGGTATTTAGGTATATTGGCTCCAAGCATGACAGATGCTCAGTATTATTTGTTTCTATCAGAAGAATATAATTTGAAACATGCAATAATTACGAACGGATTTCATACTGTGGAAATTCAAAGAGAAGAATTTCACAAACTAAAATCTCCAGAAAGCAATTGACAAATAGAACAAATACCAAACTAAAGGATGCTCGAACCGCTCGAATATGGCATATAAGCGATCTCGTAAAAATCTTTCTTCATTCTCATTTGGTTTTGAAATGAAAAAAGTATGTTTTACTTTTGGCTTCTCGCCTGTGGGTGGACAAGGCCAACATGGGCGAGACTGCTTATATGCCAGAACGTATGTTATGAAAAAACTAAAGTTCAAAGATATTTTATACGGATACCTATCCTAGAAATTTTGCAATATTCTATTCTAGAGGTTTATGTTTTTAGTATTTTCACACTCTGACGATATGCAGAATGCTATGGCGACATTGCAAACCTTAAAATGACTGAAAGAAATAGAATTTGAAATTTAAGCTTCGAACAATTATTTTTGACGACATTGAACTTTAACAACTAATAAATATAAAAATGAACAATAGAGTTATCCTTTGGACAAATCTCACCATTTGGTATTTCCTATGTGTTGGTATGGTTTTCGATATGATGATTGTTGCTGCCAACTGGAAAGGAGGTGATTTAGAATCAATAAAAAGCTTGCGAACTTTTTTCCATGTCACTAATCCTGGAGATTATTTTATGATGAAATTAGCTTTGTTGTTATTTGCAATTATTTCTCCGATTGTTTATTGGCGGACTTCAAAGGCAATTCGCAATTTGTTACTCATTGCATTGGCGGTGACATTTGTCGACATGGCTTTTACCATAATTCATTTTCTTCCAATCAATGAATATGTAGGTTGGTATGGTGAAAAGACTGAACTTGACCCTTTGAAACTGAAAGAAATGTGTCAAGCATGGTGGAATTATAACTTTCTACGAATTGCACTTGACTTTGTTGGACTTATTGTTTCAGGTCTTGCACTACATAAATCATATAAATCTTGATAGAACTTTGTAAAAGTATAATTGCTGACTGATATTTTACTTAGTGGACAGAACAGCACAAACACATAACATTTAACTATATAGAAAAAAGTCACCCGAAGTACGAAGACGAGAAGATAGATAAATCAGATGAGGATGAATCAAATCGGCTTTACCCTAAAGCAGCACATGCTTGCTATGCGGCGTTCCAAGTAAAGACGGGACAGGTCAGCGACACTTGTTTAGATGTTCCTCAAAATGAGTTCCAATTCATAGACCAAAAAAGAAAGAAAATCGCAGCCATGAAAAGAATAATCTCTAAATTTGATTTAAAACCTGATGATTTTGGCTTTGCAACTACTTGACTATATGAAGGATAGAAAACGTTAGTCATAACTCTGACAGATACTCTAAACATTAAATTGATAGACAAGAATGGACACCGAAATACAAAATAATAAGAGACCAAAATTTCAGTCGAAACAATCTGTAATCATTAATGCTCCGCTTGACAAAGTATGGGAGTTTAACTTAGACCTTTCAAAAATTCCCTACTATCATCCAAGAGTGAACAAAGTAAACTTAATTTCCGACAAGCAATTTCGTGGAGTTGGAGTAGCTTACCAATGCCATTTGTCAGACGGAAAGAATACTTGTATTGAAAAAGACATTGAAATTATTCCAAAAGAAAAAATTGTAACAGTTTTCACTTCGGACACAATGGGCTTGACAAAACTATTGCCCGACTATGCTGTAGAATCAACAGTAAAAAAAATTGACGACAACAAAACCGAAGTTCAAATTTCTCATTATTTTTCAAGTTCGAAATTTAAGGTTTGGTTGTTAAATTTTATTATCAAACCCAAAATTGCCAGAGAGACAAAAGACACTTTGAACGCAATGAAAATCAAAATTGAAAATGAATTTTAAAACTTTCATCAAGGACACAAGTAAGGTTTCAAAAATTGCGACCGTTATTATTTTTATGGCTTTAATCCGTTGCATTTGTGAACCAATCAGATTGCAGTATTATTCTACTTCAATCCTGACATACTCTGACATTAAACCATTTCTACTTGGTGCTTTAGTTGCAGCATTAGGACTTCTCACAATGACAATTCTTTCCTATTTCAAAAAGCATAAAATAATTATTGCGACTTGTATATTGACAATTTTTATTTTGTTGATAATCAAGAAAATTTATTTCATACCTTAAAATGACCAACAGTATACTAACGAAAGATAAAAGAGCAGCCGCTAACAGTTAAGCGTTTGATGGGCTCGCAGAGCCAGCAATGAAAGCGATGTTGAACTTTACCTTCTTCTCAGAGGCCAAGAGTGAAAGATTTATTATGGAGTTGTCGCGGAATGTGATGTTTATAAGGATGCTTTGTTAATTCTTTTTTCACGGTGATATAATTTTAGTTCAATATTTTTTTAATCCCAAAATTGTCATTTGAAGTGACAATTTTGTCCAATCAGGCCAACGAAATCATTGTTTTACAATGACTTGTCGGGTGCAGATGCTTACGGTCAACATGCTGATCAATTATTTACTCTAATATATTGTATCAGCGATTAACCCTGACATTGAAAATGTAAGAAAAAATTATTTTATAAAAATAAATAACACCTTCATTTTCAATGCTGGTGCTTTCGATCAGCATGCCGACATTCATCGTAGGCATCGTTAGCCAAAGGCAAAAAAGTCTAATGACTTTTTTGGGTTAAATTTCGAATTTTAATTCATGGCTTCGCCACTCTATTATTTTGATATAATAGTTGAATGTAATTTCTGAGCCAGGCTTAAGACATAATTTGGTGGACCTCGACTATCGAATGTATACAAGGTGTTTACTATTCCAATTTTACAACATGGACATTGCTTTATTGGTTTGATTTTAATTATCCTCGTTTACGATATAAAATGATATATAAACATAGTCATAGAGCCAGAATTAATTGAAAAACTTAAAAATTGTAAATCTGAATTCAAAAGAAGTTTTTATTTTTGTTTGATGCCGACGAGACTTATAAATTGGTTCAATACAAAATTATATTATAAAGTCTATCGGCATGCTGACGATGCTGACGATGAATGTCAGCATGCTGATCGCAAGCATCAGCATGAATGTCAGCAAGTTGATCGCAAGCATCAGCATAATACCGAAAAGTACAGAATTAGTTATAATTTCACATGGGAATTAAATGGACTTATTTATAGCCTCAAGGACAAGATCTAATAATTCTTAGCCGAATAGCATGATAAAAATAGAAGCTCCTAAATTGAATGAAATGAACAATACGAGAAACATACAGCTTAATTTTAAGGGATTTTTTTTAGAAAGGGTTATTTAATTACTTGTCACGCCTTTGCGTGACTCTGACGCAGTCCGTCATTCTATGGGTACACTGTAAATCTGAAACATTATGACATCAATCAATAACCAAATTTTAATAAAATGAAATCAATAACTCTAAACATGACAGGTGAAACAATCACCTTCGTAAAAACAGGCAAAGAAACCAACGGTGACTACACTGAAATCATTTGCTCTATTCTCGCTGGACAAAATGGACCAGGACCACATATTCATCCTTTACAAGAGGAATATCTTGAGGCTGTATCAGGTAATTTAGAACTTAGCGCTGATGGCAAAAAAATTACCCTTGAACCAGGACAATCATTCACAGTAAAAGCAAATTTATCTCATTCATTTGCAAACAAAACAAATGAAGAAATTAAGTTCAAGGCGATTTATAGGCCAGGACTTAACATTGATTATTTTTTAGTTCAAGCTTTTGATGGACTTAATAAACTACCTAATCCTAAAAAACCAAGTTTTCAAATGATAGTTGACATAGATTTTATTTTAAAGGAAATTCCCGGACAATATAAAGTTGCCGGTGTTCCGACTTTTATTTTAACTCTTTTTGCATCCATTGGAAAACTTTTTACAAAACCCAGAGTTCAATCACTAAATGAATATTCAAAATCACTTTGACATTTTACCAACAGTGTCTTAAAAACCGCTGCAAGCCAACGCTAAAACCAAAGTATTTAAGAGAGTATTTTTTTTACCGTACAGGTTTAAAGCCAATTTGCTCCGACATTGCATTGAATGCAAATTGCTTTTAATTACCTTCGTGCTGACATCAAACGACACGACTTCGGACGGAAATCAGAGCAGAACATAACATAAAGATAAATGCAAATTTTAAAAAAGTTGTTCTGATAGCTATCGGAATTATCGGTAATCAATCTGTTAGCTGGCAGAGCTTTCAAATTACAGCATCTTTTATTGTTTTAAAAAAATATAAATAAAATGTTCAGTAATTTAATATTGGGAATTACAGTCATAACTTACATTTTTGTAATTGTTTTAAATGCTCAAACATTTGAGGGCAATGGAGAGTCACGCATGACTGCTGGCATGGCTGGTTTGACTATATTAAGCATTTATGCTGTAAGTAGTTTGTTATTAACGATAGTTGTTACAAACAATGGTGGTTTTAATTGGATTTCCAGTTCTATACTCTGGCGGAATACAGGGGTTTGCTTACTGTGGTTGGGTATGATTGCTGGTGTATTTCTTTGTACGGAGTTTAGAACCGGTTCTCATTTCCCTAATGAATCAACAGGCGTTGTACGTTTATTAATATGGCTTCAATACTATGGTGGTATTTGGCTGCCCTTATTAATGCTTTTACCTTATGCAAGTTTTTTAAATCCTGAATGGCGTTTTGCTCTTGCTCCTAATTTGTTTAAAATACCTTTGTTATTGGCTTCTGCAATGGGATTTATCATACTTGTGGAGCAATTAATTATCGTTACGATAATTGAAAAAACACCTAAACATAAATTGAATCAGACCATGACGATGGTTAATAATGGAGAACCGCTATCGAAGATATTTTATATTTTAGATATAGAAAAGGATGAACGCCTGAGTTATTCGGTATTCAATAAAATAAAAGAACGCAAGAATTGGGAAACGGAATTGATAGAGAGTTTGGAAAATAATCAGTGGTTTTATAATTCAATTTATGATTTTTTGGACAGTAATGAAATAGAACATACTAACCGCTTTATTGAGCCTATCAATCACGAATTGGATAAAAAAAACCGAGTCCTTAATGGAATTCTTCAAACTTCTTGGAAAACGGTTGATGATTTTGAATCTGAAAAAATAGAATGTATCTGTCGTGTATTGACTAAACATTTTAAAGAAAGCAGCGCCACATTTCGTCCAAATATGTTAGCTATTCAAAAAACATTGGCAGCTACGCCAATAAATCGAAACAATGAGCATGAGCGGTTCATGGTATCTCTGAATAAATACAGGCTTGCTGTAAAAAACTGGTTGGATACGCATTGAACACACAGATAAATAAAATGACAAATCAAAACAGCATCCTCGAAATTTATCCGATTGAGAGCGTATTCGACAATGCCAACTAAATGGGTTGACTCAACGCTAACTTTGATTACTATTCTGACAGCCTACAATTACAAGTTTGGCTGCCAAAATCTCAACACCATAAATCCGACTTTGGCAACTATCAAATCCTATAAAAAAAAATTGAAAACAAAAGACTTGTTAAAGATAACGTAAGCAGTAATGTCATAATATTTCTTGATACACCTGGCTTTTCAGAAGGAGATTATATCCTTGAAATTGAGCATCCAAATGGTGGTAACAACACTTGCATTTTCAAAAGCGCACCGAAGGTTTTGTACCTGAAAAACTTAGACCCTTTGAGCCACTGAGTATTTATAACAGTATACGGGAAGTGTTTTGGAAATGACATATTCATATATTTAATTGGCTTTCACACAAAGGACAACTAGTAAATATTCATCGAACAAAGGCTTGCTGCCCATACCGCCGAACAGCCAACCCGCTAATCCAATACACTGCGGCTCGGCAAACGTCAGCTTGTGATAAAACTAAAATTCCATGATAGATTATTCGGACAACTATATAAGAGATTTTGCAATATTCAATTCTAAGGGCTTATGTTTTTAGTATTTTCACACTTTGTTGTTGGCAGCCAGTCCAAAAGACGTCTTTATTGTCAATTTAAAGAGAACCATAAAATGAAATTTTCGGAGATCTACTTTTATTCTTTTCATTCTACACAATATTCTATTTCAAAATGACAATTGCAACATTATATAAGAAAGTAGCACCTTTTGTGAAGCCATATAAAAAAATGGTTTTGGCTACCTTACTACTTACTTTTCTTGGTTCTTTTGCAGCACAAGTTAACGCTTTAATTCTAAAATATACAGTTGATTCAATAAGTAATTTGATGGTTGCAAGAGAACCTCTTTCTAAAGGTTTTTATTTGCTTGGCATTATTGCGATTATTCTTTTTTCTAAAGAAATAATTTATTCCGCATTACAGTTTGGACAAAAATTTTATGGCGAAAAACTTCGCATTTTTATTTCCCGAGATATTTCTCAAACAATTGTAGAGAAAATCCTTACGTATCGTATGGAATTTTATTCGTCAAGCGAAAATGAGAGTGGTAAATTACAGACTCGTATTGATATGGGTATTAGCAGTATAACCCGATTAGTACAAAACTTTTTTATCGATATAATGCCGCTGTTTGCAAATGCAATTGTAGCATTAGCAATTATGTTTTATACCAATTTTTATGTTGGCTTGGTAAGTTTGTGTATCGTTCCAATTTATTTTTATATAAGTCAATTGCAAGCTAATAAATTAAGTGGTTTTAGGAGACGAATGCGAACTTATAGAGAATCTAAAAACAATGGAATAATAAGTTTAATAGAATCAATAACCGTTATTAAATCTTTTGTAAGGGAACCACTTGAAGCCAAACGTCATCAAAAAATACAATTTGAAATGACAGAAAATCAATTGGAGACCAGAAAAACAAGCTTTATATTCGAAAGCATAAAAAGTTTTGTGGAACAGATTGGTGTGGTTATCATCATAGTTTTAACTGCCTATTTTGTACTAAACGGTTCGATGACAATTGGTGCTATAATGTTTCACATAATGCTTTTCAATAATGTTTCTGGACCTATCAGACAATTACATCGAATTTATGATGAAGTAAATGATGCTTTAATATATTCAGAAGGATTTTTTGATATTATAGAATCAGACCATCAAAAAGAAAATAATGGTTCATTTATTCCCAAAAAAATAAGCGGTCTTATTGAAGTAAAAGACTTAGATTTTATCTATCCAAATGGAACCAAAGCACTTGAAAAAGTCAGTTTTACTATAAAACCAAATGAAATATCAGCGTTGGTGGGTTTGAGTGGTGCAGGAAAAAGTACTATTGTTAATTTAATGGATAAATTTTATGAACCAACAAATGGAAAAATATTATTAGATGGCATTGATTTAAAAGAATATGACACTGGCTTTCTTAGAAAAAACATTGGATTGGTTTTGCAAAAAAATCATATTTTTAAAGGAACGATTTCCGAAAATATATTATACGGAAATCCAGAAGCCACGGAAGCTGACATTATAAATGCATCAAAAAATGCTTATATACACGAGCAGATAATTGCCTTGCCAAAAGGGTATGAATCAGAAGCCCACTTGCTCTCGGGTGGGCAACAACAACGCATTGCTATCGCAAGATTATTTTTAAAGAATCCACCAATTATATTTTTAGACGAACCCACGGCAAGCCTAGATGCTATTGCTACGGAGCAAATAAAAAAATCAATAGACGCTATAAAAAAAGATAGAACCGTAATTATAATTTCACACAGTATATCCCAAATTATAGACGCATCAAACATAGTGGTATTAGAAAATGGAAAATCAGTTGAAGTAGGCACTCACGAATATTTGTATGAATTAAAAGGTAGCTATTATAAAATATTTACAGCCATGGCAAATAGTTTGAATATCGAAAAAATAACACAAAACATTGAATAAATAATGCCCAAATACGCTTTGGTAATTGAAAATATAAAACAATAAAAATGTAATTTTTAATCAAAAATAAATTATAGTTTTAGCCACTCCGATTTTGTAAAATGTGTAAGATTTGAATTTTAAATGAAAGTCCAATAGCAGCTTCTTTTCTAAATGATACCACTAAAAGAAATTATTTCCAGTCGTTTCAGGGACGCTTAATACAACTGAATAAATTATGAGATATGATTCTTATAAAGAATACGGAATTTGGTCTTTAATACCATCAAGTACTGGTGGTAACAGTTAATCGTTCGTTGTGCACGCAGAGCCAGCAATGAACGCAAGGTTGAACTTTACCTTCTTCTCAGAGGCCTAAAGTGAAAGATTTATTATGGAGTAGTCGTCGTAGAATGTGATGCTTATAAGCATACTTTGTTAGCTCTTTTTTCGCATTGATATATTCTTAGATCAATATTTTCTTAATTTTCGAATTTTAATTCATGGCTTCGCCACTCTATTATTTTGATATAATAGTTGAATGTGATTTTTGAGCCAGACTTAAGATATAATTTGGTGGACCTCGACTATCAAATGTATACAAGGTGTATACTATTCTAATTTTACAACATGGACATTGTTTTATTGGTTTGATTTTAATTATCCTTGTTTACGATATAAAATGATACTTAAACATAGTCAGAGTACCTGAATTAATTGAAAAACTAAAAAATTCGAATTCTGAATTCAAGAGAAGTGCTTATTTTTGTTTAAAATGGACTCATTTAAAGCCTTTAGGGCAAGAACAAATAATTTTAAGTCTAGCAGCATGATAAAAATGGAAGCTCCTAGATTAAGTATAATGCATTATAAAAGAAGTATTCAAGCTAATTTAAAGGAGTTTGTTTTTTGAAAAAGGGTTATTTTATTACTTGTCACGCCTTGGCGTGACTCTGACGTTGTGCAACATTTAAATAAATCATACACAAAAATGGATTCTGAGATATTTGAACATATAAAATTCATATTAATTGACTCAATAAATGATGATGTTCAAGGAATTTATGAGTTGAAGAATTCCGTGAAAAAATATTACTCTGAAATAGAAGCTCAAAACGAAAATGAATTTATTTTTGGACAAATACTTGCGGAATTGATTGCTGAAAATTATGTAAGAGTTATTAAAATGACCAATCCTGATTTTGAAAAAATCGAATCTTTAGAAAAGGGAATTGGGCAAAAAATTGTGCTAGATAAATTAAATTGGACTGATTATCAAAATGAATGGGTTTACGGAATTGAAAGTGTAGACGTTAAAAAATCAGTTGAATTGGAAAATAAACTATACGAAAAAATAAAAACGTTGCACAACACGCGGTATAAAAAATTGCCGGAACAGTAGGTTATTCAAGGGTTGTAGTCCGCTCCAACTTTTGTGTAACTTGACAGGGAATCTCCCCGCAATCGGCAACTTTTCATACCGCCATCCGTTGTGAAAAAACTAATCAATAGTTTCTACTAAAATAGTATTCATAATGCTTGTTTGATTCAGTATTATTTTTTATTTTTATTGCATGATCGATCATATAAAAGGAATAGAAAGAAATCAATTACATCCTTCAAGTTTAGAAGAAAATATTAGTCAGGATAATCCAATCCGATTTATGTTTAGCCGCCTTTTTAAAGCGGCGCCTCGTTTTTGTCATAACTTTAGCTCACCGCCTCCATGCCATTCGCCGACAAACCCTTCACCGAGTTTTCCAGCGAATTAAACGGAATCGCATGTGCATTGGGCGCCATCATCGGGCCTTCCTGGCGCAGCACGATAAGACTGTGGTGGGCACCATTTGGCCGCCTTTTTGAGGTAACTCATTTAAAGGCTATTTTGTCGTATTATATTTGATACTCACAGTCCCAATATCCACCCTGCTCCATAAATAGAGGCTGTCAGCTTCATAGTTTCCCTGTGAAGGAATCGTCATCTGGTTCGCTACAAACAGGGTAGTTGTGGGTAACTTGCTCACAAATGCATACAACTCATTCACATGGTAAACACCGTTCACTGGTGCTATGGATTCTATTTTTGTAGAGCCGAATTCCATAATCACCAAGGAATCCAGAATAGAGGCATCAGGCATTTTCAATACCATTGATGGAGTTATCAAGGCTTTTTCGGCAGTGCAAACGCCTTCTACGGTGGTCTCAAATGAGAACCTGCTACTCGCACCTAGATTGAGGTAGTTGGTGAGGTAATATATATCCCCTTGCTTTACCCCCGGTGACGCATAAAACTTAAAATAGTCGCCCGTGCTTGCTGATAGCACGGTGAATCGTTCATCGCCACAGCTTATTTTGGAGTCTTCATCTTCGCAACCCACAAGCAGAAAGCAAGTAGTACATAAAAGCCACAAAAATTGAAGATAACCTGAGTGAAGGAAGCACATCTTAAGAGTTTTTGTTTTCATGTTGACTGATGTTTAAGATATTTTAATATGCAAGTCCCAGTTCAATATCTCTCGCCATCGGAACTATGCTAATTTATGACACAAATATACTGATTGACAAAGAGATGATTGGCGGAAATTTTCTAAAATTTATAAAGGACGAACTGATGCCTGTTGTGGAGCAGAATTACAAAACTTCACCCAACATTTATGATGTATTCATTGCTTTCTTCGGAGGTCTTGCCGGAATAATAGCCACATCAAGTAAATTGAAGGGGAATGTAATCCCCGGTGTTGCCATTGCCACTGCATTGATGCCTCCGCTTTGCACAGCAGGTTATGGTTTGGCTTCATTTCAGTTTAATTTTTTCTTTGGTGCTTTTTATCTTTTTCTGATCAATACCGTTTTTATTGCATTGGCCACGCTGATCAGTGTTCGTCTTCTTAAATTTCCGTTTCATCATTTGCCCGATGTGCGTGCTGAAGCACGATCCAGGCGAATTGTTTGGGGAGTCGTCATGGTTACCTTGCTGCCCAGCCTGTATTTCGGATATGACATTGTCCAACAGGATAAATTTTCAAAAAATGCTAGTCGCTTTGTTGAATTTGAATCTGCCATTCCAAATGATTACCTGTTGAAAAAAACAATTGACGCCAAGAAAGAATCTATTGTACTTGTCTATGGAGGAGAGGAAATTGCAGCGGACAAAATAACTGAACTGAAATCAAGACTTAAAAATTATAATTTGGAAAATGCGGTATTAGAAGTCAGGCAAGGGTTTGCATATTTAAATACGAATAATGAGAATGAGCAGGTGAACCAGCTAAACAAAGCCCTGGTCGAGAAGGACAATGAACTTCAAGCTGCAAAAATAAAATCAGATAGCATCCAGGCAAATTCGCTTCTCATCGCGGAAGTCATCAAAGAAACTAAAGCACTATATCCGGCTTTGAATACTATGAGCATTTCTCCTTTATATGCTGTTGGAATGTCTAATACTTCTGATTTTACTTATATTGCTTATCTCCAGTTAAAAAAGATTCCAACTGCAAAGGTGAAAGTACAGATTCAAAATTGGATGAGCACAAAGTTGAACAAAAAAGTTTCTGTGATTTTCGACAAATGAAATCACAGAATGAAGAGTTCGCCAGTTTATGGAATTTAATCTAAACTTTAACTGGACCATTCCGTTTAAAAGACTTACCTGTTAATGAATAGATTTCATGGAAAATTTAAAAATAGAAGTAGTCAATCTTCATATAGAGGACTATCATGATCTGAAAGATAGCATGCTTAAAGCCTATGAGGAATGGGGAGCCTATTGGAAAGAAGAACGCATTCTGAAATTGCTGACCATATTCCCCGAAGGACAGATATGCATTAAGGTAAATGATAAGGTAGTCGGTTGTGCTTTATCCATTATTGTGGATTATGACCGTTTCGGTGATAAACACGATTATGCACAGATTACAGGCAATTATACTTTTTCAACACATGACCCGCAAGGAAATGTACTCTATGGCATCGAAGTTTTTATCCAGCCTGATTTTCGTGGAAAGCGTTTAGCGAGACGACTATACAATGCGCGAAAAGAATTGTGTGAAAAATTAAATCTCAAATCCATTATTGCGGGAGGTCGATTACCTAACTTTAGCCAGTTTGCGGCATCGCACTCCACAAAAGAATACATTGAAAAGGTAAAGTCCAAAGAAATATATGATCCTACATTAACTTTTCAATTATCAAATGGATTCCATATCCGGAAAATCCTTAAACATTATATGCCAGGCGATAAGGAATCACTTGAATATGCAGCACTTATTGAATGGAACAATGTTTACTATGAACCTGAACAGCAATTAATTGGAAATAATAAATCAAATGTCCGCCTCGGTTTGATTCAATGGCAAATGCGTTCATTCAAAGACTTTGGTGCCGTATGCGAGCAAATAGAATTTTTCGTAGATGCAGCTTCGGGATATGAAAGCGATTTTATTTTATTTCCTGAATATTTCCATGCGCCACTCATGGCTGAATACAACCATTTACCTGCCGCAGATGCCGTACGCAAACTTGCAG
>JBDTWI010000057.1:0-18950 GCA_040006775.1 Saprospiraceae bacterium
CACTACTCCCGCATTTTATTTTCTCGTTATACTGAGTCCCGAAAATCCTTTGATTCTCAAGTATGCTCAAATTTTTTCTTCAAAACTCAGCATTTATCCCACATTTTAGGTGTATAATTCTACCTAAGTATACTCTAAACCATAAATGTCAAAATCAAGAAAATGTAGAACCCATATATATCTCAAACTATTTCTTATTTGAAAATATCTATTACAATATCTACAATCTCTATAAAAATTTATACTGAAATGTGGGGATGATTGGAATCGAACCCATTCAGTCATAGACACCAGATTTACAGTCTGGCCCGGCTCTCCAGCTCCGGCGCATCCCCTCGATTGTCTAGATGGATTTAACTGGAAACATTCAGAGAATAACTCAATTGAGTTAACTTTAAATAATTCCGTCTCACATCAGTACATAAATTTTAATAAATATACTTAACTTTTTAAGTATAAGCTGTAACTATAATGCATTAATAGTCAATTAATTAGCATTAGAGCCAGTGGACGGATTCGAACCCCCGACCGGCTGATTACAAATCAGCTGCTCTACCAGCTGAGCTACACTGGCCTATAAAAAACATTCATTCAAGGACAGACTATTCTACCCCTTTTTTAAAATGAGCTGCAAATATAGTACTAATTATCGATTTGAAAAGAATTTTTTCAAAGATTTTAATGCTTTGACTGTAGCTTGTCCTTGTATCTAATTACTGCTCTTTTAAGCTGTTGATAAGCCTTGCGAAAAGCATCTTCAAATTTTTTAGCCTTAGACCGAATTGCAATTGGCAAGCCAGCTAATGTTAGATTAAGCTCAACTACTTTTTCTTTTAATTTACCTGAATTCTCAAGTTTAAGTATAACATCCATTGAACTTACCGCAAATCCTGCGATATAATGATCTAATGTATTCAACTTACTTTCAATAAAGCTCAAAAGCTTTAAGTCTGCGTCAAAATGAATCGATTGAATTCTTGAAACCATAATACTTAATTTAGGTATTTAATTAAATTTAACTGCTTTAGGATGAGCCAACTTATAGGCATCCCTAAGTTTATTTATCGAATTGTGTGTATACACCTGTGTAGCCTTTAGGGAACTGTGACCCAATAATTCTTGTATTGCTTTAATTTCAGCACCATTATTTGCCAGGTGGGTAGCAAAACTATGTCTTAATACATGAGGGCTTTTCTTCTCAGAAGTGCTGAATGTAGAAAGTTCAATATTTACTAGCTTGTAAATCAATTTTGGATATGCCTTTTTTCCTTTAGAGCTAACAATTAGGTGGTCTGAGCAAATCTCTTTTAGAGAATCACGCACCTTTATATAACGCAGTATTTCATCGCATAGTTCTTTTTGAATAGGAATTATTCGCTCTTTTGAGCCTTTCCCTAGGACTTTAATCTCATGCTTATAAAAGTTAATATTTTTGACTTTTAGTTGTAAGACTTCCATACTACGCATTCCGGTTTGATACAGCAGTTGAACCAAAAATCGCGACAGAATCTCATTGTATCCCATTTCTTCAGATATATCCTTATGGAAGGCTTGTTCAAGTTCCACCTCACTGACATATTTGGGAAGCACTTTTTTATTTTTAGGACTAACAATCTTTCGCATAGGGTTTAAAGAAATTACTCCCCTAGCCTTCATAAATTTAAAAAAGGACTTAAGACTTGAAATCTTGCGATTAATACTGCTGTGTTCGAGATTAGCGGAGGCTAAGGAAGCTAGCCAACTTCTAATGAATTTGTGATTTAAGTCCTCAATTTGACCTATTCCAAAGGTTATTTGAATGAATTCACTGAAATCTCTTAAATCCTGAGTATAGCTTTTAATTGTATTTGGAGAATACTTTTTCTCCTGAGCAATGTAATTTATAAATATATCAATACCAAATTCCCTCATCAAGGGCTAAGGTATAATAATTACATAATATATTATAAAAAATTATAATTCGTTTTTGATCGTGTAGATGTCCCTATATTTTGCTTTAAGGATCTCCGATCTGCGCTCAACTGAAGGTTTAATAAAGTGCTTTCTTCTTCTAAGTTCTTTTAATGTTCTGGTTGATTCGAACTTCTTTTTGAACTTCTTAAGCGCCCTATCAATTGATTCTGAATCTCTTACGTCAATAATAAGCATACGTTGGTAAAAATTGAACCGCAAAGATAATTAATTGCACAATACTTTAGTCTTCTTATTTTAAAATTTATGCAGAAATTCTAGTCTATATTTATCTCAGTTTATTTAAATACATCTGAATCGTATTTTGAAGTCCATAATACAAGGCGTCACAAACTATTGCGTGTCCTATTGAAACTTCCAATAAACCCGGTACATTTTGCTTATAATAAGCAAGGTTATCAAGGTTAAGATCATGACCAGCATTTAAGCCAAGACCAAGTAATTGAGCTCTTTCCGCAGTTGCGATATGTCTTGAAATTGCATGCTCCGGACTTTTCCAGAATTCCTCAGCGTAGTTACCTGTGTATATCTCAATGCGATCCGCTCCTGACTCATATGCATAATCAACCATTTGAGGGTAGGGATTAAGAAATAGTGAAACCCTAATCCCGGCACTTTTAAATTCACTAACAATTGATTTTAAAAATGCCAAATTTTCTCGCGTATCCCAACCTGAATCTGAGGTTAAAGCGCTAGGGGCATCAGGAACAAGACTAACTTGAGCAGGATGATTGTCCAAAACCATTTGTACAAAATCCGGCGAAGGATATCCTTCAATATTCAATTCTACTTCAATTGCAGCTTTGAGTAAAGGGATATCAGATTTTCGAACATGCCTTTCATCTTGTCTTGGATGCACCGTAATTCCTTCAGCACCAAATTCTATACAATGCTGAGCCACTTGAATAAGATTGGGAAGATTAGCACCTCGTGAATTTCGCAACAAGGCTATTTTATTTATATTTACACTAAGTTTAGTCATCCCAATATGAATTCAGAAAGCAAAGATGCTACAGTTAATTTACTTCTTTTAGTCTTATTTGTTCTCCTCGCAACATTTGGTTTTTTTGCATTGATCTCCCTTACTTTTCTTTCCCATGATGGACTCAATGCTGCATTAAGTAAAGGACTAGATACAAAAGCCTTATTTGAAAAACTCAGTGGAAAAGAATTGAACATTCTGCAATCTCTTAGTCAAATAATTGGATTGATCATACCGGCTTTCCTGCTTACAAAATATAAAAAAAGTGTAAGTAGTTATATCGAGCAGAAACCCTTTTATTTAAAATTCGCAATGCTTGCTTTTGCATTATTTATATGTGCCTATCCAAGTGTAAGTTTTCTAACTTATATCAATCAACAGATTCCATTACCGGATTGGATGATATCAAAAGAAAGTGAAATGACCGACATGATTAAGCAATTGCTAACCATGAACAGTTTTATAGATCTATCAATATGCATGATTTCAATTGCATTGATTCCAGCCATTGCAGAAGAATGGATTTTTAGAGGAATATTACAAAATCAATTGATTAGATTTTTTAAGAACAAATGGTTGGGGATGATCTTAACGGCTTTTATTTTTTCAGCAATACATTTACAATTTGAGGGCTTTCTTCCAAGATTTGCTTTGGGATTGATTCTTGGCTACGTATATCTGCTTGGAGGAAGCCTTAAATATTCTATCCTTCTGCATTTCTTCTTTAATGGAATTCAGGTTTTTGCCGTATATCTTAATGGGAGTAATCTGGAACAAACCGATCTTAGCAGCACCATCCAAACTCCTTCTTTCTATTTGTTTTTATCTGCCTCAATAGTTGGTATGTTCTACTTTATTTCGATGATGTTGAAATTTCAAAACTCCAAAAATGTATAAACGTATTTTAACGGGACTAAGTTTAGGCATCGTAATGATAAGCGCACTATTGGTTCATGAAATAAGTGCCATAGCACTGTTACTTATCATCGCAATGTTTAGCAGCATAGAGTGGCGAAAATCCTTTTTAATTCCAAAGAAGAAAAGAAATGTTTTTTTAATTATGTGTGCTCTCATTTTAATCACTGGCATTACACTAGCATTTGCAAAAACGGAAGATTTTCTTCGAAACTTAAATCTTGTTTTGTGTATACTTTGTCTGCTGCAAATTTGTTATTATAGTTACACTTTAATAACAAATAAATCTCCAAAATTATTTGCAAGTATTCTTTCCGGTTTGCTTTATATTATTCTTCCTACTATTTCATGTATTTATTTTTTATTGGAAAATTTTAATACAAATAAATGGTTCATTCTAAGCTTTATTATTACTAATTGGAGCAATGATTCGATGGCTTATTTTGGTGGAAAAACATATGGAAAAACACCCTTAGCTCCAACCATTTCGCCAAAAAAGACGATTGAAGGTTCTATTACAGGATTGGTATTCGGTATTTTAGCACTTTTGGCTTGTAATTTGTATTTTCAATTTGAATTATCAACTTTACATATTGTAATTTTAGGAATTGCGCTTATTATTGCAGGCGCTTTGGGAGATCTCTTTGAAAGCAGTTTGAAACGATTGGTTGAAATCAAAGATTCTGGAAAATTGTTACCAGGTCATGGTGGTTTTCTCGATCGCTTCGATAGTTTTTATTTTGTATTGCCCGTTGGTATTTTATTTATTTACTTAATTCAGCATTAATATGATTCGCATTCACAAAGAAGGTACAAATTGGGTTATCTATTCTGTAGTCGGATATATCATTATCATTGGCCTATTAAATTATTTTTCAAGTATTCTACTCTGGCCTATTGCAATCTTATTAGGAATTTTTGTGTATCTAGTAATTAATTTTTTTAGAAATCCAGAACGTATAATAGCTAAACTATCAGAACAATTGATCTATTGTCCTGCTGATGGAAAGGTTGTAGTAATTGAAAAAGTTATCGAACCGGAATATTTTAAAGATGAAAGATTACAAGTTTCAGTATTCATGAATCCACTCAATGTTCATGTAAACAGATATCCATGGAGTGGAATTGTAAGTTACTCGAAATATCATGCAGGTAAATTTCTTGTTGCTTGGCATCCTAAATCTTCTACCGAGAATGAAAGAACTACTGTCGTCATTAAAAGGAAAGATGGAACGGAAATTCTGATGAGGCAAATAGCAGGTGCTGTTGCTAAAAGAATCTGTTGTTATTCAAAAGTTGATGACGTAGCCATTCAGGGAGCTGACATGGGTTTTATAAAATTCGGATCTAGAGTTGATTTATTCCTTCCACTTCATGCTAAGATCAACGTGAGTATTGATCAAGTTGTAGAAGGAAATATTGATGTAATCGCCGAGGTTCAATAGATAAGGATTATTTATTCTCTATAGAATGAATTAATTTTTACCACCTCCCATTGAGCCGCCTTCACCTTCAGATTGCTTTAAATCATCATTCTGATAACCTTTTTTCTTCTTCTTAGTTTGACCAAATTCCATAGTACCAAATCGATACTCTAGCCCTGCTCTGATTCCTCTTCCTTCGAATCTGCTGTTGCTTTCAAAACTGAACTCCGGAGAACTAAATTCTGATCGAATTGGCATCCAGGTTTCAAATAGGTTGTCGATTCCAAAACTCACCGCGCCTTTCTTTTTCCATAGATCCTTTCGTACGCCTAATGAATAAACATACCATGTTCCTTGCTTTCCTTGTGTAGTTAATTTAGGTGAGTTATACAATGTAAATAAGGTAATGCTCCAAGTCGGACTTATATTTACTAATCCGAATCCATTGATTGTAAAATTGAATGCGTCATTCTTAATTCCGACAAATCTTTCACTTATAATTTTTTGATAGTAGAGATTAACAGTTGAGTTGACAATTACCTTCCCTAACTTCATAATTCCACCATTAATACTAGCGCCACTAGAGTAAGATTTAGATAAATTGTTATAGGTAGAATTGGAAATTCCAACAGAATCAACAAATCGATAATTGTCTATTAGATCTGTAGTAATCTTATGATACAAAGTGACATTTAAACTATTAAAATTTTTAGAGTAGCCACTCTGCCATTCAAAGGACTCGGTAATTTCCGGTGATAATTTTGGATTTCCGTAGGAAATGCTTGTCGGGTCATTATAATTTACATATGGATTTAAATACGACATACTAGGTCTTTGAATTCTTCTGCTATAGGATACCTTACTTGTAATTGCTGAAGTAATATTATAAGAAATTAATCCCGAAGGCACCCAAGTTGGATAAGTATTAGAAAATCCAGTTTCCTTTTGAATCGTAGCATCTATAAGTGTTTCTTCAAATCTAAGTCCTGCTCTACCAGTAATTTTCTTGGTTATTGGAAAAGTCAATTGAGAATATCCTGCAACTACATTTTGATTATAATCAAGATAATTATTGCGTCTGCCATCAACCAAATACTGATTGGTTGCTAAATTGAGGGTGTCGTAGTAAATATCACTGGTAACATTTCTAAAAATTGATTTTGCACCAATTTCCAAGTTGACATTCTTTTTCAATGGATGCAGATAATCCGCTGCTAGTGTAAATTCTTTGTTATAACTTGTATTGGGACCTCTTTCAGAATACTGAAGAATATTATTCTCATCAAACTGATCCGCATCATAATTTCCTTTGCCATTATTTATTGAATATTGCACTGATGCTGTGAATTCTCTATCTGATTCCTTGTCAAAAGTTCTCTTGTATTCTGCATTGATATCTGATCCTAAATTTCTATTCAAAATTTCTCCTGATCTTTTGAATGAAAACATTATTTCATCTGAATTAAGAGCAGAATTAGTAGTTACTGAATTCCTATTTGTATAAAAATTTATTGGAAGTCTTAACCCAAAATTTAAATTATCTTTTTCTGTAATGTCATAATCTACACTTCCTTGCAGATACACTCCACCTCCCAAATTATGCGCATTACCAGTCTGCCGATAATTGATGGTGTCGGCGGCAAGATTGTTAGTTCTCTCCGTTGTACTTGTACTATATCCTCTCCATACAAAGCTTCCAAGATTTGCTGTATATCCAATGTTGCCTTGACGAAGGGAAAGATTTGTTCCAAGAAATGAACTCCTAGTCCCTCCTGAAAGGTTAAAAGATCCACTCTTTCCCAAAACTTTTTTTGTTTTAGTTACTATGTTGATTATACCTGCAGTTCCTTCGGCATCATACTTAGCTCCGGGTTGTGTAATGACTTCAACTTTTTGAATGACGTCTGCAGGAATCATTTTTACTGCATCCTTAATTGAAGATGCCATCAATGAAGATGGTTTCCCATTAATGAGCATGGTAATATTAGAACTACCTCTTAAGGATACATTGCCCTCAAGATCTACAGTAAGCAATGGAGTGCGGCGCAGAACATCTTCGGCTGTTCCACCTTTTGAGGTGACGTCTCTTTCTGCATTATAAACCAAGCGGTCAATTTTATTTTCAACCAATTCCTTCTGACCAACTACTGTTACTTCATCTAATTTTTTTGATTCAGAAAACAGATTTATATTACCTAATGGGTAATCTTGCAAATCTTTATTTATTTTAAAAGGTCCAATTATTTTTGATTTGTAACCAAGAAAAGTAATGACCAACTCATACTTTGCATTTTTTAATTCTTTGAATTTAAATGTTCCGTCATCATCTGTCAAAGCTCCATCCACATCTTTATGTTCTAAGGCCTCTCTGAGAATAATATTGGCAAAGGCAACCGGCTTGTGCGAAATAGAATCAAGAATTAAACCCGAAATCTTTCCTGTCCCGGGAATTGCCTTCTGTTGGAATCCACCTGCACCCATCTGTGCACTTATTGAAAATAATCCTGTCAAGCAGAAAAACAAAACCATTATATACTTCATGAACATTTACTTGCTTTTTAATTAATAAAATTAATCATCCTTATCCAAATTGAACTCCAACAGGATTGAAAATTAATAATCAATTCACATTGCATCAATTTGTTAGAACAAAATTAATTATTACTACGTCTGGGATTCATCATTTTAGACTAAAGCGAAGAATCTCAGGACGAATGAATCAAAATATCTTCTTTTTATTTCTTAGGAAATGGCGGCGGAGCCGGTTCTAAATAAGATTTCTTTCCCATCTGTGACAAAATTGTTTCAATGGCTTTATCTAACTGCTGATCCTCTCCTGAAAATTCTTTTGCAGGATCATTATCCACAACAATATCCGGATCAACACCGTAGCCTTCAATTTCCCATTTAGTTCCTTCTACATTATATCTCGCAAATTCCGGTCTGTTTAAAAATCCATTATCAACGATTGGCAAACTTCCTCTAATTCCAACAACGCCTCCCCAGGACCTTTTACCTATTATAGTTCCTATTTTTTCTTTGCGAAATCTATATGCAAAAATATCGCCATCACTTGCTGAGTACTCATCTATAAGTGCGACTTTAGGGCCTATAATTTGTTCAGCCGGTTCAAATCTTGCAGTGCTGTTGCGCATTTTTGTGACTTGTACAGGTTCTCTTCTTAGTCTCTCAATTATTTGTGGTGAGACATTGCCTCCTCCGTTTCCTCTATCATCTATGATTATTGCTTCTTTATTCATTTGAGAATAAAAATATTTCACAAATTCATTCAATCCATCTGATCCCATATTTGGTATATGAACGTAACCAACTCTTCCATTTGTAGCTTTTGTTACCTTATCAATATTGGTTTGCACCCAATTATAATAAATGAGTTTTTGCTCATCTGATATTGGAATAACAACAACTTCTTTAGAATCTTTATCACTTGCTTTTGAATTCAAACTTAGAGAAACTTGTTTATCTACCATTCCAACCAAAGCGCTATAGATATTATCCATATTCTTAGTACTCACACCATTCACAGCAGTAATAAAATCTCCTTCTTTTGCATTTACTCCTATTTCAGTTAGAGGAGAACGAACTCCTTTGTCCCAATTCTGACCCGCGTATATTTTTTCAATCTTAAAGTAACCAGATCCATCCTTTACAATTTTTGCACCCAACAATCCAAGTTGGATCCTTTCAGATTTTACAAAATCTCCACCTCCGACATAAGAATGCCCACAGTTTAACTCACCAATTAATTCTCCAATAATATAACTAAGGTCCTGTCGAGTATTCACATAAGGAAGCAATTGTGCATATCGATCTCTTAGCTGTGTCCAATTTTGTCCGTGCATACCTGGATCATAAAAGAAATCGCGCATCTGTCTCCAACATTCGTAATAAATCTGATTCCATTCTTCTTTGCGATTTACCAATTTTTTTACATCTGATAGATTTAAAGGCGTTTCTAAATTGGCTTTACCGCTTGGCATATCTATTATATAATATGAACCTGCAGATTGAACAATCATCTTTTTTCTATCCCCGCTTATATCATAAGAAGCTATCTTATCCCCTACTTCGTTTTCCTTCTGAGATTTCAAATCATACACATAAAGTTTATTGGAAAGTCGTGTTGATGACTTGAAATAATATATTTTATCATCCACACTATTTATTCCAAAATAGTTACCGGAAGTTAGCGGAATCTCAACGATTCGTTCTTCAATATTTTCAAAATCAATCTTCTTCATATCAGTTGATTTTGTTTCTTTTTTTGTTGTGTCTTTATCTGTTGGCATCGCTTCATCTGATTTGGGACCAAATGGACTTTTATCCATGCTATTTAAAGTAATCAGATACAATTTTCCTAGATCGAAATAGGCGTGATTCCATTCTAGATTATTGTAAGATGGATTGAAAGTTCTGTCAGAAACAAAATACAAGTATTTTCCATTGGAACTAAAACAAGGTGAATAAGATTCAAACCAATCTTCTGTTACTGCATATTTTTTCTTTTCACTTAAAGAATAAATAGCCACAATCGAATTGTGTTTAAATCCTCTCGAAGTATAAGTGATATATTTACTATCCGGAGACCAGTTTGGATCAACTATTTCATTGACATCGCTATGTTCTACTAATACAAGATCTTTCGTATCAATGTCAACATAGTACAAATTTTGGTTGCGATCACTATAGACAATTTTCTTGCTATCGGGAGACCAACTCAATCCATATTTATAATTATTTGATTTGAAAGTTAACTGAATTGGACTAGACTTACCATCGGGTTTGATCATATAAATTTCATCTTCTCCCGATGCATCTGAAATGTAGGCAATGTATTTGCCATCATAAGACCAGTTCACATTGCGGTCATGTGCATTGGATGAGTTGGTGAGATTACGTGTTGGGCCATTTGTAGCAGGAACTGTAAAAATATCTCCTCTTGCTGAGAAACATGCGCGATTCCCTTCCGGTGAAATATGAAATGAATTGACATAATCCTTTACATTAACTACTTTGTCACGACCCATAGATAGGTCTTCCTGAATTTGGATACTTACCTTTTCAAACTTGTCATCAGAAAGATTTAGTTTATAAATATATCCGGCATTTTCAAATACAATTGCTGACGCTCCCAAGGATGGAAATTTGCAATCAAAATCTTTGAAATCTGTAATTTTCTTTGTTTGGTTACTGTTGTTATCATAAGAATATACATTCATCCTTCCATCGCGATCGGAGAGATAATATATTTTATTTCCAGCCCACATAGGAATAATATCCTGAGCATTGTTGTCTGTTATTTTGGTTGTTTGTTTACTCGCAAAATCATAAATCCAAATTTCGTCTGCCTGACCTCCACGATATCTTTTCCAGGTTCTGAATTCACGGAATACACGATTGAAAGCCAATTTCTTTTTATCCGGAGAATAAGAACAAAATCCCCCTTGATTCATAGGCAATTGTTCAAGCATTCCACCATTTGCATTCACCGTATACAATTTACCTTTCCAATCATTAAATTCCAACCATCTTGATCGGAGAATAATATTGTTGTTGTCTTTCCAACCCATGCAAATATTATTTGGGCCCATTCGATCAGACAATTCATCTCTTCCAAGTGTGGCTGTATAAGTTAGTCTTTTTGGCACACCACCTTCTGAAGGAATCTTATAGATTTCTGTATTTCCATCATATTGTCCTGTAAATGCTATGGATTTACCATCAGGTGAAAATTTTGGAAATATCTCTGTCCCTTCATGACTGGTAATTCTTCTGGCTGTTCCGCCTCCAGAATTGACTAAATAAAGGTTTCCGGAGTAACTAAAGCATATTTGATCTTTGCTGATTGTAGGAAATCTGAGTAGTCTGGCTTCTTGTCCTTGAACTGAAAGAACTGAGAATAAGAGACTTGCAATAAATAATAGTTTAGGCATATGGATATTTTTTTGACAAATGTACGAACAGCTTCGTAATAATTTAATTAAATAAAAGGTAAAGTTAAGAATCGAGTTTATCTGCGATATCTTCCAGTAAGGAACCTTGGGTAAGCAATAATTGTTTTAGTTGACCAAGTTCGAACTCCATATTGGTCTCAGTTCCTTTAATTTTTTGAAGTTCTGTGCTTATTTTAGCTTTTACAAGCCAAATTTCCTTAATTTCTTCCAATTTTAAAGAATAGGATGGATAGGTCAAATTATCAGAATGTAAGATGAGCTTGCGTTCTTCTCTAAGCCTGTTAGTCAGCCTCTTTACAAGTACGTCTGTTTTCGTTATAAGCACATAGATTGGGCCTTCTTTTAAAGAATTCTCCCAGGTAATATGATGTAAATAACAGCTTATAACAATATCTCCTTTGTGAAGTGTTGGCAACATGCTTTCTCCATCCACTTCATAAGAACGCATACTTCCATCCGTTTTAATCCGAGCTAGTGGAATGGAATACTTTGGTAATTCATGCACAAATACTGGATCAATATTCCTACCAACATAACCAGCTTGAGCCGGAATTGGAACGTGTATAATAGACTCTTCATGATCTAAATTTGCAATTATAGTTAAGATATTAAGGTCTTTGGTGTATTCTTCTTTTAGAAATTTAGGCCCCAGTCCTGTGAAAAGAAAGTTCGAATTGATATTGAATACCGCTACCGCTTTTTCAATTATTTCTATATTAATCTCCCTTCTTCCTTTTAATATTTCATTTAGGGATTGCGGTGCGAGATCAAGACTTGTGGCAAAATGTCTAGCCGATCTACAGACGGCTTTAGCAATTAACTCATCAAAACAGGAAATAAATCTTTGACTTATTGGTGAGTTCATTTGGTTGGGTCTATTCGACTGCAAATATATGGAATTATTTTAATATGTAGAATATAAATCAAGTCAAGATTTAAATTCAATTTCAGATAATCCAAACTTTAAAATAGTAGTACCTAAGACATAATTCAACTTATATCTCCTTTTTCAGGCCCAAGTGTTCAAGCTCGTTTTGAAGAACACTTCCTAAATATAAGCAAAATTATACTGCTTCAAATTGTTTGCAGCTCCTATGAATGTTCGTTAAAAGGATTTAGAATTGACGGTAAAGTGGTATTAAAGTACTAGAAATACTTAATTTACAACAAGTTTTTTTGCAATTTTACTACCTGATTGGGTTTCTATCTGGACTATATAAATTCCATCTACAACGGGCATCAAAATCTGTTCAGGAGTCAATTGATACAACTGTATTTTTTTAACTTCAAGGCCATTTAAATCAAGTATTCTTATTGATTTAATCAATTCACTAGATTGAATTACTATACTTTGATTGTTGCCATATACTTGTATCTTTTGAACAAGATTTTGATTACTGACTTCTGTTGTTCTATTAAAAATGACTTTTCTACTTCCCAAAAAAGCATTATCACCTCTCTCATCTTGGGAATTGCTAGCAGCTAGACTAACGAAATAAAACTTAATTGAATCACCTGAAGTAATACTAGCAGGTGCTGTCCATTCAAATGTCCAGCTTGCTTGACCCCCTGTTAACTTTTGCGGAGTGGATTGCCTAATATATTCTTTGCCATTGATGCTGGCTATTGAAGTGCCCGTTCCATTTTTAAGTGTTCCAGCTTTTTTAACTGATCCATCTAAAGCAGTAAGTTCGAATCCGGACCTAACAGCGTTGGATATATGAGTTAAAGTTATTGCATACTTCTTTCCAGCTAAGACAGTATCTGGTAAGCCTGTAATGTTAACTGACCCTACAAATGTTCCTCCTCTATGACAGTCAGAGGCTTGACAGGTAAGCTCTCCAGGAGCACCGGTTCTTGGAATTGGTGGATTGTCTGGATTATCCATTACACTGCTCATTATAGCTATACCTAAAAAGAGTATTCCAGTTAATATAAAGATTTTATTCATAAATAGCGTTATAAAAATTAAAGGCGCAAATGTACTTAGGACTATTCATAAAGAAGCTATTGGGATTAGCTTTACATTTTAAATAACATAATTTTACAAGATTTAATACCAATTGGAAATATTGTACAATACAATTATTTTGGTATTAGATAAAGCTAGAAATCTGTAAACTTTCATTCACTGTATAACTTTATAGAAATACGAATTTGGTTGAACTTCATTAATTGTTTGACTTTCGTTTTTAGTAAGCGTATATTGGATAGCAATAGATTCATTTGGTTTAGGAAGATTAAAGTGAATTTGTATATTCTTAGAATAACTCACTTTCATCTGATGAATTTTTCCAACTTTAAAAAGCAAGAGTAGAGCCAAACGAATGGCTTCCTTATCACAGTCCTCATTAAGACCATGGACTACTTTTACTTGCACAACTACACCTAAATAATTTATTTCTAATCGAAGACTTACAAAGCCTTGAATTTTATTTTCAATTGCAGAAAGAGGATAAACCAAATTCTTTGAAATAAAATTAGACATTGCCTTCAATCCTCCCGGATATTCAGGTTTAGGTAGAAAATTTTTCTTTTTTGATTCCAATATATTTGAATCTAGAATTCAAAAATAATACTGGCTAATTTAAATGACAGCATAAAATGAATTTACTGCAATCTGATTCCGAGAAAAATGAGATTATTGATACCCATTGGGATGCCTAAGAGCGAGATAAATTAAATGTAAAAAGAATCAACTTGTCAAAATCTATTAGTTATAATCTCATATTCAATAATTTACATATAATATTTTAGTATAATGTAATTGTTTTCTAAATGAACTTAATAAGTAAAATTTGAAGTGTCAGCACGCATTAAGGCTAATTCTTAAAATAATCTTAGTTTTGTGCTAACAAACAATTTCTCTAAAAGCTAATTATTCCTTATCCTTTGACCTACAATTCAATATTAGAAACAATAGGTAAGACACCTATGGTTCGACTTAATAGTCTTTTTGCCGATCTGCCTTGTAAAGTTTATGCAAAGTTGGAATTCTATAATCCGGGTCATTCGAACAAAGATCGTATAGCCCTTTACATGATTAATGAAGCAGAAAAGAAAAATCTCATAAAACCGGGCGATACAATTGTTGAGGCGACCTCAGGCAACACTGGTTTTAGTCTTGCATTAGTAGCCAAAATTAAAGGTTATAAATGTATATTAACTGTAACCGATAAAATCTCCAATGAGAAAGTCAATATGATGGAGACACTTGGAGCCAAAGTAATCAAGTGTCCTGTAGCTGCAAGTCCTGAAGATGCAAGTTCTTATTATAGCATGGCCAAAAGTATTGCTTTAGAAAATCCTAATTGTTATTATTTAAATCAAAATTTTAATACCGATAATTTATTCGCTCATTATTACGGAACAGGTAGTGAAATTTGGAATGACAGTGAAGGAAAGGTCACACATATTTTAGCTTCTGCAAGCACGGGAGGAACTTTATCAGGTTCTGCAAAATTCTGCAAAGATCAAAATCCAAAAGTCCTTGCAATTGGAATTGACTCCTACGGTTCATCACTAAAAAAATATAAAGAAACTGGAGAATACAATTTCAAAGACATTTATCCTTCCAAAATAGAAGGAACCGGCAAGAATATCATTCCGGCAAATGTAGACTTTGATGTTATAGATGAATTTGTTTCAGTAACTGATGAGCTAGCTGCTTACAAAACACGGGAGCTGGTAACGTCCGAAGGAATTATGGCAGGATATTCAAGTGGTGCAGTAATAGAAGGAATGTCATTGATCAAATCAAGATTTACAAAAGATGATTTCGTTGTGTTAATTCTTGCAGACCATGGTTACAAATACCTTAGCAAAGTGTATAATGATAAATGGATGCTAGAACAGGGATTTAATAAAATATGAGCTATACAATTATTAAAAATATAAAAAAATTATTTAATCGAAATTAAAATATATGGATTTATTTGAAAAGATTCAGGAAAATCTTGGTCCCTTAGGACAGTACGCAGCAAAATCAGATGGTTATTTTTCATTCCCATTACTTGAAGGAGAAATTTCAAATCGAATGAAATTTAAAAACGAGGAAATGATCATTTGGAGCCTGAACAATTATCTCGGTTTAGCCAATCATCCAGAAGTTCGTGAAGCGGACGCTAAAGGTGCAAAGGATTTTGGTTTGGCAACCCCAATGGGTGCGCGAATGATGAGTGGAGATTCTAAATATCATAAGCAACTTGAAAAAGAATTGGCTGAATTTGTGAATAAGGAATCAAGTTATTTATTGAACTATGGCTACCAGGGAATTCAGTCAATTATAGATGCCTTATTAGATAGAAGAGATGTTGTTGTTTACGACAGTGAAAGTCATGCGAGTATAATTGACGGCGTTCGATTACATCTCGGCAAAAGATTTGCATTCAAACACAACGACATGGAAAGTTTGGAGAAAAATCTCATTCGTGCAAACAAATTAATTCAGGAAACAGGAGGAGCAATTCTTGTTATTAGTGAAGGAGTTTTTGGAATGCGTGGCGATCAAGGTGAATTGAAGAAAATTATCGAACTTAAATCTAAATATGAATTTCGTTTATTGGTTGATGATGCTCATGGATTTGGAACATTAGGAAAAACAGGAGCAGGAGCAGGAGAAGAACAAGGTGTACAAGATGGTATAGATCTTTACTTTTCGACTTTTGCAAAGTCAATGGCAAGTATCGGCGCATTTATTGCAGCAAATAAAGAAGTGATACTATATCTAAAATACAATATGCGTTCACAGATTTTTGCGAAATCTTTACCAATGCCCATTGTAATTGGAAATTTGAAACGTTTGGATTTAATTCGCAACAAACCAGAACTCAAATCCAAGTTGTGGGATAATGTAAATTATTTACAAAAAGGACTAAGAGATCATGGATTTGAAATTGGAAATACCAACACCTGTGTAACTCCAATCTATCTTCATGGAACCGTAGAAGAAGCTACACAAATGATTATGGACCTTAGACAGAATTACAAAGTTTTTTGTTCAATAGTTATTTATCCTGTGATTCCAAAAGGAAATATAATACTAAGAATTATTCCAACTGCTGTGCACACTTTCGAAGATATAGACATAAGTTTGAAAGCTTGGTCAGAAGTGCGAATGAAACTCAAGAATGGTTCATATCAAGAGGAGTTTGCTGTTCAATCCGATCATATTTCTCATTAAGTAAATAAATTTGACTAATTATTATAGCAATAAGATAATTTGGATAACAGGAGCTTCTTCTGGAATTGGCAGAGCTTTAGCAATTGAATTATCTAGTCGAAACGCAACAGTATTGCTTTCTTCACGCAATAGAGAGGAATTAAAAATTACTCAGTCCCTACTCTCCTTTCCGGAAAATTCCTATGTTTTACAAATGGACATGACAAACAGTAATGAAATAAAAACAGCATTCGAAGAAGTCATTTCAAAATATGGAAAGGTAGATGTATTGATTAACAATGCAGGGCTTTCACAACGATCTAAGATTCTGGATACTAACTTTGAAGTTTACAGAAAATTAATGGAAGTCAATTACTTCGGCACCATATATTTAAGCAAATTAATTCTACCTGAAATGATCAAACAAGGATCCGGACAGATAATTGTTTTGAGTAGTCTTGCCGGAAAACTTGGTGCATCTTTAAGATCCGGATACAGCGCTGCCAAACATGCATTACATGGCTTCTTTGATTGCCTTCGAGTTGAACATCAAAAAGACAAAATAAAGGTAAATATCGTCTGCCCTGGATTTACAAAAACCAATATTGCAAGAAATGCAATGAACGAATCAGGTCAAACAAATTCTAAAAAAGATACAGAAATTGAAAATGGCATGGACCCAAATTTGCTTGCAATAAAAATATTAAATGTTGCTGAAGCAAATAAGTTTGAATCCTATTTTGGTGGAAAAGAAAAATTTGCTGTTTTATTAAAACGCTTTTTTCCAAAACTGCTTCACAGGATTCTCGTAAAAAATAATAAATAGATCCGAATGAATTATTTTGTTAGCGGTATTCAGCAGATAGGATTAGGAAATTCTAATCTCTATGAGACCTGGGAATGGTATAGAAAGAATTTGGGTATGGATGTTCCCATTTTTGATGAAGCAGCAGAAGCTAAATTAATGTTGCCTTATACAAACAATGAAGTTAGAAGTCGACATGCAGTACTTGCATTGAATCTCGCAGGAGGTGGCGGCATGGAAATCTGGCAATACACTTCCAGGACTCCCGAAAAAGCAAACTTTGAAATCGGCATGAACGATTTAGGTATTTTATGTAGTAAATTCAAGACACCGAATATTGCTGAACTCTTTCAAAGTTTCAAGACTAACAAAGTAAAAATAGTTTCAGAAATTGATGACAAACCCTTTGGTAAACTTCATTTTTTTGCAATGGATCTGTTTGACAATTTGATTGAGATTGTTGAAGAGGATAATTATTTCGAACTCGGAAATAAAATATGTGGCGGAGTTTCAGGTGCAAGTTTGGGTGTCGAGAATATGGAAGAATCCATTTTGCTTTTCAAAAATCTTTTGGGTTATGATCTTATTATCGGAGATCAAAGTGGAACATTTGATGATTTACAATCGATAAACGGAGGAAAGGAAAATTTTCGCAGAGTTCTACTTACACATTCTGAACAACGCAAGGGACCATTTAGTGAATTACTAGGTAAAACCACTATTGAATTGATCTGCTGCACTTCAAAGAAAGGTAATAGAATATTTGAGCATCGCAACTGGGGAGATCTGGGTTACATACATTTATGTTTTGATATTGTTGGCCTTGATGAATTAAAAAATAAAAGCGCTGAACTTGGATATCCATTTACTGTTGACAGCAACAATTCATTTGACATGGGTGAAGCAGCGGGAAGATTCAGCTATATTGAAACAAAGGAAGGCATACTTCTAGAATTTGTTGAAACGCACAAAATTCCAATATTAAAAAAATTGGGTTGGTTTCTCAATTTGAAAAATCGCAATCGCGAAAAAGCGCTACCAAGATATTTGCTTAAAGGACTTGGATTGAACAGAAAGAAAAAACCTGTTTATCCAAGGAGTTAAAATGTGAATAGATAAAATACTTAAAAGTACATTTAGAAATTAGTATAATTTATATTCTAAATGGACCCTGACTTATTGCTTTTTGCAGATATAATAAATTAATACTCCTCTTAACTGTCCAGATTAGGATTTTTAGGATTTGATGATTAAAGGATTGCAAATCTAAATAAATAAAAAGCCCTATAAAATAAAGACGCGTTATCATCAAATCAAAATTCTGACAAATGAAACACGAAGAATTAACGCATAAAATAATTGGATGTGCTATGAAAGTTCATGGCACTTTGGGTAACGGATTTCAGGAAGTGATTTATCAAAGAGCATTAGCCATTGAAATGGAAAAGCAGGGATTGAGCTATCAAAGAGAAATGGAAATGACAATTTTCTATGAAGGTATTGAAATAGGAACTAGAAGAGTTGATTTTTTTGTAGAAGAAAATATTATGGTTGAGCTCAAAGCAATTATTAAGTTGGAAGATGCCCATTTAGCACAAGCAATGAATTATTGTCAAGCATATAAACTACCTATAGGATTGCTCATCAACTTCGGTGCAAAAAGTCTGGAATTTAAAAGAGTGTACAACCTCAATCATCCCGAAAATAAAGATTATGT
>JBDTWI010000058.1:0-18643 GCA_040006775.1 Saprospiraceae bacterium
GAGAGATAATTTAGGAAAAGAAATGGTTGAGAAATTTATTAAAAAATAATTAAACCTATTTGAGTGTAGTCTTTTAATTTAGACTACACTCAATTTTTTAAAAATTATGAAAATTGCAATATTATTCATGCTACCATTTCTATTAACAGCTCAAGGAAAAAGAGATTATATCTGGTTACTTGGAGGTTCAAATTCCTTTATTGATGACACTAATTTTTATCGATTCACCTTAGACTTTAATAAAAGTCCAAGAGTAATTAATAGAGTTACAAAAGACTTTCGAATTCATCAAAACAATGGAAGTATTTGTGATAGAAATGGAAATTTGTTGATGTATTCATCTGGATGTAATATTTCAGATCGATTATTTAGACCTATGCCAAATGGAAAGATAAATGAAGGTTTTGTTTGGGATTTTTCATGTAAAAATGGGAATTACCCTCTCTTTAATGGTTGTTTATTCATTCCTTCAACAATTGACAAAAATCAATATTTTTTATTTCATAAGTTTGAAGAATTCGATCCAGATACAGCGTTGCCAGGTGCAACTGTAACAAAATTATTATATTCTATGATTGATTTAAATGCAAATAATGGATATGGTGATGTAGTCGAAAAAAATAATGTTGCTTTAAATAAATATTTATCTGGGGGAGATCTATCAGCAACTAAATTTGAAAATAATAGTGATTGGTGGATTGTAGTTCCAGGTCGTGGAAATAATTATTATTTTTCATTATTATTCAATAGTATAGCTATTGAAAAAATAATTGAATCTAAGTTAGGATTAACTATGGGTATTCAGGATGATGGTGGATCACAATCATGCTTTTCACCAGATGGAACCAAATATGCGAGAATGGTTCCAAGCGATGGTCTATATTTAATGGATTTTAATCGAAGTTCTGGTAAATTATCTAATTTCACTAATATAAAAACAGGTAAAGAAGATAATGAATATACTGTAGGTGTGTCATTTTCCCCAAATTCAAGATTTATATATATCACTACACAGTTAGATTTATTTCAGTTAGATACCTGGGATCCTGATATTGCTTCAAGTCTTACTTTAATTGACACTTGGGACGGATATGTAGATGAACAGATATGGGCTGCACAATTTGGACAGATGATGCTCGCCCCAGATTGTAAAATTTATATGAGAACAAGAACAAGCAATAGAGTAATGCATGTCATTCATAGTCCCAATGAGAAAGGCAAAGCCTGTAACTTTGAACAACACGGTATACATCTACCTGCTTGGAATCATGCGAGCATTCCTAATTTTGTGAATTATCGTTTGGGTTATGAACCTGTCTGTGATAGTACCATGACTATGACATGGAATAATTTCTCATCCGATGAATCAGTAGTATGTTATCCTAATCCAGTTGACAATAAAGTAAATGTTGAGTTATTGAATAGAGACAAACTGATTCAGTCGATATTTGTTTTGGATATGACTGGAAATTTAATATTGAGCCGAATGTATCCATGTATTAATTTTAAAGAAATATTAGATTTAGGAAATCTTGATGCTGGAATTTATTTGATTAAAGTGAGAGATAATTTAGGAAAAGAAATGGTTGAGAAATTTATTAAAAAATAATTAACCTATTTGAGTGTAGTCTTTGAATTTAGGCTACACTCAATTTTTAAAAATTATGAAAATTGCAATATTATTCATTCTGCCATTTCTATTAACTGCTCAAGGAAAAAGAGATTACATCTGGTTACTGGGAGGTTCAAATTCATTTATTGATGACACTAATTTTTATCGATTCACCTTAGACTTTAATAAAAGTCCAAGAGTAATTAATAGAGTTACAAAAGACTTTCGAATTCATCAAAATAATGGAAGTATTTGTGATAAGAACGGGAATTTACTCATGTATACATCAGGATGTAATATCTCTGACAGATTATTTAGACCTATGCCTAATGGCAAAATTAATGAAGGCATTGGTTGGGATTTCTCATGTAAGAGTGGTGATTATATCGCTTTTAATGGTATTTTGATATTACCATTGCCTGGTAATGAAAGCAAGTATATAGTATTACATAAGTTTAAAGAATATGATATAGATACTATAGCAGGTGTTACCATCACCAAGTTATTATATTCTGTAGTGGACATGAACCAGAATAATGGATTTGGAGACTTAATAAGTAAGAATAACATCGCAATAGAAAAGCATCTTTCATATTCTGAATTGTCCGGGACAAGACATACCAATAATCTAGATTGGTGGATTATCACTCCTGGCACCAATAATAATTATTATTATAAACTAAAATTGCATGGTACCGTTGTAGACTTTGATTCTGAACAAAGAATTGGTAGTGACTTCATCGATTATGGAGGAAATCAATCTTGTTTCTCACCGGATGGAACTAAATATGCTAGGATGACAATGAATGAAGGGTTGATCTTATTAGATTTCAATAGAGAGAATGGAAACTTAAGCAATTTCCAAAATATTAAGACAGGTAAAGAGAATTTTGATTATTCTGTTGGAGTTGCTTTTTCGCCTAATTCAAGATTTATTTATATTACTACTCAGGTGGATTTATTCCAATTGGATACCTGGGCTCCTGATCTTTCAGCTAGTCTAACTTTAATTGACACTTGGGACGGCTATGTAGATGAACAGATTTGGGCCGCACAATTTGGACAAATGATGCTCGCTCCAGATTGTAAGATTTATATGATAACAAGGACAAGCAATAGAGTAATGCATGTCATTCATAGTCCAAATGAGAAGGGCAAAGCCTGCAATTTTGAGCAACACGGTATTCATCTTCCTGCATGGAACCATGCGAGTATTCCTAATTTTGTGAATTATCGTTTGGGTTATGAACCTGTTTGTGATAGTACCATGACCATGACTTGGAATAATTTCGCATCTGAAGAATCAATAGTATGTTATCCTAATCCAGTTGAGGAAAGGGTAAATGTTGAGTTATTGAATAGAGACAAGCTGATTCAGTCGATTTCTGTTTTGGATATGACCGGAAATTTAATATCGCACCAAATGTATCCATGTATTAATTTTAAAGAAATATTAGATTTAGGAAATCTTGATGCTGGAATTTATTTGATTAAAGTGAGAGATAATTTAGGAAAAGAAATGGTTGAGAAATTTATTAAAAAATAATTAAACTTAATTAAGTGTAATCTTATTTAAAAGATTACACTCAATTTTTATAAAATTATGAAAATTGCAATATTATTTATTCAGCTATTAACTTTTCAATACTCGAGCTATTTGACATTTTTATTACAACTACATCAAACTCTCTTTATATTTTTTAAAATAGAATTTGGAATAAGAAGATTGTAATTTTTTTGCAAAATATTCTGCATCGAGTTGATTCTTCATCGATTTATTGAATACGGCGTTTCGAATTGTTCGCAAATTGTTTTTGCGAATTGTGGATGGAAACGGATCCGTGAGTTTTTGATTGTCTTTATTGAAAAGAATAAATGCATCTAAGGATTGTTCCTTTGTATCCGCTTGCTTGAGAATAAAAATAGAACGGCTACTGTAAGGACGTGAGAATCCTTTCTTGAGATCAGGATTCAAGAATCTTCCACCAATAAAACCTGACTTTTCGAGTTCAGGGGTATCGTAGTCATAGAAAAAATATACTTTTGAAAAATTATAGTACTTTTTCATTGATTGAATAAAATTGTAATTAAAACTGTCTCTATCTGAGCTAATGCTATTCATTAATTTTTGTACCTTTTCCTTATATTTTTCATTGCCTTTTTGAAGTTCAAGTTCAAGTGCATTCAGTCTATTTCTCTCAGATTTCAATTGAATCAAAAGATCACCATTATGTAATTCGCCAATTGCTTCAACTGCCCCAATGGTTGGGTTCCATTCCTGAGAAAAGAGAATTTGAGAAGCAGAAAAGCACATAAACATTAAAAAGATGTTAAAACAAGCAGTGGATAATACTTTTAAACAAGAGGTCTTCATTACTTTGCGTTGTATTTTTTTTCTTTATAACGTATAGAGGCTGCAAAAGTCTATATTTCAGTTCGAATTCATAATAAATTATTTAATAATGTCACAATACATTGATATAGAATCACTTAATCAACAGATTGCCATAGAGAGCGCCTTTGTAAAGCCACTTCTTGAAACGCAAGAGAAAATTATAGTTGGCCAAAAATTAATGATGAATAGATTATTAATTGGCCTCCTTACCAAAGGACATATCTTGTTAGAAGGTCTTCCCGGTCTTGCAAAAACACTTGCTATAAAGACTCTGGCTTCCTGTGTAAATGCTAGTTTTAATAGAATTCAATTTACACCGGATCTACTTCCGGCTGATATTATTGGAACAAACATATACAATCCTGCTGCTTTGGATTTTTCAATTCGCAAGGGACCCATATTTGCAAATTTTATTCTGGCAGACGAGATTAACAGAGCACCTGCTAAAGTGCAATCCGCATTGTTAGAAGCCATGCAGGAAAGGCAGGTAACAATTGGTAAAGAAACTTTCAAATTGGAAGAACCATTTCTTGTTCTTGCTACTCAGAACCCCATTGAACAAGAAGGAACCTATCCATTACCGGAAGCTCAGATTGACCGCTTTATGATGAAAGTAATGGTGGGCTATCCAGGATTAGAAGAAGAAAGAGAAATTCTAAGAAGAAATCTGGACGACAGCATACATGCAGAAGTTAAACCTATAATACACGCTGAAGAAATTCTTAAAGCAAGAAAATCAGTAGAAAAAATTTATTTAGATACTAGAATCGAAAATTATATTCTGCACTTAGTATTTGCAACGCGTAATCCTGCAGATTACAAATTAAAAGACCTTGTTCCTTTGATCAATTATGGTGCTTCTCCTCGAGCAACAATTTTTCTCGCACAAGCAGCAAAAGCAAATGCTTTTATAAATCAACGTGGATTCGTTATTCCGGATGATGTTCAGAATGTAGTTAAAGATATTCTTAGACATCGAATCGGAATCAGCTATGAAGCTGAAGCTGAAAATATTAATCAGGATCAATTGATTTCTAATATTCTGTCCAAGGTTGAAGTTCCTTAATGCACAGCTTGAAAATGAAATTTACAACTGTACTTCTTAAAATAATTCTAGTTATTATTCCGACCGTTTTTTTATTCAGTCAGGATAGTACAGAATACCTAGCTGTGCGTAATTTATTTAAAACAGATGAAAGCGTTTGGTTTAATTACTATTCAGGATATGACAATTTGGGCAATCAGTATTTTCTAATACTAGGAAATAACCAAACTACTGAAATGGGGTTTTTGAATGTTCTAAATAAAAAAATTAAATTACAGGTTGAAGGCCCATTTAAAAAACTAAAATTCATTGTAACAGATTCGACAGGAGAAATATGGGGTAATATGTTCGGAAGTAAAAAGGATAGTCTTTTTACTCTTAACCTAATTTCAGTGAATAAAAAACAGGCCTTCGATCTGAGTCTGAAACAAATTAAAAAAAACTATCCACTTCCCATGGATTGCCCTGAAAACTTGATAAACTCAGTTTATACAGATGACTCCTTGAATACTTATTTGAATATACAATTATTTGAGGATGGCAAAGTTCATGCTTATTTCATTTCCATCAAAGATTCACTAACTTTATTTTTAAACGGTCATTGTGAAGATCCACAATGTGAAAAAATTCAATTTCTCGCTACTTCGCTGACGAATTGGCAAAAAGAAAAATTCCAACTAACGAGAACCGATGAAATTAAACTTCAATTTAAAAAATTTCCTTATTCAAATAAGGAAAAATTAAATAAAGTATCAAAGTATGAATTTACGTGTAAGAATTTTCTTAAAAATCAACAGGTTGTTCAAGCTCGATATTTGAATATTAACAACAGAGCATACCAAAGGTGGATTCAGGAATTTGCAATAAACTGGATAAATTCAACTCTAAGCAAAGTAAACACAGCTTTAGATTCATCGGTGAATGCGAAATTAAATTTTGACGTTTGTTTTGCAACCAATCAATTGATTAGCGGCAATTTCTTTTGGAATGAACCGGGTTACAGACTCAATATTAATTATCCATTTAACTTTAATCTGCGGTCCGGTGAGATTATACAACTCTCGGATATTTTTGATAAAAACGCAGACTACAAATCTTTTTTAAGAAATTATATTGATTCAAGCAAACAAATATTATCTAAGAAATTACAACCTGCAGTAAGAAATTTTATCTTGAATGATCAATTCAATTATTGGACTATACTACCTACAGGATTGTGTTTCACCTCTGAATTTCATTCTATTTATGGAACATATAGATTGTTGGTTCCTTTCAGAAAACTCGAACCAATGCTAAAGAGAAATAGTATCCTGAAAAAATATTTTTAGAATGCAAGAACAAACGCTATTAAGCAAGGTAAGACGAATTGAAATTAAGACCAAAGGACTTAGTAGGCATTTATTTTCGGGAGCATACCATAGCGTATTCAAAGGAAGAGGAATGTCCTTTTCAGAAGTAAGAGAATATTCCTATGGTGATGATGTGCGCAATATTGATTGGAATGTTACTGCGCGTTCTGACCAAGCCTATGTCAAGGTTTATGAAGAAGAACGTGAATTGAGTCTCATGTTAATTATTGACATCAGTAAATCCACTTTTTTTGGAAGTACAGAGCAGAATAAAGCAGAATGGATAGCGGAAATTGCATCGGTTTTGGCCTTTTCAGCTTCTCAAAATCAGGATAAAGTTGGTCTGTTGTTATTTAGTCATAAGGTGCATTTATATATTCCTCCAAAGAAAGGACGCCAGAATATTTTAAGAATAATCAGAGAAGTTCTCATCGAGAGAAAAGATATTGGAACGACCAATTTACAACACGCTTTGGAATATCTTAGAGGTATTCTCAAAAAAAGAAGCATTTGTTTTGTTTTATCGGACTTTCATGCCACCATTCCGGAACAACAAATTAAACAGATAGCAAGGCGTCACGATTTGGTCTCGATGCAAATTCTCGATCCACTTGAATCCTTTATTCCTAATGTTGGAATCATACCAGTCATGGATTCAGAAAGTGGAAAGTTTAGTCTCTTGGATACTTCAGATTCTGATGCTTTTCTAGAGCTCAACGAAAATATGAAAAAACATATTCAGAATGTTAAATCAATTTTCCTAAGAGCCCATGCAGAACACATATACCTTGACATTCGCAATTCATATATAAAAATGTTACTCAATTTTTTCAAAAACAGAAAAAGGTAATGAGAAGATTGACTTATTTTTTCTTTTTTTTATTTATTGGATTATTTCAAGCCAAAGCACAGAATTATTTTATACAAAATCTGGATTCAACAAACATCACTATTGGTGATCAATTGTACCTTACTCAAAAGTGCAATTCTATTCCGAAAGACAATCAAGCCCTTCAAGAACTAAAATCACTTGGCTGGTTTGAAATCATTAGTCCAGGGGAATGGATTCTAACACCCCAACAATATTATGAACGCAAAATAAAATTCTCTGTTTATGACAGTGGTGTTTACACTATTCCAATTTTGAATGTCAAATTAGATACTCAGATAATTCAAACCATACCCCTTTCGATTAATGTAGAATTTCCGATGTTATCTAATGGTGAAATTAGGCCCATCAAGGACATCATCATTACAAGTTCTGCAAGTAATATAATTTACTATATTATTCTAGGTATAATCTTTCTTTGTTTAGTGCTTGTATTGCTTTTTGTACTTTATAGAGCAGATAGGGTAAAACCAAAATCTTTTCAATACCTACTTCCCGAACATGCCCATGAATTGTCATTGAGAAGATTAAATGAATTGGAATCTAAAAAACTATGGCAAAGTGATCAAATAAAAAACTATTATGATGAGCTTAATAATATTCTCAGAACTTTTCTTTTCGAAGGATTTAAAATCCCTGCTCTAGAATCTACATCTAATGAAATCATCGATTTACTTGACAGCTCTGATATTTCTTGGAGTGCAGAAGATGAATTCATTCATTGTCTGAGATTTAGCGACTTAATTCGATTTGCAAATAAAAGTTCTGTGATTGAAGATCATTTGAATTGGATGAGTTTTGCAAAGAAATTTGTGATTTCTAACAAAGAAAGCTCCATCCAATTCTTAGATGAGAACAAGAAAGATTACTTAAGCTTACTTGGACCGCATTATGCAGCACAATTTCAACAAGCTAGAGAAATCGTACCGGAAAGTCTTATTCAATTATATCATTCAGATGAATTTGAAGAGTTGCTTATGGTATACAAATTTAATCGTATAATAAAATTTCAATTACCTGTAAATTGGGTCAATCTCCACAGATCCAAACTTGGTCAACTAAGTTTATGGCATGTTGATCTTTTCACTAAATATTCAGGATTCAAGGCAGTATTGTTACTCATTGTTTTGATACCAATCATTGCATTGTTCTTACCCATACTTTACCTTGTTGGATTGAGTAAGAAAGAGAATATTTTTAATAGGGGAATATTTTTACTGAGCAATGAAAATAAATTATTAGTAGATAGTAACAAATTATAAAATGAATTGGATATCACATATTGAATGGAACAATCCCTGGGCATTTGTACTGCTTTTGGTGATTCCAATATTTTTGTGGTATTTTCGAAAATCTAGTAAAATTCCTGTTGCCTATCTCAGTTATCCTACTTTGGAGTATCTTCCAAAATCAAACTCACTACGATTAAGAATTTATAGGTTTCTACCTTTTGTTTCTTATTGTTCTCTAATTCTTTTTATTATCGCCCTTGCAAGACCGCAATATATTTTACGCGAAGAAAAAATTGATGCAGAAGGCATAAATATATTTTTAGTTTTGGATCTTTCATCTAGTATGTTATCTCAAGACTTTGAACCCAATCGATTAGAGGTTAGTAAAAATGTTGCGACCGATTTTCTAAACAAGAGATCGTATGACCGAATCGGAATTGTTGGATTTGCCGGTGAAGGTTATACGCAATGTCCCTTGACCGTCGACCATCTCATCTTAAATAATTTATTGAAACAATTGCAATGCGGAAGACTTGAAGATGGAACAGCAATTGGTATGGGACTTGCAACAGCAATTAATCGACTTAAAGAGGACAGTTTAACGCACAGTAAGGTAATTATACTTCTAACAGACGGGGTTAACAATGCCGGTGACATCACCCCAGATCTGGCTGCAGAAATGGCTAAATTGTATAACATCAAAATATATTCCATCGGCGTTGGAAATAATGGCGAAGCTTATTCACCCATTGGTAGAAATCCCAATGGTGATTATGTATTTGGTATGGTACCTGTAAATATAGATGAACAATTATTAACACAAATTTCTCAAAGTACTGGAGGCAAATATTATCGAGCAACAAATTTAGAACAGTTGAAAGAAATATATTCCGAAATAGATCGATTGGAAAAAAACAAAATTACAGTTCAGGTTTTTAAACGCTATAGTGAGGAATACAGGTTATTTGTTCTAATTGGATTTATATTACTTATTACAGCCTACTTTTTAAAACGCGTTCTTAATCCATTGATGCCATAATATGTTTCGATTAGAATCACCATATTATTTTTTACTTCTCTTATTACTATTGATAGTTTATTTGAGTTATTCCTTCTTTGAAAATAATTCCAAAAAATATTGGAACAAACTTGGTAACCTAAGTACACTTAAAAGATCTTTAAACCAAAACATTAAGCAAGTACAAATTCAAAAAATACTTTTTTATGCTAGTTTGTTTTTTATTGTAATCTGCCTTGTTAATCCACAGTTTGGGATGAAGAAACAAAAGGTAAAATCCCAGAGTGCTGAAATTATAATTGCCTTGGATATTTCTCAAAGCATGATGGCCGAAGACATAAAACCGAATAGATTATCAAGAGCAAAAATATGGATCAAACAATTTACTGATAGATTTCCAAGTGAGAAAATTGGTTTAATTACGTTTGCAGGGAATGCATATTTGCAATCTCCTATTACAACAGACGTTGCTACAATAAATCTCGCTGCATCCATTGCTGACCCACAACTTGCATCAACTCAGGGCACCTCTATTTCTGAAGCCATTCAATTAGCTATAAAATCTTTTGTATCACAGGAAGGATTCCATAAATTACTTATTGTTATTACTGATGGGGAGGACCATGAAGGTGAAGCTATTGAAGCAGCAAATGAAGCATACAAACACGGAATTTCTATTGTTTGTATTCCCATGGGAACTGATGAAGGCTCACCTATTCCTATTCGCACAGAATCCGGCAATGATTATAAAAGAGATAAAGAGGATAATACTATTTTAACAAAACCCAATAAAGAATTATTACAACAAATATGTGCACAATCCAATGGCTTAATGCTGGATTTAAATACCGGTGATGAAGTTTTCGTCAAATTAAAAGAAAAAATTAAGTCTATTCTTAAAAAGGAAACAAACTACCAATCATTCAATGAACTTGAACCATATTTTCAGTGGCCTTTACTGATTTCAATAATATTGTTAAGCTTAAGTATTTTTCTGAATGAAAAAGAAAAACAACTAAAATGAAAATTTTTGTTTTGATATTAATGCTGGTTAGCGCTAATGGTGCGATAGCGCAGGAAAAGAATAAAAATTGGGCTATGAAAGCTGATAAATTTTATCGAGATTCAAATTATGCAGAAGCGGAAGAATTTTATCGAAAGGCCTCTCCCACCGGCCTAGATTTTAATTCGCAATACAATATTGGAAATAGTCTGTATCAACAAGGAAGATTTGCAGAAGCAAAAGTAGCTTATGAAAAAGCAAGTGGATCTAAAGATGCAATTGACAATAAAAAAGCAATGGCTTTTCATAATCTTGGCAACTCCTTAATGAATAGTAAAGATTATGAAGGAGCTATGAAAAACTACATTGAAGCATTAAAACTTCAACCCTCAGATCAAGATACCAAGCAAAATTTAGCAAAAGCAATTCAGCTTAAAAAAATCGAACAAAAACAACAACAAAAAAAGGATCAGGAGAAACAAGATCAAAATAAAGATCAAAATAAGCAAGATCAAAAACAAAATCAGGATCAACAGCAAAAAGAAAATAAAAAAGACGATCCCAAACAGAATTCAAGTAATAAAAATCAAAAAGAAGAAGAATCCAAACCTGAAAAAGAACAAGATCAAAGCAATCAAAATAAAAAACTAAATAAAGAAGAGGCAGATCAATTACTTAAAATGGTAGAAGCAAAAGATAGAAAAGCAAAAGAAAAAATGCAAATGATCAATAAAAGAAAGAAAGCTAAAGACAAAGATTGGTAACCCTATAAAGACATATACATATTAAAAATTAAACCTTGTTTCAAACTTATTAATTTGAAAATTGTTAAACCACTTACAACTTATTCATTATGAAAAGATATTTTTTTATTCTGTTACTAATTAATGAGATTCAGGCCCAAGACAAAGTTTTTGAAATTAAAACCAGCCTTGATACGATCTTATTAGGAAATTACTTTGAGGTTAAGATTATTATGGAAAATGTAAATGGTCAATTTACAGAACCATCTTTTGCAGGATTGAATGTCATTTCCGGGCCAAACACTTACTCCTCAACTTCAAGGATGAATGGCGAAGTCAAGTCAAGTAAATCTTATAGTTATTTCGTTAAGCCTACTGAAGTTGGCGAATACATTATTGAGCCAGCGAAACTAACAACAGAAAACAAGGTGCTTAAAACTAAAGAGAAGAAAATTTATGTTATAGAAAATCCAAACAATTTACTTCAGGAACCAAATCAAGAAGATCAAAACCCTTATGATGTTTTGATTAAGCCCGGAACATCAAAACCGAAGAAAAAAACGTATAAACTTTAATGTTTCGAAGTTATCTGAAACTAATTTGTTTTTTACTGCTTGGCCAGTTGTATGGACAAGTAAGTTTTATTGTGCAAACAGACGCAAGACAAAGTCTTGTAGGTAGCCCATTTAATATTGAATTCAGGTTAAATAACGCTGAAGGAAGTAATTTTCAAGAACCGGATTTTGGAGGACTAAAAAAACTTGGCGGTCCAAGTAGATCCATGTCTACAACAATAATTAATGGAAGTATGAGTTCATCCATTGGATATGTTTATGCTGTAGTTGGAACAAAAGCCGGAAAGTATAGTATTGGACCTGCTAAAATTGTTGTTGGAGGAAAGGTCCTAAAAACAAATCCTATTTCAATTGAAATCATCAACAACAATTCAAGTTCTAAACATTCAGGAGAGAAAGGAGATGTATTCGTCAGATTGAGTGTAGATCGCCAAGAGGCCTATGTCGGTCAACAGGTGATTGTAACTTACAAATTATATACCCAGATAGGAATTGATCGAGTTGAAGCAATAAAAAATGATCTTCCAGCGCATTGTGAAGTTGAATTTTTTGCCACTGAATATCCCGCTGAAAGGGAGATCATTAAAGGACAACAGTATACTTCTAAGATTCTCAATCAATACGCACTTTATCCAACGCTTTCTGGAAGATTGGATTTGGTTCCAAGGAGTTACAGGCTATTGATGAGCGAAGAAGATCCCTTTGGAATAAACATGAACTCCATGTTTTTTAATAGCGCTAAAGTAATAGAATCAAATGCAGAATCAATTAAAGTCTTGGAATTACCTCCCCCAAAACCAGATAATTTTAGTGGTGCAGTTGGAAAATTTGAGGTCAAATTTTCTAAATTAAATCCAACGTATAATCTTAGTGATGCCATTAATATTCAGTTGAGTATTCAAGGGAATGGAAATTTCAATCATCTAAACCCAAAAATTCATCTTCAAGATACAGCTTTTGATTTTTTAGATCCAAGTTCAACTCCCCCAATTAAAATTACTGAAGAATTACAATTAATCAAATCCCAGACCTTTGACTTTCTATTAACGCCTAAATCTTCGGGTACTTTTAATTTCAATCCTTCCTTTTGTTATTTTGATCCTGATTTAAAAAAGTATTTTCAGGCAACAGATAGTTTCAGTATATTGATTAAAAACAGTCTTGTCAAACAAACGACCGTTGAATCAGAAATGCGTCCTCTACATTATAACAATACTCTGGTAGTTAACAATGTTTGGAATAATTATTTACCGCTCCTTCTTTTCATTTTTCCTTTTGTATTTGGACTTATTTTATTTTGGAATCAATGGATAAATAAATTTCCCTTGCTGAATAAGTTTTTGTCTCCATCTTCAAAAACAAATAATAAAGTAGAACTCAATGAAAATGATTTGGAATCAAGAATAATTTATACCGTCAAGAATTTATTTCCTGAATCGAAGGAATGTTCAAATCTCTATCAAATAAAAGAATTCTTGTCGCAACAAAAATTTAGTTCAAATGCAATTAAATTACTTGAAGTCATTAATCAATATCAAATATTAAAATACCAACCAGGTTCAAATGGTCAAGAATTTGAGGAAATAAAAAATAGTTTGCTAAAAATAACGGATTAGTATTGACGTCGTGCCACCAATTGCAAAAAGCCAAAAGTGAAAAAGTTATACCTTCATGCGAATTTTGAAAAGTGAAAGTATTTGGTGGTATGATCGTCAATACTTTGTTAATTCCAGTTTCTTGCTTAAGTTCTGTAAATTTCTGCTTAGGTAAGTTTACTTGACAATTATGTCTTGAATTTAGTAGTTAATAATTGTATTAATAATTTTTCTCTAATCTAGTAATAATAATTTTTTTGCAAAGTGCTTGCCATTCTTTAAATGAACGCATATATAATAAAGACCAGAAACTGAACAATTTTCAATTTCAACAAATTGATTAATAGGAGTAATGTTTCTAGTATTACACAAATGTCCACTGCTATTATAAATTTTTATATTATTTACAAGACTGCTTATAACTTCAAATTTAATAATTTTACTTGATTGAAGTGAAACTACTTTTATATAATCTTCTTGTTTGGCAGGAATTTCGATTGAATTTAATTGACTTACAGCTATTTTGTAAAGAAAATAATTTATTCGACTACTTTTTCTATCCCAAACCGGGTAAATTATATTATTTGAACAAACTAACATTTTACTTAAAGTATAACCTAAAATAAAGAAATCTCCACTTTTATTTTGTAAAATCTTACTAATAAATTCTGAACTATCTCCTTGAAAGTAAAATTGTCTAGTCACTTTGCCATTGTCATTAATAAAATAAGTTAAAGCATCGAAATCTCCTATACTTTCAGTTACCGTATTATTTTCTTCATTTATTTGTTTTGTAAATCGTCCTCCTAAGAATAGGTCATTCTGATTCATATTGCCAATTATATTGAATCTTCTACTTCCGCTGCCTCTATATTCTATATAGTTTTCGAGATTTAATAATTGATTACATCTCGCGATAAAAGAATTTTCAAAGCCAAGACTATTTGCGATTACTTCATTATTTATAACCAATTCATTAAAATAATTGCCAATTATATTAATTGAATTATTCTCATTTATACTTATATCAGTAAAAATTCCATTCGTTGTTGCATATGCAACTAATTTCAAATTATCTGTAAATTTTAGTGCAAGCCCATAACCATTTGCTGATTTTGGAATTAATATACTATCATTTTTACAAATTAAAAATGGGCTATAGGTATCCACTAATAAATATACTTCACTATTGTCAGATCTTGCTAATTTTATAGGATAACTATCTTCGTACCCAGTAAGTGTTGTGACGGCTTCCAAATAATGATTGTTCCTGTTTAATTTCAAGAGTATTATATCTTTTTCAGTAAACGAAGTCCTTAAACCTTTAAAAATATTAGAATCAATAACCGCCGAACCAATAAATTGCAACCCAACATAAATATAAGATTCATTTATAAAAATACTAGACCATTCCCATCCGCCACCAATTAATTTACATAAAACTAATTTATGAGTATTAAAATCAAATTTGAATAAATAGGTGGGATTTGTAATATTTTGGGTATTTGTAAAAAATGTGTCTTTATAAAATATTGTATCAAAATTGGTTAATATAAAATAGTATTCATTTTCAAACAAATGTGATCCAATGATATTTATACCTTCTTTGCTATAAAATTGAATATTGTCAAGAATTTGTTGATTTGTATCAATTCTAGTAATATAAATTTCTTTTGACCTGCCAAATATCGGTCTTGGTGTACCCAATGGTTTCAAAACCGTATTTAATATTTCGACTGAATCAAATGATGTAGCTTGAACAAGTACAATGTCTCCACTTCCATTGATTTCCGAATAGGATGCTATTATTGATGAATTTATAGTTTGATAAAATTGTGCTTTTGTTTCTAAAACTACAGCTATAAAGTAATATTTGAAATTCATAGACAAGATTTAATTAATTGATAAAAAAATTGCGGACCAACCTACATCGATCCGCATAAACAATTTTATTGTTTTATTATTTTTACCGATTTATTAAAATCTCCGTTTTTTACATTTAAAATTACAACTCCTTTAAATTCTATTTTATTTAAATTAAGCTTTAATTGAGTATTTGTATTGTTAGTAACTTGTCCTTTTAAGAGCAAATCTGAGTCGAGATTATAAATTGTATATTCAAATTCTGAAACTATTTTATTAAATATAATAATTGCTTCTTCATTACATGGATTCGGACTTACAAATATGTCAACTTGAGGTCTAACACTTTCATTTAAATTACTTCTAGGTAATGCATCGGTTCCTATACCTGGATAAATAAACCTTTCACCTCCAATTATTTGTTGTGGAGGTGCCATTTTATAATGTCTTATGTCAAATATATATGGTTTTGGATTTCCATTACCTTTAGAATAAATATCCATTATATAATTATAATCTTGCGTTAAGCTCATGTTACAAAATATAGCGGGTAAGCTTATAATATTAAATAGTCCAGTTTCAGGATCTAATGTAAAGCCACTTCCGTGCATACCACCTGAGATCCATATTGATTTTAAAGGTTCTCTTAGATTTATTGAAATTGTGGCGTTATTTAGAGTTGGATAAAAGTGAGGTAATGATGCATCACTTATTTCTATGCATGACGGAGATGGACTAAAAGTTTGTATTATATCCCTAACATACAAGATAGCTGTATCTGAACTAAAACCAGGAGTAGAAAAGATAGTAACATTTTTCCAAATTATATTATTATTACATTTAACATTATCGTTAATATTTGAAACTTCTGCACAATGCATAGGATCATCAATTGATTCAATCCTTGCTAATAAACAATAATGATGTTTATCATTATCATTAAACTCATCTGGATTTGGTGGAGTCCAAGGCAAAGTAACAACGACTTCTTCACCCGATTCTATTCCTAATGGGGCTAAATCTACAGTGTTTACAAGACCTGAAATTTGTTTTCCTGATATTGGATCAACAGAATATTCCCAATTATTTGGCCATTTCAATCCAGTTGAAGCTTTAGACCAGTAAACTTTTAGCAATGCATTAGTAATACTATTACAACCCCTTCCTCTAACTCTAACTTTAATATAATTTTCTTTATTTTGTGAATTCTTTCTATAGACAGGATTGTCATGATAATAGAGATTATCATTAGTTGGCCTTACCCAAATATCTTCTGATAGCCACATATCTTTATTAGTAGGATTAATCTCTATTCCAAAGTCTTCTAAATTATCTTTCATATATAAATCCACTCCGCTTCCACTAAAAACCAACGGGAGAAATTTGTCTCCATTATTTGCTGGAATATTGTACGTTTTACTAAAATGATTCCAAATGATGCATCTTTCCCAATCGCTATAATTTAAACCATTTGGCCCAGTGGCATCGAACATTGCAGTTGCAACATGAGGCTGGGCGGTAAATCCGTATTTAATATTAGCTAATCCTCGAAGTACCATTCGGTCTGTTTTTTCCTTTCCAATATCATTATATATTTTAAGAAGTACTCCCGACAATACAGTCCCAAAGTAGTGTGTACCGCAATTACAATTCATAAATGGGCTAACATATGTTATATTCATTAATGTTGAATTTGCAAAACGATCAGTTGATGGATACATCCCAGAAGGTATTGTGCCAGGATTATGATTTGCCCACCGAAAGATACTGTAAAAATCATCTTCATAATCTTTCAATTGATTTTCTGCATTTACTTCGGATAAAGCCCAATAATCTGCAACTCCTTCTCCAACGCCTTCAGCAGTTAAATTCAAAATTGATTTTCCAGGAGGAGGTGTGCCTGCTAGTGAATGGTGTATAAAGTGAAAGCCTTCCATGAAGAATAACCATCGCATCTTCGCCATGGTCAGGGTTAGCCTCACTATGACCAGTATCTCCATTTGCTAAAGTAACTGTTGTTCCATCATAATAAGAATTGTCACCAAATTCATGAGGGTTGAAATAAACATAGTTTGAAAATGTTTCCATGCTTTTAGCATATTTTATTGTTTTATCAAGGAAGAAATAACACATAACAGCTTCAAAACCATCCTGATGCCTTTTGAAATCGAAAAAAGGCGAATTGCTAGTATGTAAGTTAGGATTATAAATTTTAGCATGACTACCAACAAGTGAATAAACATTGCCATTTTGGGTTATTCCGAGTAATTCTACTATTTTATAAAATGGGTCAAAAACCGGATTATTGGAATTATTATTATCCGTTATTCCATTATTTCCATATTTATTATGAGATGCTGATAATGGATCAGGGTTAAATATTCTACCAGTTCCATCAACATTCATAACGTTGGATTTTAATTCTAAAATTTTGCCTGTATTTGCATCTATGTAAGCATACCACTTACCATTAGGATTTTTGGTTTCAAATTGGGCAAAATATGATAGTGTAGCAACATTTTTATAATGGAAAATCATTAATAACGTGTTTTCCTGCTCATTGATAAAGTTGGTACCAATATGTTTCTTTAATATATTTAATACTTTAACTGTATTTATCCTAGGTACTATATTTATGTCCTCATTAATAGGAATAGTATTCTGATTTATTGAAATTAATCGAGAATGTTTGTCAAATCGCAATATAAATTGATTACCATCAACAGGCAAATCCTTATAAATTTGGTTATAAATAACAATATTGTTGAAAATATCAATTGTTGAAAATTTCAATCCTAAATCAATACATTCTGAAAATTTAAATTTATTCCAATTAGAATTTAAATAGTTTGATGCCTTCTCCTTAAGCGTTGTTCCTGATAGTTCTACTTTTAAGTCAATTTTACTCAAAAGGGCATTGTCTGATTTCCTGAATATTTGAGCTTCTTCTGTTATATTTTGAAACTGCACTTTATCAATATTAATTTCAATATTCTTAATAGGCACATTAGTTTGTGAGATTAATTGAATTGGTGAATTAAACGACAAGATCAAGAAACTTAATACGATTAAATATTTCATAATTATTGATTTTAATTGTTATTAAAATAATTCAAAACAATCTAAATACAAGACAAAAAGCTTTACTTTTGCGACCTTATTTTCCATTAAGATAGCCTACACTACCCATTTCAGGGTGGTAGTGGGCTTTTTTATTGTTTTTTGACTATTTATACTCTTAACTTAACGTTTTAATAACTAATTTAGTTCTTGAAATGTATCCGTCCAATGAAGTACCTATGCCCTCATGTTATTCCAATTATG
>JBDTWI010000059.1:0-16899 GCA_040006775.1 Saprospiraceae bacterium
GCAACATAGTATTCATTGTTCGTCCTACGGACGCAACGAATACTTAGCTGTTGTACACCGTTTTTTATATTTTTAAAAGTCTACTAGTTGATACCATAACTTTTTTTGAAATCATTTCAAGAATCGTAATATCATGAATTAGATATTTCAATTCAGGAGAAGAAGGAAGTAAGAGATCATAATTTTTGTCAGAAGCCTTTGTGTGAACTACACGACACCTAATTTCATAAATTCTTTCAGCACATTCATTAACTAGGTCGGCTGTGTCATTTCCAACGTTCAAATTCTTCGTTGAAAGACTTTTGGATTTTTTGTCTTTAAAGAATTCAATCATAAAATCGTCATTCTCAATCACATCTCTTATGTCTCGGCTCGTTATGCAGCTCGACATAGTTGACTTTAATTGCTCAAGTTCAGACCCGAATCCAAGTTGATTTTTATTTTGGGTTATGGTATTTAGAACCCGTGATATGTCAGAATCTTTATTCGGATTAAATCTTGGGTCTTTTATTAAATTTTTGACTTGTTGGTGTGCATCCTTTTGAGAGAAAATGGGGAAATAAAATTCTAAAATTTGGTAAAGAGCAAGAAATTGAAGTAAAGGCATTTCAATTGCTCCTTTTGCATACCAATACAATGACATTGGCTCTTTGTCGTATTCATAAGTAGGGAAGGCTCTATCCAAATCGTGTTCTTCCTTTTTTCTGCGGAAGTACGACCTTCTTATTTCTCTATCTTCTGCTAACTTTAATCCTAAGTTGAGAGTCATGTCAACCTTGAAGAGAAGAGCATTCCCTAACTTTTCTAAAACGCTTTTAGCCTTATCGTGTCTTGATACATCAATGTTTTCAATTCTTATCGTTGGTTTACGTCTCGCAAAATCAAATCTTAGTCGTTTGTCTTTAAGAAAGGATAAAATTGCATAGTCGAGACTGGCACTCCCAATACTTACTTTGATTCCGTCTTCCGATTGTTCAAACTCATATCTGGCAAACTCATCTTGTTCATCACCTTCTTCATTCATTGCCTGAAAAAGTCTTCGGAGCATATAGTGGGACGGTGCTGCAAATCTCGCTACTGGTTGAAGTTCACATTCTATAACTTTAAGTTTAGGTGACCAAATAGCTTCATAATCCTTTACGAACTTAAAATGCTCAAAATCACTTTCTAAATAATCTTTCTCTTCAATTCTATCAGTGAATCTTACAGAAACAAAGTCACGCTCACAAGGAAATTTTGCAAATTGATTTTTTACAATTTCCGTCACTCCGTCTTCAGAAAGGTATTCTCTTTCGACTTCTTCGATTTCAATTCCTGCTTCTGTGAGTTTATCAAATAATTTTCCTTCAATTTTCATTGGTAAGTTTTAATGGTGTACAACTTTCTTATATCTACATCAAATCTATCACAATCCTTCGCTTTTTTAACTGATGTGAACATTTATATATATTGTATTCAAGAAGGGTCTAAAGAATAATGTAACATCCAAGGCTATGTGACGGTTGACCGATAGGGAAGCTGTACATCATAGCCGTTGTTATCTTGGGTTTTTGATTTGTCATCTTTATTCTATTTCTAATGTCATGTCTGGCATCCTTTGTTCGACGTTTGCCCCTGAACATTTGTATTTAATATTTCTAAAAAGTAAAATGTCATTTGATTTTGACTTTTTAATTATTTCTAGCGTTTCATTCGTGTATTTCCCCCCAATGTTAATTGATTTCAACACCTTGGAATTAGATTGAATAAGATAAATTTCAAACCCTATTACATTACATTTGCCATCGATATCACAACATTCGATGTTTGCAGTCATTCCAGAATATGCTTGCAATTCAGCCCATTTAATTTTTTTATTTTCATTACTTGTATAGATTCCTATTCTCGGAGTTGCGGTTATTGGTTTGACTGTAAGAGTTCTTTTAACTTCGCAATTTTTTGCTTGAATATGTAATGTTATTTTACCTAATTTTGTAGGATTGATTTTATAGTTACCATTTTCATTTACCAGATTAATACTTTGACTTAATCCAGTATCATAATCTTCAAATGTTGCATTAATATTTCTAATTTCAATAAATTCGTATTTATCATTAACAAGTTGGATGGGATTGTCTAGGCCTATAAGGAAGTCTCTATTTCTCAGCTCACAATAGCAATTATTTGACTGTCCGTTTAGGCTTAATGTGAAACATTTAAAAATAAAAGTCAATATAATCATCTTTTTACTCATTTCTCCTTGTTTTAATCCGAGATAACTTTCTTATATCTACTACAAATCTATCACAATCCTTCGCTTTTTTTTAATTGGTGGCGAATATTTATTTATATTGTAAAGAAGTAGGGGTCTAAAGAATTTAGTAAACCGTTAGTATAAAAAACATTTACAAATAAATTCTATATCCTTATCAACCGTTAAATAATAGAGATATTTCCAGAAGTTTTAATAATAAAATAAGTCGGCATATAATATAAAGTATTGGCAGATACATAATACATACCCTTCTTTTTGTGTATATGTTTTTGCATCTTCTTCAATCATGTGCTCAAGGTTGAGTAAATAAAATGAAGTCTTGTCGTCATCCTTTCTCCTGTCATTCATTTTGAAAAAGCCCTTATCAGAATAGCCTGTTTGTGATTATTCACAATTTCTAATTTATTTATTTCAATCAAGTATAATTAAATGCTTTCCATTCCCAACGATAAAAAGTATACTTCAATCCAACTCATTTGAATTTTGTTTATGTAAGTAAAAATATAGATTCTCAGTGAATATGACAAAATAACGATTATTTTTATCTTTTATTGACAAATTAAAGACTTATGAATCTTACAAAAATCGACATCTTTCAAAGCATATTTTTAATGCTTGCCTTTATTTCAATAGGCGAGAGCCGCAATTATCATGTTCAAGTCTTGGGTTCAGATTCCAACGATGGGTCAAGTTTCTCCAAGGCCTTCAAGACCATTCAAAAAGCTACTAATCTTGTAGTAGCTGGAGACAGTATTCTTGTTTATGATGGATTGTATAAGGGTTTTGATCATTTCTATAAAAACAGCGGAACAGCACAAAATCCGATTGTTTATTTTGCTATGGGAAATAAGGTCGTCATCAATCAATCTTGTGGAAGGGGATTTGACGGATTGAATATTGAAGGATCCGATTTTATCGAGGTGAATGGATTCAAAGTAAAAAGCATTGCAGACGCAAATGGAAGTGGAGAAGATGGAATAAGAGCAGTGATTGCCAATCATATTATTATTAGAAATTGTGAAGTGGACAGTTGTTATAGAGGAATATTTACGGGTTACACGGATGATTTTCTAGCTGAAAACAACATTTGCAAAAGATCTTATGGAGAACACGGAATCTATGTGTCCAATAACAGCGATAGAGTGATCATAAGATATAACATTTGTTTTGAAAATAAGGCTGCAGGAATACAATTGAATCCCGATTTGAGCAGCGGAAGTCCAGGCATTTCATATCATGTAAAAATATACAACAATGTATGTTATAAGAACAGAATAGGGTTGAATCTGCAAGGTATCTATTACAGTGAGGTTTACAACAACTTAATCTATACGAACGGATCTGGAAATGGAGGAAATGGAATGACCTTTTTTCTGGGAGATGCTGCGACAGGATGCAATGATGTTAAGGTGTACAATAACACTGTAGTTGTTCCTTCTACTTCACAGTGGGCCATCCTTGCTATTGACAGCGACAGTTTGCAGATTTATAATAATATTTTAGTGAGTTTTTCTGCAAAAGGAAGTCTTGATATTGAAAGTAGTTGTACGAATTTCCTTAGTGATTACAATATATTGAATGATAAAATCACTACCGATCAAGGAAGTAGTTATATAAACTTTAAACAATGGCAAAACAGTGGACATGATCTTCATTCTTTGTTGGTCATTGACAATGCCAGCTTGTTCAAGGATTTGAACAATAATGATTATCATTTAACAGATATTTCTGTAGCAAGAAATTCCGGAACTAACCTTGTTTCTAGTTTGATAAATTCAGATCTGGATAAGGAGAAAAGACCGCAGGGAAAAGGATTCGATATCGGCTGTTACGAATTCAAAGAAATTAGTCGGGTCAATGAATCTGAATCAACAGACATTGATTTCGAATGGCAAAATCAAAATGGTTTTATTGTTGTGCAATCCCTTCAGGAAGGACTAAGTTTGCTGTTGACTAACTTGTTAGGTCAGGTAGTTGAGCGGGGAGAAAGAATAGAAATTTCGAATCTGCCTCATGGGCTTCATTTGCTTTCGATAATCAACAAAAACGGATACGTTTTGGCAACAAAAAAAATTATTTTGTAATTTTTGAGCTGTGCACACAATGAAGATTTGTGTCTAGAAATTTTTTGTCACCATTTTTGCAAATGATACAAATTTGAAATAATATTTTACCTAAAATTAACTGGTATCATACCGACAGACATTGATTCTTTATAAGCTTATTGCATGGATATAAATGTCTCGTCGGTATTTCATGCAAAAATGTAGTCAAAAAAAGGTGGCTTATTGAAGCTTCCAGCTTCAATTCATAGGTAATCGAAATTTATTTGTCACCATTTTTGCACATTCATGTAAAAATATCGTTAATAAAATTCTCCTTAATAAATTTTATAAAGAGAATTTATACAACATCAAGAGAAATATTTTTACTCAACCTTAATCAATCTTACAATGCGATCAAATTTTCTATCAGAGGTGCTAAGTTTTAGAAAATAAATTCCTGAACTAAGTTTTGAAACATCAATTTGTTCAGTAATCTTAAAATTTGAATTTGATTGAATCAATTGACCAAGATTATTATAAATCGTCAATTTACAAATCTGATCCGTTTTTTCATTTATCCACCTATCTATTTTTAATTGTTTATTATTAGTTACAATGAAACTAATATTTGACTCTTTAGGTTCCTGCAGGTCTTGAACGTCAGTAAAATCTAATTTATTTGTTGTGTATATGCCATCATAAGCAACGATTAAATATATTTTGTCATTGGGCACAACTATTGAAGAATAAAAAGTTCTCGTATCGTTATCTGATACTTCTATGCCTGTAATATCTTCATATATTGTTTTACTGGTTAGGTTATAAATAAAGGGTTTAGAATCCCTTACTTTCAAAAATCCAAATAGTGCACTTTCATTAAGATTATAAGTAAATGATCCATGACCAGTAAAATAATCTATTGAATTGTTCCATACACCAGATGGACCAGAAATAAAAACAGTCCCAACCTTGAACCATTCCATAGCAAACGTTAAGCCAAATATTACGAATCGTCCATCCTTTAATTGTTTGATATCATTAACATTGCGAAATGTTTTAAATCTACTATCTGGAAGCCAGGATTTGCCTGAATCATTACTTACATAAACAGGACATATTGTAAAAGATCCAGACAATGGAAATGCAATCCAATTGTTCTGCTCATCAACAATGATGTCAAAGAAAGGAGCTCTTACACTTGGTTGGATTCCTGGAATTGATTTGATCTTTTCCCAAGTCAGGCCACCATCATTAGAATGAAATAAATACTCCTTTTCTAAAGTATTTGAAGAATCTGCCAGCAAAAAAAGTTCATTTCTAGATGAATAAAAATATCTAAATTTAACTCCAGGAAAATTTGAAATCGGTGTAATTATCTCTTGCCATTTATCTTTTTCGCTATCATGTAGAAAAATCTTTTTTCCGGAATTTCCAATTGCTTCTCCTTCTCCATTTATGCCAATATTTGACATGCTAATTCCATTTGCGATAACTGCATTCCAATCATTTCCATCATTGTCGCTATAGTAATAGTTGCTATGATCATTACTCTCGCAAGGTCTGAAAGCAAATAATCTCCCCCTTTTGTTTCTCTTGAGGCCATCAAAATTTGCTGTACTCATTTCTAGTTTTGCTTCTTTCCAAACTCTACTATTAGCATTAAAGAAATAAACATATGAAGTTCCACAATCGTCTCCAATACTTGTTAAAGCATTCATACTATCCTTAATTACGAAATAGGTATTTGTCTCAGAATTGTTCGGTAAAGGTAAATTGTTACTAAGTTGATATAGCTTAGTCCATTTAAATATATCAGGACTATAGTTTGAATATATCCCGTAACTAGTAGTCAATGTAAATTCATTTTGTTGAGTAAAAGAAAGATTATACATTCTGCAACTAACCCAATTCGAATCAACAGGCAATAATTTGTATTCAAATGGGTTTGTTGAACTTGCTCCAAATACTGCTAATTGTCCATTAATGTATTCGTAATAACAAATATTTCCTGCTTTTGAAACGATTATATTTCTAAATAATACGTCTCCTACAAAAGAAGAATATAGTTTATATTCCTTAGTATCCGTATTCAGTATAAATATCTTTATTATTTCCTTACTATTAATAAAATCTCTAACAACAATATAATTATGGGTGCTATCATAAAAGAAGGTTTTTACTATATAGTAAAAACCAATATCGGCAGGTTGAGTATTGTTATAAACCCAATAATTATCAGTAAATGAAATTCCATTATCATTAATGTAGAATGCTCTTCCATTCTCATCAAATTCTAAGTTGTTAATCAATGAAGATTTTTCCTCGATTGGGTTAAATTTATCATTTTGATAATAAAATAATTCAGTAGATCCACCTTCAGTTGAACCATAATATATCGTATTATTTATTAGTTTAAAATACTTATTATTATATAAGCTATAAAATTTTTTATCTGCAACCCATTCATCCTTCCAATTTTCTCCACCATCATTAGATACTAAAACATGGTGGGTATTACGTGAACTAACAAATAGCTCATTACTCGGTGAAATAGCTATATCGCCGACTTCATATGCTTTTTGTGTTGATCTCTTTAACCAAGTTCTTTGAGAAATTAGTTCACTATTCGAAATAATAATGAGCGCTAAAATTCCTAAAAATAGATTATTAAATTTACTCACCTGGACCACTACATGGACATGCATAATCTACTTTTAAATATAAATAATAATCAAAACAAGGGTCATCACCTTCACAAGAACTTCCACCATAATTACCATAAAAGAAATAAATATTATATACATTTCCTAAGACACTTGAATTAGATTCACATAATGGTCTTCCTTGTTGTGCAACCCTTCTTACATAAGAAACAATACTATCCTGAAGTACGATACTTCCATAATTACATAATGTTCCTCCTCCTGGTGCCGAGGAACAATCATAAGAGTAGCAGTCAGTTCTGTTATTACAAAAATACCATGGATTCAAACCATTAAATAGATGATCTAAATTATAATACTTCGGCTGTGTACAGCAAGGTGTAGGGTTGCAATCCCAATTCCTGGCAGGACAGTTTGCCAATAAATAATTTAATTCAGTTCTTAATGCACCAGCATAGCCTCCATTAGTTATATAACTACATGGATCAATGTCACTTCTGTCACAAGTGACCATTTCCGAAGTCAATGTTTTAGAGCATAAAGAGGTGTCTTTGATAAATGCCGCACTAGGCAAATTAAATGAACTAAAAAAAACTATTGAGAGGATACTTAACGAAATCAAGCCTATGACTCTATTAAGTTTTAGTTCTTTTGGAGGTTGGAGGTTGGAGGTTTCATAATAAATTTATTTATGTTTGATAATTTTATAAAATTAACAATAAATAATATTACAATAGGGTATATTAACTTATGATTAACAATTAATAAGGTTTTACATTTCATTTTTCAATTCTTTTTACACAACGCCATTTACTCAATGTTTGGCTTTATGATAACAAAGATTCCAGATTGTCGCACTTTGTAACTGGGATGTAGTATATCTAAAATTTGCAAATCTTAATAATTCAAAGTCCTTCAAAAAATCAAATTAACCATAGTACAGACAATGTATGGAACTCGATTTACAAAATCGATAAATATCGGATCGAAGTTTCAAACTTCGACCATCAAGAACTAGGTATAAAACTCGGTTTACAAAATCGATAAATATTGGATCGAAGATGCAAACTTCGACCATCAAGGTTTCAAACTTCGACCATCAAGGACAAGGTATAAAACTCGGTTTACAAAATCGATAAATATTGGATCGAAGATGCAAACTTCGACCACTAAGGCACTAATTTTATACACTACAAAATACTATCGAATAAGCCTTAATAAATTGGCATCTAGGCTTAAACTGTATTGTGGAGCTTCCCAAAGCTAAGATTTGAACTAAAAATGGTCTGGGATTTCGTACATTTGCCATACATATAATAAAAAATTATATATGAATAATTTTCAGATAAAGAATTTGGTGCCCCATTTGATTGTAGTGGCTTTGTTTTATGTCCTTGCATCGATATACTTTTTACCTGCATTGAAAGGCAAGGTGCTGCAACAATCGGATTTTAAATCCTGGCAGGCAATGGCCCACGAAAGCATTGAATACAATAAAACCGGAACGGATGTTGCTCTTTGGTCAGACAACATGTTTGGGGGGATGCCATTGTTTCAAACTTCTATGGCCTCGAAGAATAATTTTCTTTCTTATCTACAAAGCATACCGCTTTATCTGGCAAAACCACCCATCAATACTTTTTTTGCGCTGATGTTGTTTAGTTACCTCGGCTTATTATTTTTTGGATTGGGAACATATATTGCAGCATTAGCAGCAGTAGTAATTGCCTTCAGTACAGGAAACATATTGTTGTTGGAAGCGGGCCACTTAAGCAAATTGGCAGTCATGGGATTTGCTACTTGTATTCTTATAGGTATATGGACCTGTTACTTTAAAAATCGCTGGATAGGATTGGCTTTATTTGGATTTGGATTTGCGATGCAAGTGCTCAATAATCACGTCCAAATGAGTTATTATATTCTTCTGGGAGCCGTACCCTTATTTATACTCACCTTAATTGAAACCATTAAAAACAAAAACTGGAAGGATTTCGGAATAAATACCTTGTTGTTGGGAGCTATTGCTCTGGTCGGTTTAATGGCTTCAGCAACTACCATACTTACAACCAAAGAATATGTTACTCAAACTATGCGTGGTGGTTCTGTTTTGAGCACTTCAGCTACTACAGGTGAATCGAGTAATAAAAGCGGCCTGGAATGGGACTATGCGACCAATTGGAGTAATGGAGTATTGGATCTTGCTGCTGCGATAATTCCAGGCGTAGTAGGTGGTGCCAGCGGTGAGAAAGCGATGAATAATTCTTCACTCAAAGCCGCATTGAAAGAGGCTAGAATTCCTGTAAATGCCAATACTGCGATTCCAGGATATTGGGGTGCTCTTCCCTTCACCGGAGGTCCATTCTATATGGGAATTTTGTTGGTGTTGTTATTTATAATGGGATGTTTTCTTATTGACGGTAAAATTAAATGGTGGTTTTTGATTAGTACCATTTTGTTGATGTTGATGTCCATGGGAAGACATTTTGAATTTTTTAATAAGTTGTTGTTTGATACCCTTCCTTTCCTCAACAAATTCAGAGCGCCAAGTTCAATACTAACTGTGGTTGGATTGTATATGGGGATGTTTGGATTTTATTCCTTAGCAAAAATATTAAGCAATGAATTGGAAGCTGAAAAAATTAAGAAAGCACTTTATTATAGTGCAGGAATTCTCGCTTTAATTTTAATATTTTTCTGGATAATCGGTCCGGGATTTTTTGACATGACAAAGGGTGAAAGCAATGATCAAACAAAGGTACTCGTTGGATTGCGAGAAGCCATGATGAGAGGTGATGCCTTTCGCGGATTAATCATATTGATTTTAGGAACTGCATTAATTTATTTATATAATTTGAAAAAAATAAAGTCTAATCTTTTTCTTGGTGCTTATGCTGCAATCATGTTGTTTGACTTATTTTCTATCAACAGTCGATATATAACTCATTCAGATTTTGTTAGTGATGCAGCTGGAAATGCAGTATTCAAACCGAGAAAAGTGGATGATCAAATACTTGCTGACAAAGAGCTTGGATATAGAGTATTTGATGCAACCATTGACACGTACAACAGTTCCTTTCCTTCCTACTACCACAGAACAATCGGTGGATATCATCCTGCAAAACTCAGGAGATATCAGGATATTATAGATCATTGCCTTGGCAATGAAAAAGTTCAATTGGGTACCATGCTTCAAACTTTTACGGGAAATCCAAATGACAGTGCCTTTGTTCAAAGCATGTCACAATTGCATGTGATGAATATGTTGAATACTAAATACTTTATTCTTGGTGAACAGGGTAAAGAAATTGCATTGCCAAACCCTGCTGCTTATGGTGCTGCTTGGTTTGTAAACAACATACAATGGGTAAACAATGCAGACGAGGAAATCGCGGCACTTTCTACAGCAAATTTAAAATCAACTGCTGTTATTCATAATGAGTGGAAATCAGAAGTCGCAAATAGCGGTGATGGATCGGGAACAATACAATTGATAGAATATAAACCCAATTCAGTAAAATATTCTACAGACAACAGTTCAGATCAGATAGCCGTTCTGTCAGAAATATGGTATGGACCTGATCTAGGCTGGACTGCAACAATCGATGGAAAAGATGCAAATTTATTCAGAGTAAATTATGTGCTTCGAGGAATAAAAGTTCCATCAGGAAAACACGAGATTATTTTGAAATTTCATCCTTCATCCTATTTTACCGGTGAAACAATTTCTGCAATTTGTTCACTTCTTATCATGGCCTTGTTGGGAATGTGTGTCTGGATGAACAACAGAAATAAAAAGTTATGATCATTGTCAAAACTCAGAGTTACTAAGATTCCAATGTTGGAATGGGAATAGTAAGGAAGCAAAGTTTTTATTCAACCATATTGGTTTATATTTCGATGTTCATCGGATATATCAATCTGATCATTCTGATGCCTCATTTTTTCACACCGGGTGAAACAGGAATGACAAGAACCATTCTTGCCATTGCAGTTGCTATGGCGCAGTTAACAGAGTTGGGAACTAGTTCCATCATCTATCGTTTTTTTCCGCTTTATAAAAAAAATAATGCTAAAGATTTTTTAAGTCTTATTACTCTTATTCCATTGGCGGGATTTTGTCTGTTGTGTCTTCTTGGGATTGTATTTGAAGATGGTATGTTCAAGTCTTATTATATAAACAATCCGGAATTAAAGCAATACAACTATCTCATATTTTACCTTACATTTTTTACATTAGTTTCAGCAGTTGGAACAAATTACTGTATTGTCAATCTCAAGACTGTATTTCCTAAAGCCATCAATGAACTTATTCCAAAATTAGGAAATACCATTCTGATTTTATTGTTTGCCAATAAAGTACTTGATTTCAGTCAATATTTTTTTTGGTTCTGCAGCTTGACTGCATTTAGTGCCGTGACAATCTGGATTTACATTGGCATCATTGGAGCTTTGAAATTTGATTTCAATCCTAGTCATCTCAGTAAAAAAGTTTATAAGAATATAATTAAGTTTGGAGTAGTAGCCATACTAGGCAGTTCTTTTGCGACAATATTGAATTACATTGATGTCATTATGCTTGGAGGTATGAGAGGCCAAACAGATGTTGCAACTTTCAGCATTGGCTATTACATTATCAATATCATGTCTGTTCCATTTGCTGCTACAATAGCAGTTGTAATTCCGCTTTTGTCCTCCGCCATTCGACATAAAAAATGGGATGATGTTCTAAAACATTACCGACAGACTTCTTTAACTAATTTCATTATTGGATCCTATATTTTTATTTTGTTGTTGGTAATTTTTCCTGATATAATGAATATGTTACCGGCGAGTTATGCCTTCGACAACGCTCTTTATATTGTTTTATTCATGGGTATTGGAAGACTATTGGATATGATTACAGGATGCAATTCAGAGATCATTATTTTGTCTAGACATTATATGTTTAATTTTTATTCGATAATTGTCGTTTCATTACTCAAAATAGTAATGAATTATTACTTGATTAATGATTTTGGAATTCTTGGCTTATCCTTATCAGGTTTGATTATTCTATTTTTATTCAACGCCTGCAGATATCTTTATATTTATTATAAAATGGGAATTCAGCCCTTTACCATGCAGACCTTAAAAGCGGTAATTTTGGTAATTGTGCTAGCTTCTGTAGCGTGGTTTGCTTTAGAATTATTAGATTTTCATATTGATCAACACAAATATTATTCTGCTCTTCTTCAGGTAGTTGTCAAGTCAGTACTTTGGACCTTGCTATTCATTCCGGTTATGCTATTTCTGAAGATTTCCCCAGAATTAAACAGCTTCTATAAGTTAATAATAAGCAGATTGTCTTCCTTGCTTAAAATTTGATCTAAGCCAAACTATACACTATTGCCTCTCTCTTTCAATGCATAATTTCGGTTTATCTTTGCGGCTATGTGCGGTATAGCAGGGATTTTTAATTTAGATCAAACTCAGGTGGACAGTCATGCCATTCGAAGAATGAATGACATTGCTCACCATAGAGGCCCTGATGATGAAGGATTTGTGCTGATTCAAACGGAAACTGGACAGATACAACAACTATTAGGAGAGAAAAGTGATGCCCTCTTATTGGGAAGTCATCCTCAGATTTCTAATTACAACAATGATTTTGCAAATCTTGCTTTAGCTTTTAAAAGATTGGCTATTGTAGATCTAAGTATTGCTGGTCACCAACCCATGACCGATGAATCCGGACAGTATTGGATGATTTTTAATGGAGAGATTTACAATTATCTTGAACTTAAAAAAGAATTAGAAACATTGGGGGTTCAATTTAAAACCACTGGTGATTCAGAAGTTTTACTTCAATCCTATATCCATTGGGGTGAGGAATGTGTAAAGAAATTTATTGGAATGTTCGCGGTCATCATTTGGGATGTAAAGCGAAAAGAATTGTTTGGTGCGAGAGATCGATTTGGTGTCAAACCACTTTGTTATTTTTTCGATGGAAACAAGTTTATTTGGAGTTCAGAAGAAAAACAAATTATTGCAAGCAGAGAAGTTAATTTAGAATATAATCAAAATTCAATCTCCAGATTTTTTCTCAGAAATCAATTACACGAAGGAGAGGAAACTTTTTTGTCAGGAATAAAAAATATTTTACCGGGACATTATTTCAAAATAAAAAACAAGCAATTAGCAATTACTAAATATTGGGACATAAATCCTGAGATTGACAATTCTGGAATGAGTGAGTCAGAAAGAATTGCAAGATTTAATACATTGTTTACGGATGCGGTGAGATTGAGATTGCGTTCAGACGTGCCAATAGGAATTGCTTTGAGCGGCGGATTAGATTCTTCGAGCATCGCTATGGTTTCTAAATCCATTCTTAGCAATCATGTCAAAACATTCTCTGTATACTATGATCACGATAAAAAATATGATGAACGGGAATTCATACAAGAAGTATTAGATACAGGAGGTTTCGATCCGATGTTCTATACTCAGGATGAACAAATAAATTTGCAAGCCATCCAGAATTGGATTTTTCATCAGGACGGTCCAACGACCGGAGCAAGTCCTTATAGTGCTTACTTGAATTATAAGAATGTTCGCAATTCCGGAATCATTGTTTTGTTAAATGGGCAAGGTGGCGATGAGATCCTTGCAGGTTATCCATACTACTTCAAATATTTCATTGCGGATCAAATTAAACAATTGAAATTTTCTGGCTTATTTTCTAATTTGAATCAATGGAGAAAGGATCAGAACTTAAACTTCGCATTGAAACATCTTGGTGGTGGAATACTGAGTTTGATATTGAATCATGATGCAATGCTAGAACTAGAGAATAAAAAATATAGCAGTCCTGAACTTTATCAGAATACAGATTTTAAAATTGAATCTCCTGGATTTAACAATCAATTTAAAACTAAATTGAATCAAAGTTTGTATGAAACACTGAGAATGAGAATGCTTCCCCATTTGTTGCATTGGGAAGACAGAAACAGTATGGCTTGTTCTATTGAGAGCAGAGTGCCTTTTCTGGATCATCGACTTGTAGAATTTATGTTTAGTTTGCCGAATGATTCTAAAATTAGAAATGGAACGACTAAGGCAATACTTCGCGATGCATTGAAAGATGTTCTTCCAAAAAAAATATTAAACCGAAGAGACAAGAAAGGGTTTGGAACTCCTACAGATCTATGGACTTCCGGCATATTCAAAAATGAAATTCAAGATTTAATTTCCTCTCAATCCATGAAAGAAAGAGGATTGTGGAATATGGATAAACTGAGTTCTGCCATGGAGAAGAATCAGTTTGGAGAGAATGAATTGTGGAAAATAATAAGCACTGAATTGTTTATGAGAGAATTTGAATTGATCAATGCCAGAGTGAATTAGATGAGACTAAAGGAACTTCAAAAACTTGCCAATGAATTGGAAATTGCACTTAGCGCTCTAAATCTCGAAGAACTTGGATTGACAGATGCAGGATTGAGTTATTTTAAATTCAATCTCACAAAAATAAAATTCAACAATCAATCCAATGTGTATATTTTATATAGAATCCTTGAAAAATTAACTGAAACTGATTGTTCACGAATTAGTATAATTGATCATGGTGCTGGAATAGGATTTTTTGGATTGTTGGCTAAAAAATGTGGAATAGGACAACTAATCTGTCATGATCTTAGTGTAGAAATGATTCAGGATTGCAGAAAAATTAGTGAAGCATTGAATTTGGGATTTGATCATTATGTCGTTGGGGATACAGATGTATTGGTTGACTACTGCAAAATGAACAATCTCGAAATACATGGATTGGCTTCGCGAAATGTAATAGAACACATTCCTGATTTAGATCTTTTTTTTGGATTATTGAGACAATTGCCGGGAGAGGAACTTGTACTGGTATTTACAACCTCAGCCAACATACACAATCCTGCTGTCCATTATCAACATGTTCAAATTCATAAACAGCATGAAGTAGATGGGCCTTATGTCGACATGATGAAGACCTCAATTAATAAACAAAATTCCGGGCGAAATATTAGAAGAAAGATAATCACAGAACTTGCACCTGAAATAGCAGGAGACCAGCTTGAAGAGTGTATTACAAATACAAGAGCACTAAGCTTGGAACAAATAAAAATATTTGTAAAGGAATTCCAGCAAACTAAAATAATTCCTCGCTTGCAAGAGAAATTGAGCAATACTCGAGATCCATATTCCGGAACCTGGATTGAGCGCTTGGTGAGTTATTCTGATTATAAAATTGTTGCTTTGAAAAATGGTTTTTTGACTGAAAGCCTAGCTGGATTTTACAACAGTTATTATTCAAAATTTTTATGGCGAATAGCAGCAAGAAGTTTGAATGTAGTCATCAAAGTTTTACCCATGCTTCATCGCAATTTATCACCTTTTTTAGCCTTGCGATTTACAAGGATTAAGTCAAATGGATAAAATTAAAAAGCGGGTATTGATAATTACCTATTACTGGCCACCGAGCGGAGGTCCTGGAGTTCAGCGCTGTTTGTATTTTGTAAAATATTTAAGAGATTTTGGTTGGGAACCAATAGTCTATACGGTTGATCAGGGAGAGTTTCCTTATCTCGATCATTCCTTAGAAAAACAAATTCCCGAAGGCGTAAAAATTATCCGTCAAAAGGCCTGGGAACCTTTTCGATTGTATAAAAAGTTGATGGGAATTCCGGAATCTGAAAAATTAAAACCCAATGTCATTGTCGAAAAATCAAATAAGCCCTGGTTTCAGAAGTTGGCCACCTTTGTGAGAGGAAATGTTTTCGTTCCGGATGCAAGAATGTTTTGGATCAAACCTTCAGTAAAATTTCTTATTCAATATTTAAAAGAGAATCCTGTTGATGCTATTATGAGTTCCAGTCCACCACATTCAGTGCAAATGATTGGATATTATTTGAAGATGAAAACCAATCTTCCTTGGTTGGTTGACCTAAGAGATCCTTGGACAAAAATATTTTTCTGGGATAAACTAAAAATGACAGATTATTCAAAAAAGAGAAATGCAGAAATGGAGCGGAAGGTATTGCAAACTGCAGATGTAGTTTGTACGGTCAGTCGTTCGTGCGCTAAAGATTTTGAACTGCTTTCAAGACGATCAATTGAAGTGATTACCAATGGTTATGATGAATTGTATTCAACAAATCAATCTTCGCAAGGAAATGAAATTGTGATGGCTTATGGTGGCACTTTATCCGGCGATAGAAACCCGGAACAATTGTGGATTGCAATTAAACAGGTATTGGACGCGAATCCCGAATTAGAAAAAAAATTCAAAATACAATTTATTGGAGCTATTGATAATTTTGTCTTTGAGTCGATTAAAGATGCAGGATTATTTGACAGGCTTGAACATTTGCAAGCCATTTCTCATGATGAATATCTCCAACTTATTGGAAAGGCAAATATACTTTTATTGATTGGTGCTAGAAATGATCCGGGAGTTATTACAGGAAAGTTCTTTGAATATCTTGCGTTAAAGAAGCCCATACTTTGTATAAGTCCTAATGGATCTGATCTTGAAATTATACTTAAAAAAACCAAGTCTGGTCTGAACGTGGATTTCGAAGATAAAGAAGGCATGGTAAAGGCATTCAACACAATGCAGGATCTAATTCAGAGTCCTCAACAATTTGCTCCCATTGTATCAGAAATTGAACAATATAGCAGGAGAAATCTGACAAAAAAGTTGGCGGATTGTCTGGATAAAATGTAATACCAATTGTATTTATAAATTGGTCCAAACCAATTTATAAAACTACAATGGTTAATGCCGCTAAATAAATATAAAAAGTCCAAGAACAAGAAGTGTGAATTGGACTATTTATATTTATAAGCGGTATAAGGTAGAGTAGTGAGTTCGGTAGAAATAATAATTATTGCTTTAATAATTTGGTATAACTACACTGCTTAG
>JBDTWI010000060.1:0-16535 GCA_040006775.1 Saprospiraceae bacterium
TCATTGTCAAGCCACACTTGCAGCAATATTTTTGTTGGCTGTAGTTTTATTTCTTTTTCTTGTCTGTCTCTTTTACTGTTGTTTTAGGATGTTTGTCTGCATATGTTTTTGTAACATATTGTCCTGTTCCTGCATCTCTACTTTTAGTTGTTGTCGTTGGTTTTGGTGTTGTTCCCTTTGCCATAATTATTATATTTTGATGATTAAAAACTTTATTACACAAATAAACCCAATTGCTAAAAAAATAATTTTCGCTATAAAAAAAATCCAACCTGGTAGTGTCAAAATAGGGTTTGCTTTAATTTCTTTTTCTGTATTTCCTTTGAATTTATTTTCGTAATGTCTAAAGAAAATTGTCCAAATAATTGTTGGAAAAAGGTACTGCAGTAAGTCACAGGCAAGTGTTAAAACAAAGCAAAGCAATGGAAATATTAATTCCGTTGGTATTAAATGGTCTTGTGGTTTTTCAAACTTAAATATCCAAACAATTGCAATTCCTGCAAATGTAAATTGTCTCACAAGGTCGCTTGTTAGTTTTGAAAATTCGTATGACTCTTCTTTAAATTTTTCTAATTTCATTGGTCTTATTTTTTACGTCTTGGTCCTGTATGGTCAGTTCCTTTTGCCTTCTTTTTGTCTACACTTTCATTTAGGGTCGTCTTGGGATGTTTGTCTGCATATGACTTTGATACATACTTACCCGTACCTGCATCTCTATTTTTAGAACCTTTTGGGGTTTCAGAATTATCTTTTTTGTTTTTTGCCATATTTTTTTTGTTTGATTTAGTTTAGGGTGTCCGCAAAAATCACAGCCAACTTTGTTATATCTACAACAAATCTATCACAATCCTTCGCTTTTTTATGTAAAAGCGGTGGATTTTTAATACTTATAACTTGTTGGAAGAAAGATAAGGAGTAATTTATTGAGACTAGGAATTAGGATACAGCCATTAAGACTCTTAAATTTATTCTGATTCCAGTTTTCTTTAAATGTCTAATAAATAACCAGAAATCTCCTACGAAAAAAAGTCCAGAATAGTACAAACAGCCAGAAATATACTGACAATTCCGTTCGTGGCAAAAAATGCGAGATTGATTCATTCCAGATTGTAATCAGAAATAATCTGGTGCTGATAAATTAGCAAACCAATAAATTATAAAGTTTCCAAACCCATCCAATAATTCAATCCAAATTGCTGATGCAACAAATAACTACAGCTAAGTATGGCAAGAGCACAAAGAATATGAACCCAAAAAAGTCATTAGACTTTTTTGCCTTTGGCTGACGATTGAAAATAAAGTTGTTATTTATTTTTATAAATAATTTTTTCTTACATTTTCAATGTCAGGGTTCATCCCGACAAATCATTGTAAGACAATGATTTCGTCGGCCTGTAGGACAAAATTGTCACTTCAAATGACAATTTTGGGATGAAAGCAAACAGAAATTCAAAGAAACAGATTGAAATCAAACCAAATGATACAGTGACCATAATAAAAAAAATATTGCTCTAAAATTATATCGCTGCGAAAAAGAGCTAACGAAGTATCCTTACAGCATAACATTCTACGACGACATCTCCATAATAAATCTTTCACTTTTTGCCTCTTAAAAGAAGGTAAAGTTCAACATCAGGTTCGTTGGGCTCGCAGAGCCCAACGAACGCTTAACTTTTATAGCCAGTGCATCTTGGTCATTTGAGTACTCTAACTGATATGAAAATAAAGATAATTTTTAATTATTTATATGGTAAAGTATCATAATAAATCTTAATATTGCGATAATATTTTAATTAAGCTTCAACCTCTAAAAAACAAATATGGCTAATCATGTTAGAATTGATCACATTACACAGGGCAAAGAAGGACAAGAAATGCCTGCTGATAGGTTCAGTGTTAATAGTGAAGATTTTTTGAATATTTATGTTGAAGCAGAGTTGGAAGATAATAAAAAGCCAAAAGGAGAGTACTATAAAATGATTAAAGGAAAACCAGGAGCCAAGGTCGAACTTGGCGAACCTATTCTTATTGATAATCAGTATAGATTTTACCTAAGTCATTATGCACTAGATAGGCAAACTATATATGTATTTCATTTTGCGGACAGTCTGAACAGTCCCAATTTTGAAGATCAATGGGAAATCCATACGATATAAATTCAAGTCTTCAAACAGGACTCTGTTATATACCATTTTCCAATCAAAAAAAATTTCGTACCCAAAAGTGTACTTGAAGTCTCAGAGCTTCATTTAACCACTGAACCCCCAATTTCTTAAACCCGCTGTTATAGCCAGTGGTTCTTGTCGGCCGTCCTTGCAAACCATTGTTATTGTTGAGTTTCTGTGTCATTGAGTGTCGGCTGTGCGTTGCGTTATTATTTTTTTTAAAGCGTTGGAAATTTTCTAAAAACAATTTTTATTTTGGGTCGGCTTTGCAAACTCTATTAAAAACTTTGGTCGTGTGTTGGCTTGAGCGGTTTTTAATTGTGCTTGCAAAATGCGTGGGCTTATAATCTCAACATCCTTTTAATCGTGTCCTGCATTGCTATTTTAAATCCTTCGTCTTGTGAAACTAATCGATATAAATCAAGTTCATTTTTTCTTTGTTTGCCCATAACTTCATCGAAGATTTTACTGAAAGCAATTTCTCTATTTTGCAAATCAGAATTGTCGGCATACTTTTCTTTAAAGTCGCTATGCTCTTTCATTTTCTGGGCGAGGTTTACAAATTTTGCTCGTTGCTCGTCAGGTGTGGCTTCCCAACCTTGAAACCATCGTTCGTTAAAGCTTTTGATAATTAAATCTAATTTGTCTTTTTCAGATTCTCCCCCATGAGCACCTCTTGGATTTGGGTTTTGTGGGTCAACTTCTGTTTCTGATTCGTCAAGGCCTATGCTTGTATTTAACTTAACCCTTTCTAAACCATAGGTTGAAAGGTCAACGGAATTTAACAAGCCATCTAAAGCATCTTTTTCATTGTCAACAATGATAAGTTTCGGAATTAAGAATTTTAAAAACCAGAATAGTTTTTCCCAAGCGATAACTTCATAGGGCATGATAGAAGCCATCTGTCCGTAGATTTTTACAAAATGTTTTGCTTTGATTTTATAATCTGCCTTTGCCTTGTCTTCTAACCCCAATGTTGTATTAAATCTTTCAGCGGCAATGTCAATTATTGGGCTTAACTCTTGAGCATTTACTCCTTTGAAATACTTTTCTACGAAATCTTCCACTTCGCTCCATTCATAAACGCCTGCATCATCCAAATTGGATTTTAATTCGTGAAGCACATTGATGTCTGTGGCTTTGCTTAATGAAGTTGCTGTATAAAACGGGTCGAATGATTTTTTAATGTCTTCAGTAGTATTGTAAAAATCGAGAATGAATAAATCTTCTGTTTTCTTTCCCAGTTTATCTGATGACCGATTTAATCTTGACAAAGCTTGAACAGCAATTACCCCTTGCAGTTTCTTGTCAACATACATGGCTGTTAATTTAGGTTGGTCATAACCTGTTAAGTATTTATTTGCAACCACTAAAATTCGATATTCGTCCATATCCACATACCGTGCAATTTTATCGCTGATATAACCAGGGTCTGTTGGTTTGGCTGTATCTAAATTGTCAGGAAAATTATTAATGCTATCTTCGGTGTATTCAATACCTTTTATTTTTTTAGTACCGGAAAATGCGATAGCGATTCTAAATGGATTTCCTCTTTCTTCTAATAATGTTTTTAATGCGAAATAGTAATTGATAGCTGATTCGATGCTTTGTGTAGCAACAATTGCTTTGGCTTTACCTTTTAATTTTTTTGTGTTTACCAATTTAGTTACAAAATGCTCAAGCATAATGTCTGCCTTGGTAGCAATGGTTTGTTTGTTCTGTTCAACGTATGTTCTAAGTTTCTTTTGTGCTTTTACTGTATCAAACAGTGGGTTCTCTTGTATCGACTTTTCAATTTCGTAATAGCTCTTATAGGTTGTATAATTCGCAAGTACATCTAATATGAAACCTTCCTCAATGGCTTGTTTCATGGAATACAAATGAAAAGGTTTGTGTTTCCCATCTGTTTGTTTTACTCCAAAACGTTCAAGTGTATTATTCTTTGGTGTTGCCGTGAATGCCAAATAAGAAGCGTTGCCTCGCATTTTACGTGAACGCATAGCTTCTAATATCTTGTCTTGTGGATCTTCATCTTCTTCCTCTTCATTTTCCTCGGAGGTATTGCCCATGGCTTGATTCATTTTGCCTGCGGCTGTTCCACTCTGACTGCTGTGTGCTTCATCAATGATTACAGCAAATCGTTTATCACTTAAATCGGCAATACCATCCACAATAAATGGAAACTTCTGAATGGTAGTAATAATTATCTTCTTACCACTCTCTAAACTTTCTTTTAATTCTTTGGATGAATAGGCAGGAGCAACAATATTTTTTACTTCCGAAAATTCTTTGATGTTTTCTCGAAGCTGTTTGTCTAACAATCTTCTATCAGTTACTACAATTACCGAATCAAATAATGGATTTGAAATGCCTTTGCTTCCCGGTATGGAATCACTTTCAGGATATGTTTCTATTAATTGATAAGCTGCCCATGTAATTGAATTTGATTTCCCAGAACCTGCTGAATGCTGTATTAAATATGTCTGACCAACGCCTTTTTTACTTGAATCGGCAATGAGTTTACGCACCACATCTAATTGGTGGTAACGAGGAAAGTACAAAGTCTTTTTGTTAAGTGGATCAGTATCTTTTCCATCAAAGCGTACAAAATGTTGAATAATATTTGCAACACTGTTTCTGGTAAATATTTCTTCCCATAAATACGATGTTTTATGGCCAAAAGGATTTGGTGGATTGCCTTTACCAAACAAAGGCTCCCACTGACCTAAATTAAAAGGCAAAAAGTAAGTATCCTTCCCGTGCAATTTGGTTGTCATATACACTTCATCCGTGTCAACAGCAAAGTGCACAATGCAACGCCCAAAGTTTAATAAAGGTTGGGTAATATCTCTTTTGAATTTGTATTGATTTTGGCCATGCACCTTTGCGTTCTGTCCTGTCCAATGATTTTTTAATTCCATAGTGGCAAAAGGCAATCCATTTACAAAAAGAACCATATCTATTTCTTCACCCGTATTGGTTAAGGAATAACGAAGTTGGCGGGTAGAGCTGAACTGATTGCTTTCAAAATTTGCCTTCACTGTTTCGCTGCTGCTTGCTAGTGGTAAAGGATATAATAGTGTAAAGTGGGCATCATCTACATCCAAGCCTTTGCGAAACAAACGCAGGATGCCATATTTTTTTATCATGCGATCCAAGCGATCTAGAATTTTTAATTTCCAATCGCTTTGTTTTTGCAGTTTAGCTAATTCCTCTTTTTGGGTGCTTTGTAAGAAGTCCCAAAAGCGGTGTTCGTCAAGTGCATACTTCGCATTAAAATCTTCTGGCAAGCCAATGTAATAGCCGTTGCCTGCACGATACAATGCTGTACGATCATTCGCTGTATGTAAAGCAATATTTTGCTCCTTCAACTCTTCAAGGCAAGTGCCGGTGAGTCTTTTTTCTATAGTTGATTCTAATGCTTGCTCGTTTGTTTTACTAGTCATGCTTAATTACTTTTATTGTCTGAATCACAGATTAAATGGATTTATAGATTTCACTGATTTTTTGATGCTTAATTTTTATTATTTATAAAACAAGTCTTTTGAAAGTGAGTGATTTGCTTCCAAAATTAATTAGAAGGCCTACTTCTAATTTATAAGCTTTCAGATAATTTAATGTCTGGGCCAGGTGAACATCCTCTAATAGAATAAGTGCTTTTAGCTCAACCAAAATTTTTCCTTCAACAACAAAATCAGCTCGCCTCGTTCCTATTGGTTCGGGTAGTTCTTTATAATAAATTTGCTGTTCAATTTCACGAGCGAATTCCAATCCCTTTTGTTGCATTTCCCACGCCAGTGCCCTTTGGTAAATCACTTCCTGAAATCCATTTCCCAAAAAACTGTGTACTTCAAATGATGCACCTATAATCTTCTCCGTAATATCTTTATATTTTAATTTTTCTTCCATCATCTAAAATTGTTTAACTTTAACAACATCCATTCAATCAACCAACATTTAATTTATCGTTATCATCCTTTAATTTTTCGTTATGATTCTTTAATTTATCGTTATCATCCTTTAATTTATCGTTATCATTCTTTAGTTTATCTGTGTCATCCTTAAATCTTTTCAATCCGTGATTCAGACAATTTTTATTTTCCCCGTTACCGCACTATTTATCAAGGTGGCTTTGTACTCTTTTAACTTTTCGACTTCCTTTTCTTTCAAATTAAATACTTTTTCTGTAACCTCATTTAATCTAAAAATATATTCAGAAATCTCCTTTTGTTCTCTTACTGTTGGAAGAATCGTATTTAATTGTTTAAACTCATGCCAATATAGTCTCTTTCTAAAATCAGTAATTCCTTTGGACGATTTGTCTATCTGTTGAATAAAAAGTTCTGTGCGATATTGAAATTCGAAGTAGTTAGAATCAAAAATTCTTTTGGGTTTCGCAACAACATAAGCAGGACTTACCATTCCTTTGGTTGAAACAGATCCTATAGCACCTTGCCAAGCCCTCATCATATTAAAAGCTATATCACCAATTTCAACTACCTTGTATTTTGATTTATCTTCAATTCTAATTTTACCTCTTATATTTTCTTCATCACTTATTTCTTTTGAGGAAACTGCTGTATGAATTGAAACGGACAATAGTGGCAACGAGTCATTTCCAGGTTCATTACGCTCTTGAAATAAAATACGATTCTTTACTATCTCCCAACCCTCCGGTATCTCCCCAATCCATTCCACACCGCTATCTTTCAATTTTGCATCGGGGTTGAGCCCACGGGTAACTGCCTTGTGTATGAGTATTTGGCTGCGTTCTTTGAGCAGTTCTATTTGTTTTTCTTTAATGTCAATGGCTTGGTCTATCAAGGCCATTTTGCGGTCGAGGAAGGCTGCAATGGCATTTTGTTCTGAGAGGGGTGGGAGTATTACTTGAACATCTTTGAAAACTCCACGACCAATAATTTTTCTGGTGGAGCCTTTGCCATGTCGTGAAAACTGATTCAATACAAACGCATTATTTGTTAGGTATTTTCTAAATGAATGGTCTAAGTCCTTTTTAATAACTAACCTAATAACATGATACGAAAATGATGTATTTTCTAGTTCCTCATTTACTAAGGCCGCTGCTCCTAAGTCTTCATAAGTTTCTGAGCTTGGCAAGAATATTAAATCCCCCATTTTAACTAAATGCTTAATTCTATTAGATTCAGGTGTTGTTACTACCATGTAATCAAAGGAAGAATCTAAAGTCATTGACTTACTATCATATATATCTGTAAAGTTTATGATTTTGACTTTTGATTCATTAACTTTTAAATATTTATCAATTCCACTTGCTGAAAAAACTCCAATATTTCTCAATTTAGTAACTTCCCAATGCTCTGGAATTTCCCCCAACCATTCCACTCCCGAATCTTTATAAGCAGTATATCTTTGTATATTAGTTTTCATGGTCAAGTTCCTTTAATTCTTGTTCCAAATCCTCAATTTGAGGCAAGGTAGATTGTAAGTTTTCGGGTACAGTTTTAGCAAATCGCGCAACAGGTGGTTGCGTAATCTTAAATTCCAATCCACTATCAAGTTTATGTATCATTTTAGTTTTTTGAGATTTACATTTCCAATAATTGCTTTTAATTGGGTAATGGCTGTTTGGTTTAATTTGATTAATCGCTCCGTTTGTTGCAAATTCATTTTAATAAATTCCGCATTCAAGCTTTCCAAATTGGCCAATACCAAAAGTTGCTCAATAGTAGCATGGTCACGAATGTTTCCTTCCGTATTAGGATTTTCCTCACGCCATGCTTTGGCTGTTTTGCCAAACAAAGCTACATTGAGTACATCGGCCTCATTTGCATATACTTGTGCTGCTTGTTCCTTAGAAATACTCTCAGGTATTATATGGTGTTTTATGGCTTCCGTATGTATTTGGTAGTTTATTTTGCTCAAGGTTCGGTGTAAGTTCCAAGTAAGTTGTAATCTATCATTTTCGTCTTCTTTTAATCGTTGAAATTCTTTAATGAGATATAGCTTAAACGAGGCGCTAATGGCTGATCCAAATTCAAAAGCAATATCTCTGTGGGCATAAGTGCCTCCATATTTTCCTTTTTTTACAGTAATACCTTTGGCAGCTGTTTTATCAATCCATTCGCTCACACTCAAAACAAAACTTGGCAAACCGGCCTGCATTTTAAAGTGGTCAAATTCGACCACTTTAAAATCTGGGTTATTCATTTGCTCCCAAGTTCCCAAAAACTCTAAAGTATATCTATTTCTAAGCCAGTTTTTAATAATATCAGCAGCCCTGCTTTCTCCCTCCTTCGCATTAGCCATATCGGTTAAGCAAATAAAGTCCTTTCCATCTTCGGAAGTAATTGTAACCGGAATATTTTGAACTTGAATTATTTTATTTTTTGCCATTACTTTTAAAAACTTAAAATTTCACGAATTAAACCATCACTCAATTCTTCCAGTTTCAAAATATCGCTGCTTACTTCTTCAATGGCCCGCAGTGGTTTGTGACGGTAGAAGTATTTATTAAAACTTATTTCGTAACCAATTTTGGTGGCATCTAAATTTATCCAGGCCTCGCTTACATGTGGTTTTACTTCACGCAAAAAATAGTTGTATATATTTTCTTTGAGTGGCACATTTTCTGTATCGCGCAAATCACTTTCAGTTTCGTATTCTAGGTATTCACCTTTTTTATCAGTGGCAAAATATCCGTAATCGCACAATTCTGTTTCTTTGCAATTCAGGTGTTTTAGTAAATCGTTCAACTTATCACCTGTTAATTTGGTGGTGTTCTTTATTACTTTTTCGGCAGAGGCATCGTACCAGCTCACAGCATTTAAAATGGCATTTTTTTCGGAAGCGGATAGTTTTGCTTTTTTTGCCTTCAATACCTCCTCTACTTTTTCTTTAAACAGGTTGAAGTCGCTGTATTCATTGGTACCAATGGCTTTCATCAATTCAGTAGCGGTGTTTAACAATTCCACTTGTTTGGCCCATAAGGCTTCGCTCACCAAAGTTTTGCTTTGTTTGGCATTGAGGTTCAGCTCATTTTTTTCGCACCATTCGGTAATTTCTTTTTCGTGTTTGGATATTTCTGTATACACCTTTTCGCCAAAAGTTTCATAAGCCCAAGCCATGGGTTCGCGCAAGGTTTTATCAAAACGCAATTCGGCAATTCGCTCAGCAGTAAATTGTGCTTTTAGGCGTTTAGGGCGTTCAATGGTAACTTTGTAATAACCAAAGTCGGTATTGTCAAACAATTGAGCTGCTATGCCTTGTTCTTCTTTTGTTTCAGCATGTATTACACGGTCGACTGCTTGCATGTTTTCATACACTGAAACGATTTCACGAATGTGCTCAGGAGCAAACTCACAGTTTTTATTGCCTAAATTTTTTCGCAATTTTCGAAATAATAAACCTGCATCAATCAATTGTACTTTGCCTTGGCGGTTTTTTGATTTATTGTTGCTTAAAATCCATATATAAGTCGTGATTCCTGTATTGTAGAATAAGTTGTTGGGCATTTGTATAATGGCTTCCAACCAATCGTTTTCAATAATGTATCTGCGAATATTGCTTTCGCCACCGCCAGCATCACCGGTAAATAAACTACTTCCATTATGAACGGATGCAATACGAGAACCCATTGGACTTTGAGAAAGCGGTTTCATTTTATTCACCATCTCCATCAAAAAAAGCAATTGCCCGTCTGATGAACGAGGCGTGGCATCGGCATCTTCTTCAATTCCCCAATAATTTTTGAGTTTAATTTGAAAGCGAGGGTCAATGATTTCTTTGCCATCTTTTATAAACTTCTGTTCACTTGCCCAGGATTTTCCATAAGGTGGATTAGAAAGCATAAAGTCAAAAGTTGTTCCTGCAAACTCATCTGTAGAAAGGGTTGAACCAACACGGATATTTTCGGGATTGTTGCCCTTAATCATCATATCCGATTTGCAAATGGCATAGGTTTCATCGTTTATTTCCTTGCCATATAAATGAACATCGCCTTTTGCTTTAATTACCCCCTCTTCATCTTTTATAAAATTTTGAGATTCTGTCAACATACCACCGCTCCCACAAGCAGGATCATAAATAAGCATTACAGGAGGTAATTTTTCTTTTACAGGTTCAAAAATAATGTGCGTCATCAAATCAATTACTTCACGCGGTGTAAAGTGTTCTCCGGCTTCTTCGTTATTGTCTTCGTTAAATTTTCTGATTAATTCTTCAAACACATAACCCATTCCCAGATTGGTTAAAGGTGGCAGTTTCCGACCTTCAGGATCATTTTTTTCAAAAGGTGTAAGGTTGATATAAGGCGAAGTAAATTTTTCTAGCACATTCAATAAAACATCTTTCGATGCCATGTGTCTTACTTGGCTTTTGAGTTTAAATTTTTCAATAATCTCTTTTACGTTTCCACTAAAACCATTCAAGTAATCTTCAAAGTTAGCTTGAAGTATTTGTTGGTTATTGGTAGCAGTGTCGTGTAAGCGTTGCAATGTCCATTCGCTGGTATTGTAAAAAACATAACCACTTGCTTGTCTTAAACCGTTTTCATCCCATTCTATAAACTTTGCTTCCTCCTTTTGGAAAACCAATTCTTCCAGCACTGCTGCTTTGGTAGGCTCGAGCAATGCATCCAGTCTGCGGAGCACCACCATAGGTAAAATTACATCACGGTATTTTCCTCTCACATATACATCACGCAAACAGTCGTCTGCTATTGACCAAATAAAGGATATTGATTTATTGTGTACTGCTTGGTTCATTTTACGTCTTTGTTTTCTAATGTTTCTTGTCTGTGTGAATATCGTTATTATTCTTGGTGCGTTGGCTAAAAAGTGGTTCTTTTGGTTTTGCCGAAGGGTCAGCTTTGTGTGTCGGGGCAAAGCCAAATGTGCCACTTGTGCGGCTGCAAAAAATTAAAAAACAAAAAATGTGCGGTGGCAAAAAACAAAACTTCTTTGCATTGTCTGTCTGTTCGTGGTGAATTTACGTTTGTCATGTTGTCACAAAATGTTTGTTCAATGCTCGTCAGTTTGATGGTAGCAGTGTCCCCATACGGTTTAAGCTAACGGTTTGCGGGTTTAAGAAGTTGGGGATTTCGGAGCACAAAACTGTCAAGCCACCACAAATGTTGATGCGAGGTAGAATGTTCGATTAACCACTGAACCCCCAATTTCTTAAACCCGCTGTTGGCGGCTGCCCTACTGTTCGGATTGATGTCGTCTGTTTTCATTCAGCGGTGTCTTTTGATTTAGATTGTTCCATTTTTGCAATCATTGAATTAAACTCCTGAATTGGAAAACCATTAACCAACTTAAAATTTTTGTCAAAAATTGGGTCAAGAATTGGAACCATTCCATCGGCAAAAATAATTCGCATATAATTATCAAAGTCCTTGTCACTTTTTATAATTTTTAATTCAACTGGACTGTCAATTTTGAAACCTATAGTTTTCCAATTACTCAAAAGATTATCAAAGGTTAGAGGATCAGAAATTATTGGAACTACATTACTAAGGTTGATAAAAGTCTCACTGTCAACATCACGAGCAATACACAATGGAGCATAATGAAATAAATCTTTATCAAATGCTTTAGCAATTAGTTTGCTGTATTTAGCTATCTCAGCACACTTAATTTCTAAAATGACATCATCAGTTTTTTTGAGTTTTAATATTTCTGAGTAGGGTGCTGCTGCCTTACTCATTGATAAAACGCACCATGGATCATTTTTCTCTACTTGCTTCTTTTGAACTGAATTAAATAGTTTAAGATGTTCTTCAGCTTGAAGCTTATTTAATCTCTCTATCCTGCTTCTCTGATACGAATACGAACTTGAACCGTCTTCAAGAATAAATTTTATGCAGTAGCTATAATCAGTATCATATTCTTCGTCTGAGTTCCACGCAATAATTGGTGTTCTGCCTTGAGCCAATTCAGGTGATGATTTCAAAGCGTTAAGCATACCTTGTCCTTTCATAAGCAAGCTAACCCAAAGCTTAAAGTCAAAGTTTCTCAAATGCTCTTTCGTCTCTTCTCTGTTACCCTTTGGAATGCCAAGAATTCTATCTATCGGACGAACACAGGGCTTGTGAATTAGACCGACTGCTGCTTGCGTATCTTTGTCTTCAACTTCTATGATTAAAGATTCATTAGTATTTATTCCTTTGCCACAATGCAGACATGATAAAGGATTCTTATTTTCTTTAACAAGCTTTTCAAGGAGCGTTTTGTGAAGTTGAGAACATTTGTCGCTTTCAACTTCATCAATATCTTTCGCAGGGAGAATCGCAACTTTCTTATCTTTAAAACGACCTTCTGTTTCTTTTAAGAATCTATCCAAACCCGCCATTGTTGCAAACCGTTGAACAACGGTCCATTCATCACCACTTTTTATTTGAATTTTGTTGTCATGAAAGATATTCTTTATACGGCAATCATCAGTAAAGCGATAAAGTTCTACAATCATGTAATCTAACTTTTCGTAGAACGATTCAATAAGTAAAACTTCTTTGCCAACAGGGAAATCTCCCATTGTGATAATTTCTGTTTTAAGTATCTCCGCAACATCTTCTTCCTTTCCATCTTTTTTACTTTCTTTTTCAAGGTATCTGTCCAGAACTTCTTTCAGTTTGGGTTTGTCAATTGACAATCGTTCTGATGCGTAATGAAGACAGTTCTTAATCAGCACAGACCAAATAAGGTCAGGGTTCTTAAACCCAATGCTGCGAAGCAGCATTAAGGAAGCAATTTCATTTGAGCGCCCTGTCTCAATATCAATTACACCAATAAAAATCTGTTTAAGAAATTTAATGAAAGTTTTCTCATCAGTTTTTTTGCCAACAAGTTTCTCATACACACTAAAAAAAACCTCTTTAACTTTTTCAAGACTATCTTTTTCAGATTCATTTAATGGATTGTCGGAAAAAGCATTTTCATTTAGTCTGACTGAAACGCAAATTTTTTTTAGGTCATAAGCGATTTTCCCTGAAGCATCTGAAGTTGTTATAAGTCCGAAATAATTTTCGGCAGTAGGGCTTTTAATAAATACAGAAGAAAATTGAAAAATTGTTTTCCAAAAGTCACTTTCTTCTCGTGTTGAAAGGCTTATGCTTCTTTTGATTTGAAGTAATATGTTTTTTCCGTTACTACATTCTAAGTTTAAATCGTCAATCGGTTTGTCTGTTTCAAACAGGACTTTTTGAATGATTAGTTCTTCGTCTAATTGGTCAAAGTAGATGGAGATGTCAAAGTCTGTGAATTGGTTAATGAGGCACCAAGCAGCAACTCTTTGCTGATAATCAATCCCTGAATTAGTTGCTTGTCCACCTGCCATTTTAATTATTTTATGTTTGTTTTATGCAGTCAGTTTAAAGTTCGCACTGTCGCCAAAGGGTTACCGCCAACTTTGTTATATCTACATCAAATCTATCACAATCCTTTGCTTTTTTAAATAAAAGCTGTCTATTTTTAATAAGTATAGCTTGTTGGAATAAAGATAAGCAGTAATCTAGTGAGACTAGAATATAAAATACAGCCATTAAGATTCTTAAACTTACTCTGATTCCGGTATCCTTTAAATCTTTAATAAATTGTCAGAAATCACCTACCAATAAAAATCCAGAATGGTGCAAACAGCCAAAAATATACTTGCAATTCCGTTGGTAGTAAAAAATGCGAGATTGATGCGTTCTAGATTGTCTTCAGAAATAATCTGATGTTGATAAATCAGCAAACCAATGAAACCTAGTGTTCCCAATCCCATCCAGTAATTCAAGCCAAATTGCTGATGCAACAAATAACCACAGCTAAGGATGGCAATAGCACAAAGAATATGAAAGCAAACTGAAATCCAAAGAAACAGATTGAAATCAAACCAATAAAACAATGTCCAGAATTAAAGAAATATTTATATATAATTATATCACTGCGAAAAAAGAGCTAACAAAGTATTCTTATAAGCAGGACATTCCGCTACGACAACTCCATAATAAATCTTTCACTCTTTGCCTCTGAGAAGAAGGTAAAGTTCAACATCGCGTTCATTGCTGACTCTGCGAGCCCAACGAACGATTAACTGTTAGCAACTGTGTTTTTATTTTTTATCTATGTCAAATGCGTCTTTTGAGTACATAGCCATTTCAATGCCCAAAGATAATTTTCCTGCTAATTGAATTAGTTCTTTTGGTAAATGGTCATTCTGATTTACAATGTCTCCATATAGTCTTGAGTATATAGGAAAGTCAATGTATGCATTCGTTACACTGTGAGTTTTAAAGAGTTGTACTAAGTCGTCAAAATGTTTCGTTAAAAAAAATATAGTGTCTTCAACTTGTCCTTCAAAATCGTCCCATTCTTTCTCAGAAACGTCAAACGAAATTTTGTAGTCAGTCCTAACTTGACTTTTTCCATTCGATTCACCTTTGTCGTATCTGTTGTAAACAGGAATTTTTGTCGTTTTTTCAAATGACTTAAATGAATAATTTTCACTATATACTTTTAACACACACATATTTTTAAAATTTCTTTGTCTTTGTTTAGGTCGTCATAACACGGCTGCTAACTCACAGCACTGGAGACGGACGCAGCTTCAGTAATTCCGTTCGTCCAATGCATTGGTAGTGCCAGTATTGATTTTTACAGTTCTATTTTAAATGCGAATCTAGTCCCTATAAATTGTCCATTTTTCTTTGCTGGTTTCTTCACTTCTATTTGATTTCCTATCTCCAAAAGGTACTTTTTTTGAGTTTCATCAGGTGCTTTAACTTTAACAGATTTTACCGTTCCATCTTTGCTAATATCAAGTGCAATTAATCCGTTCCCTTCTAGTTGGACATTGTATTTTGATTCAATTTCTTGAATCTTCTGACTGAACCAAATATTTTGTTGATGAAGAAGGAATTGAAATTCAGGCATTACTTCTATCGGAATTGAATATTCTTCTCCATCTTCAAAGTATTGCTTTATAAATTGGATTACTTTTCCTTTTTCGTAAACTACAATTTCTTTAAGCTGCCTGTTTTGATAAAACTCTTTTCTTTCTCCATGATATTTCACCTTATATTCTTTTAATTCAGCTTCAAATATTGCGACTGAAGCATACGGCTTTTTCGCATAAAAACCAACAATTGATTTTACGCTTCCATCTTCAAAGTAGCTTTTATATTGGTAGGCATTTTTTTCATCCAAATTGATGATTTCGGGTGATTGGCTTATTGCAAACTTCGAAATTAGGATGAAAGCAATTAAAAAGGCGAATTTGATTTTTTTATTCATGTTTTTTAATTTAATGTTTATTGATTCTAATCAACGTTTAGCTAAATACAGTTGCGGGTCTAGAAACTGCTTCACTGTCCACGTTGCAGAATTAAAATTAGTTATAAAAAACTTAGTTGCCACCACTGAGCCCCGCAATTGCATTTAGCTTTTGTTAGCGCCTGTGCCGTCACCCTACACTCATTCTTTTCTCAACCGTTTTTCGAAAGTCCTCGTTGTCCATAAAGAAACTTTCTATAACTGAACTTCCTTCTGTCGCCTGACACGTCACATCCCATAGCACTTTTCCCTTTGAATTTAAGTCTTGTTGATCTTGTGCTGTCCTGTCAATGAATTTAAATTTTAATTCTTCTATCAACTGGTCATATTCAATTTTTAAAGTCTTGCTGTAATTGACTTTCTTGTCAATCGGTATAGAAATTAGTAGTGAGTAAAGAGAAGTCCCAGGAAATAGAAGTCTGTCGTAACCCTTCTCAATAATATTTCTGATGATGAATCGAATTGGTCTCAACTTTATTCCATTATCAATCATAAGGTCATAAGTCGAAAGCACTCCCTTCCACTCATTTACCAAGTCGTCCGTTGTTATTGTTTCTCCGTCTCTCATTTATGGTAGAAATTGTCTGAAGGCATTGGCGCTAACTTTGTTATATCCGCAACAAATCTATCACTATCCTTCGCTTTTTTAAATAAAAGTGGAGTATTTATAATAAGTATAGCTTGTTAGAATAAAAATAAGGTTTAAACATTTGAAGTTTGGATTTAAGATACAGCCATTAAGTCTCTTATGCTCCCTCTGTTTCCTCTATCCTATAAAGCTCTAAGAAATAGTCAGAAACCTCCTACCAATAAAAGTCCAGAATCGTGCAAACAGCCAAAAATATACTGGCAATTCCGTTCGTAGTAAGAAATGCGAGATTGATGCGTTCCAGATTGTCTTCAGAAATAATCTGGTGTTGATAAATGAGTAAAGCAATCAATCCTAAAGTTCCCGATCCCATCCAGTAATTCAAACCAAACTGCTTATGCAACAAATAAATACAGCTAAGTATGGCAAGAGCACAAAGAATATGAACCCAAAAAAGTCATTAGACTTTTTTGCCTTTGGCTGACG
>JBDTWI010000061.1:0-16019 GCA_040006775.1 Saprospiraceae bacterium
TCTGGGGTGATCAGTTTGATCAGGTCTGAGGTGGTCAGTTTAGCAGGTCCCTCCAATAAGCCCACTAGAATTCCCACCTGAAGGTGTTTTTATTGTAATTGTTTGTAGAATTTCGATTTCATTATTTTTAATTCTTATGCGATGAAATTTAGATGCATAAGTTGGAAAACAATACATCTTATCATAGGTTGGTTTGCAAGTTGCCGGATTTGCATTTGCACAATCTACATTTACACCTCTATCTGAACATACCCAGAATTCTTTATTGTCTGTTCCCGGAATAGGATACATTCCTGAGAATCCTCCTTCTTTAAATGTTATTCCTTGAAATACTCCAATCGTAGCCGATTTAGTATTTTGGTAGTCGGCTAGTTTAGTAATTTGTGCATTCACTGCAGTTTCAAATAAGATACCTGAAACCAATAATAAAATAGAAAAGTTGAATTTATTCATAAATAATTTATATTAAGTCACAAATCTATTTTGAGTTCGAAGAATGAATGTTACTTAAATAATATGATTTGTTTATCAAATCATTGCCTTCTAGAATTGACAAATAAAATGTCTAATAAAATTATTTTTAAAAGACCTCCAAAAGAATCAAATTACTACCTTTGTTTCTAATGCCTACTCTAGAAAAGCTCTTCATCTACCCTATCAAGTCCGTAGGTTCTATTGAACTTAAGAAGTCTACAATCTCCGAAGAAGGTTTGCACTGGGATAGAAAATGGATGCTGGTTGACGTTGATGGAAAGTTTATTACCCAGAGAGAATGTCCAAAGTTGAATCTTTTACAAATTCAGGAACTCGAAGAAGAATTTTTAATCATAAACAACGAACAAAATTTTCTTCTAATACCTAAGCAAATTTATTTTTCTACTGAGATGATTAGTATTGAAGTAGAAATATGGGGATCCAAATTTCATGCTGAAGTTTGGAATCCACTAGCCTCTGAATGGTTTTCTGATTACTTAGATAGAAGAGTTCTCCTAGTAAACATTATACCTCATTCGAGAAAAAAAAATACTCCTTTCTATCCAAGAGAATTTCATGTGCAATTTTCGGATGGATATCCTGTTCATTTGGTGAATATGCAATCCGTACTACAGATTCAAGAATGGTGCAAACGTGATATTCATCTACTTCAATTTCGTCCGAATATTCTCATCGATAATTTAGAAGCATTTGAAGAAGACAAACTAAAATCATTCACAATTGGGGATCAAAAATTTGATATAATCAAGCCTTGTGAAAGATGTATAATTACTACTTTGGCACCAGGTGAATTTAGATTTGGGCTGGAGCCATTATTCAGTTTAAATAAATACAGAAGGTCCGGGAATAAGGTTTTATTTGGTATGTATGCGATACCGGTTCCGAATGAATCCGGCAAATATGAAACCGTTGGATTGAACCAAGACCTGAAATTAGAGTTTAATTAGACTACGTTTAATTATACATTTGCGCCAAATTCAAATAAATCATGAAATCAGCCTATATCGTCTCGATTGCCAGAACACCAATCGGATCACTTGGTGGTAGTTTATCCTCATTATCAGCAACTAAGCTCGGTTCGATAGCCATTCAAGCAGCCGTTGAAAGATCCGGCCTTGACCCTGAACTAATAACTGACGCCCTGATGGGAAATGTTATTTCTGCAAATCTTGGCCAGTCTCCAACCAAGCAAGCCGTGTTAGGGGCGAATCTTTCCATGAAGATTAATTCAACTGTTATCAATAAAGTGTGTGCTTCTGGGCTTAAATCAATTGCTCTTGCAGCACAGTCTATACAGCTTGGTTTGGCAGATGCCGTTATAGCTGGTGGAATGGAAAGTATGTCCAATACGCCACACTATCTTCCAGATATGCGCTGGGGAGTGAAGTTTGGTGGATCTTCAGTGGTTGATGGTCTTCAAAAGGATGGACTAACTGATGCTTACGATCATTCTGCAATGGGACTCTGTGGTGATGAAACGGCTACCAAGCTTAACATTAGTCGTGAAGAACAAGATCTATATGCCATTCGGTCTTATACCAAATCCGCGGAAACTACTGCCAAAGGAGGATTTAAAAATGAAATTATACCCGTGTCTATTCCTCAGAAAAAAGGAGATCCCATTCTTATTACTGAAGATGAAGAATATAGAAAAGTAGATTTTACCAAAATTCCAGGATTGAGGCCAGCTTTTTCGCCTAATGGAACAGTAACTGCTGCCAATGCCTCTACTTTGAATGATGGGGCTTCTGCAGTATTAATAGTGAGTGAAGAATATTTGAAAAAATATAATTTAACCGCTATCGCAAGAATCGTTGCTTATGCTGATGGAGAACAGGAACCAAAAATGTTTACTACAGCATCTACCATCTCCGCACCTTTAGCAATTGAAAGATCTGGTCTAACTTTAAATGATATTGATTACTTTGAAGTGAATGAAGCATTTGCTGTTGTACCTCTTGGATTTTCTAAAATTCTAAATGTTGACATCAACAAAATCAACGTTCATGGCGGTGCAATTTCACTTGGTCATCCTATTGGTTCTTCAGGAACTAGAATTGTTGTAACACTAAGTCAGATACTTCAACAGAATAAAGCTAAATACGGATTGGCTACAATTTGTAATGGCGGTGGTGGATCAACAAGTTTGATCATCGAAAACCTTTCTTGAAAATAGAAACTTTAGATGAAAATGATTTGTTATAAAATAAAAGCAAATCATGAATTTCGAAATTAATATACAGAACCTTAAATGTGGTGGTTGCGCTGCAAGAATTACTAAAAACTTATCTGCTATTCAAGGGATTCGTGAAGTATTCGTAAATACTGACACCGATTCCGTTAGTTTTCAAACAGAAAATGAATCCATTCTTCCTCAGGTAGAATTATCTCTAACTAAGATGGGTTATCCTAAAGTAGAAGATGCTAATTCATTATTACTTAAAGCGAAGTCATTTGTAAGTTGCGCAATTGGAAGAATAGATAATATGGTGGAATCTACAGAAAAAAATTAAATTCCACATTTCTTGAATAAATAGAATTTGAGCTAGTTTTTTACTGTTTGTAAATAGATTTACTTGGAAACATAAGAATCAGTACACTATTAATTCTGTGTATAATCTTTACTCACAACAAACTATAGAGGATTTATTTTCCTTACAAGAATTTAAACCCATATCACTCAACCATGATTTTCCATCTAAGTTCCAGGAATTAAAACAATCTAAAGTATAACAATCTTCGCCATACAATAGATGATTCAATGCAGTAGCTGTAATGTCAGTTTGAATAGGGCAAGTCCTATTACAATTTGACATAGGTAGATTGTTGGGTAGATTTAAGTTTCCACAATCAAGACCGGGTAAATATTTGATTTTTATTCGATCACTATAAGCCAGCCAAATCATTTTTCTTTCACTTGTTGACAATCCACCATGTCCAATCATCTTTCCCCCGTGATCGGTTGTAATCAAAATTAGCCAGTCTTCATCATCATAATTTTTTCTTGATTTTAAAGAAGCAATAATTTTACCTATTTGCTTATCAATGTGTTCAACTGATCTTACATAAAAAGGGTTGTACGGACTAAATCCTGTTTTGTGTCCGGTAATATCACATTCACCATAATATACAAAGTAAAAGTCCAGATCAGAATTTGATATCCAGTCCTTGCATTCTCTTGTAGTTTTATTTGAATGAGCTAGATCTCCGCTTATAATTTGATCCCAACCCTTTTGCTCAATATTATTTCGAAAATTTGCCCATTCCATATACATTCCAAATTTCAATTTTGGGTTTATTTGTTTAGCCAAATTGCAGATCATTGGGTAGTTAGAGTAATGACTATTTGAGAATGTATTGTTTTTGACTCCATGTTTATTATGATATACACCCGAGAGAATACTTATCCAAGATGGAGCGGACATGGTAATGTCCTGATGATATGATTCAAATGTTCCGAAACCATTATTTGCCAAAAATTTTAGATTAGGTGTCTTAGCTTTAATAACAACATCCGATCTTAATCCATCGATTCCAATTAACAATACTTTTCTAGAATTTGAATAAATAAATTGTGTCTGAAAAATTGCAAGCAGAAAGCATAAGAAGACTAAATTTTTCTTACTAATTAAATTCATTTGTAAACATTTCAAATTAATTAAGACACAAAATTATGCACAGAACATATGGTCTTTTCATTTAACATATTAATAAAATATTAAATATGAATATCAGGCTTTGTGATTTAATAAAAGGAAATTTTACAAGCAATGTTACCTTAATATTAAGTTTAAATATTTGAGCTTAAAATTTGCCAAATAAATTTAATATTGCCAAATTTTTGGAACATTTCATTAAGACTTAAAATGATTGATACAGAATTATATAATTACATTATCACATCAAATGATTCTAAAAGATTAAACAAAATTGAAGGAGACTTCAATATTTTATTGAATAATGTACCTTATGAAACTTTAATTGATTTTATTCAAAAAAAGTTATCAAAAAGCAATCCGAATCATTCCATATATCTAGTTCGAAGAAAGCAAAATGCAGGTATTCGTCCTACTAAAAATGATTTATTTGAAAAGCTGAGTGTTATTACTTTGGAAAAGAATAAGCCCACGATCCACATTTTTCAAATTTGCATTAATGCTGCTGAACGAAGGGAAGAATGGAAATCAAATTTAAATCGACAAAAGCAAGATTCATCATTGTTAATTCATCTTATTAAATACAAAGTTCCCATAATCCTATTAAAGATTGTTCCACTTACAAATTCTGGAGCAATTTCAAAGAATAATTTAATCTCGAAAAATAAAACTCTACAAGAACAGAATGGAAATCATATTGTAAGGGTGAGTCAATGTATTTTGCCATCAGAATCAATTTTATTAGAAAAAATATCTATAATTAAAAAATATTTTATTGCAAGAATAAAATTTCTAGAAATACCTTCTCAAATTAACCTAAATCAAGAAGTTCTAAGTACATTTAAAATCAATTCCCAAAAACCTAAATTTATTATTTCAATACCGGAAGAAATTATAAAAAATGAAATCCAGAAAATTGAGCAGTCCAATTTAATTTTTAAAGAACAAGAATTTAGTGTATTTATTTCAAATTACGAAGAAACGCCAAATATAATTAGAGAAATTGGCATATTGCGAGCGCAAACAAGCATCAATTCAAAATTAGAACACACAATTTCATCAGATTTAGATAGCTATGATCTTAATAATCATCATTTTTTTATTTGGGATAATTCAAAGTTTAAAATAATTGGTGCATACAGTCTAGCGGAAGGCAAACAAATACTAAGTGTTTTTGGAAAAAAGGGATTTTACATAAGTTCTTTGTATAAAATAAATAAAAAATTCAATGAGGTGCTCCATGATGCTGTTGAATTAGGTAAGTCTTTTATTTTAAAAGATTACCCAAAAGCAAAAATGTTGCGATTGTTGTGGAAGGGAATCAATCTATATTTAGCCAAGAATAGTTTGATTAGGTATATTATAAGTTCTGTTAGCATAAGTCAGGAATATTCAAGATTAAGTCGTTTACTTATTGTTGAATTTTTATCCAAGCATTATGGTCATGAGGCATATTCCAAATTAATAAAACCCAAATTAAAATATCGATTCGTAAAATCTAAATCAGCAGACAAAATGCTTTTACACAATTTCGGAAATGAAATTCAAAAGTTTGACAATTTGATATCGGAGCTGCAATTTAACTCATTTAGACTGCCTACAGAATTCAAGGATCATTTACAGAAAAATGCCAAAATTATAGCCTTCAGTCGAAATCCGAATTTCAAAAACGTCTTAGATGGATTATTACTTATTGATTTAAAAACTATTAAAACAGAAATAAAAGAAGGTAAATTACTGTAAATTTAGGAACTAATATGGATAAAAATAATTCAATGATTAAAGAGACTTTTATTGCTAAAACTTAGAGCAATAAATAATTATTCAATTAAGCAAGAAATTACTTTTACTTAAGCGCATGAAAGTGTATCTCAGATTAAGTGCAAAGACATGATGCACAAAGACATTTTTCGTATTGCTGATAGTTTTATCCAGATTTCCAAAAGTGTAACTTGGGACTATTGCCAAGTATCGATTCAAATTCCAGCTCGAAGTTAAACGAAGATCTAATCCAAATGCTTGATTCCCATCACCAACTCGTATAAAACCAGTATTCAATCTATTGTGCAAGACTAATCCGAACCCGGAATCAAATTTTCGTTTGCAATAAGAATAGCTAATCTTTAAAGGTAATTCTAAATAATCATTCGTATAATATAGATACTGATTTTCAAAAAATGTCCCATATACTCGTGATCCTCTATTTGAATATGTTAATCCTGCTCCTAAAATAAAATTATTTTTTGAATAGTTTAATTCAAATCCCAGATTGGCCAGGGTGAGATACTTATAATTATTATATGGGTAAAAATTATTTTCAAAGAGAATAGTACTGTAATTACTATAGTTGACACCTCCTGTGACAGCGACGGTCATTTGCGCTGAAATTGATGTAGAAACTAGGAGAAGAAGAATTATTACCTTTTTCATAGTTATACTTTATTTACTTGGACTCACAAAATAATAGTTGTATGCTAATTAATATCAAATTGAACCTTTTCCTTCCATAAGCACAATACCCAAACAATTATTAATTGTTTGCTACTTCTCCTAAGACCCCTTAAACTTGAAGAACGTTATGTCAAAGTTAAAGTATTTTGAAAAAAGCTTGATTATGAATTGTCAGAATTCATGCTAAAGCTTGACAAGTGGGATTTAAATTATTATATGACAAACTCATGCTAAAGCATGACAGGTATGATTTATTTAGAATTACAAATTCTAAAAATATCTCATTGCAGTTTCAAACTGCGACGATTGGGAATATTGTCTGAACTTTGATTTATTTGATTTTTTGATGAACTATGATTTTGCCTAGAATTACAAATTCTAGACATATTGTATCGCTTTGCAAACTGCGACGATCGAAGGTTGTCTGAACTGTGATTTATTTGATTATATGACAAACTATGATTTGAACCGTTATTGCCCTGTATTGGCAAGATATCCTTAGCGACGGATGACAATCCGTCGCGATAAAGTAAAAATGAAATTTTTTTTGGCGACATTTTTGCATGAAATCTGCAAAAATGGTGACAAAAATTAGCAACGTAAATTAATACCCTGTAAGGGCATAATTTTTCAATTTCATCAGTTCTTAATTTATTTCAATAGATTTACGAACGTTTTTAAGAATTAAGGGGTCTAATATATTTATGAGGTCATTCTATCCAACCATGGTGATTGCTAAGAAGGTTCTATACTATAATAAACATGTCATTCTGCTTTCAGCTCTCTTTTGGGCTTCATGTTCTTGTTCCTTTAGCCAGACTTCAACGGTCGGATTAAAGGCATTAAACTTTTACAAATTTGATAAAGAACTGCAAGGAAATTATCCAATAGCAATTTCTAATTTCAAGAATTCTTTGTCCTTAAGTAATTCCTATAATAAAGAACTTGATTCAAGTCGAATTGCTAATACGGACAATTGCCTGTCGGGGCATGAAGCCGATATCTGGTATCTATCTGATAAGGCAATTAAATGGATTAATGATACTCCAACTGTTATAGGTGGATTTAAAAATAATCCATATGAAGTAATGGCTAGTGTATGCGATCAGAAAGGAGATTTACTATTATATAGCGATGGTGATTTTATCTATAATAAATATAATGAAAAATTAGCTGCCATTTATACTCGTGCTGATCCTAGCAGTTCAATGTTTCTTATTCTTACTCAACCTGGTAATGATTCTATTTACTATGTATTTCATCCACAAGCAACTGAAGTAACACTCAAAGATTCAATTTTTAATCTTTACTTCACAATAATAAATGTAAAAGCCAATCTTATGCATGGAAGTGTAGTAAAATTTGGTCAATTATTACTGACAAATAGTTCTGAAAAAGTAACCGGTATTAATCATTGCAATGGAATAGATTGGTGGATTCTTGGACTTAGGGCTAATGATGAAGCATTTCACAGCTGGGTATTATCTGATACTGGAATTAATGTAGCTAGTCCGGTTATTTCATATTCTGGTAGTGTTCATCAACACCCTATTTTATATGAAGAAAATCAAGGATGGTTAAAACCGAGTCATGATGGTAATTTATTAATCGAGGTCTCATCAAATACGAATACTTATCCATATGGTGCGATGGAGATCCACAAATTTAATACAAGTAGTGGGAAGGTCTACAATGGTATGGAAATCATCGGAACAAAAGACAAACTAGAAGGATTGTATTCAGTTGAATGGTCTCCAACCCTAAATAAGATCTATTTCACTGGTTTTAATAGAAAGACTTATGCAGACTTATTTCAAATGGATGTTTCGATCTATGATAGTACGATTATTAGAGAAAGTCTTTTAGATATAGCCTCAACTAAAAACAATATTGGTTCTCCTATTCTAGGCAAAGACGGGAAAATTTATATTACAAATTTTGGAGGGATACGCTTCCTACATGTAATCCACAATCCTAATTTATCTGGTAATGCCTGTGATTTTAGATTATATGAATTTCCACTTGGTGGAAGAACAAGTCTTGGCGCACCTCTTTTCGCTTCTGGATTTCAGTTTCCTTTCAAACTATATGTTCAAGGACCTACGAGTATATGTAATGATACAATAGCTAGGTACATCCTCAATGATCTTTGTCCCCATCCTAGCGTCGAATGGCGATTGTATGAAGGAGGAGAAGTAGTAAGAGAGAATTTAGATACGATAGAGGTTTATTATCGCAATAAGGGTAATTACAGAATTTCAGCTTCATATTCTACTGAATGTGGTGTGAAATCAGATACTATTAAAGTACAAGTAGAAGGTTGTCATGAAATCAAAAAAGATAATTGCCTTACAGGACACGAGGCAGATATCTGGTATTTGTCAGCTAAAGCGATTAAATGGATTAATGATACCCCAACTGTTATTAGTGGATTTTATGGCTTACCCTATGAAGTAATGGCAAGCATTTGTGATCGTAATGGAGATTTATTAATTTATAGTGATGGAATATCTATTTATAATAAGTATCATGAAATAGTAAAAGATATTTATACGCGAGCGAGTTCAAGTAGTTCAATGTCATTAATCCTTCAACAACCTGGCTCCGATTCCTTATATTATGTATTTCATCCAGAAGAGAATTATGTTACAAGCAAGGATACTACTTTCAATCTCTACTATACAATCATCAATGTTCTAGCAAATGCAGGTCATTGTAGTGTTGTAAGTTTCGGAAACTTGTTGATGAAGAATAGCTCTGAGAAAGTAGCTGGAATACGACATTGTAATGGTAGAGATTGGTGGATTGTAGGGCTTAGGTCAAGAGATGAAGCATTCCATAGTTGGGTGCTATCTGATACAGGAATAAATGTTTCAAGTCCAATTATATCTTATTCAGGAAAGTTGCATCCAGACCCTCTTTTTCCTACTCAAAATGTATGTTGGTTAAAACCCAGTCATGATGGAAGCAGGCTTATTGAAATTACCTCTGCTAATAATTCAACTCCATATGGTACAATGGAACTCCATAAGTTTGATGCAAGAACAGGTATAATTTCTGATGGAATTGAGATAATTGAAAGGAAAGATAAATTAGAGAGTTTATATTCCGTCGAATGGTCTCCCGATTTGACTAAAATATATTTTAGAGGATTTAACCGAATGACTTATGCCGACTTATTCCAAATGGATGTTTCAGTATATGATAGTGCATTAATTAGAAGCAGTCTAAAAGATATAGCCTCAACTAAAAACAACATTGGCTCTCCTATACTAGGCAAAGATGGAAAAATATATATTACAAATTTTGCTGGAAAACCCTACTTACATGTAATTCACAACCCTAATTTATCTGGTAATGCCTGTGATTTTAGATTATATGAATTTCCACTTGGAGGTAAAACAAGTCTTGGAGCACCTCTTTTCGCTTCTGGATTTCAGTTTCCTTTCAAACTATATGTTCAAGGACCTACGAGTATATGTAATGATACAATAGCTAGGTACATCCTCAATGATCTTTGTCCCCATCCTAGCGTCGAATGGCGATTGTATGAAGGAGGAGAAGTAGTAAGAGAGAATTTAGATACAATAGAGGTTTATTATCGCAATAAGGGTAATTACAGAATTTCAGCTTCATATCCTACTGAATGTGGTGTGAAATCAGATACAATAAATATCGAAGTACAAGGATGTCACTTGCAAAAGGAAGACACTTGCCCAACTGGAAATGAGGTAAATATTTGGTACCCCTCATGCGATAAAGTACTTAATTTTAAAAATATAAGTCCAGTTATTGATTCCGGTTATGGAGGGAGTGATTGGGAAGCTTGCAATTCAATTTGTGATCGAAACGGGAACATATTATTTTATTCTGATAACGAGGATGTTTACGATAGGACTCATAAACCTATTAAAGGTAGTGGAAGTAATTATACTTATGTTTCAGCGACAATGAGTCTTATTCTGCCAAAACCAAATTCAGATTCCATCTACTATTGGATAACACCAGATGCTATTAAAAGCAGTGGTTCATTTAAGGAAACTAAAATGTTTTATCATGTTATTAATATGAATCGCAATGGTGGACTTGGAGAGATAGTTCAGACAAAGTTGATTTTAATGGACACTAGTTCAGAAAGAGTCACAGCAGTAAGGCATTGTAATGGCAAAGATTGGTGGATTGTAGGTGAAAATGCGTTGGATGAAAGATTATTTGTATGGCTTTTAGACGAAACCGGAATAAATTTAATTCCAAACCAAGTTTATGATGCAGGTTTCCGAAGAATGAATAATAACTTTGGAATTGGTGGTCAGATGAAATTCAATCCAGATGGAAGTGTATTAGCTGAACATAATTATCAAATTAACGGCACAAATGTATCTTATTACATAGGATTGCATAAATTTGATCCAAGCACTGGTTTGTTTTACAATTCATTAAATATTAATTATCCTGATAAGCCTACTTTTTATCATTATGGTCTTGAATTTTCTGCATCGGGTAGGTTTCTTTACTTATCTGAATTAAATGTTAATCAATTTGATTTAAAATATTGGGATGCAGATAGTATCTCTAACAGCAAAGTTTCGTTAGGTAAATTACCATTTGTCGGAGCTCCTAGTTTATGCAAGGATGGGAAAATTTATCATACTACAAGCACACCATATGTAAGTATTATTAAAAATCCTGAAAGAAAAGGATCTAAATGTAATTTAGATCCTTTTGCAATGAACTTAGGACCAAATAGAGTCGCTACAGGTTCACCGACTCCAGCCAGAGGATTGATGTGGCCGTACCGAACTTTTATTAAAGGAGAGTATGAAGCTTGTCCTGATTCTGTTTTTACTTATTACATTTCTGATCCTTGCAAGCATGATCCTCCGCAATGGACTATGTTGGATAGTGCTGTTCTTAAAACAATTAATGGTATTGATACTGTTCAAATATACTTCCCTAAACCTGGAGTTTATCGAATTGCAAGTGCTTACCCGGCTAGATGTGGTTATAAATCAGATACTGTTTCAATTGAAGTTGTAGATTGCATTTGTAATACTGTTTGGAAATCAAATTTTACTGACACTACTGTATGCGCAAATTCTAACCTTAATTTTAAATTTACAAGCAATCAAGAAGTTGTAAACATAAACCAGAAATACTACAATTCAACAGATAGTATTGTATTTAAAAATCTCCAAAGTGATGTTTTATTGCAAATACATCTTGAGCGATTCTTTGGTTGCGATACAAATTTCCAATATCGTTTGAAAGTAATACCTGACACCAAAAGTACTAGCGAGAAAGTAATCAGCTGTTACGGAGATTCTATACTAATTCAAGGCAAGTATTATTTCAAATCAGATACGATTGTTTCTCGTTTTTCCTTTCCGACTTCTTGTGATTCACTTCATACCGTTTACCTTAAATTTTCTACTCCCCCATCAATAATTACAAAAAACTTCAACTTGTGTTTTGGAGATAGTATTGGAATTGGAAACAATTGGTATTCCAAAGATACGAATCTTATATTTAGATATAAAGGATTTCAATTGTGTGATAGTTTCGTAGAGCAGTTTAATATTAACATTGATCGAGAACGAAAGTCCATTGAGAGAAATTTTTTCTGCGAGGGTGATTCACTACTCTACAATGGCTATTGGATTCATAAGGATACTTCGTTCAATAAAATAATACCAACAAATTACTGCGATTCCATGCATCAGATTATTTTTAAAGTTTATCCAAACATAGCATATAAGCAAAATTATTATCGAATCTGCAATGGCGATTCTTTACACTTGGGAAATACTTGGAGAAGTTACAATGGAAACTATGAAAACCATTATTCATCTACAATGGGCTGTGATTCATTAGTATTTGATTCCCTTTTTGTTTTTGCACCTCTTGTGATCACGAACGAAAATTATAGCATTTGTGAAGGTGATTCGATTTTTGCAAATAATCGTTGGTATAAAGACAGCATCAAGGAGAAACAAATTTTCTCTAATGTAAATGGCTGTGATTCCATTCATGAAATTATTATTAAGCTTAAAGAAAAACCTGAATCTAGGTTCATCAATTTTACTTTGTGTTTTGGTGATTCAATAATTATTGAGAATGTAACATATAAGATATCCTCTGAATTCAGCATTCAAAAATCAAATGCACAAGATATTTGCGATTCATTAATTTACTACTCCATTCACGTAGAAGATGAAATCAAAGTAGAGCTTCCAAGTTTTATTAATGTTTATGCCAACGAAGCACATATCCTTACTCCTACTTATAGTTCCGGAATTACACAGTACGAATGGAAACCGGATCTTGGACTTTCTTGCACGGATTGTCCGAACCCTGAGTTTAATTATTCGACGGGAGGTGAATATACCTTAGTAGTTACTGACATAAATGGATGCACAGCAATTGCAATGATTGATATCCTGGTTCGATTTAGAGAAGATCAAATTTATTTCCCAAATGTATTTTCTCCGAATGGAGATATAATTAATGACACATGGAAACCGATTAATTATGATCCTGACATTAAATTTCTAAGCTTGAATATTTATTCGAATTGGGGCGCTTTGGTTTATAGTTCAGATTCCTATTTCGAATGGGATGGCAAACTCAATGGCAAAGAATTAAACCCTCATGTATTTGTTTATGTCTTAGAATGGATGGATTCCAAGGGAAACAAGAAGTTGAGTAAAGGAGATATAACACTTGTGCGCTAAGATTAATTTTAAAAATATTTAATCAATCTCAAAAATCTTGCTTGTCAAACTTTAGCGGAAGTTCAGAGGATTATTATTCTGCTTTTAATTTCTAAAATAATTGTAGATTTATTACAATAGCATTATATGTTCTTGCTAAAAATATGTGTGCACTAATTTTAGTGAAAATGCTTAACTTTGTTAGAAGTTAATAAGCTGAATTTGTTTTAATAAAATCTTTTCTTATGGAAAATAACTATAAAAACTGTCAAAGCTGCGGAATGCCCCTTAAAAGAGACGAAATGGGTGGTGGAACCAATGCAGACGGAAGTAAAAGCCTGATGTATTGTTCGAAATGCTATGAAGGTGGGAAGTTTACTTCACCTGATATGACCGCTCCCGAAATGCAATCCCTTGTAAAAGGAAAATTAAAGGAATTTGGTTTCCCTGGATTTTTAGCAGGATTTTTCACAAAAGGAATACCTAAACTTGAACGCTGGAAAAAATAAAAACACCATGCAAATTATATACTCTTTTCAAAAGTTATTAAAAAACTTGAACACAAAAAATTTGTGTTTTAGAATCGCAATGTGCTTGATTGGAATGTTCTTAAGCCATACCATATTGCAAGGACAGTGCGTAGCAGACAGCAATGTGTATTCCTTCCAATTTAGAGGCAAAAATTATGAGGTAATTAGAGAAAATAAAACCTGGTTAAATGCGGTGGGTTGCGCAAAAGATAGAGGAGGATATCTCGTGGAGATTAATGATTCGATAGAACAAGATACAGTATTCTATCAAGTTATAAATAACGCGAAAATTGTGTTTAGTAAGACCTATAACATTTTTAATACAAGTGCAATTTGGATGGGAGGCACAGATACGCTTGCAGAAGGCAATTGGATATGGGATGGTAACAATGACGGCATAGGAAACCAATTCTGGAGTGGAGGTCCAAAAGGAACTAAGGTAAATGGGTTATATACAAACTGGGGAATAAGCCCTGCCGAACCCGATAACTCCGGTGGTCAGAATCATCTTTGCTTAACTATTGATGGAAGAAAGGTAAACTATGGAAAGTGGAATGATATTAAATCAAACGACAGAATTTATTTTATAATCGAATATGATGCAATCCTGAAGACAAAGGTTGAAAAAATAAATCGCAACATTCAGATTTTTCCAAATCCGATACATGATTTTATCAAAATCAAATTTTCCGATGAACCGGCTGTATCTCAAATCAAGCTCCTAAATTCAGTTGGTCAGGTAATAAGATCGATGCAGCTTGATCCTGTTCTTTCTGTAACTGAAATTAATATATCTGATTTAAACCATGGATTTTATTTTGTGCAGATAGAGTTTGTGGATGGAAATTCACAGATCCATAAAATTATAAAGTATTAAGTTGACAAATTTATGGTTTAGATTTAGTAAATTATAATGGTCAAATATCAATTTACCTAGATTAAGTTCAAAAAACAGTTGAAATGAATTGCAGATCAATCTATAAAACTTTAAAATGAATAATAAATACTGTTTACTTTATTTTATTTTATTATACATATCCTTTTTTAGTGCAATGGGCCAGACAAATAAGCTAAGATATTTTGACCAGAATAACAAGGAAATTAGTAAATCAAAATTCAATGAAATTCTTGAGAAAAATATTTATTTGGATGCTCCTGGCGATACACTAAATTCCCTAAAATTAATCTACCGAGAAAATCATGGTAACTTAACAAATAAATCTATTTTCATCTCTAAATTAGAACAAAATAGCAATAGAATTATAGATACATTAAAGCCAATTGTAATTATTTATTATCCAGGCCCTGATCCATGTAATCAAAGTGGTTCAGCAGATTCTAGATGGATTAGTGAATGGTATGGAGAATTAGAATCTAAATTATATAAAATCGATCAAATTAAGCCTTTTTATGTTTACAAAGATTCAGCTGGACTTGATAAGTACAGAGGTATCCTTAAATGGTTCAAGGATCCAGAAGGTATGGTTGAAAGAATATTTTTTAAAAACCATTATCCTTGTGAGAGCTTCGTAGTCATTTCAAAATCCGGAGAGTACATCAGCTATTTCGGTGAATTTCCTAAAGAATTCGTTTGGAAGATTCTTAAAACACTAAAATAAAACTTAACTTTATAACAAGTTAGAACACTTGTGTAGAATTTAAAAAAGAACTTCTTTTTGATTTTGTATTAAAATAATTGGACCTAAAAAACATCGGTAAATTGTTTTGCTCCTTTGGAGCAAAGAAAATCTTTACGTGTTCTTTTAAAAATGTTTGGTCTCTCTGAGACCACTTTTGATTTCAACGCAACATAATAAATTTCTCCGAATAAAACACAAGCACTTCTAAACTTCGAATTAATTCTCATGTAAAACCGCTTGCTTCTTCATTTATAGGCCCAGTGTGGCTTAACATTTTTAAAATAAATAAATTTGTTTTGCTCCTCTAGAGCAAAGATAATCTTCTCGTGTTTTTTTAAAAATGTTTGGTCTCTCCGAGACCACTCTTAATTTCAGGTCACAAACAATAGCTTAATAATTTCTCCAATAAGAATATAAATACTTCTAGACTTAAATTTCATAATAAGGCTTAAACTTTTACTACTCAATTACTAGCCCCGGATGGCATACGCGTCAACTTAACGGAAAGAGGTTTTCATATAGACCAAAATAATTTTC
>JBDTWI010000062.1:0-14854 GCA_040006775.1 Saprospiraceae bacterium
TGTCGCGCAAAAAGTACCAAAAACGCAGCGTTCTATAAGGCAGCATGTCTTTGCTTAAGAATCATCTTACAGTGTTTTATTATTTGCTCTCCGAAATGAAAGATTTTGATCGCTGTATTTTATTTCATACTAATGTGAAATTGAAATTAGTCCACTACTTTTCAGTATGATGCTGATAGACTTTGTTATAATTTTCCTCAATAGTTGTATTTTTCAAGTCTCGTCAGCAATATTATTGGTTTTCTCCAGAATTTAATGTTTAATTTTTCTTGTGGCTTAGGAATAAAATAATGCGAACTTTTATACTACTTATTAAATCACATCTATTTCGTTTCTATTATAATTCCCTTCCAAAATCTTTCTTTTAATCGCTGCTGTATAGAACGCTCCTTTAATTTCATCTTAAAACTTTAGTTTCATTTACTATTTTAGCACTTCGTGACACAAGAACCAACACTTAGCTTTAATTTAGGATAATGAATGATCCTTAACATGTTTTAAATGAGAAGAACTCTAATTAAACCGATGCGAATTTCGTTGACTTATTGAATAACAATCAACTTATGTGGCCAAATTGTTCCATCTTCTTCCTGAATATACAAGTAATAAATTCCGGATCTTAGATCCGGGCTTAATTCAATATCCTGAAATGTTGAATTCCAAATAAGTTTCTTCTCCATAATTTTTATGCCTTGCAAGTCGTAAATAAAGAGCTGGCTTGAAGTTTCGGAAGCATTACCTGTGACTTGTATTATTCCGTTGCGAACTGGATTTGGAATGATATTGTAAATCGGTTTTATTTTTTCTTTCGATTGAGTTAAGCTTGCTGTATTTATGCAACAGGTGTCAACTATTCCTTTGCTTGAACCTCCGTAGTTAAATATCAATTTTTGAAAACTAATTTGTACATCATCAGAATAACTCGTTTTACAAGTAATTGTCCATCTGAAATAATAGGTGCCAAAACGGCTCACAGAAACGAAAGATTTAGAATTATTAATATCTGAAAAAAAGGCATTCCCAGGTCCATTCACCTTTGTCCAGACACCATAACTGTTAGGTTCTGCATTAAGTTGATATTTAATTCCTTTGATTTGATCGTCATTACCTGCATTCAATAGATTTGGATCGCCCAAAATTTTTACCTTAACACAACACTTAGAAGAACTCAAACAAGAGTCTACATTCAACTGATAACAAACTTCTCCTGTATAAGATGGATTTGCTGGTGGAGGATTTGACCAAAGTATATCGATAGCTCTTTTTTTACTTGAATTCTGGGTTAAAATTATTCCTCCTGTTACCGACCATATGTGATTGGTATCTTTTGGCGAAAGACTATCTACAAAAAATTTGCTTATTTCACCTGCACAAATCTCTTTTGGACCTTTGGGACAAATTGAATCAAGTATTAAATTCTTTTCATCCAAAGTTTCACATCTTTTAAAAATACATGATTTTGAAACATTGTTCAATAGCCCCTTTAATGTAATTTCAACACAGTAATCATCTTTGGCAAAAATATTAAGCAAGGTGTTGTTACCCAAATCCATTTTTAAACTGTCACTTTTTCTATACCACTTATATTCGAGTTCTTCAGTCTCATACTCATTGACTTTACAGGTATTGTCATATGCAATAAATTGGCAAAAAGTTTTTCCATCTTGACAAAATTCATTGAAAACTCCCCCAAGATCCAAGAAGGTGGAATAAAGAAGATAGGTACTGTCGCATCGATAGGAATTCGATTTTTTGGTTAATGTCACACGAGTTCCGTTTTGACAATTTAAATATTGCTTCCCAGTTGTTGGATCTTTATAGAAATCTCCCTGACAACCTAGATTGAATACATTAACAATTTCAGGTTCTGCAAAAACGACAAAGCTGACAACAGAATCATATTCACAGCAAGTTTTATCTGTAAATTTCTGTCTATAATCTCCAGATTCGATCACCGCTTGTCCTTGCCAAGTATAGGGAATATTTTCAAAACAAAGATATCGCGGGCCAGCAAGTCTGTCCTTTTCTAGTCTAGATTTGATGGTTATACATTTTGGTCCTTCCTGGTCACAGATTGAACCGGATTTTGGATTGCCTATAATGGCTGTTACACAAAGAATAAAATCTCCTTCATCGGGAATATCCAAAGCAATATTTTTACTATAATTATCTAATTGAATTCCATTCAAGGTCCAAACAAATGCTGGTTCACAAAATCCGGAATTGACCGAAGTTCCATACTTTATATTACAAGCACCTTTGCAAACATTAGTCGGCCCGGTGATATTAGTTAATGCAGGTAATTGAGGAGGAGCACCTCCTGAGGTTGACATAGTAAAATCGCAAACATCTCCGGAACAACCATCGATAAATAAATAATAAGTTTTACAAGGTGAAAATACTGCACACAATACCTTATTCCCTGGTCCTGTACAACTTGGATCACAAGTAATAGATTCACTACAATTGCAATCATACCAAATACCCATCTGAAGTCCCATTCCAGTCACACTACAATTACTGTACGTTACAGTTATACATATATTTCCACCGTTAGAAGTAAATGCCCACCATGAGGTATTGTCGGCGGAACTTCCATTAGGACACAATGGATTACATCCAGAAGGATTTGAGTAATCTGCGTTTTTACAAGTAAAGCCATTCATTTCATTTGGCGAACAAAATACATTGGCATCTTGACAATAATCCGCTGGTGCAGGAACGCATTGAGCAGTCAAAAAACTAGCCATACTCATCAGAATAAAACCAAACAATACTTTTTTCATATTTTTAGAATGTCTAATTCAATTCATAACAAGCCAAATATAACAAACTCTATCCAATATGGACACCTTATATGTTAAAAACGATGCCTGATAAAGGTTAAGGCTGAATAGTAATGAAGAATTTATTATAAAAAAGAACTTTGGGCATATGTGCATTTATCTAGAGACTTGCAAGCCATTCACATCTTTGCATTGCCTTTAAAACAAATTTTTCAATATTAGGAAAAAGATCTCAAACAAATTCAGAAACCAGTAAGCCCAATCTCTCTAAAACCATAGAGATTTACTCCCCTATTTAAGTAATAAATATCTTATACCGACGAGACTTATAAAATAGTCCAAAAAAATTGTTTAAAGTTCAGAGTCTGTCGGCATGCTAACGATCCTGTCAGCATCCAGACACTTTGTCGTCGGGGTTATACCATTTATAATTGGACTAGATATTGTTTAAATTTGGCATAACAATGGTGTGATTAGTAAAATTTGATTTAACAATTCCTTGTGTGCTTGAAAATTACTGAATTACAATCAACTTATGTGGCCAAATTGTTCCATCTTCTTCCTGAATATACAAGTAATAAATTCCGGATCTTAGATCCGGGCTTAATTCAATATCCTGAAATGTTGAATTCCAAATAAGTTTCTTCTCCATAATTTTTATGCCTTGCAAGTCGTAAATAAAGAGCTGGCTTGAAGTTTCGGAAGCATTACCTGTGACTTGTATTATTCCGTTGCGAACTGGATTTGGAATGATATTGTAAATCGGTTTTATTTTTTCTTTCGATTGAATTAAGCTTCCTGTATTTATGCAACAGGTGTCAACTATTCCTTTGCTTGAACCTCCAACACTAATAATGAGTTTTTGAAAGCTAATTTGTACATCATCTGAATAACTATTTTTACAAGTAATGGTCCATTTAAAAGTATAGGTACCAAAACGGCTCACAGAAACTGATGACTTCGGATTATTAATATCTGAGAATAGGGCTGCTCCTGGTCCATTTACCTTCGTCCAGACTCCGAAACTATTAGGCTTTGCACTGAGCTGATATTTTAATCCTTTTATCTGATCATCATTTCCGGCATCTAATAGATTTGGATCACCCAAAACTTTTACCTTAACACAACACTTCGAAGATCTTAAACAAGAATCTAGGCTTACTTGATAGCAAACTTCACCTTCGTAAGATGAATTAGGGGATGAATTATTATCCCAAAGTATGTCAATAGACTTTTTATCAATGGAATTCTGAGTTAAAATTTTCCCTCCTGTAACCGACCAGATATGCTTCGCATTGTTTGGCAAAATACTGTCTACATAAAAGTTTATAGTTTCACCTGAACAAATCTCTAGCGGACCTTTGGGGCAAATGGAATCAAGAATTAAATTCTTTTCATCCAAATTTTCACATCTCGTGAAAGTACACGATTTGGTTAAATAGTCCAATTTTCCTTTTAAGGTAATTTCAACGCAGTAATCATCCTTGCTAACAATATTAAGGATCTCATCGCTTCCCAAATTATTTTTTAAACTGTCGTTTTTCCTATACCATTTGTATTCGAAAGCTTCCGTTTCATAACCATTGACATTACAAGTATTATCGTATGCTACAAATTGGCAAACAATCTTTCCCTCATGACAAAATTCTTTGAACGTTCCACCTAAATCTAAAAATGCTGAATACAATAAATAATTACTGTCACAACGATAAGGATTCGATTTTTTGGCTAAGGTCACTCGAGCACCATCTTGACAATTTTTAAATTGCTTTCCTGTTGTTGGGTCTTTATAAAAATCACCCAAACAGCCTAAATAATAGACATGAACTAATTCAGGTTCAGCTAGTACAACAAAACTAACTACTGAATCAAACTCGCAACAAGTTTTATCCACAAACGTCTGTCTGTAATCTCCGGATTCAATAACTGCCTGTCCTTGCCAGGTGTAAGGTATATTTTCGAAACAAAGGTATCGCGGGCCAGCTAATCTGTCCTCTTCCTGTCTTGACTTAATGGTAATACATTTCGGACCTTCCTGATCACAGATTGAACCGGTTTGTGGATTTCCTATAATCGCTGTAACGCATAGTATAAAATCTCCTTCATCGGGAATATCCAGAGCAATATTTTTAGTAAATTGGTCAAGTTCAATTCCATCCAAAGTCCATATAAAACCAGGATTACAAAATCCAGAACTGAGTGTAATTCCATATTTAACATTACAGGCACCTTTACAAACATTAGTAGGCCCGGTAATATTATTTAACGGGGGCAATTGTGGTGGTGCTCCACCAGATGTTGTCAAGGTAAAATCGCAAACATCTCCAGAACATCCATCGACAAATAGATAATAAGTTTTACAAGCTTCTAGTACCCCGCACAAGACTTTGTTTCCTGGACCAGTACAATTTGGATTACATACGAGCGATTCTTTACAATCACAATCATGCCAAATACCCATTTGAAGACCCATTCCATTGACACTACAATTACTATAAGTTATAGTTATGCAGATATTACCACCATTCGTTACAAATGACCACCAAATTGTTCGACTAGCTACACCTCCAGAAGGACATAATGGTGAACATCCAGTAGGATTTGAGTAATCCAAACTCGTACAGGAGTACCCATTCAGCTCAGCTAGAGAACAAAGAACACTGCTTTCTTCACAATTATCTGAATAAGCCGGAACGCATTGAGCATGCATGAAGCTCCCTATATTCATAAGAATAAAACCAAACAATATTTTTTTCATATCATTAGAATGACTAATTCAATGCTTAACAAGCCAAATATAACAAACTCTATGCAATATGGACACCTTATAAGCAATAAACGATGCCTGATTAGGAATATGCATAATGCTGGAATTTTAGAATATTAGCGAAGTCATTCAGCTCTAGCTATAGAGATTTATTTCAATCTCTGAACCATGATTATCTTAAATGAATAAGAATTCCTGTGGATTTGTTTTAAGTCTAAACATAAGCATTAGCTTTGGCTAACGATTCAATCTCATTATTAATTTTATGAGCCATAAACATTCAATAATTTGAACTTGAAAATATAATAAAAACAAATATACCTTATCTGTGAATCGGTAAATTATGTTCACTCAAAAAAGAATAAATGAATAATCAAATCAAATACATTGTTATACTACTGACATTTCCAATTTTCGTGAATTCCCAAAAAAAATTTACAGCCGGCATAAATGCGAATACTCAAATTAGCATAATGACGATTAAAAATTCTAAATCTGTGGGTGGAACCAAAGAAAAAGCTGGACTAGGTCAAGGATATTCCTTTGGAGTTCAAGTTCAATTTGAATTAAATGAAAAAATGATGGTTAGAAGTGGACTAAATTACCAAAATAGAAAATATCGTCATAAAATAGAAGGTTTGATTTTTGAAACAGATCTTTTGAATGGCACTAAATCAAGTCTTCAAAATGACATTACAACTACATCTTTTGGAATACCTATTGACTTTGGTTACAAATTCAAGTCAAAAAAAGAAAGAATTAATTATTTGATTGGCTTTGGAGGTATCCTAAATATAGAATTAGACACTAAAACAAAAGCGAAATTTTTACATGAAAAAATAAATGATCAAGAATTAACTCACGCTAAAAATATTGTAGACGAATCATTTTATTCACTAGGAATATTTGTCGGAATGGAGATTCAGATGAGTAAAAAAGTAATTTTAGGAATCGAGCCTTATGTAAGATTTACACCAAATAAATTTACTTTGTACTATTATAATTCAGATGCAAAGACTTTAATTGAGAACGGAATTACACTGCGATTTAGAATAAAATGAATAATGGACTGAAGAATTAATACACTTTCAAGTCTGACATAAGATATCAGATTTTAAATGTTTTACGTTTTGATGAATATTAAGTGGAAATCTTTATTAGCAAATAAGAATAACAATTAAATAATTATTTTTCCATTTTTATAAAATTACTATCGGAATGAAAACAACCTTTTTACTACTGATCTTGATTACAAAATCATTATTTGGACAAAATGTAAGTATTGTTAGTTCAGAATTAAATAAATTATTTATTTAATTTCTAAATTCGCATCATTTTCTGTCACATTAAATATTTTCAAATTTTTACAAAATAAATACTCATTTATTCTGAAAAAGTAACTAATGTATGAACTTTTCGAAATCTTATTTGGTTTACGTTACTTCTTAGTTTGAAGGATAAATGACATTTTAAAGATCCCTTAAGGCTTTAAACCATTCTTTGCAAACTCAACAGAGTTTAATTCAAACTACTAGCCAAGCCTTAACTTGCAAATCATTTGCTTTTGATATGCTCAAATACAAATTTTTAATATCAACTCAACATTCAAAAAGTTATCTTTGATATTTATAAAAGATTAAGTTAGAAAAATGGCAATTTTCGATATTGTTGAAAAATTCAAAAGCGCTAGAAATCGCTTAGTTTTTCTTGACTATGATGGAACTTTAGTCAATCTTGCTCAGACCCCTGATAAAGCAATTCCGACGCCAATCCTTTTAGATGCTCTTAATAATCTGAGCCAACAAGCTCATACAAAAGTTATTGTCATTACAGGGAGAACGAAAAAAGATATTGAAAACTTTTTGGGAAACATCGAGCTAGAAATAATTGCTGAACATGGAGCGGCAATGAAGAAAAACAATAATTGGATTTGCAAAATTGATGATCAAAGCATTTGGAAAGCAGAAGTGATTGAGCTCTTTAACAGCATAACCATTTTGTTGCCAGGTACGTTTGTTGAAGAAAAATCTTCAACGGTTGCTTGGCATTACCGAAGTCTCGAAAAAGATCTTGAACAAAAAGAAGAACTGCTTCAAAAATTGGAATTATTGCTCATCAAATACCAACTGAAAGTATTAGATGGAAATAAAGTGTTGGAAGTAATGAGTAAAGAAACTGGCAAGGGCATTGCAGTTAGGCAAATAGTTTCTCAAAATTCATATGATTTTATTTTAGCAATTGGCGATGATGTTACAGATGAAGAAATGTTTCAAGAGTTAAAGAATTACGAAAATGCATATACTATAAAAGTAGGTGAAGGAGAAACATTGGCAAAACAAAAACTATCTTCTCCCTTAGAAGTTCTTAAATTGTTTAATCTTTTCCTTTCATAATTATACAGTCAATCAATGAAATCAAAATATAGCTCTATCATCAGTTTTTCTTACATAGATTAAAACTTAATTATTTAATGATAACAACTATTAAAAAACAAGATTACAAAAAGTGCCTAGGTTATATTGAAAAATATTGGAAGGAGATAACTTGTTATCATCCTAAAGATCAATTCATTCATTTAGGTTTACCCCACAAATTTGTGGTGCCAAGCAAGGGTATTTATAAAAAAGACCAGTTCTATTGGGATACTTACTTTACTATAGTTGGACTAGTGAAATGCGATCGAACAGAATTAGCTAAAGGAATGGTTGAAAATTTTCACTACTTATTCGAACGGTTTAAGATTATACCCATGCGAAACAGGTATTACAATATAGGCATATCGCAAATTCCTTTCTTTACCTCTATGTTACTTGAAGTATATGAGAGTAAATCTAATAAAAAGTGGCTTCAGAAAATGGTGCTTACAGCAGAAGCAGAACTGAAAAGTTATTGGATGAATCCGACATTAACTGAGAAACATATTGTATTTAAAGACCTGTCAAGATATTGCGATCATTACATCACACATTTAGGTGCTGAACACGAATCAGGATGGGATATGACTTCGAGGTTTCATAATCATTGTCTTGATTATTTACCTATAGATCTTAATGTGTGCCTTTACAAATACGAAACTGACATTGCCAGAATTTACCAATTGTGTGATAACAGAAGAAAGGAGAATATTTACTTGAAAAGTGCTGAAAAAAGGCGTCAGACGATTGTTCAGTTAATGTGGAATGAAAAGAAAGGATTCTTTTTCGATTACAATTTCAAATTGAAAAAACAAAGTAGCTTTTATTCCGTCGCTGGCTTTTATCCACTTTGGGCTAATTTAGCAACACTCAGTCAAGCCACAAAAGTTCGTGACAGCTTAATAGAGTTTGAATACAATGGTGGACTGGTGAATACACAATCACAATCGCTTTCTGATGAATTTAAGCAGCACGATTATCCGAACGGATGGGCACCTCAGCACTGGATTGTAGTAAAGGGATTGCTCAACTATGGATTTAAAGAAGATGCCAAACGAATTGCTAAAAAATGGCTTGACCTCAATACAAGCATTTTCAAGAAGACCGGTAAACTCTGGGAAAAATATGATGTGGTAAAATGTAAAGTAGGGAGAAATAATGCTGACAGATACCCCACGCAAAGTGGCTTCGGTTGGACTAATGCGGTTTTTGTGCGTCTTATTGAAGAGCTTGGTGAATAAAAACTATATCCGATAAATTATGCGACTGAATATTACAATTATTATTTCTATCATTTTTGCTGTAGGCTTAGTAGCCATTGGCTTTACTTTTTTTCAAATAGACAGTGAACGTGATAAACTAAGAGTTGAGTTAGAAGAAAGGACCGCACGTTTTGCAGAAATTTTTTACGACAGTAAGCTGATTGAAATAAAACAATTAAACCAAAGTCGTCTGGAAAGTTTTGCCGACAGTATAAACAAGCGATACGGATTACTTGGCATTTTGATTTATTATAACCCTGATAGTTTATTAGCGCTAGGAAGTAATGCCATGCAATACTTAGGGTATTCCAATGATTACATATCAATAGCACTTGCTGCCGATACTACAATTTCAAATTACTTCCAAACTGAAAAAAGGGAAATATTTCAATACATTAAACCTTTCAGCAACGCTACAATTGCCAATAGTGCCATTGTCTTTTACAGCGACTCTTCTTATATCAACAACATCATCCGCAGTATCTGGTTTCGCAATTTTATCCGTTGGTTTATGCAAACCTTGCTAGTTAGTATGGTTACACTTGTCATTATTCGTTTAGGAATTTTCAATCCGATTAATAAAATTGTTGATTGGGTAAAAGCAGCGAGAGTAGGAAATATAGAAAAACTAAACAAAATACCTCCAACAAAATTTCTAGAGCCATTGTACAAAGAAGTTATGCAAATTGCAAGAGCCATGCATGATGCCAAGTCAAGCGCGGAAGAAGAAGCCCGCCTAAGAAGTATCGGAGAATCAGTATGGACTGCCGACCGTCTTAAAGTAGAAGTAGAAAACCTAATTGGTGGCAAAAAACTGATTGTAGTTTCTAACCGCGAACCGTATATGCATATACATGAAGGAAAAGAAATTAAATGTATAGTTCCAGCAAGTGGAATGATTACAGCCATGGAACCAATTCTGAAAGCTTGCGGTGGATTGTGGATTGCCTCAGGAAGCGGTGATGCGGATAGAGAAACGGTTGATAAAAAAGATCAAATACAAGTTCCACCTGATGCACCAAAATATACTTTGCGAAGATTATGGCTTACAAAAGAGGAAGAAGACCACTATTATTACGGTTTTTCGAATGAAGGCTTATGGCCTCTTTGTCATATTGCACATACTCGGCCTGTTTTCAGGAAGGAAGACTGGGAATATTACAAAAAGGTAAATCAGTATTTTGCCAATGCAGTTCTGGAAGAAACTACTGGCGAAGATGATCCTTTGATCCTTATTCAGGATTATCACTTTGCACTGCTCCCTGAACTTATTAAAAAAGCAAAACCAAATGCAAAAGTTGCTATCTTTTGGCACATTCCATGGCCTAACCCTGAATCATTCGGTATCTGTCCTTGGCAAAAAGATATTCTATTGGGAATGCTCGGTGCTGACTTGATTGGCTTTCACACACAATATCATTGCAATCATTTTCTCGAAACAGTAAATTATTCCCTTGAATCTAGGGTAACCTGGGATAACTTTTCAGTTAACATAAAAGGACATGCAACTCTTGTCAAGCCCTTCCCAATTAGCATTGATATTACAACTAAAGAGATTGAAAGTAATTTTTCACCAACCAAAGCAGAACAACTTTTGAGTGAACAGGGAATTACAGCTCAATACATAGGCATTGGTGTCGACCGTATTGATTACACTAAGGGAATTGTGGAAAAATTTTTGGCAGTAGAACGTTTCCTCGAAAAAAATCCAGAGTATGTGGGTAAATTCACCTTTGTTCAAATTGGCGCGCCAAGTCGAACATTATTAAAAAGTTATGCAGATACTGTAAATTCAGTTGAAAATGAATCCAATAGAATTAACTGGCGTTATAAAACAAAAAACTGGAAACCAATTCTTTTATTAAAACGCCACCATAGCCATCAAGAAATAAATCCATATTACTCTTCTGCAAATATCTGCATGGTCACATCTCTTCATGATGGAATGAATCTTGTAGCAAAAGAATATATTGCCACTCGAACTAATAATTACGGTGTATTAATTCTTAGTCGCTTTGCAGGTGCAGCTAATGAATTGAAGGGTGCCATTATTGTGAATCCTTATGATATTGAAAAATCAGCTGATGCGATAAAATTTGCATTAGAAATGAGTCCCGATGAACAATATAATAGGATGAAAAAAATGAGACAATCTGTTATTGCTAATAATATATACGGCTGGGCAGCATCTTTAATAAAAACAATGACAAAGGTTTAGTCGAAATAAAGATTCTATAATCCACCAGAATGATGGTTAGTTTTGTATTTAATTACCACAATTCTGAATTATAGTAATTAAACCATCAAAATCAATTTAATATGTATCTATCAGAAGAAAACAAAGATAAACATCTACGAATTCTTATTGCCACAAGCTTGTTAACATCAGTTGTAGCAGCAATTATTGGATGGTTTTTTCCCCCCGATTTCTCAGTAGATCCACCTAAAATAAATAAGCTTGGTCTTGTGTTTGGGCATTTACAAACCGCATTTGTTATTTTAGGGTGTACAGCACTAGGAATTAAACTTGCAGAGGAAAAGCAAACGTTGGCTTCTATTGGATTTACAATGATGGCAATTACACAAGGTATAATATTTGTGTTGTATGTAATTTCACCTGAACCTTCAAAAGAAAACTTAGATGAAGTATATAAGCTTTTCTCAGCAAGTCTATTTTTACTTATTCCCAGCATGTTACTGATAGCACTTTATAGCAACTTTCCTAAATGGTTAAATATTTTTGGTATGCTTTCAACAATACCTTGGCTGATTGAAAATATTTTGTATTTTACAAATCATAAACTTACAGAAATTGAAGGTGCGATCGATTTCCTAGGGCAACTAATGATAAATATTACTGTAGCAGCTTGGGCAATTTATGTATTAAAAAATAATTCTCAAAGCAATGAAATTAATAAGTAGTCTAATAGTGAATTATTAAATTGCTACTATAAAAAATACAATAAGTCTGTATTGATCATTTCCGAAATTAAAGAACATTTGTTCATAGAAATTTTGGAGGAGAAACACTTTTATAAATAGAAGACAATTTTAAACAAAACTATGAGAATTAAAATAATCTTTTCAATAATGATTTTGATTTCCAAATCATTATTTGGACAAGATGTAAGTCTTGTTAGTCCAGAATTAAATAAATTTCAAAACATAAGAGATTTCTGCGTCTCAGCGGATGGAAAAGAAGCCTATTTCAGTATACAAAGTCCTAATCAAGATCTATCACAAATTGTTTGTGTAAAGAATAAAAAATGGAGCAAGCCAGTTTTAGCTTCATTTTGCGATAAATATACTTATTTAGAACCCTTTTTATCAAAAGATGGCAAAATACTTTATTTTGCCTCTGACAGACCTAAGACCGATACAGGAACTCTTAAAAGTGATTTTGACATTTGGTATGTAGAAAGAAAAAATATCAAAAGCAAATGGTCTGAGCCAATTAATATTGGCAGCCAGGTAAACTCTGAAAATGATGAATTTTACCCAACACTTTCGGATAATAACAATTTGTATTTTACAATGGATTCAAAGTCAGGATTAGGGAAAGATGACATTTATTTTTGCAAATGGAACGAGACAGGATATTCTAAACCAATATTACTGGACAAAAGTATAAATTCAGAAGGTTATGAATTTAATGCATACATTTCTAATAATGAAACGTTTCTTATATATACTCGTTACAATACAAAAGATGGTCTGGGCAGTGGAGATCTATATATATCTAAAAAAGACGAAAAAGGTGCATGGAGCATTGCAGACAATTTAGGAAATTTGATTAATACCAAATATATGGAATACTGTCCATTTTATGACCAACAAAACAATACACTATATTTCACAAGCAGAAGGAGCAATCTTCTACCGAAGCAGTTTAAGAACACTAAAGAATATCAAACCTATATTTCGGAAGGCGAAAACGGATTAAGTAAAATTTATAAATGCAAAATAAAATTTGAGTAAAGTGTCTACAAATTTGCTCAATAGATTAATAGAATATATTTCATTCTTTAAACAATCCAAATTCTGTAAAATAATTATGCAAATTCCAAAAAGAAAATACAAATTTTATGTGTCATAAAAATTTAATAGGAGTATTTAATTTTTCTAATTATTTTAATCAAATAAATATTTGCAAATAATTGATAACTTAGATGCCTAACTTAATAAAATAATTCGCTTGAAATTTCTATTCAATTCACTACTCAATCTTGGATTTTCCGTCATGCTTCATTCACAGGCCCACACTGATAGTACCTATTGCTTTTCAACTACTGCTGACTCCAATGCTAAAAATCCATATCTACTAATAATTTCTCAATTTGACTTTAGAAACAATATTACAGAAGAATATTTTTATAAAATAAAATCGGTCGATTCAATTCCAGAACAATCTGAAAGAAGAATACTCAAATATGATGTCCGTAACAATGAAATTGAATCCTTGAATCAAGAATGGTTTGATAACAATTGGAAAAATAAATTTCAAAGCATATCAAGATTTGACACCAAAGGCAATCAAATAAAGTATATAAACAAAGAATGGAAAAAGAACAAATGGATAACAATAAGTCAGACCAGATCTAACTATTTTAAAAATAATAAATTACATAATAATATTTCTAAATGGAATATTAATGAAGAAAAAGGTAAACACAAATCTGAATATGTCTATGATGAGTCAGATAGAATTGTGGAACAAATATTTTACAATAAAAATAAGCATCACTGGAAGCCCACATCGAAAAGAAAATTTGAATATAACAAGAACAATAGGATCATTGAAGAACTAGAACAGGAATATTTCAATGGAAAATGGACTAATAAATTCAAATTGATTACAGAATATTCAGCAACTCATAAAATAATTGGTCAAAAAAATTATTCTTGGGAAGGAAACTCTTGGATAAACAGTTTAATGACCCACGTACAATACAATGCTGTTGATTCAACTTTGGAATGGACTTCTCAATTTTCGAAAAATAATGTTTTAACCAATAAAAATAAAAAACAATTCATTTACAATGAAAAAAATCAACTAATTGAACAAGTTGATTTTGAATGGATCAATGACAACTGGGTTATACAAAATAAGTCAATATTCGAATATAATCATCAAAGCAAGCTTATTGTTAAAGAATTCATTAATTATCGTATAACTGACGGTAAAAAATCAATACTTTACACAAGTAAAGAGTATCGAAGTAGCTTAAAGAATTGAATATTGATTATGTAACTACTATTCAAAAGAAGCTTCACAGTAGCTCAATTGGATCATTTATAAATCTCAGACTCATTCAATTTCTCTTGAATCATTCCCGCATCAAAACGACTAAAATCTATGCTCCTTTAAGCTAAAAGCTTTTTAAATCAGAAAAAACGCTTGTATTTGCTCGTTTTTGAAAAATATAGATTAGCTTTGGATTAAGATTCAATCTGTTAATAAATTTGGATAGTTATGAACATTCAAGTAAAGGATATCTTAAATATAGTATTGCACATATGTACGCCATGAGTGAATCGATATGTTATGCTCATAGAAATTGACAATGCGCATAACAGCTAAGTATTCGTTGCGTCCGTAGGACGAACAATGAATACTATGTTGCA
>JBDTWI010000063.1:0-14392 GCA_040006775.1 Saprospiraceae bacterium
AGCTAAATCACCTCACTATTGATGTCAAGTGGTACTTAGTTGTACGGATACATTGGAGGAAATAACTTCCGGAATAATCCAAAGATCCAAAATGTATTAAGTTATTGGATGGGTTAGGGTAAATACTAAATTTGGAAACAGTTGGTTCTATTAAAGAATTCAAATTGCTTATATCTCGATACCAAACTCCTTTCCCTTCAATACCTGGATTAGCAGTGCCAACAAATATCTTGTTTTCATCAAATTCCATACACGTTATAAAGGTTTCATTTATCTCTCCACTAATATCCTCCCATGAATTTACATCGTTTGTGACATAAAGTTTATGATTTGTACCTGTAAACAATAACTTGCCATTTTCCCATAAATTATAGATATTTTTAATATCCGAATTTATTAAATTAACCTGCCAGTTGTTATTCAACTTTTCAATTGAATATAGACCATCCTTAGCACCCAGATATAATTTGTTTTTGTAATTAATTATTGCATTTTTAATGTTTGTGTTTGAGAGCGTAGAATTAACTATTTGATATTTAGAGGGGTTGTCTAAAATAAAAACCCACTTTTCATCTATTCCTCCAAGAGCAAAAACCAAGCTATCCAAAACTGCAAGTTGATTAAAGCAGCAAGTAGTTGGAGAAATAACCTTCCAGCTATTTCCATTGTCAATAGATTTATAAACTTGACTATAAGAACAGCAATAAAGCGTATTTTTGTTTGACTTTATGTCAATAATATTAAGGTTATTCAATCCGGAATTTCGATTAATCCAGTTCAACCCTGCATCTCCCGAAATAAATACACCTTGGTTGGTAGCGATAATCAAGCTGTCGTTTATTTTTGTTTTCGCATTAATATATAGAGAGTCATTTATAAATTTTATTCTACTCCATTTGTCATTTTTGGAATCATAGATAAAGTTACCTGATGAGCCAGCACCTGCGATAAGTTTGCCTTCGACATTGTGCAGTGTATTAACTCTTTTATAAATCAGCCCATCGCTTTTGCAATCCCAAGTTTTACCCTCATCTCCACTTATATAGACACCACTTCCATCTATTGTTGCATAAAGCTTATTATTTTGAAAACACATATAGTTAGCTTGAACATGTACAGGCAATCCGTTGAGTTGCCTTGTCCAACTATTTCCTAAATCGTTTGAGATCCAAATCCCACTATTTTGTATAGATAAGAAAATATTATTATCAGAAATAGCTGCAGAATAATAACTTCCTGAAAATTTAGTATTTAGTATTTTCTTCCAGGAATCACCCCAATCCAAGGAGATATACAGATGAAGTGCAGAAGCTGCCAATAATATATTTTTATTAGAATTCAATATCTTCACTCTATAATCAGATGAATCTGGAAATAACACTTTTGACCAAGTCATTCCAAAATCATTGGTCTTATATAAGGAATCTCTCCAGCTTCCTACGTATATAATTCCGTCACTGTAATATAGATTACCAATCACAGATAATTTTGGTTGTATTATTATTTCCTTCCAGATGTCTCCTTTATCGTAAGAGTAATAGATCCTATCCGTTCCCGCTGTAATAAGGATAATGTTATTGTTGGGATCGACATATAAGGCTCCGTTTTTGAGAGATCCATTGTTAGAAGGCGACCAGTGTAATCCATTGTCTCTTGATTTGTAAAGTCCAGAATCTTTGCTTACCACATAATAATATTCATCATCTAGGGATACTGAATAATAGGCAGGAGCATTGGGACTGGATGGAAGTCCTTTTGTAATATCATGCCAACTTTTTCCATCATCTTGAGAATGGAATATATAATTCCCATAGTTGATAATGATTTTGTTATTCAGGGCATTGATCTCACCAAAACTACCACCATAGGGCCCATTGGTTTGCGTCCACTGAGAGATGGCTGAATTGATGTAAGCTACTGATAATGCAATAAGTAAAACTGTTAGTTTTTTCATAGAAGATTTGTCTTATAGTTTTCAAATTGAAGATCTATATTTTCAGCATTTCGCTGGTTTTTAAAGAAATTCTAGCCATAAAGTAGAAACCTGAGATCATACAAATAGAATAAAGTTATTCATTAATAAGTGATCTATCTATAGAAATTACATAACGCAAATTTCCCATAGTTGTTATTCCTCCAGATCGTCGCAGTTTGCAAATCGATTTAATATTTATAGAATTTGTATTTCTAGGTAAATCATAGTTAATCAAAAAATCATTCAAATCAAAGTTCAGACAATAAACTGCGATGCAATACGTCTAGAATTTGTAATTCTTTTAAATCATAGTTTGTCATATAATCAACTAAATCAAAGTTCAGACAATGAACGCAAGCTTGATAGTAGTCGTTTATAAATAGATACTGTACGTCAAACCGTTTTACAAATCTAGTTTTCCTAAATCTTTATCCTGAGATCTTCCTTCCCCAATGTCGTATTAGGAAATACAGTTTGACATTCTTCAACTATCTCTTGCAAGTTGCTGTATCTCGAAGAATAATGGCCTGTTACTAATGTTCCTACATTTGCTTTTTTCGCCATTGTTGCGGCTTGAATGGAAGTAGAATGTCCCATTTCTATGGCCTTTTCTAGAAGATCATGTCGGTAAGTTGTCTCGTGATACAATAAATCTACTTCATGAATAAAAGGTAGAATGGATTCATTGTATTTAGTGTCACTGCAATAAGCAAAAGATTTTTTAGTCTTTGTATTTTCTATGACTTCTTCAGGAGATAGGAATGTTCCATTTTTTAACAAGACCTTTTCGCCGCGTTTTAATTTTCTTAAATCCGAAAAGTTCAATTCAAATTTAGATAATTTTTCAGGGATAAAATTTTTACTTTCATTTTCAAATCTGAAAACATACCCTAAACAAGGAACTCGGTGATCCAAAGGGAAAGCCACAATCTCCAATCCTTCTTCCTGAAGCACAGTACTCGATTGTGTGTGTTCTAATTCATGAATGTCAATTTCAAACTGACAATGTGAATGACTTAATCTTAGAATCGTCTCTACAAATTCTTTTATACCGGTTGGTCCCACTAAGATCAGTTTTTGACTTCGCCCATACAATCCCATGGTGTTCAATAGTCCTGGTAAACCAAATACATGGTCACCATGAAGATGAGTAATAAATATATGACTGAGATTATTCCACTTAATCTTGTGATTGAACAACCTCAATTGAGTTGCTTCACCACAATCTATCAGAAATAATTGCTCCTGAATATTGAGCAATTGTGCACTGGGATGTCTGTTCTGAGAAGGTGTTGCCGAAGAACTTCCCAGAATCAGCAATTCGAAAGTCTGACTATTCTTCTTCCCCATCCAATCCTCTCTCAATTTCTTCCATAAATACATAATCAATGGATTCTTGAAGGGTAGGAATGAGGGTCAAGATGGTTTCCAGCTTAGAGATTTCTATGAGCTTTTTTATGGATTCGCTTCTGATGTTGGTCAGAACAAATGAGCCATAATTCTTCCATAGCCTGTTTGCTGTAAGTATTGAGCTTAGCCCTGAAGAATCTATATAATCGACTTTGTCGAGATCAAATATTAGATTTTTGACACCTTCATTTCTTAGAAAAACGAATTCGGACTTCAGATTAGGGGCAATTATTGAATTGAGAATTGGCTCCTCTAAGCTAAATATACTGTATCGTTCCTGTTTGTCTATTTCGTATTTCATATGATATTAAGATGTTAATTTATTTATATAGTATTGAAATTCAATTATTTAATAAATTGTTAAGAATATTTTTACCCAAAGATTTTAAAAATTACTGTATTTTTGGGAGAGCAAAAGTAATAAAGCACAAACTTATATTGAACATTCGCTGTAGGATAAGCATTAATTAGTGGAAGAAAAGCGTAATTAGAATTTAGTAAGGTCCTTAAAAAATTTAAATCTTATCAATAATAGAATGAATAAAAGGTTTTCCTCTAAGGTCAAAAAAGTACTTGCGAACAGCAGGGATGAGGCGTTGAGACTCAACCATGATTACATTGGGACAGAGCACATCCTCTTGGGTATGCTTACTGAAAAAGAATGTCTTGCTGTAAATGTGCTTAAATCTTTAAAGGTTAACCTCAAACAGCTGAAAACCAGCATTGAAGAGTCTATACCTGTCCGAAAAGGAGATGGGGCAAATTTTCAAGTGGGCAATCTGCCACTCAATAAACAAGCTGAAAAAGTACTGAAATTCACCTACTTAGAGGCAAAAATATCCAAAGAAGAGGAAATCTTTCCAGAGCACCTTTTGCTTTCAATTATGAAACATCACGATAATCTGGCAAGTTCAATTCTTGAGGAATACAATGTAGATTATGAAACTTTCAAGTCAGAATTAGATTATTTAAGTCAGCAATCAAATCAGGGTAGTATGGAGGAGTTTCCAGACATTCAATCTTCAAGCGATTCAGAATCTTTTGAAGAAGAACAAGCTTCAAATCCATTTTCTAAGAAATCCAATACCAAATCCACAACCCCGGTTCTGGATAACTATGGTAGAGATATTACCCGACTTGCAGAAGAAGGCAAATTAGATCCTATAGTAGGAAGAGAAAGCGAAATTGAAAGAGTATCTCAAATACTAAGTAGAAGAAAGAAGAACAATCCGATATTAATAGGAGAACCGGGTGTAGGTAAAACTGCAATTGTTGAAGGCCTTGCCTTGAGAATAATGCAAAAAAGAGTATCACGAATACTCTTTAATAAGCGAATTGTAATGCTTGATCTCGCTGCATTAGTGGCAGGAACCAAATATAGAGGTCAATTTGAAGAAAGAATAAAAGCCATAATGAATGAGTTGGAGAAATCCAGAGATGTGATCTTGTTCATAGATGAAATTCATACCATAATTGGTGCAGGAGGCGCTACAGGTTCGTTGGATGCTTCCAATATTTTTAAACCTGCACTGGCAAGAGGAGAATTACAATGTATTGGTGCTTCAACCCTAGACGAATATCGTCAACACATCGAAAAAGATGGTGCTCTGGATCGTAGATTTCAAAAGGTTATGATTAACCCATCCAGCGTTGAAGACGCCATTCAAATTCTAAACAACATAAAGTCTAAATACGAAGAATTTCACTCCGTAAGTTATTCCGATGCTGCAATACAGGCCTGTGTTAAATTGAGTGATCGTTATGTAACCGACCGATTCTTACCGGATAAAGCTATTGATGTATTGGATGAAGTAGGCGCAAGGGTTCATTTAAATAACATTCACGTTCCAAAACATATTGAAGATATTGAAAGACAGATCGATTCAGTAAGAGAACAAAAAAATCTTGCTGTTAAAAGTCAACAATATGAAAAAGCAGCTGATTTAAGGGATCTCGAATCTAAATTGCAGAAAAAACTTGAAACTTCAAAGCAGGATTGGGATGATGAATCCAAAACAAAAAGGTTTCCTGTAAATGAGGACGATATTGCAGAAGTAGTTTCTATGATGACCGGAATTCCAGTCAAAAAAGTAGCGCAAAGCGAGACTAAGAAACTTATTCATATGGCTGATGAACTAAAGAATGTCGTCATTGGTCAGGATGAAGCTGCATCAAAAATTGCAAAAGCAATTCAAAGAAATAGAGTAGGCCTAAAAGACCCTAGAAAGCCAATTGGAACCTTCATCTTTCTTGGACCAACAGGCGTAGGAAAGACAGAAATGGCCAAGGCAATTTCAAGATTGCTCTTTGAATCAGAAGATTCCCTCATTCGATTAGACATGAGTGAATACATGGAGAAGTTTACCGTTTCAAGACTAATTGGCGCTCCTCCGGGTTATGTTGGATATGAAGAAGGCGGTCAGCTGACAGAGAAAGTAAGACGCAAACCTTATAGTGTAATTTTATTGGATGAGATTGAAAAAGCTCATCCGGATGTCTATAATATATTGTTGCAAGTTCTGGATGAAGGAACTTTAACAGATGGCTTGGGAAGGAAGGTTGATTTTAAGAATACTATTCTAATAATGACCTCTAATATTGGTGCAAGACAACTTAAGGACTTTGGTCAGGGAGTAGGTTTTAGTACTAAGGCAAGAACAGAATCTGCAGATGACGATGCCAAAATGGTTATAAAAAATGCCCTAAAAAAGACTTTTTCACCGGAATTCCTCAATCGTATTGATGACGTTGTGATTTTCAATTCTTTAGATAAAGAGCAGATTTTCAAGATAATAGATCTGGTTGTAGCTGCTTTATTGAAGCGTATTGAACAGATGAATATTGATTTTACAATAAGTGCTGAAGCTAAAGAATTCCTTGCCGAGAAAGGATATGATCCTCAATTCGGTGCAAGACCACTACACAGAGCCGTTCAAAAATATCTGGAAGATCCATTGGCAGAATACATACTGTCTGAATCGCCGGAACCGGGAACAAAATTGAGTGCACTCTTGAATAAAGAGAAAGATTCGATATTAATTGCTGCAACTATACAGACTAAAAGTGCAAAAAAATCCTAGGCTTCTAATCTTTATTTACATTTGCGCAGAAATCCAATTATTATTAAATAAACTAAAATCATTTGGCATACCAAAAACAAGGCCAGTTCAGGCTTAATGAACAAATTAAGAATTACACAGTAAGACTTACCGGTGAGGACTTTGAAGCAATTAGTGAAGTTGCAGGAAAAACCATAGAGCCAGGAGTTTATGACACCACCGTATGTATCAAATGGGCCTTTGAATTAGGTATGGATTTGATAGAGATAAGTGGCAAAGCGGATCCTCCGGTGTGTAAAATCACAGATTATAACAAGTTCTTATATAATAAACGTAAGAAAGAAAAGGAAATCAAGTCCAAAACGGCTAAAGTAATTATTAAGGTTATCCGATTTGGTCCCAATACAGATGACCACGATTTTGAATTCAAAATTAAACATGCCGTTAAGTTCTTTGAAGAGGGAGCAAAAGTTAAGGCTTATGTGCAGTTTCGTGGTAGAGCTATCGTATTCAAAGACAGGGGTGAACTGATTCTCCTTAGGTTTATAAAAGAATTGGAGGATTTTGGAGTTGCCGAAGAGCTTCCAAAGTTGGAAGGCAAGCGAATGTTTGTCGTTATGAGCCCTAAAAAAGGAGTTGCTAAAAATTAGTCACAAATAGTTATCCATTTTCACTACTATTTATATCTTTGCACCCTCTAAAAATTAATTATGCCAAAGGTAAAGACACATTCCGGAACTAAGAAGCGTACGAAGATCACTGCTTCAGGGTTGGTTAAGACCTATCAGGCGAACACTTCCCACTTAATGCGCAACAAGAGCAAAAAGGCTAAGCGTCGTCATAGATCTAATGTGGTTGCTCACCCAGTGGAGCAAGCCAGGCTAAAGAAATTATTAGGAATATTCTAGAACTTAATTATTTAACCGGTTCGGTGGTTAAGTGCTTGATTTTCAAGCCCCCCGTGCCTTAAATTATACAATATGCCTCGTTCAGTCAACGCCGTAGCTTCCAAAGCTCGAAGAAAAAAGATCCTTAAAGCCGCTAGAGGTTTTTTCAGCGGAAGATCCAAAGTTTATACCGTAGCCAAGAATGCTCTTGAAAGAGCAATGAAGTACGCTTTTATTCACCGTAAGCAGAAGAAAAGAGCTTTCAGAAGATTATGGATAGTAAGAATAAATGCAGCAGTTAGACCTCTTGGAATGAGCTATTCCAGACTTATCGACGCTCTAACAAAAAATAATATCTCCTTGAACCGTAAGGTATTAGCTGATCTTGCACTGCATCACCCAGCTACTTTCAAGGCTGTAGTGGACAAGGTGAAGAAATAATTGCGAGCTGTTTCTTTATTATTTTATAAATAGACCAATACAATTGTTCTATTTATGAAACTATTGAATGGTTCCAAATCATTCGTAATAGGCCTAAATCCTATTGACTATATAGGTAAACACCCTTGATTTTTCGTTTCTACAAATTTCAAATTTAAATTTCTATTTTAGTAAATTTTTAGTTCAATTTGTTACTTTCCAATAGCTGAGTTATATTTATAACAAAATTGGGAACAACCTTATGATAAAGAGTAAACACTTTTGTCGCAGTTTACTAACATTCCTATTTCTCTACGGTGCCAATACCTTTGCACAGGGTGTTAAGATTAGCTACCTCAATCCTTCACAACTCAACATCTGTTCTTCAGATGAATTTGTTGTATTTTTAGAAAATACAGATCCCATTGATTATCAAAATATACAAATTGAACTTGATCTTCCTTCCGGCATAAATTATTTTCCTTCTTCAGTGTTCGGTGCGACGGAATTCAATATTTTAATTCTAAGTCATCCGATATTTAGTATTTCAGGAATTAAATCAAAACAGAAATTGCGAATTGAATTTCGCATTGAAGCAAATTGTCTTGCATTCGATCAACTTGAAAAAGGAATTAGTTTTCAAAATAAAATAATACTAAGTTATAATCAGACAAAAGATTCCTTACTTACTAGTCCACCTTATACTTTGATGACTCCTTTTCTTATTATTTCGGAAGTAGTAGATCAGGATATTCCCCTGGGAACTATTGGTAAAAGAATAATTAAAATCACGAATTCAAGACTCGGATCATGTGACAGTTTCTTTTTTGAAGATCAACATGGACCGGCACAAATTAAAACGCAAGGTAGAACCGTAATCATCGAAAATAATAATTTATTAAAATTATTTTTAGGACCAAAAGATTTTGTAAATATTGGAGATCATGACAGTTTGTTTGAAGAAAATGAGATGATCATCATAGAAGAGGAAATTTCCTCACTCGATTGTCTTCCTTCTAAGTTTAGCAGCAATTTTAAAGTTAACTGGGGATGTAATGGAGAATCGTGCCAGGAAAATAATGAAACCGCTATCGTTGCTTTTATTAGTTCTGACAAACGGGCTAATCTTAGCTTTAGTGAGAATCCATTAAGTCCAAAATGTATTTGTCAAATCGATGGAGCTACACAATCCTTGATGATTAGTAATATCGGACAAAAAATTGCGGAAGACATCGAATTGGAATTCCGTACCAATATCAACACACCAACTAATTCAGGTTTTATTAAAGATAGCATAACCATAATTGGCAATGTAGAGATTGACACGATATACTTTAAGGAATCGAATACGACCTGTATGGGCCAGAATTTATTTTATTCAATCATTGTAAAAATAAAAAGATTAGACCTTAATCAAAGTGTAAAAATATTTTTCAAATTTGTAAGTTGTGAATCAATGCCGGCAAGTGGTATAACAGATCTCAGTTGGTACTACAGTTATAGATATTCAAGTCAATGTGTTCCAAACAGCCTTGTGGAGCTGATAAACAGAGCGGTTCCATTTCAATTTAAATCGCCGGGAAGTGTTGATATAGTAAGTTTTATTGAAGGTAATGAACACAATATTGTTTCCAATAAAATATACAATTTGATTCATTATCTCAATTATCCAAAGAATTTAACAAATGAAAATCTCTATGTCTATATAGAACTTCCATGTCCCTTTGAATTGGCAGACAGTATTTTTTTACTCAACAATAAAAAACCTGAATCATTTGAAATTATACGATCCAAAGGATTGGGTATAAAATTAATTTACAAAGCGCCATTTTCAATAGCAGATACAACCATTAAAATGGCTATTAAGATTGATTGTAATTCTCCATGTATTGACACAAATCTAGTCTTCACCAAAGTAAAGTTTGTCTCATCCTGTGAAGTTGGACAACTTATTTCGAGTAGTCTGTCTGCAGAAATATGTACAGCAGCACAAATATCCTGTCCTGATTCTTTAGGTGAATGTGGTCCCAAATCAGGAATAAAAAAATACAGTGTAAATTTCGATTGCAATCCAACGGAAATTTTGAAATATGAAGTACCGGGATATGTTAGATTTACTTCTGAGGCCTATCGCTCTTCATTTGGTGACGCGGACATCAACAATGATCGCTTGAAAGATCCTTCAGGAAATTTGGATACTTCAAGAATTAGAAAGGACCACTTTATAACTGGTGATACTGTGTGCAATGAATATTTTGGTAAAGTAATTGTCGATAAACTCAATTCGAGTTTTGATTCATTGGTTTTTTTCCTCACTACTCCGGTAAACTTTGATAATTGGAGTGCTGAGCTGGACCTATTTGATGCGGATAAAAATACAAATTACCATTTCAATAATCTTCAGGTTGAACCATACATAGAAAAAACTGAATTGGTAAATTGCTCAGAACCTACTTTAATAAAATCTGGAATAGGAGATGGTTTTTATGTCAGATTAACACCTGAAATATTGAATGGACTTAATCCCGGTTTTCCATTGGACTTTCGATTTGAAGATTCTGACAGCCTCCATTTTCTATTGTGTGGAAGGGCAATTTCGTTTGTTGGATTCCGTATTGCTAAAGTCAATATGTTGCACAGGATTCTGCTTCGAGATCGGCAAAATAAATCAGAAAGAGATTTCTTTTGTCAAAAAATTAATCATGATTTATTCATGGCTACTTCTTGTATTAAATTAAATTCTCCAGTTTCTAAGGATACTATGTGCGGTAATAATTTTGAATTGCCGGTTATGGTTGTTGAAGGATTATTAAACCTGAGTAATTTTTTTCCATATGAATATAGATCACTTTATAAGATAGATTCAGTCTTAGTTACGCTTACTAATGGATTGCAGGCTGATAGTCTGTATGTTCGAGTTTCCTATGTTGACTCATTTGGCCAAAAATTAGTTCAAGAAAGTTTCTTGCCTTTTGTCAAAGGAAATACCTGGTTCATTCCAATAGATGTAATGAAAAAATTGAGATTTGATGAATCCTATAAAATTGAATTTATAGTTTTTGGATCAACCCAAGATTGCAACTTAATTAAAAATTTAACAAGTCTAAATGCCAATGTTACTCTTTTCATTTCAAAAGACTTCGATGCAAAATTTCATAAGGATCCAATTTATACTGTCCTTTTAAATAATTGGGCTTTTTCAAAGACTTTTGAAATTATTTCAAACAATGCAAACGCATACATTGATATCGTCAACCAAACCATTATAACCAATTCCAAAGCATTGGATTGGAAAGCAAATTTAAGGGCTTTAGCAGCCAGTGGAAGTTTTAGAATTAAATTGTCTTCTGTGAAAAACCAAATCAATCAATTTAATATAATAACAAAACCATCTGTGAATATTGTTGATCTTGGAAACAATACATTTTCTGTAGGACCTGTGGATGCCAGTACTAATTATGCATTTGATTTTACAGGAAATAATGATGCATGTGATGGTGATACCATAATCATTGAATCTTCCTGGTTCTGTGGAAGTCAAACACCAGATCAATTAAACGATTGTATTACGAATACATTTTTAATTCCGGTTGTGCCTAAACAACCTGAATTGGAATTGCAACTTGAACAATTGGATAAAGAAGTCTTATTATGTGACACACTTGAAGAAGTAATGCTTTATGTTTACAATGCTGATTTTGGCACCGCTTATGAAGTATTCATTGATTTATTTGTACCGGATAATGTCATCATTGAACCTTCAAGTTTAAAATATGCTTATCCTTCTAATGCAGCATATAAAGCATTAGCATTGCCACAACCGATAGCACAGAATCATTACCGATGGTTTTTAAAAGATATTGATCCGCTGCTTCTTGCGAATGGATTGTTGGGAATTGATCAAATTCCGTCTAATGGATTGAGAATTAAATTCAAAGCATATACTACCTGTAATTCTACCGTCAATGGATATTTTAGTTACTTAACGAGTGGTAAAAATCTTTGTGGCGAAGAAACTAATTCAAGAGCTATTAATGGATTACAAATAAAAATTAAGGGCATCACTAGTGAACCTTCATATAGCTTATCTACTAGACTTGATCCGGGAACAAATTGTATAAATACACAAAGTTTATCTGTTGAAATAATTCCAAAAGCAATAACTACAGATAAGGACAGTATAAAAATCTTCTTGCCGAATCCTTTGACTTATGTTGCGGGAAGTTTTATTGTAATTTCAAATATTGTATTACAGAACCCTTCAATAAAGTTTGTTTCTGGAGGAAGCGAATTAAGTTTCTATTTTAAACCGGGAATTAATCCGGGGTCAACGATTTCATTTAAATTCGATGTCACAGGATTTGATTTATTACCATGTTCAGAAATTAATATTTCATCTTCGATATTTAATAAGCAACAAACAAAATGTAATGCGGACCAAATGCTTTGCGATGTGATTGTTGTGAATGCACAACATAATTTGACTTATATCAAATCAAGTAGCAATTTGACTATTGATTCACTGGTATTGCTTAAAGACCTAAATAATGTCTTTACTAAAGCTGAATATCATATAAGTATTTCAGATATTAGTCTATTAACTGAGTCAAAAATTTGCTTGAAATTATTTCTTGACCTCAACAACAATGGCAAATTGGATGGTGGAGATAAATTTGTAAAGGAATCTTGTTTTCCTAAAAGTTTGTTCATAAAGGACGGGCAGTATTTTCTTTTGGATTCAATTTTATCTGATCTCATTCAATCTTGTGCAATAATTGCGACAACTAGCAATAACTGTTTTTGTAATCAGGATACTTTCTTAATATTTCTCAAAGAGCTGCAAATCGTTCATATCGCAGATACCATTTGTTATGGAGATGAAAGAATTATTGGTACACAGTTCGACCCATTAGCAGAATATAAATGGACGGGGAGTGAGGTAAGTTGTGATACTTGCTCAAGGAATAAAATTGTACTTTCAGACACATTAAAATATCCAATAAATTTGAATTATGTTTTAACTGAACATTATCCAGGTTCCTGTGACAAGAAGTATCTATTTGATTTCTATGCAGTCCCAAAAATAGAAGGTAAAAAATATTACTTTAATGCCTGTCTCTCGGATGTTATTGAGATTGATGCGGGATTGAGAAAAAATTATTATTGGGCAGGTCCTGGAATAATTAATACTACTAGTTACAAGCAAACTGTAAATTTTGATTCTACTAAATTATTAATGCTTCATTTTACAGAAAGTACAGGGTGTTCTGCAACAGATACTTTTTGTTTTATTGTAAATGTAGACACCAGTAGTATCACAGTTACTCCTCAAACGGTTACAATAGCACTTGGAGAATCTGCTCGATTCGAAGTATTTGGAGGGAAAAGTTTTCAATGGAAACCTTCCTCCACTTTAGACTGCGATACCTGTTCAATAGTACATGCACATCCAACCGAAACTACTGATTATGAAGTTGAAGTAACGGATTCATTTGGATGTCTTCATATTTTCAAAGTAAGAGTCATTTTGAATTTCCCGGATTGTGATTCAACCGTAATATATGTTCCTAATGCATTTTCACCAAACGGCGACAATAAGAACGATGTATTTAGGGTGAGAAGCAACAACATTAATATTTTGCATTTATTTGTCTATTCGCGATGGGGTGAAAAAGTTTTCGAATCCTTTGATATTAATGTTGGATGGGATGGAAGTTTTAAAGGAGCTCAATGTGGCCCTGATGTATTTGGATATTATCTTGAAGCGGAATGTTTCGGTGGAAAAAGATTTATAAAAAAAGGTAATGTTAGCTTGTTAAAATAAAGAAGGTTATTTTTATTGCTGTTTGATTACAAGCTTTGTTTCTTTTTATTTAGCCAATAAAGTGGCAGACCAAGTAAACATATTATTAAACCAAAGACAGATTGAATTATAGGTGAACGACCAGCATTAAAATTGTTTATATCATTATACAAAGTAAGTATAAGATAGATAAAAGTAAATACAATAAATAAAATTGTTGGAATTGGATACATCCATACCTTATAAACTCTAGGAAAATCAGGCATTCTGAATCTCAGAATAATTACTCCTAAGGCACTCATTCCATAGAATAACCAGCTAACAAATATGAGCATATCCGTAAGAATGTCAAAGGATCCACTTAAAACCAATAGTATACTCCAAACCAAATTAAAAACCAATGCCAAATATGGGGTCTTTAAAATAGGATGAATAAGAGATGCTTTTGAAAAAATACTGTTGCTTAATCCCAATGCAAAAGTTACTCTTGCTGTACTCAATACATTCGAATTTAAGGTTCCAAAAGTTGTTAGTACAACCACAATAGTAATTATTATAGCGCCTGCTCCTCCCCATATTCTGCTACCAACATCTGTTGCTATGAAATTGGAATTGGATAAGTTATGCATACCCAATAAGTATACAAAAGCAAAATTGATGAGTATATAAATAAATGTACAACTTAATAAACCGAATATTAGACCACGAGGAATATTGCGTTGTGGGTCCTTAACTTCACCGGCTACAAAACTCAGATTGTTCCAACCATCATAAGCCCAAAATGCTCCAGTAAGTGCCATTGCGAAGCTTGTAAAACTAAATTGAAAAAAATTGTTGT
>JBDTWI010000064.1:0-13312 GCA_040006775.1 Saprospiraceae bacterium
CTTTATTGGATTTCGTGCCAGCCAAATCAGGGCATGCATCATCCTTATCCGCTATACCATCACCATCCATATCCGGACAACCAGCAGTCTTACTAGATCCCTTAAGATCTGGACAATCATCATTCTTATCTATTACACCATCACCATCGGAATCTTTTGCTTTCTCCTCAGGGCAACCTTTATTATTTTTTGAGCCTTTAACATTAGGGCATTCATCGTCGGAATCGGCTATACCATCTTCATCTGAATCGGGACATCCTCGAAGAGCCTTGACTCCGGCAGTTTCTGGACAGCGATCATCCTTATCTGCAATTCCATCATTATCTGTATCTGGACAGCCCATAAATAATCTTAGACCTGCAACAGAAGGGCAAAGATCTAATGCATCAGGAATGCTATCACCGTCAGAATCTAACATTGCCTCCGCTTCAAGCATTTTTTTAGGTGTTTCTTTTCTCACATTACCCAATAAATATGCTATTCCAAAAGAATGCTGTAAATAAGTCTTACCATTTACTAGAGGTAATCGAAAATCACTTTGCCATTGCAAAGCGACTTGTGGATGTATATTAAAATTTACCCCTAAACCAAGCGGAATGTTCAAATAGAATTCCTTCAGTTTTGGAATTGAAGCATCAATACCTCCCACTAAAAACGGAGTGATCCAATTATCCTTTTTAAGAAACTTAAATTGAGCTTGAGCACCAATAGTCAAGGTAGGATCGAGCGCTAAATCTCTTGAGCTATCACTTACAGTGATTAATCCTATAGGAATAATGACATTGAGTGATTTGGAAAAAGACTTTTGAACGAATAATTCCATTCCATTACTATACTCTCTAAAGGCATCAAAGTCCTTGTGGTTGAAAGTATTGAAATCTTGAAAAGTCTTGCGAATTCCCAAACCCTTATTTAACTCCACAGGAGGAGTCTGAGCAAGAATTATGGTGCAATTGAGGAGTAGGCAATAGAATATTATCCTTTTCATGGCTGATAAGTTGAATCTGCAAATATAGAGAAATATTTGAATCAGAACAATATATATTACGAATATGAAATATATGAATGAATTTTACCTTTTCAAATTTAAAACCTTCACATTGAATAGGTCATTTAAACTGTTATTCTTGAGCAATAAACATGAATTTATAGTTTTAATTTATGCTTATTTAGATTTGCGCTTATTCGTAAAATTACCTTAATAAAGTAACATTACCCGCAACGGTCTCAACGCCTGAATTATCCAAAAATTCTACCTCTGCGTAGAAGGTATACACCCCGGGCAGCGCTGCCTCCCCCTTGATTTTTCCATCCCAACCTTGAATAATTGAACCGGAATTTCCATCCTGAAGATTGTTCGCCGTATAAACTCGCGAGCCCCAACGATCAAAAATGTTGAATGTTTTTATTTGCTTAATCCTCTTTCCATAAAGGATGAAAAAATCATTGGTTCCATCTTGATTTGGTGAGAATACTGATGGCCACCAAATATCTTTTAAAACTCTGACAATAATTTTAATTTGATCTGTGTATATACAATCAGATTGATCAATTGCTGTAACTACAAAATCCCTGTTTTTATCCGCAGTATAAGTAAGAAATGATTCCCAATCAATCTGATCGTTGGTATTAAACCACAAGGTGTCTTTGTACATTCCGTTCAAGGTTGTACCTCCGTTTATAGACAACAATAGTGAATCCAAACGAACTAAATCACCCTGATTAACGATAATTTGACGCACAACAGTTAGCGACAATTTTGGAGGCTCAACTAGACTAAAAGATTTTGAAAGGAGGCAACCATTTTTATCTTTTGCAGTAATGGAATAAGTTCCTTTAGAAAGACCTATATAAATATTTCTTGCACCATAAACCGATCCATTGAATGAATATTCAAGATCAGTAATGTTTTGATTGTTTACATCAATTACACCATCTAATTCAATTTCTCCATTTTTATCACCAAAACATAAAGGGTCTTTCAATTTAACTGAAAAATCCCGCAATGGATTTCCAATTTCTGCAATTGTAATCGTATCGGAATTTTCACAACCATTTTTATCGTCTTTTATAGTAAGCACATAGATCCCTCCTGGTTTTCCTACAATTATTTTATTTGTATTTTGACCTGATGTTATCGAACCATTAATTGCAGACCATTGGTAATTTGAAATTGTACCCGAATTTCCAAATGATCCAGAGCCATTCAATTGAATTTGATTGATGGCACAGGTTAGATCTCCAGAAGCCTGAATAATACTTTTTGGAAATACTTTATCTTCCTTTATATCTACTGATATACTATCGGTACAGCCATTGTCGGAATTAGTAATTTTTAGTGTATATCTACCAATCGCCTTGATGTCAATCTGAACTCCATTTGAACTTCCTAAAATGCCAGGACCAGACCATTGTGCAAGAAATGGAGCGCCTTGGGATGATTTGTTTCCTCTAATTGTTATCTTAGATTTTTCGCAAGTTAAACTTTCTGCCGGATCGATGAGAACTATTGGTTTTGTAATATCTATGCCAACGTCCCAGTTCATTGAATTTTTACAACCAGTCAATGGATCCGTTACTTCTAAAGTATAAGTTCCAGGTAAGTCAATACTTACCTTGTCAGTTTGAGTTTGAGTTGGATCAACAAATCTACCATTTGTACTTGTCCATAAATATTGAGCAGGGCTACTAGATCCAGTGGTTGAATTGCTTCCATCTAAAATTAAAAGAGCCGTATTGCAGTTAAGAATTTTACTTCCTGATATCATTGCAAGTGGTTTCGCAAACCAGGTAATTTCTACTATATCATACTTTAAGCATCTATCAGATAAAAGTGTATTGCCAGAGGAAGCATCAATGTTTCCTACAAAAACCGCAACAAAATATTTTTTATTCAATTGCATTTTAGTTGGATCAAAACTAAATATTCCAGTTTTATTTGTGTTGATGACAATACCATTCTTAGGATCATTAATTAATCCATCGTACAAAACGTATCTTATTTCATCGTTAGCATCAAGTACACCATTTGACCCATTGTAATTAACCTTTGCATCCATGCCTTCACACAACACAATTGGAGTCTTATCTAAGATTCCAAATTGCGTAAGACAAGGGCAGTCAAATTTTCCTGCAAAACTGTTAGTGTCACATCTATTGTTATCGCTTATTTTTAAATTAAAAATTGATCCTGTTGGTATCCAATCAGACTGCCATTGTTGATTGTTGAATTGTCCGTTAAAAAAAATATTACTATTGTAAGTTGCCAATACATTCCAACTTGATCTTTCACCGAATTGAGCGTCAATTTTAAATCTATAATTTTCTGCAATTAAATCACATTCGTAAGAAATTGAATTTGGCAAAAATTCCGGTTCATCAAGAAAGACTATATTCAGGGTATCTGATCTACTACAAAGTCCATTTATAACTTTCCATAGCAATGAATAACTTCCAAATTGATTTACTTGAACATTTGAATTTGCAAGATTTGGATCTGAAAAATTCAAATTACCAGCACCTGAAAGAATTGACCATTGCCCAATTCCAAAATTTAAATTGGCTAATAAATTAACTTGCTTTCCACAAACTTTCAAATCTTTTCCGGCATCAGCTATTGGATATGGAATCCAACTAACCGGTTGATTGTTGGATACTCGAAGACAAGGATCCTGATCATCCACTATTCCATCTTTCGGAGCGAGATCATTTCCAACAACTCTTGAAATATAATAGACATTATTTCCACCCAATTGCATACTTAAAGGATTAAAACAAATAATATCATTTAAAAAATAAAAAGTGTCAATTGCATTTTTATAAAATCCTTTATGTAAAATATACATAGCTACATCTTCAGCAGGATTAATTTGTTCTTGAATCAAATTTTTCACCGTAATGCATTCATCTTCACACAATACTGTTACAACTGAATCCAGCTGTCCCGCATTAATAATTCCACAATTACAATTGTGATTGTCATTTATTGGCGTAGATCTACATCCATTGGCATCAATAATTTCCAAATCAAAAGGGGTCAAACTAATTAAGGTATCAGAACACCATTGATTGTTGACTATTTTTCCTCCAGTTGAAACTAGTTTGTATGGTGCTGTCCCTCCTTGAATGTCCGCTTTAACAATGTATCTTCCAGGATTACTTAATTCTACACATATTTTATCTACCTGCACTATATCTGGGGTCGGATTAAAAACAATTTCTATTCTATCTGTACTTTTACAAATACCCTGATTGTCTTCTTCAATTTCAACTACATAGCTTCCGTAATTTCCCTGAATCGTGAGGTCAGTTTGCAAACTATTTGGATCAGAAAATAAAATTCCTCCTCCACTAATAACTTTCCAGGTAATTTTACTTCCAATAATAGAAGATTGGGCATTTAGTTTAAATGTTGTCCCACATACACTAGTATCAATACCTGCATTTGGAATCGGAATTTGAAAGAATCTGAACATTTTAGCCTGATTTGTTAGTCGAACACAACCCAGATTATTATCAATACCTCCGTTGCCATTCTTTCGTCCAAGGTAAGCACCAACATAATAAAACTGATTGAATAACAGTGATGCATCATATACTAGATCAAGACTTCCAATGTTTCTTATTTTAGAACCAAATGGATCAGCTAAGTTTGTATAAATAAAAAAAATTAGTGTGTCTGCAGGAACAAGATCCAATCTCTGACCAGTAGTATCATATAAAATGTGCAGTATTTCATCTTGACATAAGTCTTGTGGAAGAGAGTCTAAATTCCCTATTTGATTGGTACACTTACATTCATAATCATGTATGTAGCTGAAAGTACAACCATTGATATCGGAAATTATGATCGTATCCTTAATGTTGTTCAGAATTATGCCGGAAATATAATTGTTACTTGCATCAATGGTTCCATTTCCTTTTTGAACGATGTAAGGAACTGAGCCGCCAAGTATTTGAAATTTAATTTTGTAGTCTGCATTGTTGCCGCTGCAAATAATATAATCAATACTTTTAAAAGGTTCCGGTTTAAAAGCTAAAAGTACCGTATCTATTGAAGTACAAGAAAATTGGTTTTCTTCCCAAATAAAATAATAATCTCCAAACTGATCAACTGTTAAAGCGGATTTTTCATTTGTGGAATCTTGAAATGTTACTTTTCCAGGCCCACCAATAAATTTCCACGTTCCTCCAAAATCTTTTACTCCATTTAAATTACCGCTTAATCCACAAATCACCTGATCTTTTCCTGCGCTACCATTTGGTGCCGAATTGATATCAATATCCAAACAACATTCGGGACTTGTGCCACAGCTAGTAATATATGAGTAACAAATTTTACCGGTATCAGAAACATTTGACCATTTAACATCAATAATATTCGTATCTGAAGGGTTGGCAGTTAATATAGTACCATTCGTCACTGTCCAAATATTAAAAATAAAATCTTTTGACAAATTTGAATCAATGCTATATCTCTTAATATTTCCTGCACAGCTTATAGTGTCCCCAATAGGGCATATGCTGTTCAATTTAAACTGATCTTCATCTATTAATTCACAAAACTCAAAGGAACAAGACTTTGAAATAGCACCCAATCTAGTATCGATTATTAGTTCTAAACAATAATCGTTTTTTGTATTAATAACCAATTTCTCATCAGTGCCAATTGATTTTTTAGTCATGTCACTTTTTAGATACCATTTGTAGCTAAATGCATAGGTTTCACCTCCTCCACAACTACCTGATTGATTAATAACAATAGGACTTATTTCAATTTCCTCTCCAATACATCTCTCCAAAAACTGCACATTAAATTTTAAAAATACGGCTGTCAAATTATAGGAACTATCGCAGAGATAAGGCGTTGTAGATGCCTTCAAAAAAAGTGTTGTTTCATTCTGACAAGAATTAAAGACACGTCCTGTAATTTGGTCTTTATAAACATCATTTGGACCGCATCCGATAAAATAATATGTAGGAGTAATTGGAATTGGCAGTATAATAAAATCTACAACCGAGTCAAAATAACAACAGTTTGGATCTCTAAATTCATTTCTATAAGTTCCTGAAGCATCGACTATTTGTTGATGCCACATATAAGGAAGTTTTTCCGTGCAAATTCGATATGGTCCACCCTTTTTATCCGCTACTTTTTTAACAACTATGGTAGCACACTCAGGACCTTCCTTGTCACAAATTGAACTTGCAGTTCCAATAATTGCAGTTGCACAAAGAATGAAACTGCCCTCATCGGGGAAATCCAAATTTATCTTGTTTGTATTTTTTCCTAAATCAACTCCATCCAAAGTCCAGGAATAAGTAGCTTCACAGGTACCATTTTGTGGTTTTACTTCAAAATTAATTTTACAGGCACCTTTGCAAACTTCAATGATTCTATCCGGATCATTATTTATTTTCCCAATTGGGTCTAATTGTGGAGCAGCGCCACCGGAAGTCTGCAATATAAAATCACAAACGTCTCCATTGCAACCATCCACAAAGAAATAATAGGTTTTACAAGCAATCAGGTTGGCACAAATTGTTTTTGTCCCTACCGGTCCTGGGCAAGTCGCATCACAAATTATTAAATCATTAAAGGAACAGTCCCCATAAATTCCCAATTGAATTCCGTTTGTTCCCCCTGGTGGAGGAAAGGTGCAATTGTTATAGGTCACTGTAATGCAAACATTTCCACCTGAAGAAACAAAAGCCCACCAACCAATATTTGTTGGAGCACCCCAGCCTGGGCACAGAGAAGGTGGTCCGGACATGTTTGGATAATCGGCATTCTTACAAGAATACCCATTCATGGCACTCAATCCACAAAGGACACTAGCTCCATCACAATCGTCCGATCGGTCAGGAGTACACTGTGAAAATATAGGACAACTTATCCAAATATTCAGACAAATTACTAATAAAGAAATGCATGTTAATTTCATCAGAAAAATGAGTTAAGCTAAAGTCTTCAGGCATAACCGGTCTCCTTAACGAAATATTTACGCATAAGAATACTAACTAAACCTATGCGAATATAGGACTTATAAAATAAATCAATAAAGCAGCTTTAATAAATTGGAAATCTGACTAGTGAAATTTAAGCTTTTATTAGTCTTAATCAGATATATAAATATCATTTAGTTTTCAAACTTAATTTCAATTCCGTCCTTTTTTGATGCTGAAAATCCCCTTATTGAATAAGCGAGTTGAATCAATGCGTATCGACCCAAAACATTGCTTCTTTGCTCCAATAAATAATTGAGTTGAGTGCGTCTTTCAATTCCTCGATTTTTGTTAAGTATATCCACAATTTTAAATTGGACCTTTAGTCTATTGTTCTTTAAGAAATATTGAGACAATTCTAGTTCCCATAAAGGAATTGAAATCGTTTCAGGATAAGCAGAGCTGGAAAATTTCTGATATTCGAAATTTGATTTAACTGCAAACTTCACCCAGGGATTGTAAGTAAGTTCAGCGAACCAATTAGTTTCTGCAAAAGTCTGATTATTTATCAAACTTTCTGAATAATTAGTCTTGTTATTAGAATATTTCCAGCCAATTAATCCATCAAATTTTTCTTTATTTCTGTTTTCAATTGAAAATTTAATTGAATAATTCCATTGCAATCTTTGATTTTTTATTGAATTAATGTACACTATTCCATCCGAAACTGATGTTCCTACTTTATACCTCGTGTTGATACCTAATGGTCTTATAGGTGTATTAAAATCAACTACTCCTCTCAGATCTTTTTCGTAATTCACGTTAACTGGCTGAATTATTCTTCTGTACAAAGAATCAATTTGAACTAGTTCAGTAATTCTATTTTTTGTATAATCACTAGTCAGACTTGCAAACAGGCTTCGAAAATTAAACTGGTCATATTTGAAATAATTAATTCTGAGTTCATGGTTATATTCTGCATTCAAATCCGGATTTCCACTATAGAGATTTAGAGGATCTAAATTATTTATATTGGGCTGAAGTTGCAATATCCCCGGTTGTTGTAAACTTGTTTCATAACTAAAACTCAACTGATTTGCCATACCAATTTTATAATCACCGAAAAGAGAAGGTAACAAACTGTGATACTTTTTAGAAATTACATCGTGTTGACCATTTTTTATTTCTCCTGAAAGTTCTGAGGATTGAAATTGAACTCCGGCATTCAAATGATACTTATTTTTGCTGTATAAAAAGTTCAGGCCACCACTATTGATTTTGTATTCACTGCTATATTTGTTTGATAAGAATTCATTATTAATTTCTTGATTGTTTTCTAAAATATCGAAATAACGATTGTTAGATTGATTCAATAAATCAGAATGTCGAAGATTAAATTCTATATATTTCTTGCGCCCTATTGGTTCAGTATAAGATACTGAACCTTCATAGTTACCTGCAAGATTCGTTATCGGTTGTCTTTGATGAATACTGTCAACAATTGTTGGTTGTGAATAGAATAGTGTTCGAGTATTGAGGAATCCTTCAGACTCAGAATTGTTTATTCTCCCTGAAAGATCTACTACTAATGATCTTCCGGGTTTAGCAATTTTTTTCATCCACTGAAGTGACGAATTGAGTTTTATTCCATTAGCACTAATTAGGTTTTCTATTGCACTTGAATTTAAAAATTCCGATGGATTCTGAAAGGTTTGAGCATCTTGTTTATTCTTAAGCTCTGAGGCAGAAAGCCCTCCCTGAAGTCTAAAAACAAGGTATTGCGATGAATCTATTTTATGCTTCAATCGCATATTAACAGCTTGTACATTGTTTCCGGAATTCTGAATATTTTCTTCTATAGAATTGTAATATGAAAAATCACTAATACTATACTTTGTATTGAACTGACGTAAATTATTTTTAAATTGAGAATGAAATAGACTAGATGTTATTTCTGTATTCTTACTAAAATCATGTGAATAGTTTATTCCGCCCGAATAAGATGTTTGCACTCCCTGCAATCGTCCCATACCACCAATTGGCAGTCCTGAGTCACCATTCAGCTCAACACGTACATTTCCACCTGAACCACTCATAAATGCGCCAATACCACCCATAAAGTCAATATACTCCTGCATCGAAAATCCCTGTTCGTTGGTATTGTTGGCCGAAGCGATTAGCGAAAATCTTGACTGAGGTTTAAATTGATTTAAGTTGAGCTTGGCAGTGGCTTTATTTTCAATGCCTAAACCCGCCGAGCAATTTCCAAAATAACCATTTCTTCTATTCTCTTTTAATTGCAGGTTAATGGTCTTTTCAGAATGTCCGTCTTCTACACCAGTGAACGCAGCGCGTTCAGATTTTTTATCAAATATTTGTACTTTATTTACGGCATCTGCTTCTAGATTTTTGGTTGCAATTCTAGTATCTTTTCCAAAAAATTCTTTGCCATCAACCATAACATTTTCAACTGTTTTTCCATAAGCTTTAACAGATCCATCGCGCTCAACCTCTACTCCCGGAAGTTTTTTCAATAAATCCTCTACCACGGAACCATCCGAAACTTTAAATGAGGCTGCATTGTATTCTATAGTGTCTCTTCCCATTCGAATAGCAGAATTCATAGATTTTACTTCTAATTCCGGTAATAAAAAAGATTGAGAATTGAGCATTATTTTTCCAATATCATGGATCTTATCAGAATTGCTTATTCGAATCTGTTGCAAATGAGTTATATATCCGGTATAGCTTATTTGCAATAAAATTTCATTCTCAGTTAGATTCTCAATTTTAAAAGCTCCATGTATGTTTGTATTTCCGAATCCCATTAAAGTCGAATCCTTTAAACTCATAACTACAACTGAGGCCTTGTCCAAAGCAAGATTGGAAGAATCCGTTATTTGTCCAATCAAAGTAAAGGATTGAGCACTTAAAGACTGAAGAAAAAAAACTATTGCTACAACTATTAGATACTTCATTTAATTTATCTTATTAGTCAACATAAAAGTTTTAATACTAATGTCGTTCTTCTTGAATGATCATTTTTACTGCTCCTCCTTTACCTTTGACCATTCCCATTTCCTTCATCTTTGCATCCTGCATGACATTAAATTCTCTAGCCTCCATTTTCTTGCCTTTAGTTGGTTGAATGATTTCGCCTTTTTTTAAATCTCTGAAATCAATTTTTGTAGCTGTAATTGTTCTGGCATCTTGATCCAATTCTGCTCGCAGAATTAGACCAGGCAAATTCGCATATCCGTTTGGACCTGATTGAACCGGAATATCAAGCGCATACCAAACAACCAGATTTTGTGAAGTATCCATTAGGACTGCTTTTTGACAAGCATGTCCCAATATATTTTTTTGATCTGCTTGCAATTTCCATTTTTTTGAATTCAACTCTCCAGTTATTAAAAAGAATTTACCTAAAAATTCTTTAGACTGCAACAACAGATTTTTTTCTTTATTTGTATAGATATTATTTTCAGGATTTTTCATCACTATCTGCATATCCATACCGTCTCTCTCTCGATTGATATTGAGATCTTCATTTGATCCTGCATCTTTGAAATAGGATTCATTGGAATTGAATACCAGAGTCTTCGAAATATTGTGACTTTTTGGTATAGTTTTTAAGAGTTCTTCATTTCCTGCTTCCATGTCGATATTTAGCTTGATACTTTCTGTGTATTGGACCTCACCGGAAGAATGTTGGGCATTTAAGAAACTTGAAACTAGAATTGAAAAAATGAACAATATGTTTTTCATAAATTAATTATTTTATTTGAAACAAAGGTAGGTCTCCTCTTGAAGCTCTAAGGTTAATTAAGCTATATGCAAGGTTAATTAAGGTTAAAAGGATAGATGTTCGCAAAAACTAAACTAATTTTGCTTTGAAATTAAAATGAAAAATAATCGCAATCCATATCTTGCTCAGTTCTTAATGGCTTTGAGTTTAATCTTCTTAGCAGTTTTTCTTTCTATCTATCTAGTAACAGAATATCGTAAAGAGAAAGAAAACATTCGCAAAGAAGTGGGATACGTTTTCGTAAATTCGATTAGAAAAATTGAAGGAGGAGTTTTGAATAATCTGGTTTTCAGAACAAAAAAACAAGAATTGCCAAGATTACTAAATGTAAAAAAAGATGGTGATTCAATAACTTATAAGACCATTTTTCGCAAAGAAGTTCACAATATTCAATTGTCTTCGGATCAGATAGAAGTGAATATTGATCAATCAGAGAAACTCAATGACATCAATCAACTTGAAGGTTCTGTTGCCATGTTTATTGCACTGAGGAATGAAGATTCCACAATTATTAGTTCCAGTTCAGGACCAAGTGATTGCCCAGAGGATTTTTTTAATGACTTAGAGACTACTTTTAAAGAAAATATTCACAAAGCAAATATTCCTGTTCAATATTCTATAATCAAGGAATCAGCAGATTCCATAAGCCACAAGATTATAAATGCTTCAGGATCTTATACGGATGTAAGTTCAGGTGACAAATATCTTGTGCATATTGAAAGTTTTGGATTGCTTATTTTTTACAAAATATTAGGAGAACTTATTTTTTCAATATTACTCTTTCTATGCATTTTGATGGCATTTTATTTCGTTTACAAAGCTCTTGCTACAGAAAAAAAATTGCTCAATCTGAAAACTGATCTACTTCAAAACATCACGCATGAATTAAAAACTCCTGTATCAACTGTGAGTGTTGCTTTAGAAGCATTGCAGGATTTTAATGTAAGAGAAGATCCTATTAAAACACAAGAGTATATTGAAATTTCTAAAAATGAATTGAAGAGGTTGAACTTACTAATAGATCGAGTATTGAATGTTTCTGAATTTGAAAATAATTTTAAAACTACTTACACAAAAAAATTAGATCTAAGATCAGTCACTTTGGAAATTCTTGAGACTTTGAAATTGCAATTTGAAAAATCGCAAACTCATGTCCAATTTACTGCTGAAGACGAACACTACTTCATACTTGCAGACAAACAGCATATAGAAGGAGTATTGTATAATCTAATAGACAACGCAATGAAATACAACAATAAAGTTGCTCCACAAATTAAACTGGAAATAAGCCAAAATCAAAACCAAGTAAGCCTAAGCATCTGGGACAATGGAATTGGAATTCCTCCAGAGCATCACAAGAATATCTTTCAAAAATTTTTTAGAGTTCCTCAAGGAGATGTTCATAATGTCAAAGGGCATGGTCTGGGATTGAGCTATGTACAAGAAGTGATTAAGTCATTAAATGGAAAGATTCAATTCTCTAGTGTTCCTAACGAATTCAGCAAGTTTATAATACAAATTCCTCGAGCTTAAAAGTTATTATGCCAAAGATTAAATTATTTTATGTTGAAGATGAGCCATCCTTGAGCAAGATTGTTAAAGAGTCATTGGAAAGCAGAGATTTCGAAGTTAAATTATTAAATACAGGAATGAATGCTGTTGAGGAATTTATTAATTATGAACCCGATGTTTGCATACTCGATGTGATGTTACCGCAAAAAGATGGCTTCACCATTGGAAATGAAATTCGAGCATTAAAAAATCAAATACCCATAATTTTTCTAACGGCTAAAAACCAAACAGAAGACGTAATTAAGGGATTTGCTTCTGGTGGCAATGATTATATACGAAAGCCATTTAGCATTGAAGAACTCATTATCAGAATTCATAACTTACTCAGTATTACAAACACCACACAAGATAAAATTGCTAAATCAATATCGTCTGAGGAAATCAGAATTGGTTCCTATTTGTTTGAACCACTAAAACTAGAACTACAGTTTAAGAGTGAAACAAGAAGACTATCTTTTAGAGAATCTGAATTGCTACATCTATTGTCAGGAAGTCTCAATCAAACCGTCCTCAGAAAGGATATTCTGAATCAGATCTGGGGTAATGATTCCTTCTTCAACTCAAGAAATTTGGATGTCTATATTAATAAATTAAGGGATTATCTGAGTCTTGATAATCAAGTCCAATTGATAACCTTAAAAGGGCTTGGCTATAGACTAATAGGCTAAGCCTCACCTTTATACCCTTGTTTATCGATCACAATTTGGTCGGATTGGGTTGATATTTCTTTAGCAAAATAGGAAAGAAAAAGTATCTTTGCGATCCATTTGAGAAAAAGGGCTTATAAAGCTTGATTTTTCAAATAAATTGGTCTCGTAGCTCATCCCGCAAATCCAAGGATTTGCGAGGACTATAAGGCTGGATAGAGCATGGCGCCTCAGGCGCCAGGGGCTCAGGTTCGAAATGGCAAACAATGGTTTGACAACATATTTAAATTGGTCTCGTAGCTCATCCCGCAAATCCAAAGATTTGCGAGGACTCGAAGGC
>JBDTWI010000065.1:0-11962 GCA_040006775.1 Saprospiraceae bacterium
TTATTATCAAATCAAGGGTAGTAATACTATCACATCCTTGTTGACTAAGCGCCTTGCTTTCATAAGTTCCTGATTGGGAGAACAACATATTGTTCCAAGAATAAGTATTGCAAGCGGTCTGCTTAATATTCGATTGAATTATGCTATCGATAGTGAGTTGCAAAGTAATTAAACTGTCACAACCATAAATACTCTGTCCCTTATAGGCATATGTTCCACTCTTGTCATAGGTCTGTCCATTCCAATCGTAATGATCGCAGGCAGACTGAGTTATTGAGTTGGAACTCGAAGGATGAATGGTGAGTTGAAGGGACGTGATGCTATCACAACCTGAAATATTGATTCTGCGGTCTTCGTAGGTTCCACTTTGAACTAGGTTCATTCCATTCCAGATCAAACTATCACAAACAGACTGAATAATATTCTTCTGATCAGAATTATTGATGGTCAGATTCAATGTTGCACTGCTGTCACAGCCGTTTACGCTTAGCGTATCGTGATTATAGATTCCGCTAAGTGTATAATTCTGACCATTCCAGAAATATGAGTCACAAGTATTTACATTTTGAATTGAGTGGACGGTATCTACTGCATTTAATTTCAAGATTGTAATTACACTATCGCAACCATTGAACTTGTATGTCTTGTGTTCGTATATTCCTGAATCTGTAAGTGTAGTACCAAAAAATTGAAAGCGATCACCACTACAAATACTTGCGTTAAGATCTTCAATCTTTGGAATGTCTATGCTTCTAGAGATATTATCTGTATAATCACATTCGAGCTGAATAAAGTCCGGATCGTCAAAAGTTCCATTGCTAGTTCTCTTGGTATTCACTACCATAAAGAAATCTTTAAGATCCATTATCTGAAAGCGATAGACCAAATTAAGAAGGCTGTCTCCTGCAAAAAGGAACTGATCCGTATGATAACTCCCAATAAAAATCCCATTGGTATTCGGATCTCCATTATAGAAACTTATAATAAGATTCGTATCTGCATCCTGTGAAGCATCTTTGCGATTGAAGACATCAAAAATTACAGAATAAGTCATAGTCACTACATCGTAATTAATACAACTAATTCTTCCGCTTAAGCTTACTGCAGGCTTCTTCACTATCCCATTAGAATCGACATAAGATTCTTGAACAAAGAAATTATTGAATTTACCATTATTAAAGATTGCTTGGTTCTTCTGAAATTGTGGGACAGTAAGGTCATCATTAATTTGTAATGGATTGTAGGCATATTGATTCCATACTCCTCTTGCTGGAGCCCAACCAGGAACTTTCTTGATCGAACTAAATACAGTTAGTTTACCCAATAGCTTAGTAGGATCCACACCACAAGGGACGCAAATTTTTGCATGACCGGAGTTATCAAAATCTCCAACTATTGGGTATTCACGCCTCGTTTGACTTAGACACAGAATATTTGCTAATTCTTTTGGCTGAGTTGTAGAACCATCGATAATTCTTAAAGTAGTTTCATCCCTATATACGATTTCCTCTATTCCATCATTATTAAAATCAAACATTGTCATTCCTGTACAGCCTGACTTGTCACTTGTCGATAAAGACCAATCATACATAAAATTAGTAGTTCCATTATAAGAAAAGGCATTTAATGTTTTAAGCCTAGTAAAAAGTATAGACGGTCTTGCTGAACCATTAATATCTCCAATAAAAGGTGGTCCAATTCGTTCAAGTGTACTTCCTGTGTAAACCTTTGCAATAAGCTGAGTTGTTCCTTTTAATAATGTATAAGCATAGAGCAGGCCGGAAATACCTGCAGAAGTTACTATTACATCAAGTCTTCCATCGGAATTAATATCAGCTACTGTAGTATAACCGTCCCTATAGACATTATCAACTTTAATGTTGTAAGCAATCATGCTGTTCCCAAATATTCCATTTAGATTTGTCAAAACTACTTTGTAAATAGAATATCCAGCAGCAAGCTCCAAATCGGCCGGATTATCATCAAGTTGAGCAGCAATCGTGAGACCATCCTCGTAGTAACCATTCATTTGTACTCCACCTAAACCACCAGAACCACCATCAGCTAGAAGGTGACCTGAACGAGCGTTAAATATTTTATTATTCACATAAATTTCTGGAATTCCATCTTCATTAAAATCTGCTAATGCAGGAGTGCCTCCATAAATATTATTTGGATTAGAATTTTGATTAATAACCTTGTTATCAGAAACCCAGATGAGCTTTCCGTCTGAGCGGTAACATAATAATTTCTGACTAAGACTATCACTTGTTAATCTTGTCTCAATAAATATTTCTGGAATTCCATCAGCATCAATATCAGCAATTGCAAGACCAGCAAGGTCAAATTCAATCAATGGAGTGACAATCTCCCATTTGGTGATTCCTGTTTCAGAATCAATAATGTAAATTACATCTGAAGTTGCACCTTGATAATTCTCACCTGTTATTATAAACTCGGGAATGCAGTCCCCATCCATATCAGCTAATAAAGGTGGTTGATTTCCTGAGACTAGATCTTTACTTTGAATTTTTTTCTCAATTGAAAAATTAGACGATTGAAATTTTTCTACTGTATAGCATTTACTAGAATCCTTATTATTGCAATTCGGAATACAATTTTGTTTGTATTGAAGATTAAGAATGGTGATGAGACTATCACAGTTTTTAGTAGAATTCGTGCTGTGATAATATTGACCAACATTTGTGATGACAGATTGGAAGAATACATATTTTTCTCCGGGACAAATTTCAACATCTAAGGTGTCGAATTTAGGAAGGTCGATGGTTTGAAATATATTGTCTGTATAATCACATTCACTAATTATGAAATCAACATCAGAAAAGCCTCCATTAGAATTTCTCTTTGAATTGACTATCAAATAAAGTTTGTTCAAATTGGATGCAGTAATCCAGATCTCAAGATTCAACAAGCTATCTCCCGGATTAATTGGGATCTTGGAATTGTAAGTCCCAATTAGACTAGCTCCTAGTTCAGGATTATCAGAATAAAAAGAAACAAGGAGATTGCTATCTGCAATTGCTGAAGCATTATTCCGATTGAATATATCGAAAGTAATGTGATATGCCTTTTTGTTGATGTCATAATTTACACAGTTGATTCTTCCACTTAGACTTGCTGCAGGCTTCTTTACCATTCCATTAGAATCGACATAGGATTCTTGTTGCATAAAGTTGTTGTACTTGCCTTTCTGAAACGTGGCTTGATTCTTCTGCACTCTTGGAACTGTGAGATCGTCGTTGATGAATAAGGGATTGTAGGCGTATTGGTTCCAGATGGGGCGGGCGGGAGCCCAGCCGGAATCTGGATTGGAACTTCCAAAAACGGTAACATATCCAATCTGTTGGGATAATTCAAAACCGCATGGAATACATATTTTTGATTGACCGGAATTATCTAAATCTCCGATGATTGGTTGCTCATTACCTGTATCAGAAATGCATGGCAATGATAACAAAGTAATAGGTGTTGTGCTAGAACCATCAATTATCCTTAAATCTGTCTCATCCCTAAGTATAATTTCAGATTTATTATCATTATTTAAATCAAATAAGATTGTTCCAACTGCGCCAGATCTATCCGTACAATCCATAACCCAATCTTCATTTAAGGATGTCGTGCCATCAAATGAAAAAGAGTATAACTTGCTACTTTTGACTACAATTATAGAATTCGTCCCATTACCTTTTATATCTCCAATTGATGCTGCACCAATTGAAGTATTTTGATTCTGAATAAATACCTTGGCAATTAGTTGTGTGGAACCAGATTTTAAACAATATGCATAAATCATTCCAGTACCGATAGAACCTGGACAAGCTACAATAACATCAAGTCTTCCATCATTATTAATATCTCCAAGTGATGTTAAGCCATCTCTGAATTCACCATTAATTGAAATATTCATTGGAATAATTGAATTGCCTATAATGCCATTTACATTATTAATTTTAACTTTATATATGGTATACCCTGCTGCAAGTTCAAGATCAGAAGGATCATCATCTAGATTACCAGCAACAGATAGACCGTCTGTAACATAGCCAACATCATGTTTCGTACCAATACCATTCATTCCACCATCTAGGATTTTTATTCCAGTTAGTGCATTGAATATTAGATTTTTAGTGTAGATTTCAGGTATTCCATCCTGATTAAAATCTGCGAGTGACAGAAGAGCAATGAAATCATTTCCAAAAGTTGTGTTAATTTTTACATTAGAAATCCATCGAATACTTCCATCTAAATTATAACAAAGTATTCTGCCACTTATATTGTTTGGATTACGAGAATTAGATGCAGCTAAAATAAAAAATTCAGGCATTCCATCTAGATCAATATCTCCAATTGCAAAACTACTACCGGTAGTTTCTACAACTGCTACATCTATAATTTTTTTTATCTTCTTGGATCTTGTGTCAGAGATTAATATTTTATTGGAACTCGCATATAAGGATATGAGTTCTGGAATGCAATCCTGATCTATGTCAGCTGCAAAAATTGTGGAAGCTGCTCCAACAGTATCAGATAATTCGTATAATTTCTTTAAGCTTAATTTATTGATTTTAAGTTTTTCAATCGAATAACATTTACTAGAATCAGAAGAATTACATAGTATGCTTTGACCAATTACAGAGCTCGCAATTAAACAGCTCAATAAAATAAAAAAACTCCACTTAATAATTAAATCCACCATTTTACGCTCTCAAAAAATAATAATTTAAACCAAATATCCAATAGCTAACTTTAAACAAAAAAAGGGTCTTCATAATCTATTGCACCTTAGGAAAATGATCTAGACTGCTAATATAAGGACTTTATACTAAAAAGCTACTAATCCTGATTTCTAATACTAAAGATACTGAATTCCGAAGTATTACAAGAACCTGGTAATCATAGTTTACTAAGGTATAGATCGTATTTTTTGGCAATTAGATTTAATAATTGTATACCTAAAGCATTAAGGCTTAATGCTGCACGATAATGCATATTAACAATATATAATACAGGGCAGACCCCTTATGTTGCCAAAACGCTGCTTTAGAAATAGAAGTACAATTGTTTTATTATGATGGTCGCAGTTTGTAAAGCGATCCAATATTTATCGATTTTGCAAATCGAGTTCCTTTCATTATCTGAACTCATTCTAAAGCATTACAAGTCTGGTTTAATTAGAATTGCAAATTCCAGAAATATTGCACTTGATGGTCGCAGTTTGCAACTGCGATCCAATATTTATCGATTTTTCAAATCGAGTTCCGCTCATTGTCTGAACTATGATTTAAATGATTTTATGAAACGCTCATGCTTAAGCTTGACAGGTATGATTATCCTAGAATTACAAATTCTAGGCATATTGCATCGCTTTACAAACTGCGACGATATGGTAAGTAGGAATGAATTCATTCTTGCAAAAATGAAATTTTTAATTATCCCAAACATTCCAATTGCTGTCTAAATAATTAACAGGAGAATGCTTTTTGTTGCTATTGATCGCTGCACAAATCTCCAGGTAGATTTTTGTAATTTCAAATGAGGCTTTAATCCATTGCGAATGAAGTTCATTGGCTTTAATTTGCAATTCAATCCAATCCAAAGGCTCAATTCTACCTTGTGTTGAAGGATCTTTTATAAGATAATTTACCAATCCATTTTGCTTTTGATCATTAATCAAGGAATAAGTTTCAAGGAGTTCATTAATTCTAATTTTGAGCTCAGATAATTTATTCAACTTTGAAACATACATCCTTTGAGCTGAAAATTCTTCAAGCTTTAATTCTAAAATTGCTTCAGACCTTTTAAAATTGGTATTTCCGCTAATTGGAAGATTCAAGCCAATTCGAAAAGAAATATTGTTTAAGGGTTTGAATTTGTTTGGATAAGTCAAATACAATGGATCATCATAGGCTACCCTAAAGTCACTAAACACATTTCGATTCTGAGATTTGACATAGGATAATTTCGCCTCAGCTAAATTTATTTTTGATTTAAAAAAATCTTCTTCTTTAATCTCAAATTCATTGGACCAAATAATGTTTAATTTAAATTTAATTTGTTCAACCGAAATAAATTCACTAGTATCCATTTGAATAGCATCCTTTTTGCCAATATATTCTTTCAGCTTCAATTCACTTAGTTGAGCGCCATACTTCATTTGTGTCAATTCTTTTGATAATTTAAATTTAGACTCATCGGTTTCAATTACTTCTTTAATTTTTAGTTCTAGTCCACTTTGTGCCTGATGTTTAAGTAAATTCTGCTTTTGCACTAAAAGCTTTTCTAAATCAGTTAATACACGTATACTTTGCAATCCAAAATAATATTCTGTCAAATCCTTGTATCTTATTCGCAGCGCTGTTTCGATATCTCGCTCATAAGATTCTTGATATGTTCCAACTAACGCACTTTTATATTCCTTTTGTTTCCTTATTTCTTTAAAATTATTCATTTGGAGAATTAACCCATAATTATCCTCATTTCGAAGATATCCATAAATTGAATCATTTAAAGCGCTTCCCGTTATCCCCAATCTACCTTCTACACTTTTAATCCATGGGCTATTAAATTTAAGGCTTTCAGATTTTTCTATTAGACTTTTGGATTGTTGAACTTTAATATCTGTCAAAGAAGATTTAAGAATGTCAGAAACTTTTATTTGGGCTTCCACAGAGTAGACGGTAACGCTAAAGCAAAACACTATTAATATACGAATTATCATCTAGCAGAATTAATCGCAATGGAAATTCTTTCACCAATATAAAAATTAGTCGTGTCCGGTATTTGTATATATACTTCTCTACCCCATGATCGAATTTCAATAAACTTTCTAAGTCTAAGCGGTAGCTCTACTAATTTCGGACTTACAGAAATTATTTTACCTGGATAGATTAAATTTGATCGCACTCCAGATGTCAATAATACTGAATCTCCAATAATAAAGGGAACATTTGAGCTTTCATGAATAAAACCCAAGACTCTTGTTGGTCGTTTAGGATTAATTCTTAAAATATCCTTGAAAGCCGGAAAAGAACCATTTGCACTGATTGCTATTTGGTCTATATATCCATCAATTGGCGCAATCAATACCAATTTTTGCTTACTCGTACGATTAAACTTGTAAATAGATGCTCTTTGTTTGTTTTTAATATCTGACAAAAGATTTGAAGCACGGGCTTCTTCATTCAAAGTTGCTAATTTTCTAATTTTTAACTCATTCAATTCGGAAATTTGTTTTTCTAAAGAAGAAATTCTTGTTGAATTTATAGAAGAATAATTCTTCATGTCAGAATATATCAAGTTTCGATAAGCAAAATCTAAAGAGTCCTTATATTTTAATCCAGCTATTTCAGCTCTTAATTTTTCTACTTCAGCTCTTTGTTGAACGTTAATTAATTCCTGTTCCTTAAGCAATAGACTTTGTCTGTTTTGAACGTTCGTTTCTTCAAGGAAATAGTTTTCCTTAAAATTAATTGAATCTCGATCATACTCCATTCGATTTAAAATAGCAAGCGTATCTCCTATCCGAACATAGGTTCCTGCAGTTACTAGAATTTGATCTACAGTTACATCTACATCAAGATTTAGTACTCTGGGATCAGATTCAGCAGTACCAAAAAATGAGTATTCACTTTGTCCTTGTAAATCTTTAAAGATATATAGACACGCTAATATTGCTGCAGGAATAATTAGATATAAAAAATTAAATTTCATGAATCAAATTTCTGTCATCTCTGAGTTTTGATTTTGAAATCTCCTTACTTCAGCGCCCAAATTTTGAATCTCATTTAATAACAAATCCTGCTCCTTGTCACTTTTAAAAATGATTACATAATCTCTGTCTTGAATTATCTTAAGATCTGAAGAATTATTTCTGAAGCCTTCAAGAGAATATCGTCTACAGTATTTCTCTAAGATTTTCTCCACATCAGAAACAGAAATACTACTATTAATTCTTATTTTCAACATCCAAATAAAATGGTTGCCTAAAGAAAAATTAGTGTATTTAAGCAAAATAGCAAGCAAGCAGAATGTAGAAGCTCCTATAATTGCTATTGTAAATACATATGATCCACAAGCAATACCAACACCTAGCGAGGCAAACATAAATATAATGTCTCTTGGGTCTTTAAAATTAGTGCGGAAATTAATAATAGTGAGCGCCCCTAAAATTCCCAATCCTGAAGCAACATTGTCCCCTATGCTTTGCAAAATCATAGTTGCAATAATAGAACTAAGCATCAAAGCCTGAATATAATTTGCAGTTTTAAGGCTGGAAGGGGTAGTAAAGTAATAGGTTAAAGCAATGGATGCCGAGCACAGAAATGCAAGTAGAAAGGTAAAAATAACCATTTCTGTTGTAGGATTCTCAATTTTTGAGAATACAGAGAACAAATCCTGCATATAAGCGTCTAATTATCAATCAAAGGCCAATATACAAAGACTTTATATGTTGACACAAAGAAATCAATGACTCGCTAACTTAAGATAAAGATCCTATTCTAAATCTAAATAAAAAAAAACTGCTTCAAGGAATTTAAAGCAGTTTTATAAAAATATTACAACCAAAGTATTTAAACTAAAAAATACAGGTAAATTTTAAAGTGAGGAAATATACTTTTTAATTTCTTCAAGTGTTTTTACTTCTAAATTAATAGTATTGACTTCATCCTTTTCAATCAATTTAACTATATGCCCCAGATAATAATTCGACTTACCTTTACCTATGATAATGTATTCGACTTTTTCACCTAGAGGCAAAGAACTGAAACAGATCTTTCCTAAATCTTGATCATTACAACAAGGAAATATAACAGCATTGAGATTTTTAAAAACACAGTAGGAAACTAGATCAATTGAATCCCCAGACTGTGGAATTTTAGCCAATAGACAAGGTGAAGTTGTTTTACTAGAATCAAATTTTGTGAAATAATCACAATTAATCCAATGCAATCTATCGGGAAAACATATAATTCCTATTAAAGATTTTGAAGAAGAATCGCGAGACCATTCAGCTCTGTTTACATTATTTTGAATATTTGGATCATTATCCGCTTCAGTCCATACGATTTTATTGTCTTTCTCAACTCCATAAAACATTTCAAATTCATCTTTAACTTGAGAAGATTCCAATACTAACCTAACTGCAAAAGTTCTATTTGGCGCCAATTGCAATTCTTTACCTTCACAAAATACTTGAACATAAACCATGCCTCCGGAAATAAGAGAGCCGTCTGAATCAGTATTTGTCCCAATATTATTTTGAATCATTCCTTTTTGTCTTTGTATGAGTTTAATTACTGCTTTGACATTTTTACATCCAACTGGATTTCCATTAAGCAGAAAGGAATTCGCAAAGAATTCAACTTGACTTCCATCAGGTAAATTACATATCATTCCAACTTTTGGATCAAATTCAAAAATATTATCAGCTGAATTTAATTCTTTAAATTTTTCACTAATTCCGCTCGGAAAAATATATAAACTATTTGCTATATCCGGAATAAAATCATCGATATTATGACATGAGTTAAGTAAGATTATTGACGATAAGATTAAGGTATATTTTAAATTTGCTTTCATGTTATTAGCTTATATTGTATATGACTGTAGGTATTCTATTTTTGTTGCCTATTCTAAAAAGAATATTGCAATCCCAATTTTAAATTAATATTTTTGTATCTCTGTTCTATCGGATTAATTTTGCTGGTGAATCTCGATAAATAAATTTGGATTGATGGCTCGACAAAGAAGTTCAAATTGTGTGAAATAGGGCTTATCCATTGAATGCTAGCAAAAGGCGCAAGTCCTACTTTAGAATTGTACTGTGAGGATACGCTAGAATTAAAATAAGATGGTCTATTAATTGTGTCCAATAATGCTCCCTTATGCCAGGCATATAGATTAAAGGCTACTCCAGCATTGAAAAGCAATTGTTGATTGTTCAGATTTATTTGGTATCCAAGTGATACAGGCACACTGAGCAGACTATGAAAATTATGAAACTTAATAATTCTTTTACCTGAAACAGTATCTGTTCGAATCAAATTTCCATTCACAATGACGTTAACTATCTGAGTGTCATTTCCGTTAGTAAAATTCAGTTTTTCATATATGCTTTGAACTTCTAAACCTGCTTTTATATGAAAGTCTTTGATATTCATTCCAATTCTGACTCCACCCAAAGCACTCACTTGACTCTTTTCGGTGCTTTCTCTTCTATTTAAGAATTGATCGTCGTCAGGCGAACTTGATTTAAGTGTAAAGGGAGAGTATTGTGGGCCGAGATAGGCTTCACAATAAAATGAAGGTTTAATTCTTTTTCTAAAATCATAGCATTCACCAATTTCGACCTTTGGAAGAATATGTTTGTTTGTATTGTTCAAAAGAATTGGAATCTGAATTCTAATATCTAGGGGAATAATATTTTCTATTTCGCGAAATTCCTGATTCGACTGTTCAGAAATTGAGACTTCAGAAATTGATTGTTCAGAAATTTGCAGTTCATTTAAATTTGAATCGTCCGGTTTAGAAGATTCAACTATTTGTTTGAAGCGATTAGGGACTTTTTGAAAATTTACTTTTTTTGTTTCTGAATTATTAATTGACTTTAATTCTAAGTTGGATTTTTCATCGTATGTTTTAGACAAATTCAATTCATCATGATTTGTATTGATTTCGTTATTTACTACTTCTGATTTTTTTTGATTAAGTACTTGATGGCTTTCTTGATTGATATTTACTGTGATTGAATTATTTGAGTTTGACTTACTAATAATTAGTCCGACTGTACCTGCACCGCCAAGAAATAAGAATAGCCAATAAAAAGGAATTATTCTTTTGGATTTTTTAGCTTGCGGAATATGCAACTTTACATTTTGCCAAATCCGATCCGGAACCTGAGTTTGCTTTGTATTCTCCATATTTCTTATATAATCAAGCCAAGATTGTTTCATAATGAATACTTTAAGGATGGATTTAATTGAATTATTTTTTTTGCTAAATAATTCTTAGCTTTAAATAATTGGGATCTGCAAGTGGACTCTTTTACATTCAATAAAACTGCAATTTCCGGATAACTATAACCTTCTATAACACACAAATTAAAAACAGTCTTATAACCCATAGGTAGATCATTTATTAATGTTTCAATTTCTTGATAAGAAATTTCACTTATAGCACTTGGCTCTAAACTAATTTCTGGCACAGACTCATCATTTACTTCGATATTCTGATATTGCCATGTCTTAATCCTTGACAGACAGGTATTTACCATTATTCTTCTAACCCAAGCACCTAAGGCAGCCTCACCTTTCCAGGATTGAAGGTTTTGAAAAACCTTAATAAATCCGTCTTGCAAAGCATCTTCTGCCTCCCCGGTATTGTTGATATATCTTTTACATAACACCAACATCGGAGAAGCGAATAAGTCAAATAATGCTTTACACGCAAGTTCATTGCCATTAAGACAGTCTTCAACAAGCTTCTTTTCCTCCATCCTATAATATGACTTCTTAGATCAGGGTTTTGTTGCCCCTAGAATAAATTTCGCGATGCAATTTATTAAAATCTTCCATCTCCTATAATTTCAATTTTCAACCTAATATTGCATAAATAATAACATTTTAAATATAAATATCTAAATAAATATTAAAATACCATATTTTATAAATAAAAACAATTGAATACAAGAATATAATGCATAAGCTATTATACAATCATAAAATCAAACCCGAATTATGCAATAGGTTATTGTAGTGAGAGTCAATAGGCCAATAAAGATTAGTACTCCCGGAATATTTTTACCACAAACATGGTAACCCCCATGGTGAGGATGACCGAACGATTTCTGCAAAGCAGAATGACTTGTGACAACAAGTCAAGTGAGGGAACCGCGAAAGCGGCGTGTACAACCGCGAAAGCGGCGTGTACAACCGCGAAAGCG
>JBDTWI010000066.1:0-10997 GCA_040006775.1 Saprospiraceae bacterium
ACATAGTATTCATTGTTCGTCCTACGGACGCAACGAATACTTAGCTGTTAGGGGTAGTTATTCTCACTCGTCAAGTCCTTTAAATTCGGTCAAGAGTTTTGCATCCGTGTCAAGTGTCATTTCATGGGCTTCACAAATGATATGAACCTCAGTTTCTTTGTTTCCTTGGTCAATATACAGGTAGTAATGTTTCAATTTGTTTTTAATTGTCTTTTCCAGTCTTTCAAGTCTAGCAACAGTGTCACGAAGTAACTTACTATCGTCTAAAACGGCACTTCTATAAAATTCAGGATATTCATAAAGTTCATTTGTCAACTCCAAGTTAGATTGGTAAACACCTTTAAAAATTAGTGTCCCCGCATTCCACCGTAGAACTGTTTCTGAATGGTCAAATGGTCGGATAATTTTGAATTCAATCGTCCTTGTCGGACTGAAACGTACAGTCGCACTTTCAATTATTGTTAGGAAAAGTCCTAACTCGTCATTGTCCTGATATTTGTCTGTGTCTTTTGTCATTTTATAATTACCGCTAACTCAGTTATATCTACAACAAATTTATCAAATTCCTTCGCTTTTTTAACTTCTGGTGAACATTTATCAACTTTGATCAGCGTTTTGAGAAATTGAAATTAATTTTTTACAAGCAAAAGAAGCTATTCCTTGTCCTTCAAATTCTTTAAAAGTCCAATACGCGATCTCAACTTTTCCGTCTTTGGGTCGGCCTGTAAAACTACAAGAACCAACTACTTGATTTTGTCTAACTACAAGCTATGCTACCAAGGTAAATTGAATCCAATTTGAGTATAATAGTTCTCATACCTTTCCAACAATGTTTGACAGTCTGTTGATTCAAATATTTTGTCTGTATTGTCTTCTTTTAATTTTAAAATTAGTAATTCCATTTTACCTTTTTTTTATCGGGCAATTCTCAGATATTAACCTTTGACTAAGATCTAGTATTCTCAAATTTAATTTTCTTAATTAAATCTTTGAAATATTCAGGACTCCAAATTTTTAAAACATCATCATTTTGAATAAATCCAACAACATCCTCTCTAATACTACTAAAAGAAACTGATTTAATCTTGGCATCTAATAACTCGATAATCTGTTCCTTAGAAATACTATTATCTTGCCAATCGTTTGTGTGTTTTGCCCTAGTTAGTAAATGATTTACATCCAAAGGAATTCCATTTTTAATATACCATTCTAAGTCATACCAATCCCTACCTTTGACTCTGTTTAGCCACTTTCTAAAAAGCAGCGCATGCATTTTGCCTCCGAATAAACTTGATTTAGTAAAACATTTCACATAAAAAGAAAATGGACGGAGTAATAACTTTTCTTCGGTTCTGAAATTTAATGGAGGCTGTCGGTCAACTTCTATTTTTATTTTCAAAGTCTTGTTAGAACGCACACCAGTTTCTTTGATGATGTCTACAAGTGCAATTTCTTGCCATATTGTTTCAGCTTTTAGATAAGCAGAATCAATAGCTGTTTGTTTAGTTTTTTTCTTTTCCTCAATACTAACAGTCAGTCCTACTGACTTAAATTCATCTAAAATAGCTTTAAAATATGGCTCAATTGAAAAATTTGAATCAGGTTTAAGCAATGAAAAATCCAAATCTTCTGAATATCTATCCAATCCATGAAAAATTCGCAGAGCTGTTCCTCCATAAAAAGCAGCTTTCTCAAAAAAGTCAGTTCTAGACAAACCTGCTAAAGTTATTTCTTGCATTATTTCTCGTAATGCAGATAATATTTCTTCTACATTTTGAGGATTATATCCCTCTATCCAATTTTTTATCATAATTCTATCAGCGTTTTAATGAGCATTTGTAGACTACTTTTTTTAGGAGCATTTTTAATCCATAATTCCATAACTTTCGTATCTAAAGATTTTAATATTTCACTATCTATTCGAAGATCTTCCATTAAAAATTCTCGTGTTTGTTTAATGCTTCTAAGATAAATTTTGGAAGTTAGCACAACCTTATCACATAAAGCTTTTTCAGCTGAGGCAACTAATATTGTTTGCTTAGGTGAATATTCTATACTTTTTATTCCATAAGAATAATATGGAGTCTTTAATTGTTGGTAACTAAATCTTCCAACAGGAGTTTTATATAACTTTGATGTTTTTATTGTAACTGAACTTATTTCATAAGCCCTTTCTGGTATCATGTTCCAATAAGATAATGCGGACTCTAATGACACGTAACTTGGTCCTCTAAGATGGTTCGCTATTAGAAAAGGTCCAGGTGTTGGCAAGTCCATTGTAGGGCCCGCTATATATAGTCCTTTTCTAAGTGAAATAAGCTTTTTGCTTTTAAGTAGCTCACTAATTTTATCATTTGGACTCTGATAATCATTTAGTAATCCTAAAATCAAATGTCTTGATATAGGAGCTTCAGCATATTCCTTTATCATCTTTCTAAAATCCATATTGTAATTATTGTGTGTGATAATCGGTTTATTCCCGATTAACTAATGTAAATATAGCAAATTAATGTGAAATAAGAAGTATATAATCGGAAATATTCCGATTATATACTTAAATTATTACATTTCTATGAGGTTAAAGGAACTTAATAGAAATACCATTAATGTTGTCCAACGGCAGAGGGTGAAATAGAGGCTCTAAATGACTCCATTTAAAACAAAAATAAGTACTTCTTTTGAATTCAGAATTCCAATGAAGAATTATTTGCAAAATTCAGAGAGAAATATTAGGAGTAAAGAGTTAAAATAATTGAAGCCCATACCAGCCTATCAAAGTAAAGACAATGCAGCGTGTAATAACACCAACACAACACCAAGTAGCTAATTTTTTAATATTTGTATTTAAACCAATACCCACTGCTATACTTATTGGAGCTCCAACCGAAACAGTACCTAAAAATCCTAAACCAAAAATGCCATATTTATTCCAAAGACGAAGTATTACGGGATGTTTCTTTTCGGCAATCTCTTTAGTAGGCTTCTCCTTGTGAAACAATGCTCTTATCTTATCGCCTAAAAACGCTGCAACAAATACGCCAACTAATCCACCAATAACACTTGCCAAAAAAATGGTCCAAGGTGATAAGCCAAAGGCGAATCCAGCAGGAATGGCTGCATAAATTTCAAAAGTGGCAAGACCTGCTACTAGGAGTATTTTTAAAAACATAATTTACTTGTTAGGACTGGTTTTACAGAATGGCACGAAATTAACTGATTAATATTTCTTGTCTGATTAATATTTTATAAATTTTATAGCCTTGCCGGAAATTTCAAACAACCCATAAAGGATAAATGAAGTTTTTAAAAAGTGGGATAGAAAGCTCCGCCAGTTGGCGGATTGATTACCGATAATCCCGATAGCTATCTGGATCCTATTTAAAAATATGCATTTATCGTTTTTCAGCTATACACAGGCAGGGATTTTAACCACTGAAATACTTAAGAAGAACTGAACTTTAAATTTACCACTTTCTTGTCCTAAGAAGCACGAAACCCCTGCTTGTAAAGGTGAAGTTCAAGCGGTTCGTTGTTCTTTTTTACTCATTGCTTTCTAAAATATCGGTCGCTGTTTTATCACCAAGTTGTTCAGCTAATCCTATAAGAAGGCCTTCTGTCCCACGAATGTAGCAGAGCTTATAAATATTTTCATAGTTAACTACTTCTCCAACAACTTCAGCACCGTGTTTTGCAAGTCGAATTAGTAATTCATCAAGATTGTCAACCCTAAACATAATACGGAGATAGCCAAGAGAGTTAACTGGAGCTATCCTGTGGTCTGCAATAGTTTGAGGAGAGAGAAATTGTGAAAGTTCAATTCGACTGTGTCCGTCTGGTGTTACCATCATAGCAACTTCAACCGACTGGTTTCCCAGACCTGTTACACGTCCAGCCCATTCGCCTTCAACCATCATCCGGCCTTCAAGTGTCAATCCTATTTCGGTAAAAAAAGAAACTGCATCGTCAAGGGATTTTACAACGATTCCAACGTTGTTCATTTCCATTAATTTACTCTTATCCATAATTATATTTTTTAACTATTTAATTGTGTTCCAACAGACCACATATTTCCCGCAAAGTCCTTAAAGGTCGCTCGTCTGTCAGGGTCTCCTTCTCGTTGCTTTGGTTGTTCAACTATTTCGCAACCAGCTCTAATGGCTTTGTCAAAAATTTCGTCAATGTTTGGAACGTAAACGTGCATTACCAATTGAACTGGCGGAAATTTGTCTGAAGAGTCCCCAAGCATAATTACTGAATCGTCAATCTGGATTTCAGCGTGCATAATTGTCCCGTCTGGCATATCGTAACGCCTAAGGACTTTTGCATCAAAAATTTCTTTCATTAAGTCCACAAATTTTTGAGCACCTTTTACAATGAAGTAAGGTGAAACTGAATTATAGGTTGTCGGTTTGAAGTCTCTATTCATTTTATTTTCTTTTTCTGTTTGATTTATAGTTATTGTGTCGTCCATTTACATTGATCGCTAACCGCATCAGGGATAAATGAAGTTTTTAAAAAGGGGGATATAAAGCTCCTCCAGCTGGCGGATTGATTACCGAACAATCCTGATAGCTATCTGGACCCTTTTTAAAAATTTTCATTTATCTTTATGTTTGCTGTCCGTTGTTTTTAGAAGAAGAATTGTTCAGAAACTATTTTTCCATTTTCTACTTTGTAAACAGCAACTTCGTCCATTTGCATTCTTCCCATACCTTTCAAAGTTATGTCCATACCCATTGTGCAGGTAAAATAGTTTCCTGCTACCATTACTTGCGAAGTGTGTCCACCGTGCATTTCTTCAATACTTTCGTGAAACTTTTTACCTTTTGCAATAATGTTGTCCAAGCCTTCTACGTTTTCAAATGGTGCTCCTGCTGGTTCGATACTTTTTGCATTGTCTGCAAATAATTCAGTCAAAATTTCTTCAAATTTGCCTTCTTGTGCTAATTCGTTAAATCTGTTTGCTACTTCTGTTGTTGTCATTATTCTTTTTTATTTGTTAATTATTTTTTCGGATATACAAAGCTAATTAATTCTTGTTTTCTCTTATTTATTGTTTTCTGTCTGTAACGTATCGCTGTACAATTCTGCTAACAGGTGAGTGTGAAAATACTAAAGACATAAGCCTTTAGAATTGAATATTTCAAAATTTCTAAGATAGGTATCCGAATAATCTATCGAAGAGCTTTATTTTTTCACAATCTGACGTTTTTCGGCTTGGCGAAATAGCAGATTTTAACACAAAAGTTCAATCGAATTCATACTGTTGAAGCTTGCACAAATAATTCATAGAAGTACTTCAGTCACCTTAATGCCAATCCGATGTAATTGTCTGTGTTTCTTCTTTGGTAATTGTTATGTCTGCTTGTCATTCTATTTTTCACACATTTCTTTCAACTTGACGAGTGCTTTTGGGTAGGTCTGGTTCATAAATTCTAAAAAATCTTCCGTAGTATCTAAGTCAACAGTAACTGTGGTAGTTCCATTGTTTTCTTCGAGAGTATAATTTTCAAATCCATTTGCCCATTTTTCTACTTCTGGTCCTTCTGTAATTTCCTTGCCCGCTTTAAAAAGACCATAATGTTGTATCGAAACAAATCGGTTGGGAATGATTTCAGCTATCTTGGAAACCATACCTCCCTTTTCTCCTTTTTCATCTACTCCAATAAATAGAATTTTATTTCCCTTTTCCCAACTTCCATCATAGCTAGATGTTGGATTGAACACAGCAGTCCATTCCTCATAAGTTGATTTACTGTTAATGCCAAGCATAAAATCATATATCTTAGTCGCTGATGCGTTTATGCTTACTTTGAATTGTAATTTTTTCATAATATTAATATTTGTTTAAATTATCCCGATAAATATCGGGATCGAATTGTTGTTTTCCATCATTCTTAGAGTAGTTTAACATTGCCTAGAATGGTCTTGGCATATAAGCGCTCTCGCCTTTGTTAGCAACCAAAAGTAAAATTTTATTTATTTATTTCAAAAACAAAAAGTGAAAGAAGAGTGATTTTTCGCGAGATCGCTTATATGCCAAGTTATCAGCGGGCGATTTTAGATTTCACTTAGAAGCATTGCGGAATGTTGAACTCTAGCAACAAAGACATCTCCGGAATCGACTTTATAAACAATTCTATAATTGCCTTCGATCAATTCTCTTATGTTTTCCAATCTAAACTCAGGAACAATCCTGCCAGATTTTGGAAAAGTTTCCAATTGTCTCACTCTTGATACTATTTTAGAAATAAATCTATTCGCGTAGAGAGCAGAATCTATAGTGATATAGTGTTGAATAAACTTTAAGTCTTCTAAGGCAAGTTCAGTCCAAATTACTTTTACCATTTCTTAACCATTTCTTCGACTTGTTCATGAGGAATGGTTTTACCTTCATCTATCTGTTTTAATCCTTGTTCAACCTTTTCTATAAAAATAAGTCTTTCAATAAGTGCTTCTAATTCAAACTCTTGCGGAAGCTCTTTAATTGATTCAATTACCTTATCTCGTTTCATATGTATTTATTTGTGACACTAATATACGAAATTATTATGGATTTTATTTTAGCTCGCTGATAAAGTCAGAGTCACACCAAAGCGTGACAAGTAATTAAACCGCCAATTTCTTGTTAGTGCTGTTATGGGCAGATTGTTCTTCCATATTGAAGTACAGTAATTAATTAATCATGTAAATTAGTCTAGCGGCTAAAGTCCAACTTAATCCTTCAATTCTAATTGGCAATGATGCTTTAAAATTCAGCCCCATTCTTTTTGTAAAATTGTACGTTGTCCCAGCTTGTAATAATATGGCATCTATATTTTCATATATAATTTGGTCGTCAACATTTACTTTGTCAATTGTTTCAATATTGTAGCTTACCAAGCGTGTATAAGCTAGTCCAATATTCAAGTTCCAGTCGTAAAATTTATCCCTTTGAAACACGCCTATTAGCCAGTCAATATGAATTGGAACTTCGATATGGTTCAACCATACTTGTCCAAATTGAAGTGCAGGATAATATTTTGGTAAAATATATTCTCCATTTTGGCTAAATAGAATTTCTAAACCCAATTGTGAGTGTTTAGATAATTTTGCTGTTCCAATTATCCCTGCATTCAGCCCAATATAATCAGTAAATCCATTTCCTTCTAACTCTGAGAAATTCAATCCTGTAACAATCCCAGCATTAAACCTCGATGTTTGTCCAAAGGATGTACTACAAGTCAAAATAATTAAAGCAAAAACTAAAATTGAATTCTTGTTCTTATTATTCATAGTTGTCAATTTGTTGTAAAATGAGTTAACGTAAAAGCAAAGCAAACAGTATAGTTGCAACTCATTTTGTTAGCTCGTTGGTCTCTTTACAATTTATGACTTACGTTGAGTATTTGCGAAGGCAGGGAATTCATTGATTGTCAAGCCCGGTCCAAATGCTCACTTGAAAATATATTTTTGAAGTTCTGAACTAAAGCTGAATATTTAACGTCGAGGTCGAACTGCTGCTATTGTTTATATAGCTGATGTTACATTGTACAGCCCTGTTTTTGCAAATACTTTTTTTATCTGTATTCAAACTGTTCATCCGAAGTCGTGCAGGTTCAAGCCCGCAGTAAGTTTGTTCAAGGCGATTTACGTTCATTACTCAGTCGGGTCAAAGTTTGTAAAGTCACAAAACTATTTTTGCAGAATGTCATTTAACTTTAGTGGTGTCAGTCGGCATTTCTTCGGCTGGTGGAGTCATCGGCACTGAAGTGTGGTCAAGAAGTATAACCAACTTACCATCTTTCATTGCTTTAACTTCTGAATACCTTCCGTTAAATTCCATCGGTGCTCCGCCTTCCATCGGCATTGTCCACTTAAATGTTCCGTAACCAACAACCACATCGTTAAAAACCATATTGTGTGCATCAGTATATTCAAGTTTCGCTGCTTTGTTAGTCGCAAAGTCACGAGTGTACGATTCTTTCACTTTGTCATAACCGCTCACTTGCATTTCGCCAGGGGGATAAGCATTAAGTTCAGGACTGTTCCAGTGTAGCTTCATAATTGCATCCGCATCTCCGCTATTAAAAGCCACAAGAAACAAACTGTCAAGTTCATTAGCAGAAGCAAGCAGGTCTGTTCTATTGTCTTTGGGTTGTCCCGAATTACAAGCGTTAAACAACATAGCAATTGTGATAAGTGTCAGGACGATTGTGAGATTAATTGTTCTTTTCATTTTTATTTAAAATTATTTTGTGCCTACTCTGTTTGGTTTTCAGCGTCCCCGTTTTTAATTTGTCAAAGTTATTTTCTTGCAGTCAGTTTGGAGTTAGTACTGTCCCCATTGGTTACAGATAACGACAGAGTCACGCCAAGGCGTGACAAGTAATTAAACAACCTTTTCTAAAAAACAAACTCATTAAAATTAAGCTGTATATTTCTCGTATTGTTCATTTTATTCAATCTACGCCCTTCCATTTTTATCATGCTGATTGACTAAGAAAAATTAGATCTTGCCTTAGAGGCTTTAAATGAGTCCATTTAATACCAATGTGAATTTATATCTAATTCGGTACTTTTCGGTATTATGCTGATGCTTGCGATCAGCATGCTGACATTCATCGTCAGCATGCCGATAGACTTTATAATATAAATTTCATATTGAACCAATTTATAAGTCTCGTCGGCATTAAACAAAAATAAGTACTTCTTTTGAATTCAGAATTCCAATTTTTAAGCCTTTCAATTAATTCCGAGACTCTGACTATGTTTATGTATCATTTTATATCGTAAACGAGGATAATTAAAATCACCAATAAAACAATGTCCATGTTGTAAAATTGGAATAGTATACACCTTGTATACATTCGATAGTCGAGGTCCACCAAATTATATCTTAAGTCTGGCTCAAAAATCACATTCAGCTATTATATCAAAATAATAGAGTGGCGAAGCCATGAATTAAAATTCGAAAATTAAGAAAATATTGATCTAAGAATATATCAATTCGAAAAAAGAGCTAACAAAGCATGCTTATAAGCATCACATCCCACGACGACAACTCCATAATAAATCTTTCACTCTTGGCCTCTGAGAAGTAGGTAAAGTTCAACATCGCGTTCATTGCTGGCTCTGCGAGCCCAACGAACGCTTAAATGTTAGCGGCTGCTCTACTTTCTGTCCGAAGCCAAGTCCTTTGAGGTTTACACAATTGTTTCATGAAGTGATTTGTTGTCAGTTTGGTTTTTGAAACTTTGGGGTTAGGGGTTCAAGTAATTTGGCAAGGTGTAAAAGTTCAGGTTCAGAATAATATCGTCCTACTATTTGAATGCCTATAGGTAAACCTTGTGCGTTTAAGCCAAGTGGAACTGTAATTGCTGGATGTCCTGTTGCATTGATTACATAAGAATAAGGCACATAGTCCATATACCCAATGCTTTTTCCATCATCTGTTTTAATCGGTTTCCACGATTCACCTTTCTTGAACGCAGCACCATAGGTAACCGGGCAAATGAAAAAATCATATTGCGTAAAAAAGTTTTCCCATTTGTTTATTAAAATATTTCTGTCGGCTTGAATTTTATTCCATCCTTCATCGGAAGCGTCCATAATAGCATCGCTAAATGAATTAAAGTTTCCGCTTCCGTTATCGGTTTTGGCAAAGTCCATTTCAATAAATTTACGTAACAACCAAGGTTGATTTTCGCCCATCATGTAACCAAATGTGCTAAGAAACATTTTTTGCAAATCGGTATATATTTCAGGTGCATTCTTTTCTATTACAACACTATTGCCTTTAAGCGAATCAATAAATGTATTGAATTTCTCCTTGGTGTCATTACTAATTTTTACATTTCCGTCCTTCAACTTCCATTCGTCCATCCAAGCTATTTTGTATTGGTTTAGTGACTTGTCAGATGAAGGTTTCCAGTCAATTGGTTTTTGAAACCGTATGTCTATTTTGGTGCTTCGCAAAACTTCCCAAATTAGTTTTAAGTCGTCAGGCGTTCTTGCCATCGGACCAGCCGAAGCCAACGCCATACGTGTATAAACAAAAGCAGAGTCGGGGCTTGTGCCATCTGATATATTAACAGCACCAAAAGTTGGTTTTAATGACCACAATCCACAAAACACAGAAGGCACTCGAATACTACCGCCCAAGTCGCTACCCAGTTCAAGTGTTGTAAATCCTGCCGCTAAAGCTGCTGCACCACCACCTGTGCTGCCACCAGGGGTTCGGGTTGTGTCAAATGGATTGTTACAAATTGGGTAGACTTCGCCCTGTGTTTGATAGTCGGAAAGTAAATAAGCATCGTTGGTTGTACCTAAAATAATTGCACCTGCATTTTTTAAATGATTCACAACTTCCGCATTTCGTGGAGCCGTGAAACCATACATTTTTGCATTCAAAGTTGAAGGGGAGCCTTTTACCCAAAACATCTCTTTAATAGTTAATGGCACACCAAGCAATGGTTTATTAAAGGTATCACCTTTTGTAATTGCCTCATTAGCATTTCTTGCATCGTCCAATGCCTCTTTCTCTCTTAGATATATAAGTGCATTATACTTGTAGTTATTGTTTTTGATGTTATTAATAAATTCAGTTACAATCTCTACCGAGGTAGCTTGCCCGCTGCGAATCATTATAGCCAGTTCCGATGCACTTTTATAAATAAATTTCCCTTCCATAGGAAAAAGTTGTGTTGGTTTCTGGAAGAGTTCTTTTTGCAGCACAACGGGTTTACTGTCAAATTTCGGAATGATGGAATTTACATATAGTCCAAAGGCGATCGCAATGAGAATAAGCGAACCGAAAACGATGCCTGTCCATTTAAGTATTTTTTTTGTTCTTGGTTTCATTTTTTATTAGTTAATGGTTCAAATATAAGCTGTTGGTTGTTGTTAGTGCTGTCGTGCAAGAGTTGCCGCTAACTGGCGCATGGAGGCATTGGCGACCATGCTTTGTTGCACTAAACCTTCGGTAGCTTTCATATTTGGCCTTTAACAAAATTTGG
>JBDTWI010000067.1:0-10850 GCA_040006775.1 Saprospiraceae bacterium
GCAAAGACATGCTGCCTTATAGAACGCTGCGTTTTTGGTACTTTTTGCGCGACAACAAGTACGAAGATTACGAACGAAGTGAGACTATACAGAGTCACAGTTTGAAATGCAATCCAATATATTTAAATTTTGCAAATCGAGTATTACCATAACATTTGCAAAGGTAAACATTAATATTACTAAATTTCTCTTGTTGATTTTACTCTTGAAGGAAAGTTTTTTGCAAATTATATGTTTATACAAAATTCAAACGAAATCTAAAATAAATTTCTCAACCCCTTACCTCAACAAAGTAATATCACCAGTAACTCTCTTTTCAATATTATCATCACCCACAAATTGAATCAAATAAACATAAACACCTGGATTTAATATCCGATTTCTTGACATTCCATTCCAACCAATAGCTTGTCCTTTTGCAGCATCTTTTTGTTCAAACAATAAATTTCCCCAGCGGTCAAATATTTGAAAAACTTTAATCGCAGTTCGGTCTTGAAATTTAAAAACTGGTGTGAAAATATCGTTGAGATTATCACCATTAGGTGAAAATGCAGTTGGAATGAAAATCTCCGTTTCATCAATGAGTACAGTTATTGCAATTTTGTCAGAAGCTGTACATCCGTTCTCATCCGTTGCCGTCAAAATATAAGTAGTCGAGTGATCAGGACTGGAAAGGGGATTAAGGCAATCGATACAGGATAAATAAGTTGTGGGATCCCAAACAATATTCGTCGCAGAGAAATTTAAATTAGTTATGATATCCACGGTAGCTCCTTGGTTTATCGTAGTGTCATTTGGCAGATGTAAAGTCAAAACTTGTGAATTATTAATGGTAAAATTAAATAGACTATCACAGGCCAATTGATCGCTAATCCGAATGCTGTGATTGCCCTTTGCTAGATTGCCTATTGTCAATCCCTGATTGTAATTCATCAATGGTCCATTGTCAATGGAAACTTTAAAATTTCCTGATCCGCCTAGTACATTAGTCAAGACTAACTCACCTGTACTTGCTTTATTACATTTCAAATCACTAGCATCGAAGTCTAGTAATATTGACGGATTAAAACTTAAAGAAACATTTACAACGCTATCACATCCTGAGGATGATCCACCGATGATTCTTACCATCCCTGAAGGACGTCCTGCATTGAAAACTTGACCATTTACTTGCACAGAACCTGTTCGACATATGATAGGCGTAAAACTTCCAGAAGTCTCACTAACAAATGTTAGATTAACATTCAAAATGCTATCGCATAGTCGACTTGATGCATTAGGAATTATTATTCTGCCACTTGGATTCTGCAATGAAAAAGTTTGACCATAAAGTGTACGCGTTTTGTTTTCACACAAGGTTGAATCAAAATTTCCAATCGCATCCGGTAAAATAGAAAGCTGAACATCAACAATGCTATCGCAACCGTTGGCGGATGATTTGCTTTCAATAAATGAACCGGTTTGATTTCCTAGATAAAATGCTTGCTTCTTGGTTCCTAAATAAACCGTATCATTTTTGCAAAAGGAAGCAGTATATGTTCCGCGAGCAATTGGCAAAACATTAATACTTACATTTATAAAGCTATCGCAAGCAAATTGAGAAGCAGATTTTAATATTTCTTGACCAATCGGATTCCTGTCTGAATAATACTTATTTCCGACTTTAATGCTATCTCCAGGACATAAATTGGTAGTGAAATTTCCTGTTGCAATAGGATATCTGGTGAGACTGACATTTATAAGACTGTCACAGCCAAAATGCGAACCACCTTTTAATGTATCTTGTCCATTCGGATTTGCATCAGAAAAATATTTATTGATGACTTTGATGCTATCACCTGCACAATATTTTGCAGTAAAATTACCTATGGCTACTGGGTGTATGCTTATGCTGACATTTATAAAACTATCGCAACCAAATCGTGAGCCTCCTTTCAAAATGTCTTGTCCATTTGGGTTGGTTTCAGAAAAATATTTATTTATAACTCTGATGCTGTCACCTTTACAAATACTTGCAGTAAAAGAACCTGTTGCTACAGGATAGCTTACAATGGTTACATTAATGAGACTGTCACAACCTAATCGTGAACCTCCCTTTATGGTATCTTGTCCAGTTGGGTTTTTATTAGAAAAATATTTATTGGCAACTTTTATACTATCACCAATGCAAAGATTCGTGCTAAAGTTACCAGTAGTATTAGGGTAGGATAGACTTACGTGAATGATGCTATCACAGCCAGTACTCGATCCGCCAGGAAGTTTTGCATCGCCTGTTAATCTCGATTGATCAAACAACTCCGTTCCAATAGTTATACTTTGACCGGTGCAAAGATTTCTGTTCAAAAATGATTCTGTAAAATTATTGATTTTGAGATTCACAAAGACCACACTATCACATCCAGCGACTGCTTGTCCAGTACCAATAGCAGTACCTGATGTTTTGTTTTTATCGAATAGTGTGCCGAAAATTGTAACTGATGCATTGTCGCAAATAGTTTGATTGAAACTAGCAACACCAACTTCTTGTCCGGTTATGGTTATTGTACTATCACAACCAAAAACAGAGTTCAATTTCAAAGAATCGCTTAAATGATTTTTATAAATCTTTAGATTTCCAAATCTCAATGTATCCTGATAACAAACCGAGACATCCAGATGTGAACGATAGTCTGAATTAACACTGACATTGACTAGGAAAACTGAATCACAAATACTCACTGCATCACCTTTCACTACAAAAGAATCCACTAGATTGGTTTCAGAATATTGCTTGCCTCTATAAGTTACATTTTGACCTTTACAAATAGATGGAGCAAAATTAGTTTTCACCTGACCTGCGCATTGATAACAATTCGAGAATTCCGAATAAAGTGTCGGTCTTTGATTGGGATTGCTATCATACTGATAAGCTGATATCGTGGACTTGTTAGGATATGCTGCTTTGAGTATCCAATTGCCTGCTCCATCTGCCTTTGTTCTTCCAAGCTCAATACCTGCTTCACAGATTGTATTCGCACAACTTATATGATTATTATAGTAAACTATTACGCTGTCGTTTGGATTTCCTGTACCTACAACTTGATCTTTATTGACCGAACTAATTGTTGGAATTGCATGAGATGGAATGTTGGTAGGATCCATAATGATGGCCTTGACATTAATACAGTTCATCCAATTATCTATATATCGAATCTTTTGATTAATAAGTGAATTCTGATGATAAAGAACGGTATCGTAATTACTGACATTATTTCGTTCCATATACAGTTCATGCATTCCCATAGTGTTTAAAAAAACTTTTCCATTTCTTGCATAATTATCCGTTATATAATTTGTGTCAGTAACAAGACCATTAATTCCAATATCCAAGATATTATTGTAAAACCGATTCTTGCGAATTTTTAAAACATTATTAGATGTAATTCCAATTGCAAATCCTTGATAACCATAAAAGAAATTATCTTCTATCTTCGTTTCAAAATCTTGTTTCCTGCAAAAAATTGCAGATATTGGATCTAGGAAATTGGCAGATTTTGAAGTGTCTAATGCTCCGAATATATTTTTGTTAATTGATAAAATTCCAGCAGAACTATAAATTGGTATAAATTTATTGACAAAAATATTTGAGTCAATGTTTACTTTTCCATTTTTTTGTGCTTGATCAATGATTATGCTACCTTCTAATGAATTTATAGTAGATAAGGTGCGATCTGTTCCAAAATAACAATTGGAGATGCTGAGATTGTCAGCGCCAAATACAAAAATTAAGCTTTTGCTAAATGTTCCTAAAGTGGGTGAGTTATCTGTTAGGAAAGCACAATTATATATCCTGCTATCCGAAGGATTAAAAGGTGGTTCTCCAAATGCCAACAAAGTCGAATTACCCATATCGTAGTAGAAATCAGTAAAATCAATACCACTCATATAGAATCTCTTACCTCGTATAAGCCAAAATGGAGCTGCTCCAAAATTTCTAAAATTAAAATCAATGATTATCGAACCTGGACCACCTGGTTGACTCTCTCCTAAAATGGTCAAGTCATCTTGTATTAATTTTCCAAATGAAGCACCTGGATTAATCGAATGCGGTCCGGCACCCGGAATATTGAATCGAATGGTAGATGGCACTCCATCTGCTTCAGCAGCATTAATGGCCTCCCTAAGACTGCAATGTACCCCATCACAAACCCCGTCATCGAGGTCATTAAAGGAATTGACAACATACACTTGAGCGCTTAATATGGAGCAACATACGATTGCTAGGAAAAGAAGACAGGTTCTCATAGAAATGGAATTTCTGAAATTTGATCTTCAAAGATAAAATAATGCTCGAAGATTTGGTCTATTTTTTGGCAAGAGCAGGTTTCCGCCTACTTGTAATCAAAGTATAAAAACCCAAAATTATTTTTGAAAATAATAGATTAATCTCAAACTTGAAAGGACTAGTTTGCACTCAATATATAGCAAAGTATGTCGGGATGCGCATAGCATTACCAGGAAATTAATTCAGTATAGAATAAATCAAAGTGTCACTATCGGTATATATTGCCAGTTTTGATTTTATATTTTATAAAATTTAATTATTTTATTTCAATAGCTAACACCTCAAAATCTCCGGGGTATTGGATTGTGCCATCTTCTTCAGCGGTAATAAATATTCTTGTTGGTTTAACTGAAGAAACGGTGTGGAAAGATGCACTAAGCTTTTTAGAAAACATTTTTGTATCGCTATTGATCTGGCCGATATTCTTTGAATTTTCATGATCTGATTTCATCCAGATAACATAGGCCTTTTTATTGCCTTTCAGACGATCTACTTCAGCCAGGTCTGAAACGTTTATATCAATCGAATAGTTTTTATTTTTATCTTTTTTTATTTCCACACTTCCCCTAGCAGCGGGCACAACATTTGATATAGGGAAATAGACTTTTTTGCTACAGGAATTAAATATCAGCAAATTAATAGTTAAAACAAATGCAAGCGAAATTGATTTTGTTATTGTAACTGGATTCATAATTTTAATTTATTTATGACAAGGTTTAATTTTACAAAGATCTAGTATCAACTATCAATTACTTTTACAAAGTAAAATATAAGTGTTACATCATTCACACATTTTGTAGGAATTTTAAATTTGGAATTAAAAAATTGGCACATTTTAATTCGCGATGAAGTTTTTGCTATTTATAACGCTGTGCTTCGATAGGGTCGAGATTGGACCCTTTTAGAGCTAGCTAAACCAACAAAACCCATTCTACTTGCAATTGATGAATTCATGATGATTTTATATATGCCTTTTTTATTCATTCTGAAGCATATACCTGAAGGGCTTAGGATTTTATTTAATACCAATAAACCTGTTTTTAATAATTTCTTTGGAATTTATTTCAAGAAGTTACGAATGTTTAAGGTCTTCCATATAATTGTTTATCAGATTGTATTGCTGTCAAAAACACAGATGTTATTACTTTTCTTTTTCTCCTGCAAGTGTTTTTAAAAGCAATTTTGCTACTGCTTCAGAGGATGCTGGATTTTGCCCTGTTATTAATAATCCATCCTGTTGTGTATATGACGACCAATCTGCTCCTTTACTATAATGAGCACCTAATTTTTTCAATTCATCTTCCAATAGAAATGGGACTACATTGCTTAAGCCTGCAGTGTTTTCCTCATTATTGGAAAAACCGGTAATTTTTTTCCCTTTTACAAGTGGGTGACCATTTTCTGCTTTTGCTTTTATTAAAACCGCAGGTGAATGGCAAACAAAGGCAATAGGTTTTTGAGTGTTGTAAAAATGTTCAATTAATTTTATTGAGAAACTATCATCTACCAAATCCCACAAGGGGCCATGCCCACCAGGATAAAAAACTGCATCGTAATCCTCAGGATTAATGCCACTTAATTTTAAGGAAAAAGCTACTTTATCTATCGCTTTTTTATCCTTATAAAAGCGTTGAGTAGCGGGAGTTTGGGCATCAGCGACTTCACTCTTTGGATCAACGGGCGGCTGACCACCAGCAGGCGAAGCAATGGTTATAATTGCACCTGCATCAGCTAATACGTAATAAGGTGCTGCAAATTCTTCAATCCAAAAGCCAGTTTTTTTTCCTGCATTACCCAAATCACTGTGGGAGGTTAATACAATTAGTATTTTCATTATCATTGTTCAAATTTAAAATTTTAGAAAATTAATATTTACTTTACATTGTCTTTAAAAAGATCCTTGAATGATGTTCAAAGCTTATTCATATAATGTTAGAATTCATATTGTTAGGATTGATTTTTTAAGACTATTGTTGAATCAAATTTATTAATGTCATTTTCAAAGTCAGTATTCCGCTGCTTTAATTCTTCTTTTAATTCATGTAATTTCTTAATTGTGAATTCCAAATGAATTTTTATTTTTGCTAAATTAGGTTTTTTAGTCATTTTTATTTCAAGTCTTCTCGCATCTTTCTGTATGCTATTAATAACTGAATTTGATTCGATTGTAAAAGACATCCAGTTGGCTATTGCATGTGTCTTTGCGCTATCATTAAAAGCTATTACCGCTTCATTCAAATCCTGAGTTGCTACTTTTCTATATAATTAACTTCTATAATCGTGTATGAGACCTTGCTCATTTTATCTTCCAATTTCAATTTATTTATTCTGCTGTTCTTGTTTTTGATTGGAAGATAATTTTATAATAAGTAACTGTATTTTGATACAATAAAGGTCATTGTATCTGAGTCGTTAATTATTACACAGCTTTAGAAATTTGTTATATTATTCACACTTTTACTTAGAGCCAGACCAGATTAGTTTAGTTCATATTCTTTTTTGTTAATTTTATAGAATAATACAAAGCAGAGAATACTTTAAAAAATGTCGATAAAGTAATATTAATAGTTCTCAATTGTATTATTTCTGTACATATATTTTAACTTGTTTTGAATTTAGCTTATTCTCTCTTGAATAACATGTCAAATAGTATAAGCCTTCTTCTTTAAAGTCAAACCTTCCTAATTTTCCTCCATCCCAATGACGAACTAAGCTATTTAATTTTACATTTTGCTTAAGAGGTTTGCCTTTTATTATTTCAAATTCCATTTTACTAGTATCAGTAGCATCAATGGTAACAAATTTGACCTTATCGCCTGGATAAATTCCAAAGGAAACATAACTTTCATTTTTAAAGAGTTCTAGAGTTTTTGGTGTAGAACTGTTGTTTGAAATAATAACTTCTAACTCAATATCTTCATTTAATTTGTAAACCTCTTTCGAAGGCACTATTGCCAAGCCATAAATTAGTTCATTTTTATGATATTCAGATTGGTTTAAATCTTGTTCCAATCTTGCAAATTCAAGGGAATCTAAATGATAATTATTCTTTATCTTTATCAATTCTTCAATTCCTTTATTTATACTATTTATTTTATCATCGATATTTTCTGAAAATTCATCTAAATATATGTATGCTATATTCATTAGTAATTCAGGGATATGTTTAGAATTTGGATATTTATTTACGAAATTTCTAATTTTAGGTATTGCATCTAATGAATAACTACCATTCTCAGAATCAGAAAATTCGTAGTCTAACAACCAAAATTCTGCATCATTGACATATTCACTTTTCGGATGTTTAGTTAATATTTCTTTATACTTTTTTTCAACTAATGATAAGTTAGAGTAACTTTCTCCAAACCAACAACTACAAGATATCATTTTTTCTAATTCTTTCGCTTCTAAGAAAAGTAATCCGTCAACCGAAATATTTTCATTTCTAATGCTGTCCAAATATTTACATGCAACTCGAACACATGGATAGGAATCGTCTATACAGTAATCTTTGTCTGACGGATACAATTCCTTGATAAGATTGAAATAAATCAACGCACTGTCCAATTTTGCTGATATCGTATACTTTCTACATAATCCTTTAAGAATATTGTACTTAAATTCTTTAGGGATTGTGTCATTTTTCAGAATTGTACTCAAGTTAGGTAAACCTTCCTTATAATCATAGTATTCAAAATTTTTTGGGATGTACTGTAAATCATTTTGTAAATCCCTATAGCTGGAATATTTTTTATCAGTATATAGGAGGATTGAGTATTTTAAATAATTATCAAATGAATTCTTGTTATCATTTAAATCATTTTTTTTATGTAATAATTCTTTCTCCAATTCTTGATAATCCAAAACATTATAAACAATTGAATTCCTGAATATATATTCCTTATTGTAAATTACAAATTGGTCATTAAATAAGATATAAAGATTATCTTTATCCTCAATTATGTGTCTAACATATTCATTTGGAAATAATATAAATTTGTAAAATATATCCTTTTCCTTTGAGTAGAAAAGTTCACCTTCCCTGTAATACCAAGTTATCTTTTCATATTTATATTCATAAAATGATCTACCTGAATTTGGTAATTTATTTCTTGTTTCAATAGAAACTTGTTTATAATTTGATTTTATTTCTTTTTTAGGATTGCAAATTATTATTTCACCGAAAGAATTCGAAGTGGTATGATAGTAATACTTATAATTTATAAAAAGAGTGTCATTGCTTAATTCTTGTATAGAATTGACCCAAATATCCAAAGGAAAATTTTCAGCAATATTTATTTTGTTATTTTTTCTGTTTAAAAAATACAAGCCGTTTACTGTTCCTAAAGCAATATTCTCCTTGCTTGAACAAAATGCACTAACTGAATGAATCTTCAATAGATCAAAAGTATCTTTTTCAGGATAGTATCTAATTAATCCAGCGTGAAAACAACTAATATATGTCTCACTTGTGTATTTATCATACCATATCATATCCTCGTTTAGCTGATAATTAAGTTGATTTCCAAATTTTAATGATAATGGTGACCATACTCCTGTTTTCAAGTCCAATTCTTGCGCATTATTGGTGTTTATTGTCCAAATCTTATCTTTATGCTGTAATGGAGAGAATATGAAAGTGAATTTTGGAATATCTTTGGCATTATAAATTTTTATTGAGTCAACTTTGAAGGAGATATAAGAGCTAGATAAACTATTTGTGTCTCTTTGATGGCAATTTGTTAATAATGAGATTATTAACAATAAGTATAATATTTTTGATCTATTCACTTTTCTATTTTATAGTGGATGAAAAATTATCACTTCAAGCATGGACTAAATATTTACAATTGTTGTTGCGAAAATATTCATTAATTGAATACTTTTAACACCCCAAATTTGTAAGCCAAATTGAATCTTAATCCAAAGCCAATCTTTATAGTCAATGTATTAAAAATCTTAACTGACCCATAACAATCCAAGGTTACTATTTCCCATAACGATTTCCTCTTCTTTCTGACTAGCGTCACATGAAATAACCCTTTATAAAAAAGCAAACTTAGTAATTTAGATTGTATATTTCTTTGCAGTGTAAAATTGTGTAAGTCATAATTGCAATTCACTGACGAGCTTAATTGAATATTGAATTAATACTCGACAACTGATTATTAAGTTGCTGTATTATTTTCATTTAGTCTATTTTTTAGAATATTACATATTATATAAATAAATATATTAAATTTATTTACATCTTCATAAAAGCATGCTTAAATTTACTTCTGAAGACTGTGAAATGATATACAAACCCAAAACCAATATTATCCTCAGATTTATTCCAAATGGATTATTTATTCATTTGTTTTTTGCTTTGGTTTACTTTAATTCATGTACAAAGGATAATATTATTGTCATTGGAGACAACGATCCAGTATCTGTAACGAATATTTCCAGATTAAAAATTGAAAACTACGTCAACCGTTTGTTTATTGACTTGATTGGAAGAGAACCTCTAAAAGTGGAATTAGGTCCTGAAGTGGATACCTTAAAAGTGAAGGAACTCAGCAGGGAGGCAAGATTGGATCTGATCAATCGATTAATGGATGATACTATCTTCAGACCAGGGGAAAGATCCTACAAAGCAGCATTTAACTTGAATCTATACAACCTCGCCAAAGTTCGTAGTCTCGAAGCTGTGACGGATGAAGAGATTCAAAGCGAAATGGGAATTTTGATTTCGAATGCGATGCGCGATTCTATGGATGGAAAGTGGGATGCTTTTTATGCAAAATTAAATCAGGTTCGCAAGTTTCAGAATTTACTCCAGTCACAGAATGATTTGTACTTTGGGGATATTCAGTATCACCAGGTATTTACATTTATGGTTGACAATGCAATTTACGATGTCATCAACATGAACACTTTCAACTTTATAAGGTCGGTTTATAATGAATTATTATTTCGACTGCCTACAGATCAGGAATACGGAGTTGCATTTGAAATAATAGAAAAGAACATACCCGGTCAGGTTTTCGGAAAGTATTGTAGCAATAGGACGGAATTCATCAATAGTTTGATAGAATCTCCAGCGATGTCTGAAGGAATGGTCATTTGGACATTTCAGGTTTACCTCAATCGTTTTCCAACTGCCAGAGAATTGGCAAGTGTATTGGATGTCTACCTAGCTGGTAAAGACATCCGCAATGTAATCAGACAAATAGCAGTAACAGATGAATATGCAAGTTTTAAATAGGCTAAGGGTTAGAGTCATCATAGGACTTTTATTTCTTTTTATGGTCTCTTGCCAGAAAGACTTTTACGTCTATGAAATTAATGATCAGACCATTCTTCCCGTCAACAGTCAGAAAATCAAACCCAAATCCATTTCGCAATATATTTCTATTCTATACACTAATTTTTTTCAAAGAGCTATTAGTCCAAATTCCATGCTGAGGGCGCAAAAAGCCGTTGAGTCTATTGGTGATAAGCAAGTTGCATTTGACATTTTGCTTAGTAAATATATGAATGA
>JBDTWI010000068.1:0-10497 GCA_040006775.1 Saprospiraceae bacterium
GAAATCCCCAACTTCTTAAACCCGCAAAACGTTACCGGAAACCCTATGACGACAGTGCTAACATTAAACAGACAGACATGAATCGAACATTTTTGGCCAACATAACCGAACGACTGACCGCCAGACCGACCAGCCAACGCAATGAAGTTTTATTTTTTGCCACCTCACATTGCACACATTTGCCTTTGCTTGCTTGCACACACACCGCCCCAAAAGCAAAGTCAAAAGAGTGCAATTTCCAATGCACTAAATCCTACATTTGAAGTGTTTATAATTTAACAATATGAATTCAATCTTTTCAGCAAACGAACCAAGCCTTGGCTACCTGTATCAGGTAAGATATGGTTTGCTGCTTATTGTTTCCGAACAAAACCAAGACGCAAAGCTGTTGATTGAACAAATAGACGACATAAGCATTGAGACACCAACAACAATTGAAGTCTACCAAACTAAGTTACATATCAATTCAGTTGCTAACCTGACAAACGCAAGCACAGACCTTTGGAAAACTATTAGGGTTTGGAGTGAAGGAATTAAAAGTGGACAATTTGACCCTGACAATTGCATATTCAACTTAATCACAACGGCAGCAGCATCGGCAGACACAATTCCTTTCAAACTAAAACAAGGAACAAAACAAACAAGAGGTGTTGAAGAACTTCTAAAATCACTTTTGGAAGTTGCAACAACCTCCGACAACAAAACAAACAAAGCAGCTTACGCTGCTTTTGTCGCTTTGCCAAAAGTTCAACAAGAAAAGTTAATTAAAAATATTTCGGTTATTGATTCTTCAATTGATTTGAATGAAGCAAAAGAAGGCATCAAGAAACGTTTATTTTATTCTATAACTTCCGATAGAGTTGAAGCTTTATATCACAGGTTAGAAGGTTGGTTTGTTGGTGAGGTAATTTTGCAATTGCAAAATCAAAGAGCAGAAATTACAGGCAAAGATGTTCAGGATAAAATTCTTGATATAGCCGACAGTTTAAAAGCAGATAATCTGCCAGCCGATTTTACTGTTTCGATTGCATCAGACGAAGGACAACTTTCACCGTACAGAAATAAAATATTTGTAAAACAATTGGATGCAGTTGGAGTAAACTCCAAACTCATCAATCATGCTATTAGTGACTATCACAGAGCATTTAGTCAAAAATCAAAATGGTTGAGAGATGGATTGATTAATCCAACTGATGAAATGCAGTATGATGAAAAGTTGATTGATGATTGGGAAAGAAAGTTTGCAGTACTTGAAGACATTGCAAGCACAGATGATGAAACGAAAAAAACAGAAGGCAAAAAGTTTTATGAAAGCCACTATGTAAAATCACAGCCAAGCATTCATATAAAAGAGAGATTCAAAGAACAATACATGGTAACGGGTAGCTGCCAAATTCTTTCAGACAAAAAGAAAGTTGGTTGGCATCCTGATTTCAAAACGAAAATATAATATGCTACCTAACTGGGAAAATAGACCTGAAATAACTGCACACTTAATCAATCCTGCGTTCTGCGGTGAGATTTTGAGAGTGTGTGCATCTGCTTACAAGGAAGAATCAAAAAATAATTTTCCGTTTGCTCTGTCTGTTTTAGTTCTTCCGTTGATTCTAAATAATGGAATCAGAGGACGACTACCGAAAAACAAATCAAACACAATTCACGGATGGATAAATGAGAATGAAGATTTGAAAATTGGTTTAGCAAACAGTATCACGAGTTTTATTCCTTTTACAAGAGAAACAGTAATGTTCGCTATTGCTCACAATTCTTTGAGCATTGACGAAAACGGAAATATTGATATAAAACCGAGAAGGAAAAAATTCAAAACCGAAGACGAGGAAATAAATAGCTGTTTAAAAAAAGCAGAAGTGATTGGAAAAGTTTTTTCCAAATCAGGAAACCCTTTAACTATCTATTCAATTTTAGGAATCAAACCATAGCAACAAATCATGCAAATAAAATCTCTGATATTCTACAACAAAAAAGGCGACAAAAGAATTTTACCGTTTGAAATCGGCAAAGTGAATATCATCACAGGTGAATCAAAAACTGGCAAGACAGCAATCATTGATGTAATCAATTATTGCTTAGGCAGTGAAGATTGCAGAGTTTCAGAAGGAGTAATTCGGCAAACTGTAGAATGGTTTGCAATTCTATTGCAGTATGAGAAAGAAGAAGTTTTTGTTGCCAGACAAAATCCAAACAGTTTAGGACAAGCAACTACTCAATACATTTATTTTTCAAATGCTGATAAAGTTGATATTCCTGAATTTGACAAACTCAAAAACAACTCTGATACATCCACACTGAAAGATTTTTTCACAAAAAAACTATTCATTGCTGAATTCACGAACACACCCACAACAGGAACAAGAGAACCACTTTCAGTAAACTTTAAGCACAGCAGATTTTATTCTTATCAGCCACAAGATTTAATCGCACAAAGAAATTTCTTATTCTACAATCAATCAGAACCATTTGTTGCACAGGCCATCAAAGACACACTCCCCTATTTCTTAGGAGCAATTAAAGAAGATTCAATGAAATTTGAACAAGATATTACAAGCAAGAAGCGTGAACTAAGCAGATATGAAAAGGACTTGAAAGAATATGAGAGATTAAAGAATGATGGTTCGCAAAAGATTTTTGAATTAGTTAACGAAGCTAAGCAACTCAACCTTATTTCAGCAGACAGAGTTGCTGATGATGCAACACAAGCACTTGATGCTTTGAAGGCAGCATTCACATGGGAACAAACAGCAAATGAAACAGCACAAGGAGAAAATGAGAATTTGAAAAAATTATTGGAGGAAAAATCAGAATTTGAAAAAGAGTTAAGCAGAAAAAGGGATGATGTAAATGCAGTAAATACATTTATAAAACAAACTTCTGATTATTCAACAGAAGTAACACAACAAAAAGCAAGGTTGGAATCAATAAAACTTTTCGGTGAAACTGATGCAGAACTTCACAGTTGTCCATTGTGCAGTCAGCACATTGAAACAGAAATTCCATCAATCGCAGCAATCAATAAATCGCTTGCAGACCTTTCTGAAAACCTAACAACAACAATCGCAGAAAGACCAAAGTTGGGACAGTATGTCGAACGATTGAGTTTAGAACAAGACAATTTGAAAAAGCAAATTGAGATTCGGCAAAACGGAATCAAAACAATATACCTTGAGCAAGAGCAAGCACTAAAGCAAAAAGATTTAAACCTTAGACGGGGAAAGACTATTGGAAAAATTTCTTTGTTCTTAGAAAGTTTCAAAGCAGTTGAAGAGGACAAAACTTTGAAAAATAAAATTGATTTGTTGCTTATTGAAATTGCTGCACTGGAAAAAGTTGTTGGTTCAGATGAAAAGGAAGAAAGATTAAATTCAATTCTGAATCAGATAAATATTCAAATGACAAACTGGTCAAAGAATTTAGACCTTGAGCATCAAGATGCACCAATTCGTTTTGACATTAAGAAACTAACAATTTTTGCGGACACTCCAACCAAATCAATTCCGTTGAATCAAATGGGAAGTGGTGCAAATTGGGTTGCTTACCATTTGTTGATTCACTTTGCATTGCACAAACATTTTGTGAAAGCTGACAGACCAGTTCCAAGATTTCTAATTTTAGACCAGCCTTCACAGGCATATTATCCACCTGACAAGGACAACGAGTTGAAAGGGAAACTTGCAACCAGTTCAGATGAAACTGCCGTGAAGCAGATGTATGATTTTATCCTTTCAGCTACAAAGGAACTTGCACCCCACTTTCAAGTAATCATTACCGACCATGCAAAGCTCAACTATACAGAGTTTACAGACTGCATTACAGAGGAATGGAGAAACGGACAAAAATTGATTCCTGAAGAATGGTATAAATAATAGAATTAAACTAACAAATCAAATCCCAATATGAAACCCAATATTTTTAAAAGATTCTCTAGTTTTCTGCAAAGAGATTTAATTAAAAAGGATGAAGGAAAACTGACTTATGTTCAGTTATTCGGCTTCGTCTTGATAATATTGGGCATTATCTACTTCGCCTCATTTCTTTTGCCAAGTGGCATTATTGACATTTTACCATTTCTTAAACTTGATGAACACCCTGAATCAAGTGAAGTACCAATTGCATTCTTCACAATTATGTTGGGTATTGCATTTGCATTTCCTGATATGTTGAAAGGACAGACAAAAGAAATTAGTACAATGAGAATTATTGTATTCATGTTTTCTAATGCAATTTGTATGTTAATTCTTAAAATTGGTTGGGACAAACATTCATTGGGAGAGATTGGCTTAGACGGTTACTGGATGGGAGTAATTGCATTTCTCTTTGGAGCAAAAGCAACACAAGCATATTTTGAAAATGCGAAATCTTTTTTACCCAGCAATCAATCAACGGATACATCAAAAGGACAAATCCAGATAAGCAAAATCGCCATTGCACAAATAGCGAAAGTTCAAAATGAAGAAAAATTGCATGCACAATTTCCTTCCATTGAATTTGCGAGTGATACTTTAAAAAATGGCGAAAGTTGTTTGACTTTATACTTAAAAGATAATAACAAAACTGGAATCCCATCATTTGTAACTGCTGAAATAAATGAAACAAATACAGTTAAAGTTCAAACCGAAATTGTTACAAATATCGGTGAGGGTAAACCTCATGTCGCACAACTAACTAACAATATTGCTAATAAGAACACTTCGGAATTTTTAGGTTCAATTTGCTGCATGGTGGAGTCAACGGTAAACTCCAATCTTAATGGTGTTCTTACTTCGGGACATATTTTTACTAATGGAAAATTTATTGACTTTGATGGATTTGTTAATTCAAATCAGTCATTTGATACATTGAGTAACGAAAACTCTATCGGTGAATTATATTTTCAACAGATGGTTCCAAATCAAGACTTAGCTATTGTGAAACTTAACAATGCAATTTCATTACAAACTGAATTGATGAAGTTCTCTTCAGGGTTCTATAAAATTTCGGAATCTGACTTAAACTCTCCAACAAAAAACGTTACAATTTTGTCAAAGGACAATAATAAAAGAGATGCTTTTATTATTGATATAAATGTAAGCATGAGATTATTTTATGATGTTGCACAAAAAATTATGCGAAACATTGTTTTAATTGGTACTGACAAAGACAAGAATAATTCAAAAACAATTTCCACCCCAGGAGATTCAGGGAGTTGTGTTTATCATAAAAACACAGGCAAAATAATAGGTATGCTTTTAGGCGGTAATGACAAATTCAGTTTCGTATTGCCTTTTGAACAAACATTAATTGACAACAACTTTAAATTAAAATAACAATGAAAATATCACTAATCATTCTGTTCGTTTTAACGACAACAATTTCGTATTCCCAAACTAAAATAAAGTTTAGTATTAACGGTAATCAACCTAGAACCTCTGACAAAATAACGCAACTCAAACTGCCAATTGATTTGGAGTTCACTAAATATTTTAAAGATTCAACAATAAATATCCTTAATAATTCAAACGAAATTATTGCATTAAAGAATGGAAAATCTGGAGATGGTCAATTGACACTCTTAAATGATACATTTGTTATCGCATTTGAAAACAACGGCAATGTAAATCCTCCTACCGCTGGCGATAAGAAAATTGAAGGTAAAACAATTAAGTTGAAAATAGGTAATTCAATTCCAATTGTGCTATCATTTGATAATGGAAAATCTGATGAAGATAATTCAGGTGAAAGTTATCAGCCAGGTTATTTTTACTATGATGCCATTAAGTTATCAGACACCAAGGTTGATATTGCGGTTAAAAGGAAAATTCTCATTTCTTATGGTATAACAGATTTTAAAGACACTATCAGTAATCCATTTTTGAAAGAAATAATTAAAAATGCCGATAAAATGAACGTTATTCAGGGAAGCGGCAATGGGTTCGGTGCTTTGTTGTCTAATATCGGCAACACCGATGTAACATACTTTGCAGCAGGATTAGCAAGGTTTCTTGCAGAGAGGACAAAGGAAGAATTGAACGAAGCATTTTTCAGTAAGATGAAAGAACAACTAAACGCATACCCTGAATTAAAAACTGTCTTTCCAAAAACAGCTTCCTTTTTAGATGTAATTGAAACATACTCGTATGCTTCTGTAATTCAAGTTTTGAAAGAATCGTTTGAAACAGACATTCAAAACCTTCCAGAGAATTTGTATAGTGTGAAATACTTGACTGCAACTGCTTGTGATGAAAAGGCAATTTGTGGTAAAAACATTTTGGGAGACGATAAAAAGGATTGTGATAATTACAAAGACTGTAAAACTCGGCTGGATAATTTAAAGAAATTCTTTGAAAGTCAAGATGGTCGCTGGATTGGCTTAGGAATGTTTACAGTTAAAGAAGCTATTCAATCCTCAAATCCAGCCGACTTACTTAAATCTATTACTGGTTCATCTGAACTTTCAGGAATAAAGCAGTATTCTAAAGACAGCTTATTTGCTAATTATAATATTGCTTCTTCAATTGAATTAGGAAATTTAATTTCTCAAAGTTTACTTAGCAAAACCGAAAATCAAATTTGGATAAACAAAAAGCAATTAGATTCATTAATTAATACTCCGAATACATTCAGAACATATTTAGGTTTATTGCTTGCATACGAGCAGATGGGAAAAACTAAAATTGAGTTTTACACAGAAAATCATTCAACTTTGACTTTTGGCAATATTCTTAAAAAAGCAGATTCTACTTATTCAAAATATGAATCTGATTTAAAAGGTTTAATAATAAATTCTCAATCGGCTTTCAATTCTGCAAATAATGCAGTGAAGAAAATGATTGCCGCAACTGACAAGTCTGTTGAAGCAGACCCTCAAGCCCTATACAATTATTACAGAACTTTCACGGCTTCTTTAAAACCAATTGCTCATAGCCCACTTTTAGATTCGATAACCAAAATCCATTTTGGTGAAAAGTATGATATAGTTGAAAATTATTTGAATCCGTCTGTTGATATTGCATATCATATTGCTACAAAAAAATATTCAGCAGCTATTTATGATGCAGTTACTTTACTTAATAATGCCAAGAAACCTGTGTTTGAAAAACCAGTTACAAAATCTTTTATTAAATACGGAACACTTATTTCAACTGTTGCTAATGCCCAATCATCAGATGAAGTAAAACAAGCACTTGATGCTTCTGTTTTACCCGTTGGGAGTTCTGCAATAAAAAGAAAATCTGCTTGGAGCATTTCAGTAAATGGATATGTCGGTGGTTTCTATGGCAAAGCACATACAACATCACAAGACACAGTAAGAAATATTTCAAACAAATTAGATACAGTTAACAATAAAGTTTCCTATACAACTTTCGGACTTTATGCACCAGTTGGACTTTCATTTAACAGAGGATTCAAGTGTGGTTGGGGAGTTACTTTATCCGCACAGATTCTTGACTTAGGTGCTCTTGTTAATTTTTATTTGAAAGAAGGAGACCAAGCAGCATTGCCAACTGACTTCAAAGTAAAACTATCAGACATACTTTCTCCCGGACTGCAATTAGCTTTAAATATCCCAAAAACACCTCTCACAATCATGGGAGGAGTTCAGTATGTTCCTGCTTTACACAGCACTTCACAAATATCTACAAGCTCTCAACCACTTAGCCCAATCGCTTGGCGTGGGCAAATTGGAATTGTGGTTGACATTCCATTATATAATTTAAAAGTTTGGGATTTTAAAAAGTAAAAAACATTTAATCAGTATTAATTTCTTACCAAATGATTCAGCAAGCTATTTATTTTAGAACTACTCTATTGCTTCTCTTAATCCTCATTTCTCACTTTGTGTTTTCCCAAAGTAACACAAGGAGCATTACTTTGATAAGAGGCAGTTTTGAATCAAAAAAAGTAAAAGAAATAACAAATGAAAATGCAAACCATGCTTTACGAATTGCATCTTACATTTTTAATTCAAAGGAATTTCAAGATTCAATTTCAAAAAGAGATTTCAACTACCATAACATTTGTGATGGCTGTGATTCAAATAAGGAAATTGGTAAGCCACGAATTACAGGTAAGGAAATTTTGGATAGACTATTTCAAAAGAATAATGCAACGCTATCAATGATACTTTTGAAAGTTGGTAAACCCCCTATGTTTGGCAAGTGCTTCGGATTAGGTTTTACTTGTCCGAACACAGATAAAATCACTTCTTACTACAAAAATATAAAGTGCGATATGTCTGAATTTCCATTTGACTATGCATACGGAGTTCACCTTTGTCATGAGTATATGCACAATATTGGTTATTGCCATACAGACCATGTTGATGATGTAGCAGAAGCAGCAGGTTGGATAGCTTTTCATTTTATGAACAAATGGTATCAAGAAGGACTAAGAATACCTTAACTATTTAATCAATTTTATATGAGCCATACACCTCCAATATTTATTAATCACGGTAAGAATACCGTTGGTTATTTTACAACCTCAAATCCACAAAGCCTGATAATTTTTGTTCATGGTTTTAATGGTAGTGCAACAGACACTTGGGATGAATTTCCAGCACTGATAAAGGAAAGTAATGAATACGCTAATTCTGACGTTGTATTTTATGGATATGAAAGTTTAAAAGGACAAGTTAATAACAACGCACTAAGGTTCTATAATTTTCTAAAAATAATAGCAGAAGGTAATTCAAATAGGCTTGGTTATACAAGAAATAATTTAGCTCCTAATTTTAACTATTATAGAATTCTGATTGTAGCTCATTCACTGGGTTCTATAGTTGTTAGGAGAGCTTTATTAAACGCTAAAGCTGAAAACAAAACTTGGCTTTTAAATACAAAAATGATATTGTTTGCACCGGCACATCGTGGTGCAAGAATTCAAAATCTAGTTTCCGAAAGTTTGCCAACCTTAGGAAGGATATTCGCAGGTTTAGGATTTATCACCATTCCAGTCTTAGACGATTTACGACCTAACTCGCAAACAATTCTTAATCTTATTCAAGAGACAGAGCAATTGATTCAACAGAATCAGGGTGATTTTACTATTTCACATACAGTTATCTGGGCAAATAACGAAATTGTTGTACACAATGAACGGTTCTGCCAAGACCCTGTTGCTGTATTATTGGACAACAAATCACATACAAAAGTATGCAAACCAATAAGTCCAAATTTTCTAACCCCGTTTGAAATTGTAACAGAAGCACTCTAATTCTATAACTATGAGCAGACAAGAATTTAACCTTGACATAATTTCTAAACAGTATCGTAGAAAAGGTGCTGCAGCAAAGGCATTTAAAAGCCTTTCAACATTAATTTCTTCAAATGACACAAGAAATTTAAAAAACATATTGCGTGACCACAAAGAAGAACCTATTTGGGAAAACTATCTTGTAGATGCAAGAGATAATATTGACTTTTTAATTGACTATTACTCAATTTTAGAGACTGGAATTATCGCAAACTACTTTCCAAATAATTTACCCTCATCTTTAAAAAGCGAAATAGAAAATATTCTGGGCAACGAGTATGTGAGAAAATATTACTCAAAGTTTTACCCTTTAATTCTTCCGCAATTACTTTTAAGGCAAAGAACTGAGCCAATTAGCAGAACAGATGATTCCTCTACACAAGCGAAAAACATTTTGTTTGAAAAATTTTTAGTGTTGAATCAAACGATAAAAACCGACAGTGATGTTGACCAGTTCCTTTGGTTTCTTGACGATGGAATTACGGAGGGCTATTCAATAAATGACTTATGGAATGTTTTGTCAAGCAGAGAGACGATACAATATAAACTTGGCAGCAGCAATACCCACCCTTTAAACAGTGCTCTATTCGGATTCATAAAATACGTTCAATTTCTACACGATTATGCTGATTTGTTAAGACAATCAAGTGAGTTTAAATTTTTACAATCTGCTTTTTGGCACTATCAATCATATTGGTTTGACCACATGAAAGAACAACTTGGAGACATAATAAAAGTAGCACTAAAAAATATTAAAAAGACGATGAATGATGCCACTCAGACCGAGGTTATAAACGATAACAACTCTTATATAAATAATTTGGAGGACTTTGATAAATGGAAATCTTCAACAGACCAATTTGAAGGAATAGAGGAGGATATAAAATATTTACTAAACCAAAGCTTGGGCGTCCAATTGAAACAACTTCTTAATGAAAATGAATAGAAGAATGGAAAGCCCTCACACAAAAAATACACTCTTGCAATTCGCAGAGGGCAGCAGCACAGACCAAAAATTGCAAGAGAGTATTTTTTCTCCATCCCAAGCAATATTTAAAAACAAAAAAATTCCCTCCCTTCAAAAAAATAAAACTTCATTCCACCGCATCGTGCAAACCCTGACAGACACGGCTTTGAAAGTAAACTTCTTTGGACAAAGTATATGCAAGCGATACACATCAAAGCTTCGGACGGACAGAAGGGCATCCGGTAACATTTAGCCGTATAGAAAAAAGCCACCCCAATCAC
>JBDTWI010000069.1:0-9623 GCA_040006775.1 Saprospiraceae bacterium
CCATTTGCTTTTTTATGGTACGATGCTTTTAGTACCGGATCGGCAATAACAGCCTGTGCAAACCGGTGGGCTTCTGTAAAGCGGGCTCTTCCCGTCGCTTGTTTTGGCGTAGCTGTTTTGTTATAGCTGCCGGGATGTTTGCGGACAAATGTTTTGCCCCAGCGGTTATAATAAACCTGGTCTCCTAATTTGCCGGAGAGGCCTTCTTCATAAACTGGTAAATTTTCCATAACATTTATTTTAGTGCGTTAACATGTATTCTGAAACTGCTTTATTGTAAGCACTGCATTGGCCTGCTGCTTTTGTTTCATACAGTTCCTTTTGTACAGGATCAGCCACTACAGATTTGGCAAATTGATCAGCCTTCTTCAGGCAGCTAATGCTGCGAGGTTGCTTTGCTGCTTTTGCAGGTTTCCTTCCAGGCATCCTGCGTAAAAACGTTTTGCCACGAAGTTTGTAAACGTTAAGGCCGAATGTTTCCTTTATTAATGCTCTCTTTTCGTACGATTGTTGAGTTGTTTTCATAAATAATTATTTTATAGTTGCTGATTACTCATTGACCTCAAGGGCTCATCCCGGTAAATTGCAGCGCTGTTAAATATCTGTTTAAAGAGTAAAATAATATGGCAGTACAGGCAGGCTTATAGGAAGACACATCTCTGTCCGAATGTAGAGATCTCTACATTCGGACGGAGATATACCGTGGTAGTACCGTCCATGTGTGCTGGAGGCCCGGAGTGTTTTAAAACCTAGTTGGTCTGGTACCTGCTAATACAGAAAATTTTAAAATTTGAAAGCATCTTTCGTAATTTACTGCCATGGCTGATGTGCATTCAAAAGAGCAACGTAGTTATAACATGAGCCGCATTAAAGGCAAGGATACAAAGCCTGAAATGCTGGTGCGTAAATTTCTGCATGCAAATGGGTTTCGTTATAAACTTCACGATAAAAAACTCCCCGGTAAGCCGGATATTGTTTTGCCAAAATACAAAACAGCAATATTTGTACATGGGTGTTTCTGGCATGGACATGAAGGCTGTAAATATTATGTCGTACCAAAGACAAAGACGGAATGGTGGCTGAATAAGATCAGCAGAAATAAGGTTAATGATGAAAAGGCTGTAAAGGTTTTAAGAAAAGACGGGTGGAGGATTATTAATGTGTGGGAATGTGATTTAAGGCCTCAAAAGCTCAAAAAAAAACTACTTAAAATACTAAATTACCTGGAAAATATTAACTAAATTTGTTAGCGTGACTAAAATGTAAATTATATATTCAATAAGACATATAGTTTTACACGAATCCCCATTTATTAATAGTTGATATTAAAATTATGATTGGTAAAAAAGTTGATATTAAAGCTTATCAGGAAGCCGGAAGAATTAAGAAACAGAATGCCCCTGTGATTGAAGAAACCTTACTTACTCATTATAATACACTCTCCCAGACTAATAAAAAGATTGTAAAGTCTTTTTTTAAAGACTCTATAAAACCGTTAAATGGTTTTAAGGACATGAATTTGGAAGATGCGATTCAACAATATCTATTTGAATTAAAAGCTGAAATTCCTTTTCCAGGACCTGAGGCGGGTACTGAAAAATTTACTTTTATTGATTTATTTGCTGGGATAGGAGGATTTAGATTGGCACTCCAAAATTTAGGAGGAAGATGTGTATTTAGTTCTGAGTGGGATAAATACTCAAAACAGACATATAAAGCAAATTTTGGCGAGATTCCATTTGGTGATATTACAAGTGATGAAACAAAAAGTTTTATTCCCAAAAAATTTGATATTCTTTGTGGAGGATTTCCTTGTCAACCCTTTTCAATTGCTGGAGTATCTAAAAAAAATAGCCTTGGCAGAAAACATGGGTTTGATGATATTAAACAAGGGAATTTATTTTTCCATGTTGCTGACATAATTGCAGAACACAGGCCAAAGGCATTCTTTCTTGAAAATGTAAAAAACCTCGTTTCTCATGATAAAGGAAATACATTTAAAATAATTAGGGAAACTCTAGAAGGGTTAGGCTATTCTTTTGATAGAAAAATTCTGGATGGAAAATATTTTGTTCCCCAACATAGAGAAAGAACAATTATGATTGGGTTTGATAAAAACCGTTTTGGAAAAAATATATCATTTGATTTTAAAAAAGTTCTTTTACCAGAAGCCAATCATAAGATAAAGGATATTTTAGATAAAAAAGTAGATTTAAAATACACATTATCTGAACATTTATGGAATTATTTACAAAACTATGCTAAAAAGCATAAAGAAAAAGGAAATGGATTTGGGTTCGGATTAGTGGATTTAAACGGTATTTCAAGAACCATGAGTGCAAGGTATTATAAAGATGGTTCAGAAATTCTAATACCCCAAAAAAACAATATACCAAGGCGTATTACGCCAAAAGAGGCAGCTTCTTTGTTTGGGTATCCGAATGAATTTAAAATACCGGATTCTGTATCTGATACTCAAGCATACAGACAATTTGGGAATTCTGTAGTTATGCCACTAATTGAATCTGTGGGTAAATTGCTTGTCAATAATCTCTTAAATCATGTTTGATTGATTTCTCTCTTATTTTATAGGTGTTGCTTCCAAAAGATCATTTAACAAAGAAATACACCCTAAGAAATCTATTCAGCATGAACTCAATGGAATTACAGAATGACAGAAAATCAGACAACCAATTCAGGTTTTCAAAATAAAACCAAATGGCATTTGAAAAATGATGGGATTTACTATCATTTGAAAAATGAATTTGTTCCTGTCAAGGCTTCTGAAATTATTAAAATTGAGCACAAGGGATTAAACGAAATCCTAGGGGAACAGTTTGATTTAAAACCATCAGAGGTTTTCCCAAATATTCAATTTAAAAGGTTCCCTGGTACAATACTTCTTAAATTATTACTTCCAGGAACAATTCAAAAAAAACCATATCTCCAATTATGTCTTAAACTTCAGAATCGGGAATTCCTACTTGATAATTTGCCTGTGAGAGATCAGATAATTTTAGGAACAGACTGGATACCATTATATGAGGAGGAGGTTAAAGAAATCTTAGAATTTGCATTAAAGTTTAATTATAAAGTACCAGGTTACATTACACTTAAAAAGGCTATTGATCTAATAAAATCAAACAATGATTTAGTAGTTGTAATTAATGGTGAAGATATGTTAAGAGAAGATTCTGATAATCTAAATATCCACACTGATCAGGATTTACTATCTGATATTGAATTTAATGCCACGCTCTATCCCTACCAAAAAAGAGGTGTTCAGTGGATGAAAAACCTTTTTGATGAGGAGTTGGGATTTATTCTTGCTGATGAAATGGGATTAGGTAAAACAATTCAGATAATTGCACTTATCACCATAGCCCGAAAATTATTTAAGGCTCCCGCACTTATTATCGCGCCTGCAACCCTACTCGAAAATTGGCGAAGAGAAATTGCTAAATTCTCTCCTTCCTTAACATGTTTTATTCATGCGGGACAAAACAGGACTGGCTTCCCATTTGAACTTGAAAAATATGATGTCATAATAACTTCTTATGATATTGTAGTAAGCGATCAATCTATGATGAAAATGATTTTATGGTCATTTGTTATCCTTGATGAAGCACAAGCAATCAAAAATCCTGATACTCAAAGAGCCAAAGCCGTAAAATCCTTGAACAGAAAAATATCTATTGCTGTTTCCGGTACTCCATTTGAAAACCGTTTATTGGATATATGGTCCTTATTTGATTTTATTTGTCAAGGTATGCTCGGCAAAAGAAACAACTTTGAAAAAGAATTCTGCACAAATGAAGAAAATGCTTCACGAATAGAACAAATAATCTCTCCGCTTATCTTGCGAAGAAGGGTGATTGATGTAGCTAAAGATTTACCTGAAAAAATAGTGATTCCCGAAGCGATATTAATGAATTCAATACAAATTGATAAATATGAAAATATCAGAACTGAAACTCAAAAACAATACGGTACGCAGGCTACATTAGTTTCTTTAATAAAACTTAGACAATTCTGTACTCACCCTGACTTATTAAATAAATCCATCCCAAATAACCCCTTGGAGGAAAGTGGCAAATATCAAAGACTTACAGAGCTTTTGACGGAGATATTAAATAACGGATTTAAATCTATTATATTTACGTCTTATACCTTAATGACTGATATTTTAATATTTGACCTTTCAAGAAGATTTCTGGTGCCGACAATGAATATAGATGGGAGAACTCCTATACCCGAACGGCAGCAAATTGTTGATGATTTCAGTTCAGTAAATGGCCCTGCTGTATTAATACTTAATCCGAAAGCAGCTGGTACTGGATTAAATATAACAGCCGCAAATTATGTCATTCATTATAACCCGGAATGGAATCCCGCGACCGAAGACCAAGCAACAGCAAGGTCTTATCGAAGAGGACAAAAATTGCCGGTGTTTGTTTATCGCTTATTTTATTCAAATACTGTGGAAGAAGTTATGCAGGACAGAATGGAAAGAAAACGTGACTTGTCCCATTTGGCAATAGTAGGTACTAATGCCTCGGAAATTGACTCATCCGATATTGCTAGAGCTCTTTCGCTTTCTCCTGTTTATGCTAAAAGAAAAAATATTTAGAAATGTCAACGTATTCAATAGAAAAAACTCTTAGCGCAAATGATAGTGGTGAAACAGGTGGTCACCAAGCAGGTATTTTGGTTCCCAAAACTATAGACATATTATCCTTTTTTCCGGAACTTAGTATTAACCAAAAAAATCCCCGCAGTATAATCAGATTGACTGATAATGAAAACAAAATCTGGGTATTTAATTTTATTTATTATAATAACAAGTTTTACGGCGGAACCAGAAATGAATATCGATTGACTGGTATGACAAAATATATCAATCAAAATAATTTGAGAACTAACGATCGGATTGTTTTGAGTCAAAGTTCTGGAGGTCAATATTCCATTGATTATATCCGTAGTAAGGCCACATTTGAGAGTAAAACAAAAATCTTAAAACTTGGAAACAACTGGAAGGTTATTAACATAAAAAAATAGATTATGGCTACAGCATCAATAATTCTACCTCCTAATGCAGCTAGATTAATAGAAGGCTTAAGAGATACAGGGTATGATTTAAATACTGCAATAGCAGATATAGTTGACAACTCAGTCGATGCTGGTGCAAACAAGATCAATGTATATATTGGACTTGAGGCAGATAACGAAATCCTTATAGCCGTTTCTGACAATGGTTGTGGAATGGATGAAAATGGGTTGCTCAATGGTATGACATATGGTGCTGTGGGCAAATTTGATTCAAAAAGGTTAGGGAAATTTGGCCTCGGTTTAAAAACAGCCTCAACTGCATTTGCCAGAAAACTTTCTGTTATAACAAGGCCAGCATATGGGGCTGAATTACATAAAGCTGTATGGGATCTTGATCATATTGTTGAAAATGATATCTGGGAACTCTTAAGACCTGATCCTGATCAAACTGAAATTGAGCTGTTTAATGAAGTAGCTTCCTCATCTTCAGGCACATTAGTTGTATGGTCAAAAGTTGATCGCTTATTAAAAATGACTGCCACATCCAATTCGAAAAGCCTTAAAAAGTCACTTGATAAAATAATTAATTCTTTTCATAAGCATGCAGGAATGGTATATCAGAGATTTCTTGATAAAAATGATACGAGGGCGAGAAATATCGATATTAATTTGAATGGATTACCAATTGAGCCATGGGATCCATTTTGCACGAAAGAGCCAGAAACTTCATTAGTTGCGAATGAAACTATTCCGGTTGAATTTGAAGATAACCGTAATGCCAAATTTAACATAAAAGCTTATATCATTCCAAGAAGGGAACAATTTTCTACTGCAGAAGCAGCAACGACGGCAATGGTTCAGAATAATATGCAAGGTATTTATATATACCGTGAAAACAGATTGATTCATTTTGCTGATTGGCTAGGAATGTATCGACAGGAACCTCATATTACACTCTTACGAATTGAGTTTTCATTTGATCATGATTTAGATGAAGCATTTCAGGTAGATATTAAGAAATCACAAATTATTCTTAATGATGATCTGTATAATTATGTAAAAGAAAACTTCTTACCAGCTCCCCGTAATGCAGCAGATGAAAGGTCTAGAAAGGGACAACGGAAGGCTGTTATCGAAATGACCAAGTTTGCTCATGTTTCCTCAAATAGAACAATTTCAAGTCAAGAGTCTTCTGTTGTAAGTTCAAAGGTCGAAGTAATTGATACAGCTTCAAGTCAAGTTCAGGTTACAAACAAATTTGGTCAATCAAGTATGAAGATCAAAATCTCTCATTCAATTAATCCAGATGAAGTATTTGTTAAAGCTGAGGACAGTCTAGATGATGGTTTTCTTTGGTTACCCGGCCTCATCGATGGTCATCATTCTGTGCTGATTAACAAATCGCACCCTTATTATCACAAAGTCTATGTACCTAATCTTTCTTCTGATGTAACTATTCAAGGTCTGGACTCGCTATTATGGGCTCTTATTGAAGCTGAGTTTAGTACTATGAATAATGAAACTAAAAGACATTTTACTGATTTGCGTTTAGAAGTTTCGAGAATACTGAGAACATTAGTAGAAAATCTTCCTGAGCCTGAAACCGAACAATCCGATGATAGACACAGATAAATTATCCAAGATACTGACGGAACGTTTTGGTCTCGATATTTTGGCCACATCAAGAATAATTGACAATGGTGAGCTGATCAAAATAGTACCCACCGATCTGGAACAGACAATTTCTTTCTATATAGAGTTTTTATTGGGATGGCGAAGATTAGATGCCACATTCAAGCCAGGCACGTATGCTTCAAGACTAGTCAGAGAAATGGGACATGCGCCGGATGATCTTAAAGCAGCATTTACTTCTTTTGCAAAATCATTAATAACTAAAGGCGCTCACCTGAAATTAATAATTAATGATGTAACATCCGATATAATAGATCCAACTTCATGGCCAGCAAATTGGTCAGGATTTAACCTGTCTATGATCAAAACAGGAGTACTTATAGAAAATGGGATAGATAGGAATTTTGATGAAACACTTCCATGGATTACAGGATTTTTCGGCTTATCAATTTCTCTCTTACCCCTTGAATCTATTGAGCATTTGCCTCCTAATGGACATGCGGAAGGAGAAGTTGAGTACTTGATTTCAAAACGGTATGAGCGTAGTAAAATTAATCGTGCTATTTGTATTGAACTACACGGTCCGATTTGTCAAGTATGTGAACTTAATTTCAACGATGCCTATGGCAATATTGGGGAAGGATTCATTCATGTTCATCACGTTAATCTACTCTCAAACCAAGGTGGCAGTAAAATAATTAACCCTGAAACAGATCTAATACCCGTTTGTCCTAATTGCCATGCCATGTTGCATCGCACAAACCCACCATACTCAATTAAAGATTTAAGAGAGATTATTTCAAAAAATAAAAGATTTCTTAGTTAATTACAAATAAATATTTACCTCTCCTCTAGCGACAGTGTTCCGAAGGATCATTTGCGTTTGTTTGTCAATTTCCGTATTTATACGTTTGTTTAATTCATTTATTGTTTCTATATTGATTTTAATGTTTTATTTTAAAAAAGGGCTTAGAAAAATTAAAATATTTCATTGTCGCCTAGTGACAGATCATTAGGCATTAATCACTTAAAAAACTTTAGATGGAACACATTGATTTAGACAATATATTTTTCCCTTCCCAACATATTTCAGACCCAAAATGGTTTGCAGGAAGAAAAGATGACATTGAAAAAGCATTGCAATCTTTGTGCACTGCTGGAGCGAGTATGCTTGTTTATGGAGAGAGAGGAGCTGGTAAAACATCGTTTGTAGAAATGATAAAGCAAATAGCAGAGGGAAAATCATATTTTTTATTTAATCCTAGGTACAATTTTCATAAACGATTTCCGCAAGAAAAATTTAAATTCAAAATAATTTCCACAATTTGTGATGAGGAAACAAATACAACCTCAAGAGTTCTACAATGCTTAATTACTGATCCAAAAGATGGCATAAGAGGATTACTTACATCAAGAATGGAAAAAATTGAGTCGACAATTAAAAGTAAATATACCCTTGACTTCTTAAAGCTGTTTGCTATAAGCCGTGAGGAAGAGGAAAAGAAATCTGCAATGGAGTTTAAAGAAGATTTTGTATTTGAAAAATTTAGTAATCTTTTAAAAATAATTGCTTCCGAAGTTCTCAATCCCTATGAAGGATTATTAATTATTATTGATGAATTTGACCAGGTGAAGGATAGTTCAAAAATGGCCAGTTTAATTAAAAAACTATCTACAGGAAATGTTAAATTCCTTTTATCAGGAATTGCAGAACAATACGATCAGCTATTATCCGGGCATAGTTCTGTGAATAGGCAGTTATTCAATGGCCGTATTAACATACGTTTAATGACTGATGATGAAATAAGAGAAGTATTCAAATTAGTAACAGAGAATACTAAAGATGCCATTAGGTTTGAAAAATCATTTGTTGATGAAGTAATCGAAAAATCTAATAGGTTCCCATATTTTGTCCAATTATTTGGTAAGCTTTCTCTTGATGCCTATTATAAAGAAAAGGGATATCATACTCCAATGATAATTCATAATCAACATTTAAAAACAGGACTAAAAAAGATTGGATTGAATGAAGAACAAATGGAGCAAGATTATTTATCGATTATAAAGGATAATCCATTAAAAGAATTAGCTATAAAATTCCTGGCAAAGCAAACCGCAAATAAAATTAGCGACGAAGAGATTTTTACTTGTTTTCATAAAAAAGGTGTTATGGGTTCTCAACCTAAAAATACTCTTACCAGTTTACTATCAAGTAGAGAGCCCCATTTTTTAATTAGAGAAAGGGAGGATAGCGAATATGTATTATTTAAAAACAAACTATTTAAAACTTTTGTCAACATAAGAGAGCCTGAATTAATTCGTCAAAGGGACAATGACTTTTATTTACCAAAAGAATTGACGCAAATCAAGAAAGTTCAATAAAATAAACTTGCGAGTGTTCCGCAGGGAACCCCCTCCGCCTTGGTTGGTGTTCCGCTGCTGCCCCGGCCTGGTGTTTTCACCAGCCGGGAAAAGCCTAAAAGCAAGTTTCGCTTGTTTAAAATCTTTTTAGTAACAGTCTTTTTCCTCAATGAGCATTTTCGTTCCTGCTGTATTTTTCAAGAATGGATGCTCAATACCCAGAACAATGGCCGCAATTTTTTACGGCTACCATTATACCGGGATAGATGAATTCAATATGTTGACCTATTGAGATTCGGAAACCGGCTGGTGAAAACACCAGGCCGGGGCAAAGAGAAACAGCAACTGTTGAAGTATAACTTCCGTCAGCCCAGCGTTTATAAATACCCTTGTCCGCCTTGGTAGGTGTTTTCTGTAGCTGCCCCGGCCTCCGTCTTGGCCGCTGTTCTGCCGCCTCGGCCTTTATGGTGTGCAAGGCTTGTAAATTGGAGCATGAATATTTATATTAGATCCCGGTAACTGGATTTTATTTTAAACCTTAAATATTATTTTATGCCAGCAGTCAGCATTGCATTGATCCT
>JBDTWI010000070.1:0-9554 GCA_040006775.1 Saprospiraceae bacterium
AGCCAAATTTTGTTAAAGGCCAAATATGAAAGCTACCGAAGGTTTAGTGCAACATAAGATTGTTAAATAAATTTGATTGTCTACTGGTTTTAGAGTTGATTTATGTAAGGTAGATTTATTAAAATTGAAGTTTTAGATTCTTTCAAACTTTTGATTCATTTATTTAGCTTTTCTATTGGACTAATATCAATCCCAGAGGGATTGAATATTTATAAAAAAACCTTCATAAATGTGTTCCGACCCCAGCGAGGTTGAATTGCCTTTGACGACTCAATTTAGTAATAAATATATGAACCCAGTGGGTTCATATGTTAGATATTATATAAAGTTGATTTATTTACTATCAACATTGCAAAATTCATTATATATTGCAAAAGATTCGGTATTAAACAAAAATAAATTATATGACATTTGAAGAAGAAGTATTAAACCTAATAGGCACAGCCACAACCAATGAAGCAAAGGAAGCATTGAAAGAACTTTCACCTGATCAAGCGGAAAAGTTGATAAAAAGAATTCAAGAAATGAAGATCTTTCATAATTATAATTCTGATCAAATAGCCATAATTGTGGATTTTAAAATTTTAGACCCAGGCGTTAATAACAATGTTAGTTTTATTGTTAGTTTTGAACACATTGTACTTAGTTCAACCAATTTGGGCGAATAAGTTCTTCGGGTCTTTTTATCATTAACATACTATGCAATTAATTTGATTGCCTTTTTATTTATCTCTGAGTGTTTGCTTTATAAATTATGATCACTTAACAAGATTTGAAAATATATTAAAATTACTAACTGTCAGTTACTTTACGATAAAAAAAAGTAATATAATTTGATGATCAAATAGTAATGATATTAAAGTATAAATGAGGTATAAAATTTTAAAAAATAAATATTCAAATTATAACCTTAAATATTGAGTTTTGACATATTAAGTATATCTGCATATGCTTGATTTCAGTCTTTGTCAATCTACATGTACATGCTATGAATTTCATGCAAAATGAAATTCTAATAAGCAATATTATAAGTGAAACATATGCCCTTCTCCAGCTTCAAGTAAATGCTTAGATTAACTAAGACGGATTTAAGTGAAGATACTTAAGATAACTGTATTAAGCACAAATCTGGGAGATGACAAATTGCCTTTGATGCTATATTGTAGTACTTTAAAATTATTTTCAGGTAGTAAGGAGCTAAGCTCAAACGATAAAACTGATGGTGCATCCCATGAATACAAAAGCCTAAATTTGTAAAGAATAAGGGTCAAATGTTAAAATTTAGCATTTTCAAAGAAACCATTATTATATTTGTTTATTAAAACCCATCAAAAATGGATGTCAAAATTTGCTTTTTTACACTCTTGTCATTACTTATAGGTATTCAGTCAAAATCACAAAGCTGGAAAGCCTTAAATGGTCCAATTGGAGCTCCAACAACTTCATCCATCATTACTTATGAGAAAGGAGAAATATTTACTTTAATCGCATCCGGAAAAGTGTTCCGCTCTCTGGATAAAGCAAAAACCTGGGAAAACATTTCAAAAGGGCTTCAACAAATTGCAAATAAAGGATCCTATGGTGCAAAAATAAAAGAATCACCAACAGGAGAAATATTTTTATTATCAGGTGATTACTTGTTTAAATTTTTTCCGGCAACCAAATCTTGGGCCATTTTTTCACAAGATATAGAAATTGAAGATTTTACCTTTTCGCCCGATGGTACAAAAATATATGCAGGCACTAACAATTTTCTATATATTTCAATAAATGGATCAAAATTTAATCAAGTAGCATCATGGTGGACGCACTCGGTAGAATTCTTGTGTTTAGGCAATAATAACAATTTTGTAAGAAGAACACTTGGTGCTTCAGGTGATATATGGAAATTTAACGATGATGGTTCGAATCTAAGAATGGTTACAAATAGTCGTTGTTGCAGGACTCTGTTTTTTCATAAAAATTCAAACACGATCTTTGATATAGATTATTACGTAAGGATTTCCAAAGATTTTGGAGAGACGTGGAGTGACTTAAGTGTTCCAAATAATCTCAACTTTAATAAAATGATTGAATTGGAAGATGGTAGAATTCTTGGCATTTCTGATAAAGCTTATACATCAACTGATGCTGGTCTTAGCTGGAATGAAGATTCGGATTTTAATATTGATGGATTTAGTTATTTATATTATAGTGGACAATTATCAAAGTCTAAGAAAGATGAACTGGTAATCTGTGATTTAAATAATTCCATATATGTAGTTGAAAATACGAATAGAACTGCTTTTGAGATTCCTGTGTTAGAGCCACTAATAAGTGAAGTTAAGCAATTTGGAGAAAAAAATATTTTTTGCAATACTAGTTCAAAGATTCAGATATCCATAGATGATGGATTGAACTGGAAAGTTCTTAATTATAATTATTACAATAACTTGACGTTTTGGAAGGATGGTACTGTTGCATTTTACAATTCAGATTCAATATATATTAGTTCAGATCAGTTTAAAACTTTGAACGCAAAAACTCTCCCCGTAGTTATATACCTTACAAATGGTTTAATGTTAAACAATAACGAAAATATAATTTTACTTGATTATGACAAATCTTATATTTCATATGATAAAGGAGATTCCTGGGTGTTGATTGGTGATAATCTGCAGGTGCCTCAGGAGGTTGAATCATTTAAAATGTCCAAACAAAATATCATTTATGGGAGGGGATATGATGATGCCATTTACTATTCAAAAGATTATGGAATTAGTTGGAATCAAATTAAAACCGGTCATGGATTCAATTATGATTATTTATATTTATCTATGAATAATGTATTTTTTTGGGCTGAAGAAGATCAAAGCACTTTTCAAAACGTGTATAAATATTCTACAGATTTTGGAATAACTAGCAGTGAGTTTATACTTCAGAGTGATGAATATATTTTATTAGTGGATGACTATGATAATGTTTTTACAACAAATTATCAAAATCAGAATTCATTGCAAGTAACCAATTTACTGACTCAGCAGGTTTCTAATGTGAGTCTCAATGGTTTAAATTTATTGAGTAATCAGAGTTTTAATCTTTTCAGAGGTGATAATGGTTATTTATACGCAACAAAGGATAATGCCCCATTATATAAATATAGTGAGAAATTGAATACTGAAAGAGGAATCATTTCAGGTCAGGTATTTATTGATGACAATCAGGATTGCAGTAAATCTGCTACTGAAAATTCAAGCAGAAATTTTCAATTGGAAGCTTCAAGTATAAGTGCTGATTACAATTTGCCGGTGCAAAATGATGGTAAGTTTAAAGTCTTTGTTGGTCCTGGTAAATATGAACTCAAACTAAAAGGAAATTCACTCATATGGAATCAATGTAATTTTCCTTCCAGTATAGATGTTCAGGTAAATGCTGAAAAAATATATTCTGAATTGTTGGTTAAGCCCACTGAATATTGTGCGGATCTTACTACGAATTTAATATTGAATCGATTGCGAAGGTGTTTTGATAACAATCTTGCATATTTGACTATTCGAAATGACGGTTCTGTATCCGCAAAAAATTCAATTGTAAAAATTCTTATGGATGATTATTTCGAAAATATTCAATCAACTGTGAGTCCAGAGTCAGTGGTTGGAAATCTATGGACATTTAATATTGCAGAAATAAGACCAGGGCAAACAATAAGAATTAATTTTACGCTAAAGATTTCATGCACGGCAACAATCAATCAGCTTCATTGCGTGAAATATTTTACAGAAAATAATCAACAATGTAAAAACATTTTGCTTGCTTTTGATACATTACAGGCTTGCGAAAAGAATATAGGATCATTTGATCCTAATGACAAAACAGCATTGGTAAATGGAAAACCAGTTGAAGCAATCAATACAAGTGATACCATTCTAGAATACCTCATTAGGTTTCAGAACACAGGAACAGATACCGCATTTAATGTCAGGTTGACAGACAAGTTGGATATTAATTTAGACTGGAAAAGTCTGAAAGCTTTAGCGGCAAGTCACGATTATACTTATTCAATTAGTGAACAAGGATTATTGGAAGTATTATTTAAAGATATTATGCTAGCAGACAGCAATCTTAGTGAAGTTAATTCGCACGGGTATTTCAAATTTTCGATTAAGCCAAAATCAAATCTTAAGATAGGCACTCTGGTTCAAAATACAGCAGATATTTATTTTGATTTTAATGAGGCAGTTAAAACAAATATATCAAAACTGGTACTTGTGCAATTGACGAAAATTAGGGATTTTGATAAAAATAAAATATTGGAGTTGTATGCAATACCGAATCCTGCAAATCAAGTTACAGAAATTTATTTACCAGATTCGTGGGACAACTCCTTTATTCGCGCTCGTCTATTAACCAATGAGGGTAAAGTTGTGCAAACATTCGATCATTTTAATAGCAAAATTGTAATTGAAAAAAGACAATTGAATTCTGGGATGTATTTACTGTATTTGAGCAATGAGAAAGGGAATAGGGCTTTTAGTAAAATTGTTTTTAAGTAAAGCTAAGTCTACTATTGGAATGAACCATCTTTCGGTTGCATAATTTGCAATTTGAATAAGTAATGAAAAATATTGATATTTATTTAATTGTGGATGAATTTGACTCACATAGAGACCTTTTTTGTAAAATCCCAAAATTAGATATTGATTTATGCTTGGATTCGTATCATTTGCATTTTTTATTTTATGATCCAGAAACTGACAATAACACAAGTATTATAGATATAAGACGCAAAGTCGTAAAAACATTCCTCTCAAATTGGTATAATGGATTTGAGATGATTAAACTAAACAAATTGTTTATATTACCGATTGGAATATATGATCAATGTATTATAATTATAAAGTTTAAATTAGTAGAAAATAGTAAATGTGAGGTAAGCGTAGGTACTACAGAAGTTATATCTGAGCCTTTTGAAATAAAGGATGTGAATACTTATTATAAGGATGATTCAATAACTTATTTCGAAGAATCAAATATATCAATATTTAATTATAATGATTTAGTTTTAGATTTCAAAGAATCAATTGACAATATAGATATTTGCCAAGTTAAAAAAAGTCAACTTAAGCCAAGGAATCTACCAGGAGTAACTATTATTTACCCTAAGGATAAGTAAACTATAATTTTTGTATGTTTATTTTCCACGGGATCTTATTTTCATAATTCCACGATTTATTGAAGAACCAAATAATAAAACTTAAATTTTATTACACATAAATTAACGAATCAATAATTTCAAATAACTCACTTTGTAATTATTACATTTTGTGATTCTTGCGAGATATATTCCTACTAGGAGTTCATTCAAATTGCGTATTTCTAGTATAGACATACTATTATATTTTATCAATTCCCTTCCAGTCAAATCATAAAAACTAATTTCATCCATAACTTCCTCTTCATCTATTTTATTATCAAGAACATCTTTTTCACCTAATGAACAATTCGGATCTGTGCCTAATTTGAAATTAGGAAACATAGGAAGTGACCCAGACATATAGGCAGGAAGAATTACAGCATAGTTTTCGGATTTACATGCTAAACCTAATTCATCAGGTTCAGCAATTCTATGTAAGTATTGATTTCCCCCAAAATGCGAAATGTAAATCTTGTCATCATCTGCACGCCTAGCCTGAAAAAATCGAAGATAGTACATCTGATTGTCAAAAGGTGATAAAATGCTATCCCATTGATCAATCAAAAGTCTTCCTGATTCAATATTTTCAGGTTGCAAATCATATTGCCATATTGAGTTAAGAGAAGTTACATATGCATATCTTCCAGAAGCGCTTAATTCAACTGAAGAAATTATAAGATTCGTATCTGGGAAAACTGCATGTTTGGGATTATAAAATAGGCCTTTACATCTGTCAAAATCAAATATCTCAATTCCGTCCTCAGGCAATACTCTTGCAAATTTTTTACCATCTTTACTGAATACAGAATTGCCATTCCAATCATTTTTGGTATGAGCAATTCCTATGGCTTGAATGTGGCTTAATCTTATTCCATTTGGATCGATCAAATAAAAATAATAAACATTCAATCCCATGAGTTTAATAACTAACCAATAATCTCTACCATTACCATGTTTACAGGCTGCCATTTCGCTGTCGCTGATAAGAGTATCAAGAAGTGTAATATTTTTTTCAAGAGTTATACCGTTATTATTGTTTGCCTTAAGCAAGGTATAATATAATTTATTGCAAAATATTGGATCTTCTCGACCGATGATAGTTGAATCAGTAAAAAAAGTTACTCTTTTGTGAATTAAATAGTATTCATTGAGATGGTCTGGAAATGGCAAGAAGTAAGCACCATTAATTTCAGGATATGAACTTCCAAAATATAATTCCCACAATTTACCTGGATTTATTGTATCACCATTTACAGCCATTTCATAATTACTTCCATAAACTCGAAAACCATCAGTAAAAAAAACTATCTTACCATTTGTATCTGATATTGTAGCTGTGGTGAAACCCATTTTACAATTTATAATAGGTTTATAAATATATTCCGTATCAATTTGCGGGTTGAATTTAACAATAAATTTTCCTAGTGAGCCATGCATTGAAGTTCTAATTCCATCACTATAACCTAATATCCAATTGATATCATTCTTTTGACTTAAAATAATATTGCAATATATTAATAAAAAAACACTACAATTAATTAGATGTTTCAATCTTTAAACTTTTTAATTTCACCAAAATAATACTGTAGGCAATTGAACGTTTTTATGCGTACAATAAAGGTACAAATATTCGATAAATAAACAGAAATCAACGGTAAACAAACTAATATTCTTGATATTAAAAAGCCCTAAATTAGAGGGCTTTATGGGGGTTTAATAGTTATTTGTTGTATGTTTGTTGTGTGCTAGTTACTTTCAAAACAGGGACATTAGATGTTGTAAGTGCATTTCCAATTTTATAAGAATAAATAATGAAAAATATTAATATTTATTTAATTGTGGATGAATTTGACACACATAGAGACCTTTTTTGTAAGATCCCAAAATTAGATATTGATTTATGCTTAGATTCTTATTATTTTCATTTTTTATTTTATGACCCTGAAACTGAAAATAACAAGAATACTATTGACGTAAGACGCAAAGTTGTAAAATATTTTCTTGCAAATTGGTATTCTGAATTTGAAAAAATAAAACCAAACAAGTTATTAATTTTGCCGATAGGCATTCATGATGAATATCTTGATATTATTGAATTTAAGTTGTTAGGAAAAAATGAATGTGAAGTAAAATTGAGCTCAACAAGGTCATTAACCGAGGGCTTTGACATAATGGATGTAAATACCTATTATATCAACGATTCTATTTGCTATTCTACGAATACCAATACCCTAATTTTTAATTATAATGAATTACTTTCGGATCTCAAAGAATCAATTGACAAAATAGATACTTGTCAAATTAAAGAAAGTCAACTAAAGCCGAGGTATCTTCCAGGGGTAACTATTATTTACCCAAAGGATAAGTAAACTATAATTTTTTATAAGGTTATTAACGCAAAGGCACTTTCTGAACGAATTGGTATGAACCAAATCCTTTTGGCTCAATATATAAAAGGAATTAAAATACCTTCTACTACACAAACCAAACGTATTTTACAAGGTTTTCAAAAAATAGGAAGAGAACTTTGTGAAATTAATTTTCTGCTCTGATACAAATAATATTTGGAATTATTTCTGTAATATAAATTGAACTATTACCTTAATTAAAAACCAATTTGTTTGCGTACTTTTTGATCGATTTTCTGCTTATCTTTATTTAGTAAATAATTTATTGCTTCATATACGTCTTTAAATTCTTGGTCGTAATTACTTTCTAGTTCTTTGAGTTTGCTGGTTAAGTCTTAATGCGTCAAAGCATACTGCCTAATAAATACAAAGGCTCTTATGATGGATATATTAACATCGATGACTTTATCAGAATTTTAAATTTCCATTTAACATAGCCAAACCTTGCTCGGTAAAGGCGAAGGGAAGCTTTCGAGTGCCTCCTTTTTTTCCACTAGTGCCTATCAAGCCAGATGAAACTTTTATTGGATATATTAATGGAAAGATTGGATTAGCTGAGGTTATTGAAGATAATGGATTAATTGAATTGATTCGTATAGGTGACAAAGTTTGTATCGTAGGAAATTTACCAAATAGAGGCGTAGGTGCTCAGGGAGCAAATAGGATAATAATTTCAATGACAGAATTTTCAGAAAATAAAATTAGCTTAATTGAAAAGCTTCAAAAATACAAAAATGATAAAGATCCAATAAAGAAAAGAATAGCAAACCACTCTTTATTAACGATAAAATCTTGAAAAGACAAACTTGCTAACAATAAGTCAAAAAATTACTTTCTAAATATTATTTATTTCTTTCAACATTGACCTGAATCTTATCAAAAATACTATAAATTCCTTGTTTATCAGATTCTAAAATATTTTTCTGGCCTTTCAAATAGTTCATTTCATTAACTAATACAGAATTAGGAGACTTTTGAGTACCGCAGAAAGAAGCATAGTCAGTTAATGCTTTTAAATAGGAAGAAGAATTCGTCTTTAATTTATCGAACATTTTTTTTGGCCCTATTGTATCTTGGTTTAAACTAAAAGTTAGCATAACTTTTTCAATAAGTATACTTTCAGTCTTAATAAATTTATTTTGTATTGGAAATAGACTTAGTAACTCATCCTGTGTAAAATAATATTTAATATATCTATTCATCAAAATTGAAATATATGTCAGATCTCTCGCCCTTTCAGTATTTAATGAATCTGCTAGTATATACAAATTGTTAAATTTATTTTCTTTCTGAATCTGACTTCCAATTAATCTAGCTTTAATGTAATATCGCAAATAGCAATGTATATTAGCCTCTTTACTCATATCAGAAAAATCGTTTACGCAATTTAACTCACAATAATCGTAAAGTTTTAATAATTCAATTGAGTCGTTATATGCCAATTTAGCAAACATTTTTAATTCTAATTGCTCACTTAATTGCTGTAATTGAGCTTGATTGTAAGTAATTTTATCTTGACAAGATGTAATTACAAGAAAACAAATTAAAACAATCTTCAATAGAAAGAAATATTTTTTCATTTTAAATAATCTTTACCTTGAAATATACCAAATTTATCAAAGGACCAATCATAAATAGAAAATAGTTCATGATCCATAATTGTATTTTCTTTATACCTACATCGATCTTCTTCATAATTATATCCTGGTGACCTGCCATTTAAAGTAGAGGGATGTTTTCTTTTTTTATTATAACTATAACTATCATTTACATTAACTTTAGAATTGTAATCATTACGAGCTTGATAATTTGTTGCTTCCCAAATATCTGGATATTCATCACCATCAGTTGTTAGATTTTTATCAAATCCAAGAAGCCAAAATTCATCCCATATTACAAGATGCTCATTCTCATTAGAGGGCTTTTCATCTATTTATTACTGGTTTGTTTTGTTTCGGTTACTTTCCGATACA
>JBDTWI010000071.1:0-9084 GCA_040006775.1 Saprospiraceae bacterium
TTATGATCGCTGTATTTTATATTATTATTGGCTTCCTCCTGAATTTTAACTTATAAGTTTATTGCGCTTGGTAATAAAGTAATGCGAACTTTTATACTACTTATTAAATCACATCTATTTCATTTCTATTACAATTCCATTCCAAAATCTTTCCTTAATCGCTGCTATATAGAGCGCTCCTTTATTACATACTAAAACATTATTTCCAATTACTAATTAAGCTTAGGCATTATCATCCGCTTTAACTGAAGATCCTCTTGGCCCTTCGTGCCACGAGGATCTCCGCTCACGCTCATACTGACGACTGTCGACTGACCACTGACGACTGATTTGTATAGAACGCTCCTTTAATTTTTGAGTTAATGAATAAAAACGGACAACGTTATTTAGGTATTGTCAACTGACGACTGACCACTGATGACTGACGACTAAATTGTATAGAGCGCTCCTTTAGACCATTCATAAATATAATTGTGTGATGCTATTTTAGTTGATGATTGATGATCCCATTCCACTGCGTAATACGAGGATTTTCGTCCCGTAAACGAGGATCAAAGGACTACGCTTCGGCTGATGATCCCGAGGCTCTTCGAGCCTCGAGGATCTCCGCTTCGCTTCGACTGACGATCCCGAGGCTCTTCGAGCCTCGAGGATTTTCGCTGCGCTCAAACTGACGACTGTCGACTGACGACTGACGACTAATTACGAAGTAATATCATTCATACTCATCCCTCCTTGTTGATCACCATCAGGAAGCCAGCTTAAATAATAATTTTTATCTTCAATTGGAACTGCGTGTTCTGTCATGAGTAGAGGTCTGAAAGTATCCACCATGACTGCAAGCTCTTTGGTTTCTTTGGCGCCTATACTTTTTTCAACTGAGCCGCGATGAGGTCCGTGCGGAATTCCGCCGGGATGTAGAGTAAACATTCCTTTTTCTACGTGTTTGCGACTCATGAAATCTCCATCAACGTAATACAGTACTTCATCACTGTCAATATTACTGTGGTTATATGGGGCTGGGATTGCAAGTGGATGATAGTCAAATAATCTTGGTACAAAAGAACAGATAACAAAATTATGACCGTCAAAAGTTTGATGCACAGGAGGTGGTTGATGAACGCGACCTGTGATGGGTTCAAAGTCATGTATAGAAAGCGCGTAAGGATACACAAATCCGTCCCAACCTCTTACATCAAATGGATGATTGAGATAGTGGTAAGGATAGATCATATCCTGCTTTTTTATATAGAGAAGGAAATTACCTTTTTCATCATGAGTTTCCAATTCTATTGGCTTTCTAATGTCTCTTTCGCAGAATGGGGAATGCTCTAGCAACTGACCGAATGCGTTGCAATATCTTTTGGGAAATGTAATTGGTCCTGTAGATTCAACAATAAGTAATCTGTTGTCTGTTGTATCAAATTGTAACTGATAAATAGTTCCCCTTGGAATCACCAGGTAATCACCATATCCAAATTTTATATTGCCATACATTGATTTTAGTGTTCCGGAACCAACATGTATAAATAAAACTTCGTCCGCATCGGCATTTTTAAAAAAATAAGAAGTTGAACTCTGTCTAGGTGCTGCAACGGAAATCTTGCAATCACTATTGACTAACAAAGGCTTTCGACTTTGCAAATAATCATCCTCCGGAGTAATTTGAAATCCATTTAGACATCGATGTTTTAGCTGTTTGTCGTGGATCGTTTTTGCTGCTACAGAATACGCATCGTCAATTTGAACAATCTCTGTCGGTGCGTTGCAATGATACAATAAGGAGTATGCATTCGAGAAGCCTTCTGTGGAGAACAATTGCTCGCTGTATAAACTGCCATCAGGTTTTCTAAATTGAGTATGGCGTTTGTGAGGGAATTCTCCTAATGAATGATAGTGCATTTGTAAAGGCTTTTTATTTAGCTCAAAATTACTAAAGATTAGAGGATTCTTGCCAGAACTGACCGAGGCATTTGCTCAAAATTGTAGATTTACACTTGAAATTACTAAAATGACGAACAAGGAGATCGGCGAACTATTTGGAGAATTGGCTTCATTAATGGAGTTACATGGTGAGAATGAGTTCAAAAGCAGGATATATGCCAATGCTTACCTGAATATTAAAAAAATTGACATTCCACTTTATCAAAAAACTAAAGAAGAGCTGGGGCAATTTCCTCAGTTAGGTAAAGCCTTGATTGAAAAAATAATTGAGCTGTCCTCCACTGGTGAAATTAAAGATCTCGAAGCCTGGCGAGCAAAGACTCCGGAAGGTGTGCGTCAAATGTTTAAGATAAAAGGAGTTGGACCTAAAAAGGTAAGGGTATTCTGGAAAGAAATGCAAATTGAATCTATCGGTGAATTGCTCTATGCTTGCAAAGAAAATAGGTTGATATTATACAAAGGTTTCGGTCCTAAAATACAAGAGGATATCATTAAGAATATCGAATATTTTCAAGTAAATTCAGATTCTTTTTTATTAAATAAATTAAAAACGGAAGCTGAAAATTTGATTGCTGCACTTCGTAAATTAAATCCTGAAATTAGGTTCGAAATTACCGGAAGCATACGAAGGACGATGCCGACTGTAGATCTAATAGAGCTGCTCAGCAGTTCACAAAATATTCAATGGCCAGCAGAATTTGAACTGACTCAAACAGAAGAAAATATGCTGAATGGAATTTGGAATTTAGCATACAAAGTGAAAATTTATTTATGTTCGGAAGAAGAATTTGGAAGCCAACTTTTACAAAGCACTGATGGTTCTCAGGCATTCAAAGATTATATTTCCTGGGATACTTTAGCTGCAGTTAAAGAGGAAGCAGAATTGTTCGTAGTGATGAAGAAATCATACGTTCCCGCAGAGTGCAGAGATCTTGAAGACTATACCGATTTCGATGAAAAATTACTTATTGAAGAAGCTGACATTAAAGGAGTAATTCACAACCACAGTACCTACAGCGATGGCATATATACATTGAAAGATATGACCAAAGAGTGCATTCGCTTAGGATACCAGTATTTAGTGATTTCTGATCATTCCAAATCTGCGGGATACGCCAATGGATTGTCTATTGAACGGGTTGAAATGCAATGGCGGGAAATTGATCAACTCAATCAAGAATTGCATCCTTTTAAGATTTTTAAATCTATTGAATCAGACATTCTTGCTGATGGATCGTTGGATTATCCCGAAGATATATTGGCAGGATTTGATCTGGTCATCGCATCTATTCACAGCAACCTGAATATGGATGAGGAAAAGGCAATGACTCGATTAATTAAGGCTATTGAGAATCCTTATACCCGGATACTTGGTCATCTTACAGGGCGGTTGTTGTTGTCACGCAGAGGTTATCCGGTCAATCACCAAAAAATTATTGATGCCTGTGCGTCAAATAATGTAGTTCCGGAATTAAATGCAAACCCAGTTCGATTAGATATCGATTGGACCTGGGTTCCACAACTACAGAAACAAAATCTCCTCTTATCTATTAATCCGGACGCCCACAATCTTAAGGGAATACAGGATATTAAGCACGGAGTTGTCGCTGCAAGGAAGGGAGGCTTGCTCAAAACCAATTGTTTAAATGCCAAGAATCTGAATGAGTTTGAAACCTGGTTAGCTCATAAATAATTTTGAAATAGGATGAATGTTTAAGTCAAACTTTGGACTTCAAATAGACTGAAAGGAGGAAAGCTATTTCATAATTGATCGCTTCCTCTTCGAATACGTCTCAGATTATTATAAAATTGTGTTAAAATTTAGTCTATTTTATCCTAAATAATAGGTTTAAAAAAACATTAACATCCCGTTAGGTACAGGATTAAGATCATTCCTCAAGCGCTGTATATTTTTACAATACAATTCATTAATTAAATCAAAAAGAAAAAGAACATGAAGAATTTAAAATTTTTAAGTCTTGCCGTTTTTGCTATGGTTCTTAGCATCTCTGCTTGTAAAAATGACAAAGCAGCAAGTTCTGCAACTACTACAACTACTGACGCAACAACAGCTAATCCTTCTGAGATTGCCAATCCAGCTGGTGCAACCGGAGAAGCTACTCCTCCTGCTCCAACCGGACCTACTACTTCTGTAGAGTATGAAACACTGGTTCATGACTTTGGTGAAGTTACTGAAGGTGCTTTAGTTAAATATTCTTATAAATTCAAAAACACTGGAACTGAGCCTTTAGTAATTTCTGACGCTAAAGGTAGCTGCGGATGTACTGTTCCTGATTGGCCAAGAGAGCCTGTTGCTCCTGGTGCAACTGCACAAATCAATGTTCAGTTTGACTCTCACGGTAAAGGATCAGATGATGGTTCTAAACAAAGCAAAAGAGTTACTGTAACTGCAAATACAAACCCTGCTCAGACTTATTTGACAATTACAGGAGTTGTAAAAAAAGACCCTAAAGCTCCTAAAGCTGAAGGTGCTCCTTCCCACTAATAAATATTTAAAATAATAATTGAAAAAGGCTTTTGGTGCAGATCAAAAGCATTTTTTCTTTTGTACTTTTGGCCTCTGATCTATGAAACTTTTTTCCTCCATTCAATCCTACCTCTCCTTAGTTAAGTTTAGTCATTCACTATTTGCACTACCCTTTGCGTTGATAGGATTTTTTATTGCTATTCACAAGAATAATGTGGATGGATTGCATTACGACAAACTGTTGTTCATTTTGATCTGCATGATTACAGCAAGGAATTCTGCCATGGCTTTCAATAGATGGGCAGATAGGCTAATTGATAGCAGAAACAAAAGAACCGCTCTGCGAGAAATTCCAAGTGGTCAGATTAATTCAAAGTCAGCACTTATCTTCATACTTATTAATGTTATAGGATTTATCTTGAGTGCCTACTGCATAAATCGACTTTGCTTTTATCTCTCCCCCATTGCCTTATTTATTATTCTTGGCTACAGCTATACTAAGAGATTCTCCTGGCTTTGTCACGTTTTTCTAGGTTTAGGCCTGTCTTTGGCCCCAATTGGAGCTTATCTGGCGGTGAGTTCTACCTTTGATCTTCTGCCTCTCTTATATGGAGTTGCGGTGGTAAGTTGGGTAGCAGGATTCGATGTATTGTATGCATTGCAAGACATTGAATTTGATCAGCAAGAAAAGTTACAATCCATACCTAGTAGATTTGGAATTAAGAAAGCGCTCTGGATTTCAGTTTGTTTTCATATTCTTTGTGCTCTTGCTATACTTAGCTGTGGTTATTTATTGCATCAGCAGTTTGGATTGAATTACTGGATGGGATTGGGAACACTGGGTTTCATTGGTTTGCTTATTTATCAACACCAGATTATTTCTGAAGACAATCTAGAGCGAATCAATCTCGCATTTTTTACTACGAATGGCATTGCCAGTATATTTTTGGCTGTTTGTACGATTCTGGACTTTTATTGGTAGGAGGTTTCTGGCTAATTATTAGAGATTTAAAGGAAACTGGAATCAGAGTAAGCTTCTTAGGCATTATGACTATATCTTAAAGCTAAGCCTCTATATCTTACTGCTTATCTTTATTCTAACAGGCTATACTTATTAAAAATACTCAGCTTTTATTTAAAAAAGCGAAGGATTGGTATAGATTTGTTGTGGATATAACAAAGTTAGCGGTCATGCTGCGACCGACCGTTTAACTATCAAACGACAAGACACTTTGGAAAATATTATGCAACATGTTGATAAACAAAATTGGTGGAAAAGTAAAAGTTCCAAATACAACAAAGGACTTGCAATTGCGGGAGTTATTACTGTTCTGATAACTGCATTGCTTTTTTATTTCTTCGACAAGTCAGTCAATGAAAGTATTGCAGTATTATATATCGGGACACCTATTTATATTCTCTATATGGGGACTTTGAATGTTATCCTATTTATTTTAGAGTTTATCGACAGATATTCCAAAAAGAGCACCAACTTTCTGACATCGGACAATTTGTTTAATTTCTTCTTTTGGACTTCAATGGTGTTACCTTTTGCATATCCAATATTTATTTTGACAATGTTTTGTCTTTACTAAACAGACGCATGCTAACATACAAACTCGACACTGGACGAGACAAAGAAGCACAACCACAAATAGCACCTACCCAAAAGGCGGGGTTTCGTGCTTCGCAGACACTTTTGTGCAAGCCAAAAGTTCAGTTCTCCGTATGAAGTTTTGTGGTAAAAATCCTGCCCTTCGGGTAGCTGCAAAACGTAGCTGCAATTTTTAACCTATGCCACCAACATTATTATCTCCAATACAGCTAAATACTAGAGAACTTTTCTCTGTTCCACAAATCCTTTTGTCAAGAGGTTTCGAAGTTACTAAAATTGATACAGTAGAAAAGCTATTGCTGACGGAAGAAAATCAATACGATGAAATTTGGAAATCTCTTTATGATATTTATTATGACAACAAACTCAGAACAGAATTAAAAAGCTGTCTTTATAAAAAGGCAGAAGCCAAATCAGGAGAGATTATTAAACTTCTAAATCACCCAAAGTTCATAAATGAACAGAACCGATTTGACAACACATTTGAATGGTTTGCAGGAGAATTAATGATTAGAAAGTTTGCTGCATTCTCTGCGTCTTATGGTGTGATAGTAAGAGATATTAAGCGGAACTCAACCGGAACGGAATCAGGCGATTTTGATTCCTTAGTTGTGCTTAGAGATACTAACCTTGCATATTTTGAGTGTAAAGAAGGTAGTTTTGACAATGAGTCAATTTTAAAATGCTATGAAAGAATGCTATCTTTAAATTGCCAGTATTCAATATTATTTTGTGTTGAGAATATCGATGAAATAAAACTTATATGGGATACACAAAAGGTAAAAATACCAGTAGTTAACGTGCATTTTTTAAACAAAATTCATATTAAAGGAAAAGAGTCAGATGTAATTTACGATTTAAATAATTGCTACATTATTGACATGACAGGGAATATTGAAAATAAAATAAGAACAGCACTTAGAATTAATGCTGCAAAAATAAATAGCACACATTACTCTATGTCACCAGACAATGAAACCTTTGGAATGTTAGGTTATGAAGTGACGACAATAGATTCTTCTAGATATGGACAATAAAGCTCCTGCAAGCAGTTAAGCTTTCGTTGGGCTCGCAGAGTCAGCAATGAACGCGATGTTGAACTTAACCTACTTCTCAGAGGCCAAGAGTGAAAGATTTATTATGGAGTTGTCGTCGTTGAATGTGATGCTTATAAGGATACTTTGTTAGCTCTTTTTCGCGGTGGTATAATTTTATATCCATATTTTTTAATTTTGGACATTGGTTTATTGGTTTGATTTCAATCTGTTTCTTTGGATTTATGTTTGCTTTTATCCCAAAATTGTCATTTGAAGTGACAATTTTGTCCAATCAGGCCGACGAAATCATTGTTTTACAATGACTTGTCGGGTGCTGACGCTTGCGGTCAGCATGCTGATCAAATGTTTATCTTATATTTTGCATCAGCGATGAACCCTGACATTGAAAATGTAAGAAAAAATTATTTATAAAAATAAATAACAACTTCATTTTCAATGCTGATGCTTTCGATCAGCATGCCGACATTCATCGTAGGCATCGTCAGCCAAAGGCAAAAAAGTCTAATGACTTTTTTGGGTTCATATTCTTTGTGCCTTTGCAATACTTAGTTGTGGTTATTTGTTGCATCAGCAGCTTGGATTGAATTATTGAATGGGATTGGGAACTCTGGGTTTCATTAGTTAGCTAATTTATCAACACCAGATTATTTCTGACGACAATCTGGAGCTAATCAACCTCGCATTTTTTACTACGAACGGAATTGCCAGTTTATTTTTGGCTGTTTGTACTATTCTGGATTTTTATTGGAAGGTGATTTCTGGCTATTTATTAAAGATTTAAAGGATCGAGGAATTAGAGTAAGTATAATAGCTTTATGGCTGTATTATAAAGATAAGCATTAATAATTTAATCCTTATCTTTATTCTGGCAAGTTATACTTATTAAAAATACACTGCTTTTAAATAAAAAAGCGAAGGATTGGGATAGATTTGTTGTGGATATAACAAAGTTATAGGGCATTATTATGAAAAATGTAAATTCTAATTTTATGAAATATTATCATTTATCAATTATTCTATTTTCTATAATGATCTCATGTAATAGTGATGATTCTTCTAAGTACATTGGAAATTGGATGGATCAAAAAACGGAGTCACAATTTCTAACAATCAGCAAAACAGGTAATAACTTTATTGTAACCACGGATAACAAAAAGTTCCCTGCCAAGCTTGAAAATAGCATTTTATCAGTTAGTATAGGAAGCAATGAATATAAACTAATTTATGAGAATAATTTAAAATTATTAATCTTTAATGGGGAAGAATATATCTTAGAGGAGAATGGTATATCTTCTAAATTTATTGGAACTTGGTATAATGCAGTACATGGCGCAAATGAAATGGTTGAAGTTTCAAAGAGTGGGAGCCAAATTATTTGGAAATATTTAAGTGCAATAAATGGTTTACAATCCACTCATTACCCAAAAATAAAAAATAATGGTTTGACTTTCAAATTTGGAGAAAACACACCATTTTTTATTATTAAAGATGGGTATATTGTTGAAGAATTAGCTCCTAATATATTTGGTCCAAAGTATTGCAAAAATCTTCAAAAAGATTCCGAAGGACAATTTATTTTAGATACTACTGGTTTTAATACAATTCAAGCAGTATCCAATAATGTAAATGTGTATAGTGCACCAGATTTAAATTCATCAATTATTTATACGATGAAAAAAGATGAATATGCAGACTATGCGTCTTTTAAATCCATGTTTACGTCAGAATTTCAAATTGGAAGCATTAAAACTAATGAAGCTTGGTATAAGGTAACAATTAATAGGAGATTATCAGGCTGGGTTAATGGTTGTTGTATTAAGCTTTATATTACCACAACCGAAGAGGCTGGGGAATAATCTATAAATCACTTAACGCCCTATAATCGAGTAGACGTCCCCATCAGTTATCAACCAATGGGGAGCGGCTCTCACACCACCGTACGTACGGGTCACGTATACGGCGGTTCGTAAAGTCATAGA
>JBDTWI010000072.1:0-8917 GCA_040006775.1 Saprospiraceae bacterium
AGAACACAAGGATGAATATTTATTTGAATGGATTGATTGACAAGACCCTGAAAGGGTCAAATGTTTATAGATAGGATGGGATACAAAACATACGACCCTTACGGGGTCGCACAAAATGGGTGAAATTGATTGTTATAAACATATAATCCCTTCGGGATTTTTGAAAAAATCTACAAAAAATACAACAAAAACAAAATGAGCAACATATCAGGCATTATAAAAAGTATCCAAAACATCATGTGGCAAGACACTGGCTTAAATGGCGATGCACAACGCATTGAACAATTAGGTTGGATGCTTTTCTTGAAGATATTTTCAGATAAAGACAAGGAACTGGAACTATTGGACGACAAGTACACATCGCCTATTCCCGACAAATTTCATTGGGTAAAAGAAAAAGGCAATTGGGCAGGTGATGATGAAGGAATGACAGGCGATGAATTATTGGAGTTTGTGGACAGACAATTATTTCCTGCATTACGGAATTTAGATTTAAGCACTGGCAACCAACGAGCAGTTATAGTTCGTGAAGTATTTGAAGGCAACAACAATTATATGAAAAGCGGTATCAACATTCGTAAGGTGTTGAACAAGCTCAACGAAATAGATTTTAATATTGCCAAAGACCGTCACGCTTTTGGCGAATTGTACGAAACCATTTTAAAGGAATTACAAAGTGCAGGCAAAAGCGGTGAATTTTATACACCAAGAGCTATTACACAATTTATTACCGAAACCATCAACCCGCAATTGGGCGAAAAAATACTTGACCCTGCTTGCGGAACAGGAGGTTATTTGACTTGTGCCATTGAGCATTTAAAGAAACAAGCCAAGAACGTAAAAGAGAGAAAAAGCATTGAACAAAACATTGCAGGTTGGGAATACAAACCTTTGCCGTATTTATTGGCAACAACAAACCTGATTTTACACGACATTGAAATACCCAACATCAAATTTGGTGATGCCTTAGACCAACCTTTGAGTAACTTTACCGAGAAGCACCGAGTAAATGTAATATTGGCAAACCCACCATTTGGTGGCATTGTAGCCAACAACAACGAAACCAATTTTCCGCAAACCTACCGTACTAAAGAAAGTGCCGACTTGTTTTTAATCTTGATGATTCATTTGCTTAAACAAGACGGGCGTGCAGGCATCGTTTTGCCTGATGGTAGTTTAACAGGCGATGGTGTAAAGCAACGCATACGCCAAAAGCTGTTAGAAGATTGCAACCTGCACACCATTATTCGTTTGCCAAATTCGGTTTTTCAACCTTATGCAACGGTGGCTACCAATTTGCTGTTTTTTGACAAAGGCAAACCAACAAAGGACATTTGGTATTACGAACACCGTATGCCCGAAGGATATAAAGCCTACAATAAAACAAGACCTATACAAGCCAAAGAATTTGAACCCATTACCAAATGGTGGAACAAACGTAAGGAAAGCGACATCGCTTGGAAGGTAAATATTAAAACCATTATTGAAAGAGGATATGATTTAGATATAAAGAACCCAACGAAACCCGAAGAAGAAAAGGAATATAATAGTTTAGAACTGATGGAGATGTTGAATGCTTCTTTTGACAAAAGCCATAAACTATTGAACCAACTCAAACAAGCTGTTCAATGAGTTGGAAGAAAGTAAAATTGGGAGATATTTTAACCGAAAGTAAAATTGTTTCAGAATATCCAAATCCTGACCGCAGAATAACTGTAAGATTAAAAGTCCTTGGTGTTGAAAAAAGAGGATTAGAGAATGAAGTGGAAGGTGCAACTAAACAATATATTAGAAAAGCAGGGCAATTTATTTATGGGAAACAAAATTTTCATAAAGGAGCATTTGGTATTGTTCCTCCTGAGCTAGACGGATTTGAAAGCAGTTCTGATTTACCTGCATTTGACGTGGATAAAACTTGTTTGCCTGAATTTATTTTTTACTTTTTCAAACAGGGTAATTTCTATTTGGAACTTTCTAAAATTGCTTCTGGTGTTGCGACTCAACGTATCAACACAACTCAATTCTTTGAATTAGAATTACTGCTACCTGATATAAAAACACAAAGGCAACTAATTTCAAATATTCAAATATTAGAGAGTAAAGGAAGTGAACTTTCCATTGAACTCACCCACCAACTCACTTTAGTAAAAAAACTCCGACAGCAATTATTGCATGATGCGGTGCAAGGGAAGTTGGTTGAGCAAAATGCAACAGACGAAGCAGCAAGCGAATTGCTAAAAAAGATAAAAGCAGAAAAAGCAAAACTCATTTCTGAAAAGAAACTCAAAAAAGAAAAAGAATTACCGCCCATCAAACTCGAAGAAATTCCTTTTAAAATTCCTAAAAATTGGGTGTGGTGCTGTTTTGCCGAGATAGTCGTTATTGAATCAAATCTTGTTTCTCCTTTTAATTTTCCCAATAGTCCTCATATCGCACCTGATAATATTGAGAAAAATACAGGGAGATTACTCAAATATATAACTGTCCTTGAAGATAATGTTCAAAGTGCCAATCATTACTTTTATTCAGGTCAATTGATTTACTCTAAAGTACGTCCAAAATTGAACAAAGTAGTTAAAGTAGATTTCGAAGGCTTATGCAGTGCAGATATGTATCCATTAAGACCTTTAGTCAACACTGATTATATTCAGCAGTGTATGCTATCTACCTATTTTCTTAATGAAGTAGATAGATTTGACAATCGTGTAAAAATGCCAAAGATTAATCAAAATCAATTATCACAAATTCCTATACCTCTTCCTCCATTAGCCGAACAAAACCGCATCGTATATAAATTAAATGAATTGATGCAGCATTGCAATGAGTTGGAAGCAAGCATAAAAAAAAGTGAATCACAAAATGAAAAACTATTGCAACAGGTTTTGAGAGAGGCTTTGAGGAAAGAACCAGTTGAAGAGTAAATAAAATAAAGAAGATGATAGAAGATTGGCAATACCACCACGAATTAGGACACGGATTAATAGCCCATATTTTTGATGGATATTTGATGCAATTCAATTATTTAACTTTTGATGAATCAGATATAGAAGCGACAAAATTTAATTCAAGAGACTTAGGTTATACAGTAGCATTGCCTATTATAAATATGAATGATATTGTTAATGATGATATTCAAAAGGCATCATTAGTCGATGGAATGTATCTTTTATCTGGCATAATTGGGGCCACATATTTCGGTAAAAACCAAATTGAAAAATCATCTGACATAACAATAAATAATTTTAAAAACACACTCGATTATAGAGGTTCAGACGGTGATTTCGAAATAATTAGCATGGCAAGGCGTCCATATGGATTTCTCATAATGAACACAAATTTATCGCCAATGGAGACAATGGAATTACATTGTAAAATTTACAACATCCTAAAGAATTTGTTTTTAATCAGGTCAATCCAAGACGGTATAAAAAGACTGTATGAAAAATTAATTGCTTCAAGAAAATTATTGCCCTCAGACTTTCAAGAAGTTTTTCTTTCTGAATTAACCGATGAATTTAAAACTGAATTATATACTAAGATTTCTAAAGAACAATTTGGAAACCTATTGCAAGCGAGATAATGAAAAATAATAGCCCACGCATTTTGCAAGCACAATTAAAAACCGCACAAGCCCAAGTACATACCAAAGCTTGCAAAAGTGCTTCTACCTTTCACACCTAGATAGAATTGAATTAAAAAATCTCCTCATGTTTAAGCGGGAGCTTATTGACCCACCAAATCCAGAGCAAACTTTCCCATCCTTCTAAGTCTATAATTGAAAGGGATTAGCCTTGATTGATAAATCTGGATCAAGCTGACCCAGCCTTCAAATACTCAAAAATTGGAATTGTGGATTCAGGAGAAGCACTTATATTTGTTTAAAATGGGCTCTTTTAAAGCCTCTAGGGCAAGATCTAACAATTCTTAGTCTTAGCTGAATGATAGAAATGGAAGGGAGCACACTAAATATAATACATTAACAAAGAATTATTAGGAATTTCATGACTTTGTTTTTGAAAAGGGTTGTTTTATTATTTATCCTGTCATGGTGGGACTCTGACGTTATAGGCGATGCCCAGCAAGATTAAAACAGAAGAAAAGCATAAATCATTAATGAATTTATTTCCCTAATATTTCATATCTTTGAAGAGTGAAAAAAGACAAGAAAATTCACCTTGACTTTATAATAGATAAGCTAACGAATTCTATTCAAAACACTATTTCAGGAGATAGTTTTGTTACCGAAGTTAGTCGTTTAACCAATCTTGACCTTAAACAATTAACTAAGAAAATTGGTTGAAATTTAATTGGAAATTAGAACTTAATAATAATTCAAAAGAGGTTTACAAACTAACAATTTTAAACAATCCAACAATAATTCAAGGACTTCTAAGCTTTTCCATAAAACACGACCACATTTATATAGAATTGATTGAGAGTACACCTTTCAATTTAGGACGAAATATACGCTACGAGGGTGTTCCTGGAAATCTTGTTGGATTTGCATGTAAGGTTTCATTCCAAAATGCTTTTTATGGCTTCATTTCATTTACCGCTAAAACTAGACTAATAAAACATTATGAGAAAACATTAGGTGCTTATCATTTTGGAAATCAACTCATGATAATTAATACTGAAGCGGCAAATCAATTATTAGATAAATATTATAAAAATTAATAAATGGGACACATCAAAGAACCACCAGGAGTTGACTTTGTAATAAAAAGTAGACCTTTGACTAAAGACGAAGAAATTGGTATTAGCGAATACATTCGTGCTTACAAAATTAAACACTCTAAGAAAAAAGATTCAGCAACACCAACGAAAGACACAACAACGAAACGAAGAAAAGTTATTGCTTAAATCATGGACATTCTTCATAGGAAAGAGTACCGCCTATAACAGTTAAGCGTTTGTTGAATTCGCAAAGTCAGCAATGAAGACGATGTTGGGCTTTAGTTATTTCACAGAGGCCAAGAGGAGGAATATCCGAAAGCCCACGGAATGCCAAACGAGGTAACTTTACTCTAGCTAAAGAAACGACATTGTGCTATTAAAACGACAATAAAGCATAACAATAGGTCATTATAGCATTATCCGGAACATATTGACCCACGAAATCCGGAGCAAGCTGACCCACCCTTCTAAGTCTATAATTGAAATGGATTAGCCCTGATAGATAGATCCTGAGCAAGCTGACCCAACCTTCAATGCCTATAATTGAACCAAATTAACCCTGATAGATAGATCCGGAGCAAGCTGACCTACCCTACAGAGTTTATGATTGAAGCGGCTTAAACCTAATTGATAAATCTGAATCAAGCTGGACCCAACCTTCAAAAGGAATAAGATTTGATATTACTAAAGTTTGAATTATTAGTTAGAATTGAAAAAGTTAACTTCCTTGCAAGAGCAGCGCTTAAGCTAACAAAAAATTCCAACGCAAATTTTCAAAAAAGGGTTCCGTTAGCTATCTGAAATATCAGAAATCAATTACGTGTTGTGAACTTGACTTTTCAATCTTGATTCTATTTCGTCAAGATGTGCTTCTGTCAATCCAACCATTGAACTAGTCAAGATTAGATTTTCCTTCAAGGTAACAGGTAAAGCATTCAATGACTTATCATCATCAATGATAATAAAATCTTCATTGATAACATTTAAGTTAAACCAATTTAATATCTCATCTTTACGGCTTGTCCCAAAAAGACTTTCATCTAATTTTCCAAGCTTTTTGATATAAATTCCTCTTGCATTAAAAATACTCTTCCACTCTTCAACGTTAAAACGTGACTTATGCGAAGTTGTAAGTATGACAGTAACCTCGTCAGAAATTATATTCTGAAGAACATGTACAGCTCTCTCACTAAATTCCAGAAATCCATCATTTAACAACTTAGGACTTTCCCAACTTTTAGCAGGAACCATTACACCATCAATGTCTAAGAAGACTAACATAATACAAAGATACGTATTTATTGAAGCAATTCATTTAGATTCTCTAAAGTTATGGCATTGTATTTAGCATCTATCTTGTTCATTAACAATATTTTAGCTTCTGTATCCCAATCATCTTCGACAAGATCAACTACTTCCCATTCTGTTACTTTAGTTGCTGATGTTTGATTGGACGGGTATCTTTCAATGCCAAAATTAGCTAACAGTGATGCCAAATAACGATGGTGACCATCGATGATTATATTTCCCTCAACTTTTATTCCAGAAAACTTTATCCCAATTCTCATCTTCTTATACAGACGTTTTATGACGGGAAAACAAAGCCTTTCATGTGTTGATTTCAAATCAAGATTACCCTGCTTAATGAGTCGCAATACGATTTCAAATGATAATTGATCCAAACTCACTTTTTTGTGGAAGCAAAGGAACAAATTAATTCGGAGAAAAATAGAATACAACAATTAAGCGTTCGTTCGGCTCGCACCGCATTAAATGAACGAGATGTTGAACTTTAGTTACTTCACTGAGAACAATAGTGAGGAATATCCGTAAGGCCACGGAATGCCAAACGAGGGAATGTTACTCTAGATAAAGAAGCGACAATGTGCTATTAAAATGACAATAAATCATAACAATTAGGTCATTATAGCATTATCCGGAGCATATTGACCCACCAAATCCGGAGCAAGCTGACCCACCCTTCTAAGTCTATAATTGAAACGGATTAACCTTGATTGATAAATCTGGTTCAAGCAGAACCACCTAACAATGGCACAAAAATTATAAATCAGAATTCATGCGAAGTATTTATTTTTGTTTGAAATGGACTCATTTAAAACCTCTAGGGCAAGATCTGATATTTCTTAGTCTAGCTGCATGATAAAAATGGAAGCTCCTAGATTAAGTATAATGCATTAATAAAGAATTATTCAGGTTAATTTACAGGGTTTGTTATTTAAAATGGGTTATTTCATTACTTTTTTCGACTTCGTAGGAGCATACCCTAAGAGCCAATGCAACAGAATTTTTTTTAAATTAGGTAAATAATTATTTACCTTTGCTACATTGAAATGTTCGGAATTATATAGAATTTTAATTAAAGCGGGGTGGTTTCCAATTAAGCAAAAAGGTTCTCATATTAGACTTAAGCATTTTGAGAAAACTAATTTAATTATTTTTCCAAATCACGGTAGTCAAGAAATTGGAAAGGGACTTGAATTAAAAATACTAAAAGACGCAGGAATTAATAAAAAATAGGTAATGAAAAAAATAAAAAAAGTTGAATTTGTTGTAGAGAAAACGAGATCTGGGTTTTCTGCTTTTGCAGAAGATCTACCTATTTATACAACTGGAAAAAACTTAGCAGAATTAATTGGAAATGCTTATGAAGCTACTCAACTATATTTTGAAGTTGATAAAATATCCTCATCAAATTTCAAGATAAAGTATCATATTGATTTCAAACAATTTTTTCAATATTATAGAGTATTGAATGCTAAAGTTATAGCCGAAAAAATAGGTATGAATCCAACATTACTTTCTCAATATGTCCAAGGAAAAAAGAAACCATCACAAGTTCAAACGGAAAGAATTATAAATGCTATACATGAGATTGGAATAGAGCTGTCAACAATTAATTTGATTCATGCATAAGTAGCGAAAAGTAATGGCTCTTCAAGCGGCTCAATGTTTGGGATCCAATTCCTACTATGAAAGCGAAGTTGATCTTTACCTTCTTCACAAAGGCCAAAATTGAAGGGTTATTATGAATTTGTCGTCATATAATATGAAACTTATAAGGATATTTTGCAAGCTATTTTTTCGTAATATGTAATATTCAATTTTGTTTTTTTTAAATAAATATAATTCCCATTGCTATAATATTACTTAACTGAGGAGGCATCATAAAATTAGAAGGACATTGATTACGCAAATTGCTGTAAAATGAAATATTCAAACTAATTTAAAGGGTTTGTTTTTGAAAAAGTTACTTAACATATTGTCGTTAGTAGTAATGGTAGAAAACCGGGAAAAACTGAGAACTAGCCGATTTAAAAACATAAATTTGAAGCATATAAAAACTAAAAATGGATAAACGATTTACGGACATAATTCAACTCATTAAACTTTCTCGGACAAATGCAATACGCGCCGTAAACGCTGAACTAATTAACCTATATTGGAACATTGGTGAATACGTAGGAAAGAAGTTAGAGCAATCTGAGTGGGGTGACTCCGTGGTGGTTGAATTAGCAAAATACATTCAACAAAATGAACCCGATATAAAAGGATTCTCCGACAAGAATATATGGAGAATGAAACAGCTCTATGAAACATACAAGGATTTTCCAAAACTCTCAACACTGTTGAGAGAAATTAGTTGGTCACATAATTTGGCAATATTTTCAAGGTGTAAGACTCCTGAAGAAAGGGAGTTTTATTTGAAACTATCAAAACAAGAGAGTTATAGTTTCAGAGTACTTGACCGACAAATTTCATCCAGCTTTTTTGAGCGGACAATGATTGGAAACTCAAAGCTCTCAACAGTGTTGAGAGAAAATAATATCGGTTTAACAAACACCTTCAAAGACAGTTATATAGTTGAGTTTTTGAACTTAACGGATCCACACAGCGAAAACGACTTGCAACGTGGACTTGTAATACAAATGAAAAACTTCATACTCGAACTTGGAAAAGACTTTATCTTCATTGGAGAAGAATACAAATTGCAGGTTGGCAATAGTGACTTTTTTATAGACCTACTTTTTTACCACCGTGGACTACAATGTTTAGTAGCATTTGAACTCAAAGCAGACAAGTTTAAACCCGACCACTTGGGGCAACTTAATTTTTACTTAGAAGCTTTAGACCGTGATGTTAAGAAATCAAATGAAAAGCCAAGTATTGGGGTTTTGCTGTGTAAAGACAAAGACACCGAAGTTGTTGAATATGCATTGAG
>JBDTWI010000073.1:0-8079 GCA_040006775.1 Saprospiraceae bacterium
AGAGTGGTCAACATGCTCCGAAATAAGATGGTCAATAGGGACCGGAATCTCCAAGCTGCTTTCAAAACTCTTAGACATTGAGATACCAGCTAAAATATCTGAAGCTATTAGAACTGAAAAGGACTTAAATCTTTCACTAAATAACTACTCTTACGAAGTAGAATATTTTGGTGAAGGGAGTAAATGGATTAGTCTAAAAATGCATTAAGTCTCGCCTAAAATACTCGATCGAATTGAATGCATATCGAATCGAATTTACCGGATAGTCATTAAGAAGAAGAAAATAACTTTATCACCGTTCATTTAAATTATAATCAAACTCGTTTGAGAAGTCAGAGGGGTCAGCATGCAGGAATATGGTTCGGGAAATAACCGAACGTAGAGGGGTCAGTATGCTGGAAAAAGGGGTCAGCTTCGCCGGAATAGACACTTGTCACTTTAAAATATATTTAGTTAGGCTTGGCTTCCAAATTATTGGATAAATTGCAAGTTTATAAAATATAGTGATTTGAAATGTAATGTCATCAACCTACTTGATTTATATCAATGGAATAAATTCAAATTTGTCTAACAAAACTATGTCCAAAGTTGAGTAGGTCTACATTAGTATCAAGGAAATATTAATAACCTCCTACATCTCACTGAAATTAATTCTCAAACAATTATTCCAATAATGGTTGCTGCTCAATCTTAAGGATTACTGATAGAAACACTATCAAAAGTGAATGCTACAGTGCCCTTATACCATGTTAGAAATACATGGATATTTGGAGTTGTATCATTTCCTTGCAAATCAATATAATCAAAAATAATTTCAATTTTAGTTGAAATACTCTGAGAATCTACAAGTCGTGTTATTATTTGCTTTATAGTAAAATTTGGATTAGAATCGATTGGACCCAGAGCCATTCTCACTTGGTTTCGAGATAAAGCAAAAGCTACAGCATCCATGCAAATTCTGGCAGAATATTTCATATTGTCGGTTTGTTTTAATTTCCTATTCCTAACTTCAAGATAAATGGACTAACATTTTCTTCATGCTCAAACTGATATTGCGCAGAGCCATACAAATTAAATTTCGTTATTTTTGTCTCTACTAGCTTAAATTTAAATATTGACTCTAACCCCATAGGTATATTTTCGTTGAATTGAGAAATTTGATTTTGTATCCTACTATCAATAATAAAAGCATATAATAAAGCGGAGAAAGACCAATTGCCTTCATATGAAGTCCCAAATTCATCACGGACTTCACCACGGCCAGCAAATTTAATACCTATCGAACCATAATATCCAAAATCAGGTTTCATTTTTCCTGAAATTTTATCCTTATATATAATTGTTCGTAAATCGCTTGTTTGGCCAAAAGTTATTGAATTTTCTAATCCAATAGGGACAGTATAGCTAGGCATTAATCTCATTGTCAGAGGACTTCCATTAAACCCTGTCATATCGCTAACGGTTGCAATATTGGTTGAATCATAATTAGTATTAAATTTGGAAATAATTATTAGTGGCAAATAAATTCTAATTACATCATCCTTTTTATATTTAAAATCTTCAGAGTTAATATATTTTCTATCTTTTTTTGATTTAAAACTAAATAAGCCTAAGCGATATTGAATTAAATTAATATTAATATTGGGAATTAATAAACTATTTGTAATTGTCATTCCAACGTTTTGTTGATTAAAAGGCTGAAAATTCAGAGCTGGTTTCGAAATTGAACTTGATTGAACGTCAACAATAGAACCTATAAATGTTGATGTATAATCTATTTTTTGTATAATAGGAAAATCTATACATGGTACATCAAATGGCTCCTGACAAATAAGATCCATATTACAACTTATTAGCAGTAAAAAAGCCCCAAATTTTCCCGTAACTACTTTTTTTACTGACAACAAAATATATGATAATTTTTTCATAAAATAAATATTAAATCTATTATTGAAATAACGAAATCTCTTGGGTATAGACCTATTTATAGTATCAAGTAATGCCAATAAATTCCATTTACATTCTTATAGCTATAGGCAAAATAATTCCAACTCCTAAAATTAATATTTGCCTAGCTTGTTCATTGTAATCACCAATATGCGTTCTTTGCATTATTTCATATTTTGATAAAGGTCTTCCAAAATAGCGTTGATATGCTACATCTAGAATAAATCCCATACCGCCATCAGTACCTGCTGGGTCTAAAAATAAAATCTTTATTCCAACTTCAATTCCGGAGTGCCACCCACCTTTCCGAAGCAAACTACTTTTACCAACTATCTCAGTTGTCCTATCATTGGCATATTTATAAATATTTAACCTTTCGCTATTATAAATAATCAACCCAGGTGTGATTTGTAAAGTTAATGGATACATTAAATTCATCCTATATGAATACTTTAGCACTAAGTGTCTATAAACCAAATTGTACCCGGTAGTATCTCTCCTGCAAATAGTAGATCTTAACGATTGATATCCCAATTCCCATCCATATACATTACTACCTAAAATATTTTTCCTTCGGCTCTTTGAAAAGCCAAAATCTGCTTCAAATCCATAGTCGAATGAAGTATAACCAATTCCGAAATCACGAAGATATGCTTTCCTAAAATTAGAATAAAGGGGAGAGATAAAATTTGCTTTTGTTTTAATATTGATATACATTGGATATGGCCCTGTACCCGTTACTTTACGGAGGTCAATTCCAGAGAAATCGGTTTGCGCTAGTAACCTAAATGGGTTAAAAGCTAACATAATTATAATAATTAAATATTTTGGTCTCATTATTTCATATATTTTAAAGTAAAATTTTTTAAACTAGTATAAAATAAATAATTCATTGCTACATCTTTACTTGTTGGCCACTTAAAATATGAATTTTCAGTATTTTTAGAAGGATGTCGATAATTAGTTAAATTCCTTACCTCTAAAAACATTGGTATAAAATCCATAAGCATTTTTTTAAACATGGGAAATCTGCTAGACGTGCAACATACATCAATAGGATCAATCATGCCATCTAAATCAGACCCTATACATAATTGCATCCATGCACTGTCAATTCCTGTTTTTTCATCAAATCCTATCCCAGAATTATCAATAAAATAAAATAAATTATTCAAAAAGGGTTCAATCTTTTTATAGTCTAAATAAATAGCATTATATATTTTTCTATCTCTCTGTTTGGTTTTAACAAGATTAAGCGTCGATTTATCTTTTCTAAATACTAAGGCTTTATCATATTGTTTAAATAAAATATCTAAATTTGCAGTTTCAACATCTCGGTATAAAATAACACTTTTCAAAAATTTATTTCTTTTGATTTTTTCTTCTCCAATCGTAGATCGTGTTATTTCACCTTTTATATAAGAGCCGAGAGCTCTTTCTTCAAATACCAAGCCGATAATCCCTCCATTTTTAAAGTAAACAGGAATTTCATCATTGTATAAATTAATTTGAAAGGGGTAAAATCGATTAACCGACTTTGTTTTTGTATACATATACTCATTAATTGCTGGAGAGTACATATAAGAAGGAAGCCCATTCGCAGCACAGTGTGAACATATGGGTGGAATTACGTGTTTCACCATTAAGCTATCATAAAAAAATGTACGACCAACAAAATCGGTATGTTTCAAATCAATTAATATTCTGCAGCCAAAAGAATCATCCAATAATCTTCTCATTGCTAATTTTCCTAATTCAGTCACTCCAGGAATGGAAAAAAAAGCTCCGGACCATTGATTTAAATACGAATGATCATCACTTACTCTAATAGCATAACTTTTTCGAGCCATCAAATTGTTAATAAATTTACCGCCATCAAGAGGATTTGCTTGGCCTAATAAACCATTGTAAGTAAAGTGTGAAATTGTAATCATTCGAATTCGTTCACTTTCATCCCCTAATCTTTTCAATGAATCTATATTTTGAACTAATTCCACAGATAAAAAATCATGAATAAATGCTTTCTTTTCAATTAACGATAATGTAGGATCAACTGATATCCTTGCCTTTATATAATTGAATGTACGTTCATGATTAGAAATAGGGTCCAAAATATTAAATTTCCGAAAATCAATATATTTATCCACCAACCTGGTAAATTCATAATTGCCACAATAATCTGTACTTAGCTTATTTTTTTTGCAATTTTTTAATATATCAATTATATAATCGTATATTTCACTATAAACTCTATTAGTTTCATCATTATCCAACCTATCTAGGTTATATACTAGTGAAACGGGAAAAATATCATTTTGAAATATGTGTCCACCTTCAATTACATTGAGCAGTAATGGTTGCTCATTCATTGTACAATCGTTACGATAGAAATTCCAATTATAATAATTGGTATTCTTAGATTGCGATATAATTAATTTGAACTCATTATTGAAATTACGCCATGGGGTTAAGTATCCGTCTGTATCGTCAAAATAACCGATTTTATCTAACCATTGCTTTGATGCACCTGTAACAAAAAAGCGATTGGCAATTTGCCTATTCCTTGAATTTGCAACCCCTGGCTCAAAAGGGGATATAGAATTGTATGCTAAGTATACATTACCCTCTTTTCTATGGTCATTCGTTGCTTCCGTAAAACGAGTCAATGAATTCATTGCGTTTTTGGGATAGACTGCATTATTCAACAGTAAACGCATTCTATAATATTTCTTACAATTTTCATTTTTATACTTGCCTAAATATGTATTGCAAAAACTTCCGTCTAAAAATACCTCCAGACCTTTTATGTTTTTAAACCAAAGTAAATTATCTGGAACATTGACTAGTTTATTATTTCTATATAATTCCTGTCCAAAATAATTATAACTTTTAAGAGAGGCATGATAATGCATATCAGCATACATATTACTACTATCTAATTTAATTATTTCTTTTTTTATGTCGGTTTTGCCACATGATAAGTATAGTGAATAGATATCCAGTAATTTGTTAAATCTGAATCTTCCTTCAAATTTCACACCATCGCAGACTTTGCTATAATTTATATATGAACTTGTATCTTTACTAAATATAGTATCAACAGCCTTTTTAAATTTTATTTCGGCATAACCTAATGAATTAGTACTTATTGTTTTTGAATTGATTTTAATTTGGACGCTGTCTAATAATTTGTTAGTTGCCTCATCTCTTACTATGAATTTGATTTTATTAATTTTTGTAGTACCATTTCTTGGGGTTATGCAGCTTACAACACCAATTAACAATAGTAAAATAGAAATTAAGTATAATTTTACCATAATGACATAGTTTGAATTACTGATAATTTTATTTTTTCGCTTTTTCCTTGAATTGAAAGATCTATTTATGCTCTATTACTCCTTTCGGTGTCTTCTGTATTTAAAATTGGCACTCTTTGAAATGTATTTACAATAAACATTGGAAAATACTTAACTTTTCTTTTGTCATATACCTCAGTTTCATGTAAGGAAGTGTATATTATTTCAGCTATAACAAAAAAATTTAATTGTTTGAATAAGTGTCGTATTGCAGTAATTAATTTGTTAATTTATTGAATACCAATTCTAATTCTATGATTTGTAAACTTCTATTTGTTTAATCCCAGGGAATGGACCCATTAAAGCCAGCCGTCCCAGATACAGAGAATCGTCAATATTCTGATTGAAATCCAATGCATCAATAAAAGCTTTTATAAATATTTCTGAATGCTCATCACCAGAATTTGTTGAGGCAATAAAATATGGGAATAACTTCGATTTATAGAGTTCTTTGTATCCTTCATAACCACATGACAATAGAGATAATAATTTTATTTTATTTTTTCCCTTTGGAAATAAATCAATTAATATTTCAGGCGTTAAGTCGAATTCGTCATCCTCAAACACAATTGTAAAATATTCTCCACCATGACCCACAAAGAATACAAACGAAGCAGAAATGAATTCTTTTTTTAATGATTGCAAGTTTGCATATTTTGCGGTATCGATTACTTTTAAGTAATAGTTTTTAGTATATAAATTGTTTTGGATTAACCACTTTCGCATGACCCTTGACCACTTCGTATTTTGATCTCCGGGTGAGACAAGAATCAATATTTTTTCTTTATCTAAAATAATTTTAATTTGTTTTTCAAGCGCCGCGATTATTTCATCGAGAGCTATCAAAGATAATTTTTTGTTTAACCGCGATGACTTCTTTAGATATCCTAAAGAAACATCATATTTTCGAAGATAAAATGAGCAAATACCACAAAAAATAAAGTGCAGGCATTGACCTAATTCCTTTTCATGCCTTGATCTTTTAAGTAATCTTTCATAAAAATATTTCATCTCAAATTCAAAGGACAAAAAGGCGTCCTCTGGGTACAAGTTATATGCAACCTTAAGGACAATCTCAAGATGGCTTTTTAAGAAAAGATCCAAATGTTCAGATCGATCTTTAAATGAACTTGAAATGTTTTCTAATAACTCCATACTGGGGATTTTAATAAGAAATCTGTCACAAATCAGAAAGGAAACAATATGAAGAATTCAATTCTGGCTTTTTATTTAGGTTTTCTCCCTCTTCCTGTTGCAGAAGATTTTTTGCTCACCACTTTTTTAGATACTTTTCTTGAAACTGTTTTTGCCGCCTTTACTGCTCCCTTTTTGACAATCGGCTTACTTCTTTTTAAAGCAACTTTTCTGCTCGCTTTTTTAACTGCTTTTTTAACTGTTGGTTTGTCCCTTTTGGGAGCAGTCTTTTTACTGGCTTTTTTCACAACACTTTTGTTTTTGACCGATTCGGTCTTTGAACTTGCTTTTTTAGAAGTTTTTTTAGTACCCTTTTTCGCGGTCGGTTTTTTTCTTTTTCTAATTGGGCCATCACCTTGATTAAATGGTGGTTCAGGAGCACAAACCTTAACTCCATCATCATATACATAAATCACCACATTTTTATATCCTGCTCCATCAGGATCAACATCCGATTGATATGTATTTCTATCTGCTATTTTCCATGAACCAGGTTCGCTGAGATCACATTTGTAACGCGACAGATTGGCAGGTTCAGAAGCAGTTCCTTTAATATTAAATTTCAAGTATTTCTTTAGTGGCATACGTAAAAGTGGTTTAATTTATAAGAGTTTATTTTGTATAATTATTTTGATCTCGTCCACATAAATTCACTAAGAATTATTCGCGATTTTTTAATTGTGCCAAAGAATCAATATATTTCAAATCTACGTACAAAGTGATTTTCTTTGGATATAACTTTTGTTATACAGACTTAATAAATTATTACTTCCCCATCAAATTCACCGCCTCCGTCCGATTCGATACCTGCAGTTTATCATATATCCTGTGGATATGCTGCTTTACCGTACCGGTCGTAATATTAAGTAATTCTCCGATTTCTTTATATAGTAATCCCTTCGCCAATAAATTTAATATTTCCTGCTCCCGGTCCGTCAGGGGAAGGGAGACAACAACCGGGGTGACCTTCATGCGCTGAAATTGATCCAATACCCGCCGGGCTATACTTGGACTCATCGGAGAACCGCCACGGTATAACTCACGGACTGCCTCAAGGATCTTTTCCTGTGAAGATCCCTTCAGTATATATCCTTTGGCACCCGTCTGAAGCGAATTGAAGATCTTGTCATCATCCTCATACACCGTGAACATACAGTACTGCATACCGGGACATGTTTCTGACAGCACTTTCATTGCTTCAATCCCACTTGCCCTGGGCAAACCAATATCCACGATGAGGATGTCCGCAGGATTGGAGGGCAGAAAATGGAGGGCGTCCTCTGCATTGTTATACACCTGTCTGCATTCGAGACCAGGCTCTGCATTGAACATCTCCATCAGCTCATTGGCCACATCTTTTAAATCTTCGAGGACAGCTATCCGAATGGTTTCCATGGTTTAATCTTCTAAGGGAACAGTGATATGAATATCCATAGAATTTTCCAGCTTTTCATATCTGATTGTGCCCTTGACAGCTATGATTCGTTTATCCGAGTTATACAATCCGTTGCCATTGTCCTTTGCTGCCACCGGATCAAAACCTACTCCACCTACTTCTGAAATCCGGACATAGAATTGATTG
>JBDTWI010000074.1:0-8007 GCA_040006775.1 Saprospiraceae bacterium
GGCTGACCTCAAAGGGGCTGACCTCAAAGGGGCTGACCTCGAAGGGGCTGACCTCAAAGGGGCTGACCTCAGAGGGGCTTACCTCAAAGGGGCTTACCTCAAAGGGGCTTACCTCAAAGGGGCTGACCTCAAAGGGGCTTACCTCGAAGGGGCTGACCTCAGAGGGGCTTACCTCGAAGGGGCTTACCTCGATCCAATTAGAATAGACTTTTTTGATGTACTGCTTCACTCAATTCCAGAGATTGAATTTTTAAAGCAATCAATTATAGATGGCAAAGTAGATGGATCAACATATATAGGAGAATGTGCGTGTTTGGTTGGCACTCTGGAAAAATGCGAATCATTTACTTTTCACATAAGAGATTCAAGTAGACCGATTGAAAGATTCTTTTGTGCAATTTCACAAGGCGACACTCCTGACACAAATAATTTTTCAAAAATCGCGCTTGAATGGATTGAAGAATTTGAAACACTTATAAATCGAAAATAAAATGAACCTAGTTAACATTTCACAATCCGAAAATTTCAAGCACCAAGCCACAACAACAAGTTTAGAAGTAGCTCAGGCTTTTGAAAAAAGACATGATCATGTATTAAGGGATATTAATGACATCCTAATTAAGAGCCCAGCTAATGCCCCCAATTTTGGGTTATGCCTGACAACCAAAGAGTTAGAGACAGGATCGACTAGAGGAAAGCACTATGAAATGAATGAAGATGGTTTCACAATTTTGGTCATGGGATACAATGGAGCGAAAGCATTAGAGTTTAAAACAAGATATATAAAGCTTTTCAGAGGTGTAAGAGAACTCCTAATGTCTGACGACTACATATTTAACAGAGCCTTTGAAATCTACAAATCAAGAAATGAAATATTAACTGGACAAGTCAAGCAATTAGAACAAACAAACTTAGACTTATCAATTAAAAATGTACTTCAAGAATCAACAATCGAATCACAAGAACCAATAGTTAAATATGCAGAAGAAGTATTGTCAGCTAAAAACTCCTGGACAACAACAACCATAGCAGCTGAAATCGGAGTAACGGCAAACAAATTAAATGCAATGCTTCGTGAAATCAGAGTTCAAAGAATGATTGATAATCACTGGGTATTAATGGCTAAATACCAAGGACAAGATTATACCAAGACTAAAACACACACTTTTCAAGGAGCCGATGGAGAAACAAGAACCACCATGTTAACTACTTGGACAGAAAAAGGTAGACAATTTATTCATTCATTATTTCCAAATGTAAATCAAAATGGAATCAGAAAAGTTGCAACCGCCTAAGACAAGGAGAATTAAAAGACCCACATTCTCCAAGATGCAAAAGTTAGGCAAGATCAAAGTAGAAAAGTGGATCAATGTAAATGAATTCCAAGGAGCGATTAAATCAGAAAACCAATTTTCAACAATTCAAAAATTTCAAATCATATGAGCGCAATTTTAGAAAAACATAGAATCCAACGAAACAGACACTTTGATCTTGAAGATATTGTAATTGGAGAGCACTATTATACTATTCTTATTCACTCAGTAACTGGTAAGATTATTCAAGTATTAAGATGCCACGTATCCGAGGACGAATATGCGCCTCAATATAAATTTGAAGATGATGTATGGAAGGAACTTAATGTATTAGCTCAAAATGAATTCAAAAGAATCAATACTAAGTCAGCTATTAAGTTCGCTTTTTTTGATATTTTAGGACAAGCTTTAAAGCCTAACTTCTAAAACAATGAACATCAAAACCGAAACATCAAGACTTAAATCATTTGCACATGGAAGTATTGCAAGATTCTACTTGAGTAAATCAAATACAAAGTTTAGATACGAAAGAATGGAGCCTAATAGAATGATCACTGTATTCAATAAATGCCTAAATGGATTGACTGAATCAAGGTCAGACCAGAATTTAATACCGAAAATCAAGGAAGCAATCGAAAAATTAAATCAATTAATATCATGTACCAATTAATATCAAAATTAGGAAATTTATTAAGCGTATTTAAAAATTCAAATAGAGTAATTATAAATTCTATTATTCCGATCAATGAAAAGGTATTTGAAATTGAAGAAATGACAGTTGAGGAATTGAAAGCCGGATACAACTTAGTTACCGTTCATTACTATCCAATTTATGAATTACAAGCTATTTATAGTTCTGCAAGGGGCCTTGATGTTATGTCTTACGAACTTGAAGATGTCACCATTTACAGGCTGTTCTTGGACAATGGTGAAGAAATGATAGAAGTTAAAGACTGCGACTCAACCTTATTCAACAAGATCAAAAACAAGGTCATGGCATACCATGAGGACAATAGATACGATGACTTTCCAATATGCACAGACGAGGACTCTTATCTCTGCCTAGAATACTAAATCAAACCAAAATTATTTAATATGAAAACTCAAAACTCAACCAAGGAAAACTCTACAGGTAATTTAAAACCAGTGTTCACAGGAACGCTGAGTCGCTCAAAAAGCAAACAAGAAATTGGCCACTTGATGGAATTGGCTGAAACGGCTAACCATTTATTGCTGAACTGTGAATTTGAAATTACATTCGAAAGCGGTTCACTTATTATGGATCAATGGGTTAGCTGTGGAAATGGAAACAAATCTAAGAATCAATGCGGATCAGGAGAGCTGCAAATTAATAGATTCCATTACTGCGGATCATTAAATTAAACTTTTTTAATATAAAAATCATGTCAAAAACACACTGGAAAAAATTACAAAATCCTAACTATTTAGGAGCCTATTCATTGAATGAAGGTCAAGACCTTATTGTTGAAATTGTAGACATTAAAAGAGAAGCTGTAAAAGGTGAAGGTGGCAAATCAGATGAATGCACCATTGCTTATTTGAAGGATGCAAAGCCAATGATCCTGAACGCTACGAATCAAAAAATGATTACTAAAATTTATGGCACTCCGTATGTTGAGGAATGGGTCGGGAAGAAAATAACATTGTATGTTTCATCTACAAATCTAAGGGGTGAGAAGGTTGAGTGTTTAAGAATAAGAGACCTTCAGGTTACTTCAAAAAAGAAACCAGAACTAACACCTGAACATTCGAAATGGAAGGGCGCAATGAAAGCAATAGCAGAAGGAACTTATTCCCTACAAAAGCTATCTGAGACTTTCACTATTTCAGAAGAGAACAAAGCATTATTAGTTGACTCTATTTTAGTAGCACAATGAAACAGTTCAGAATAAGATGCAGCCAGATTGGTAAGATAATGACCAATTCAAAAGATGGACTCGGATTAGGCCAAGGAGCTAAAACATATCTTGACCAATGGATCAAAGAGCAACTGTACGGCAAGCAGAAAGAATTCACTTCAAAGTACACCGACAAGGGTAATGCAGTGGAGCAAAGTAGCTTAGATTTTATTGCAGAGCAATTAAATTATGGATTCTTATTCAAGAATGAAAAGAGATATTCAAATGCATTCATGCTTGGAACTCCTGATTGTGTATTAACCAGTGAAATCATTGATGCTAAGAACTCATGGGATTGTTTCACTTTTCCATTGTTTGATAGCGAAATACCAGACAAGGATTATTACTGGCAAGGACAGGGTTATATGTCATTAACTAACATTGAAAGTTATAAACTTGTATATGTATTAAGCGACTTGCCTGAAGATATGATTTACAAAGAAGCTAGTTCGTATTGTTGGAAGAATGGAATAGAACTGGACGATGCAATCATTAAAGAATTCACAAGTAAATTAACCTACGGTAATATAAATCCTAAGTTAAAGATTAAGGTATTTGAATTTGAAAAGAACAATGAAGATGTTGAGCGAATCCATAATCAAGTAGCTAAATGCATAGATTATATTAAAGACCGGACAAGTCAATTAAATAAAATCAATTCTAAAACTCTGCAATTATGAAACTAAGCGACGAAAGATTAGTGCAGTTAATGCACTTAGATTTCATAATACAAGAATTAAAGCTTTCTAAAATTGAAATCTTGCTTGTTGTGAAAGAATGGTACACGAATGGATTGTACGCTCCACTCTTACATGATGAAAGCGGACGAGACTTAGAAGAAATAATTGACAATGAAATATCGAATTCTAAAGATGGAAAAAGATTTGATAGATTAATGGATGAAAACTTAATACTTAGCTAATGAAAATCCACACACAAGAACACATCACAGAACGCCTTGACACAATCCAAGGAATCCTAGAAGCTGAATATGCTGGTGACGAAGGACATATAGTCAATGAAAGACTTCAACAAATTGCAACCTATATGGCGGAGTCAGGAAAACTAAAAGCCGACGCAGACTTTCATTTTCAAGCCAAGTTAAACTCTGAGATAATGGCAGCGATCAAGGGTTTGTTGCCAGATTATAGTTCAGCATCACTTCAGAATCAATTCGTAAAATCATTGGCTAAAGATGAACAACACTTAGCGACTTATGCAGATAGGGTAAACAGATCATGCACTCACCAGATCGAAGTAATGAGGACTCAGATAAGTTATTTAAAAGCATTAAGATTTTAATTATTATATAACCAAAATAAATAAAAAATGTACTCAGAAAATTATTTTAAAGACCTCGAACCTTCCGAGATTAAACGAAGGCTTGTAGACAATGCAGATCGCATTGAGGAAGGTGAATACTTTGCACCACTAAGCGAAGAAGAATTGGAAGCGGAAAGACAAATCTATACTGAAAAAAGCATAGAGTCCGCAATTATTAATGAAGAACTTGACAAGATCAAGCAAGAGTTTAAACTAAAACTTAAACCTCTTGAAATAGAAATTGCGATTAGGTTACAACGATTAAGAACTAAAGGAGAATCCAGAAAAGGAAACCTTTATTACATGGCAGATCAAGAATCTGGATTTATGGAAATATTCAACGAGGCAGGAGACTTGATTGAAAAAAGAAGACTTAGACCTGATGAAAAAGCAAAGACACTTAAATTTCAAATTGCATCAAATTCTTAATCATGGAAAGTAACAAAACTAAAACAATCCTTAAGGGATCGGCTCCAATTCAAAATCAAGAAAATGGAGTTACGGTAAGTGGATTTATTACAGCGGTTTCTCAATATTTTAACAAGGAAAGTAAGGTAAATATTGAGCATTTTAACCCAACTCATTCTTATATCGGAGTTTCTAATTCTAGTATAAACTTTACAGGAAATGCAAATATGTCATTCTCAACTGAAGTAAAGGGTTCAATTGTTCAGAATCCACTTATCAAAGATATTGGAATTAACAGTGAAAAAATGTATGTGCCAAAAGAGCTTGAAAAAAGACTGAGATTTTTAAGAAGGCTTTTTGCAGATGAGTCAGATTATCCAGCGGTCTTGCAGAAGTTAAAAGATATTAATATCAAAACTTCAGGCAATGTTCAGCAATCAAATACTCCAAATAAATCAAAAGTTTTATTGGAACGAGAGCATGACTTTGCACCAATTAACTTTACAATTCAAGTTCCATTGTTTCAAGGAGATAATACGCCTTACAGATTCACAGTTTCGATATATGCTGATGTTACGGATACAGGCGCAAAGCTTTGGTTAGAGGCAATTGACCTTGATCATTTATTTGAGACAGAGAAAGAAAAGATAATTTTAGCAGAAATTAAAATTTTAGAGCGATTAGGATTTCCAATAATTTTTGGAGTTAATTAAACTTTTGATTCTGATTTTTTTGGGTTGGCGTTGATTCGCCTCAATTGTCAACCCATTTTTAATAACTTACAAACAAAACAATTCATGGCAACAAACACGCAATCAATCGACAACAGAATGCAGACTATAAGGCATCAGACCTTATTGCATATTGTTAAACTTCAAAGAGGCAGAACAATTGTAAATAAAAGAGTCAAAACGGCTATGCCAATTGAGCAGATAATTATAATTCCATTTAGTAACCTAATTTTAATCAATCCAAGAACACCTAATGAAAAATGCAGAAACTTTAACGCATTCCCAGAATTAAAAGACAGGCTTCTGGAATATAAGAAATTAGCCTTTACCCAATTAGATTAGGATTATGATTTGCAAACATGGAAGAATCAATAATGATACATTACAATGTGGTCAATGTTGGAGCGATAAAAGAACTATTGAACGAGCCAAAGAGAAGCAAGAAAAGAGGGTTGCTAAATATGCGTTTTCCTCTAAGCCAAAAACTAAGAATGACACAACAAATTTAAAGACAAGGCTTCAGCTTTTATGGTCTAAAAAAATGAAAGAATTGTACAAAGAAAAAGGATATTACTACGACTGGATTGATGGAAAAGGATCAGAAAGGACAGGACTATTTGGACTTCATGTTTCTCATTATTATCCAAAAGGTGAAATTTGGCAACTATGGACTGATCCAGTTAATTCAGGAATATCAAGCTACGACAACAATGTGAACAATGCACATACAGTTACAATGATGCGAGGCGTAATGATTGATATTTGGGGTATTGATAAGGTCAACGATCTGGATGAACGTGCAGAACTATGGCGAAAGAAAATGTCAATGGGAATTGAGAAGAGAAGGCCAGATGCATTTCAGTTAATGGCGATGATACAAGATTTAAAACAAAAATAATGCACAAACAAATTTGGAAATTTACTTTAATGGAAAACTTTGAAACAGTAGTAAGATTAATTAACTGCCTAAACCTATAACAAGCGCGTTGAATAATTCTGTAAGACGTGGGTTCGAATCCCACCACCTCCACTATTAATTCTTAAAACAACCATACAAACCATGACACAAGAACAACAACAAAAACACTTCAATGAATTAACTTCTAAAATGAAGGAAGTTCTATTTAAAAAAGGAAACGATTATGCAAATCAGGACCGACTATCTAACTTCAAGTTAGCTGGTACTATTTGTGGAATGACACCAGAATTAAACTGTCTGAACTTAATCGCAACGAAGGTTGCAAGGCTGGGCGTGTTACTACAAGACATTGGCATACAACCTAATAACGAAAGTATAACCGACAGTATTCTGGATCTGGCAAATTATGCTGTATTGCTTGATATGATAGTTAGTGAAAAATATCCGACTAGAGAATTTATTCTACCAACATTAGATTTATGAAACTATTCCTAACAGGATTCACTCAGGTCTTTTTTGTAGCCGTTAATACTTTTTTTATAAGTAAAGCAGTATATGGAGGTGTGTTAATTTGCGGATTCCTAATCTCATTTATATGGTCATGGAATGTTAAGAAAATAGCATTCGGAACAATGGCAGATAGATTGTGGTATGCGTTCGGGGCTGGGTCTGGATCGTTGTTTGGGTTAATTGTATCGGTTTATTTGTTTAGTTATTTTAAGTAAAAATGTAGTGGAAAAGTTTATGATTGAAAAACAAAAGTTGAGATTATGTACGAAAGTTTAATTGAAAAACAAAACGGCAATTTTGCCAAACCGATATTAGCGGTAGTTTATCCCGATAAGGTCAAACTTCAAAATGAATACCTTGTCAATTATGGTAAAGAGTTTTTAAATATTAATAAATTGATAGTCGGTGATGAAATTATAATGGAATTTCCATACGAAGGTTTATCACAAAAATACAAGTCTCGTGAGATGGAAAAATTCTCTTATAAAAAAACTATAAAAGGTATTTTAAAATTAGACGATATTGGAAGGTTGTATGCTGAAAGTTTAGATGATTTAGTTTTCTATGAATATACTTCAAATGGATATTCAGGAAGGCAAAGAAAGAATTGGTATAAAGAAGTTAGAAAGAAGTCCGTTGTCCGATTTGGAACGGGGTTCGTCTTTTAAATTACCACTAACGTTACGATTATTGCCGCAGTTGCGGATTAAATGCACAAATATTTCACTTTAAAACAAAATTATATGAATAGCACAAATGTTCAACCAACCACAAAGCCCGCAATTGACGGCAATAATATGTTAGCGGCTGCCCTTACTTCTCCTGCTTTAGAATGGCAATCTGATAGAGGTGGAAGAAGCAATTATCCTGCAAATTTTAGAGGT
>JBDTWI010000075.1:0-7683 GCA_040006775.1 Saprospiraceae bacterium
TGATAAACTGCAGGTATCGAATCGGACGGAGGCGGTGAATTTGATGGGGAAGTAAATTAGTAAGGGCGTATAACAAAAGTTATATTTCAACTCATAGAATTTACTTACAAATTTGTATAGAGAATTAACAACACAATTAATACACGCTAGTTAAAAATAATATTTAACTCATTAAAATCATTTTGTTATGACAGTAAGATCTAGAAGTCATTTTATTTTAGAGGAGGATGCCAAAAGGTGGGTAGACAATAAAGGACACACGTATGGTTATGGCACACTTACTCAGGCAGGATATGATGCTAAACAAGAAGGATCTGTTGGGAAACAATACGTTGTTAGATTAGGTGCGAACCTAACAAAATTAGACGCTCCGAATCCACCATTTACACAGGGAGAAGGAGGACATTGGGATAGAGAATGAGGGTTAGCTAAACAAATATTTCCAGGATAGATTTTGTAAAATCGTATGATTTAACTATTATATTATTAATTAAATAAATACAATATGTTTAATCCTTCTATAAGACAGAATTTTTTGTCTGATGAATTTAAAGAAATATCAAAAGATATCAACAAATTATTTGAGAGTGACTGGATTTCTTACAAAAATATTGACTTAAAAGAAATACCGCCACCCATATATAGTTATTTGGACGAAGCCCCTAATGCACCTTTTATAGATTCAGTAAAATTACTTAAAAAAGCCTTATTAAGGTATCATCCAATAACTCAAAGGGATTTGGAATACAAATATTTACACCTGGCGCTATGTTACTACTATCTAAGAAATCAAAGAGAATTTTATTATTATTATAATTTATTAATAAATACTGAATTCGGTAGAACCTGGACTAAGTTACTTTTGTATTTAAAGTACGATTTTTTTGATGTTCGGCAAATATTAATCCTGGTATCCGTCGATTATGAAATGAACAATAATTATTTTGCTTTAAAGTATTATTACCCAAAGATCAGAATTGAAATGTTTGACAAATATGGAGACAAAGAAAAATTCTTTGAATCCTTTAAAGGGCAGGATTTGGTTTTCATTATCGGACATGGTGGAGATAAATATATTTATATTGGGGGTGAAAAAATTGATCAAACTGATTTTGCGAATTACATAAATAAAAATAAAAATCTTCCGAATGTTCTAGGGATTTTTTCATGCAATCAGCTATTAGATGACATGGAAATCATAAAAAAATATGATTATTACGTTACGGATACTGTTTCATTTCCCGGTGATGTCGAATGCTTTATTTTTGGGTTCATAAGAAATTATCATAAAGGAAGAGCTATTAAAGAGGCATTTTGGAGTGGCAGAATTGCACCATTTTTGAGAACAAAAACATCTCCTCCTTTTATTATGTATGAGAGAGGAGAGCTCGTTAATAATTTAATATAATTAGTAAAGAATAGAAGACAGCAGAATTTGAGAATGAGGATTTAATCACTTAAATGTATTGTCCATTAGGTGATAATATTTTATAATACCGTTTTGTCGATCATTTTATCCAATCTAAAATTATTTAATATGTATATAACTTTTAAAAATTTAACAATAGTATGCTCGACATTAATTATTCTATCTTCTGCCACCTGCATCAATCCCCCTAACAAAAAAGATCAAGAAAAAAAAGAATCTCCTTCTAGAACAGCGAGCATTACTGAGTGGACTGTAATGGTATTTATGAACGGTGACAACAATCTAGAACCAGCTGCATTGGAAGATTTTCAAGAAATGTCTAAGATTGGAAGCAATGATAGAGTAAATATCATTGCACAAATGGATCTTATTGGAAAATATATGAATGTTGGGTGGACACAAACACTGCGTTTTCGGATAGCTCAAGGAATGAATCCAACACCTCAAAATGCAATATTGGATTTAGGAGAAGCTAATATGGGGGATCCAAAAATTTTAAACGATTTTGTGTCCTGGTCAATAACAAATTATCCTTCCAAAAAATACGCACTTGTCATATGGGATCATGGTCAAGGTTATAGATTGATACAGCCAAATCTATCAATATCTAAGGAAATTAAAGCGTACTTAACCAATGTTCAAGATTCATTGTTTGAACATAAGAGCACCTCTCCAATAATTCAAGATGAGAATTCATTTACTAATAATATACACATACTTGGTGGGGACCCTTTTAGAAGTTCAATGCTAAGTCCATTTAGGTCATGCTCTAATGATGAGACAAGTAATGATGAGCTATATAATCGCGAAATTCAAGATGGGTTATTAAGTGCTTTACACGGTAAAAAATTGGAAATATTAGGTTTTGATGCATGCTTAATGGCAATGGTAGAAACAGGATATGCCATGCGAAATGTAACTAATAATCTTGTTGGAAGTGAAGAATTAGAACCAAATGAAGGATGGCAATATGATGATTGGCTAAGTAAATTATTAAATAATCCTACGATGGATGGGCAAGAACTTTCCAAAATTTTAGTTGATTCCTATAGGACATCATCCGGAAATTATTCTACGAACACACTTTCAGCTGTAGATTTAACAACTTTTGAATCAGTTGCAGAAGAAATTTCTAGGTTTGCTATAAGTTTGAAAAGTAAATTATCCACTGAACTTCTAGCAATTTCAAAAGCAAGAAAAGAATGTGCAGTTTATGCCCCCAACTCTTATGCAGAAAATCCACCTAAAGACTATTTTTACCATATAGATTTTGTTAAATTTTGCGATCAGCTTATATATAATACTCATAATGCTCAATTAAAGACGGATGCTGAGAATGTAAAATCGGCAATATTAAAAATCATTCTGGATAACTACCGGGGAGATTTGAGAAAGGAAAGCTTCGGATCAAATGGATTGGCAATTTATTTCCCTGAAAGCAATACGCAATATAAGGGTGACAAATTTGAAAAGGGTGGATATAAAAAAACTAATACATACTATCCAGTTGAATTTGTACAAAATCATAAGTGGGCCGATTTCTTACATGAATATTTTAAACTTGTTCCTTAATAATTAAAATAGGATATTTTTATTTTAATTAATAAACCTGTAAAGACTTTCATAATTAACCAAAAGTTTTGACTTCAATCAAAACAATATTACACCACCATATTCACTAAATAAATAAAATTAATATGAAACTAAAGCATTTTTTTCTGTTAACTTTCTGTTTTTCATTTCTGGTTGTTCAAGCGCAGAATTTATTGGTCTATCAGCCGAAGAAGGATGAAGGTATAAAAGTATATGATTCGAAAAAGCAACTTTTTGATTTCAAACCTATACACCTAAGACAAGGTGAAAAATTTAGCATAAAACTGCTAAACCCGAACCCCTTATATTACTCGTATGAGGTTAAGTATGAAGAGCAAGAAGATCAAACAGAAGACAAAAGTATTTCGGATGCCCTTTTGGTTCTTAACACAGTTTTATCTTCAAGATTTACAATAAACAGAGTTGATGGTGCTCAAACCTTAGAACCTACGTTTGAAGCATATAAAAATGCTATAAATCAATTAGTAGAGGATATAAAAACAGCTCAAAAAATATTAGTAAACTCTGATGTCCCTGAGATTGAAAATGAAGCATTAAATCCTAGTCGAGGTACTGGATTAAAATATGCATTAGATCAGATAACAGGAAACGTGGGCAATAATGGATCCCTTATTTTATCTGATAAAAAGAATCGCTTTCTAAGCTCAACGCTTTCAACAGATTTAGATGATCTAGTTAAAAGTATTGTAGGTATTGATGAATTTATTAAGTCGTCCTTAATCCTCTTGAACAATAGTTTGGTCCAAAATGTAAATGAAATAAAAAAGAAAGTTAATGGGATAGAAACAGAACTCCTAAGTGAATTCATTGTTAAGGAAAGAATTACTAAAGTAGTTTTAATAATTAAACCAATTGATCTGGCAAATTCGAATTTAAGCAGAAGGATAAATAAGGAAAATGAATCAATAGAGATTGCTACTATTGTTCCATTTTACAAGTGGTCAAAAATAGAGTTAGTTCCTGTAGGTAATATTCTATTTCTAAATAATGTAAAAGAATTTTATATTGAAAATAATGTGGTAAATAGCCGACTTAAAAACAAGGCAACTTTCTCAACAGGAGTTGTGTTAAATATAAATGTCGCTCCATTTGGAGAAAGAGAAGAAATGTCGGTTGGTTTAGGTCTTGGATATAGGATAACCGAAAATTCCGAGCAATTGCAAAATTTATATTTTTCTTCATTGTTGAGTTATAAAAATTTTATTAGATTGGGATTGGGCTTTGGTTTCGCCTCGGTGCCATTTGGCTTAAAAAATGACATAATAGAAGGGCAATTGCTCCCAGATAATTTAAATAATTTAGATGATCTGATAATTTATAAGGAAAAATTTACAGGTTTTCTTTCAATAGCCTTTACAGGTTTAGGTTTAACAAATAAGCAGTAATTAAATAAATTCAAAATGCAAGCCCATTTATCTATGTATCTACAAAGTAAGAATTAGGATTTCTGAAGAATCAGGAATACATGAGTAATATAATTAAGTCATTTCACCAATTTAGGAAGTCAGAATTTGAAAGCAATAGTGTCGAATAAAAATCAAATCATGGGGAGCTCTAATAGCGTTATTGAGCTATAATACCTGGCACGTAGGAGGAGTAAGATGGGAGATTAAATGTGCTAAGGAAGAAAGAGTTCCAGTAATTGGACTGCATACTTATAAAAAAAATAAAGCTGCCATTCCTCCAGAGTTAAACGGTGAAAAAGCAATAACTTGGTCTTAAGACAATTTAGCATTAGCTCGTGAAATAAGTTCTATCTGATATGAGGAAAGCATTGGTTGTTGGAATAAATAAATATCCCAAGGCAGCTCTGAAAGGGTGCGTAAATGATGCTTCTGCTTTGGGTAGTATAATAGAAACAAATGGAGATGGTTCACCGAATTTTGCTGTTCGATTACACACAGATGTCCCAACAAAGTCAGATTTGAAAGGGAAAATAAAGGATGTATTTTCAGGGGACTGCGAAACGGCATTATTCTATTTTTCAGGTCATGGGTATTTTGATGATTTGGGTGGTGGATTCATTGTAACACCTGATTTTAAAAAAAATGATGAGGGAATCTTAATGGATGAGATTTTAAATATCGCGAATGAATCAATTGCGACAAACCGGGTAATAATTTTAGATTGTTGTCATTCTGGATCTTTTGGTTCACCAAAAAATTTAGGTGGGAAAAGTGCTCAAATAAAAGAAGGTGTTTCAATCCTCACTGCTAGCAAAGCTGATGAAGTTTCTGTTGAAGTAAATGGGCATGGAATTTTTACCAATTTACTATTGGATGCGCTTCAAGGGGGAGCTGCCGATCTAAGAGGCCACATAACCCCTGGTAGCATTTATTCCTACATAGACCAAGCATTAGGACCTTGGGATCAAAGGCCAGTCTTCAAAACCAATATTACTCGATTCACCTCTCTAAGAATGGTTAATCCGCAAGTTTCAACTGATGTATTGAGACAGTTGACGAAGTACTTTAAAGCAGCAGAAGACCATTTTCAACTAAATCCGTCATTTGAGTTTACAAACGATCCAACTATTGAACATAAATACATTGAACCATATGCTAGTGAAAGTAATGTGTCAACATTCAAGAATTTGCAGAAATTAGTTAGTGTTGGATTGGTAGTTCCTGTGGAAGACCAACATATGTATTTTGCAGCAATGAATTCGACCACCTGCAAATTGACGGCATTAGGATACCACTATTGGAGATTAGTAAAAGAGAAAAGAATTTAATTTTATAAAATAAATTTATGGCGGAGAAAAAAATAATATTCATCGCATTTTCAATAGAAGACGAAAGAATGCGGGACTTGCTGAAAGGACAATCTTTACTCAATCATTGTCCATTCGAGTATATTGATATGTCTGTCAAAGAATCATATGATAATGATTGGAAGGAAAAAGTTAGAACAAGAATTAAGCGCTCTAATGGTATAATTGTATTGGCAAGTAAAAACTCGACAACTTCTTCAGGTCAAAAATGGGAAATTGAATGCGCGAAATCAGAAGGTAAAAGTATTTTGGCAATTAGAACATACAAAGATGATTTTACTGGTATAGCCGGGCTAACAGTTCAACCTTGGGACTGGATGATTATTGGCAATTTCATTGATAGAGTTTAAAGCTTAACATGGTGTTATTTCATATATATAAGTCATTGAAAATCAGTAAAAAATATTTGGAGATTAGATTTATATTCAACGTTAAATGAACTTTGGCAGTAGATGAATCGTTAAATTTGCATTATGTCAGCTAAATCTTCAAATCTCGTTAAGGGCAGAAATAGAACCGCTTTAATTAGAGCTATAGCTAGGTCAGCCAGAACTATTGAACCTAGAATACATGTAATACCATCCAAGGGGATGTGGGGAATTAAGTTTGAAGGGAAGCATAGATTGTATAGGCGTTTTGTTCGAAAGGATACAGCTATAAGAAATGCTAAGGCATTAGCCTCCGCTGGAGATGGATCACTTTTAATAATTCATGGTGCTGATGGTATGGTGACAGGATCTATTTCTTATCAACAATAGTAGCAATGCCTTTTAATACTTCTGTATTTATCAATTGTCCATTTGATAAAGCATACAAGAAGTTATTGAGACTTCTCATTTTTACATGTATTTATTGCGGGTTGGAACCAAAATTGTCTGAATTAAAAGATTCAGGCTCTGCACGTGTTGATGGCATCATTGACCTGATCAAATCAAGTAAATACAGCATTCATGATTTATCGCGAATGAAATCTAAAGAAGCTAATGAATTGGCCAGGTTCAATATGCCTTTTGAATTAGGTTTAGAGCTGGGAGTCAGAGTATCCGGAGAAAAGGATCTTTCTACAAAAGTGTGTCTGATCATAGATAGCGAAAAATTTAGAATTAACATTGCACTAAGTGATCTGGCCGGCAGTGATATTTCATCATATGGCAAAACACATCAGGTAGAAAAAATAATAAAAATTATCAGGGATTGGTTTACTGCAGTTATTGGACCGGGGATGCCCGCATCTTCATTTCTTTATTTAGAATTCGTTGAATTTATTTCAGATTTACAGATTGATCTTGAAGATTTACAGTACGGGAAAAATGCAATTTCTAATCTTCCTACTTCAGAGTATATTGATTTTGCGACAAGGTGGATTTCTAATAGACCTGCATAATTCGTTCATAATTACCCCCAGAATGTTACAAGATTTTCAAAAAATTACCCCCTTTTTGTGACATCATTTGAAGTAATTTATTCAATTTACAGCCCACAAGATTCATAATCAGCCATTTGTATTAATATATAATGAGCCAACCATCATCTACTACCACTTCCTCTTCCATCGTCTCCAAAGTCTGGGCCTTCTGCATTACGCTTGGTGATGATGAATCGAATCCTGAAGGAAGAGGGAGGAAGTTTGGTGACATTACACTGCCGGGCATTACGATTGCTAATCCACTGTTCCTTCTCAATGTCTTTAAATCGTCTGGAAAATTTGATTACCGCTTCTATCAGTTTGATCGCAAACCCGGAACTGCTGCAATCGGTTACCTCGACAACGAAACCGGATCAACAGCTGCCCGTGGAAAGGCGTTGACAGAAATCTTTATTCTAAACGGCGAGCAGCATAAGGATAAGATCGCCTTATCCACAGAAG
>JBDTWI010000076.1:0-7579 GCA_040006775.1 Saprospiraceae bacterium
AGCTAATTTAAAGGGTTTGTTTATTGAAATGAGTTATTTCACACTCTGACGTTAGGTGCAAGCGTAGCGGACGACACAACAACCATCGACAGGCAGACAATTTAACAGAAAAAGTAAACCATTTTGACAGGTGACAAACGACATAGAAACGATACAACAATTCGACAGCGAGTAAGCCGACACTCATTGCCGACCCTATGTTTTTTATTTTTTTCCCACCGCACTTTTTTAAAAACAATTTTTGCCAGCCGCACAAACGGCACATTTGGTTTTGCCCCAACCGCACAAGCCGACCCTTCGGCAAAACCAAAAGAGCCGTTTTTTAGCCAACGCACCGACTTAATAATGTAATTTAGCAACCGAATAAATAACAAGAATTTTAAATGTCAGAAGACCAAAAGAAACAACTTGAACAACAGCTTTGGAATATAGCCAATACGCTGAGAGGTAAAATGAATGCGGACGAGTTTCGTGATTATATTTTGGGCTTTATTTTCTATAAATACCTTGCCGAGAAAATGGAAATTTATGCAAACACCATTTTAAAAGCCGACAAGATTAAATACAAAACCATAAAGGAAAACACCAAACAAGGCAAAGAATATATTGAAGCCATCAAAGAGGAATCTTTGGAGAAATTGGGCTACTTCTTAAAACCTTCTGAACTGTTTAGTGAAGTTGCCAAACGTGGCAACAGTGACGTGGAAGGCGAAAATAATTTTATACTCGAAGACCTTCAAAAAATCCTGAACAATATCCAACTCTCGACAATGGGAACGGATAGCGAAGAAGATTTTGACCACTTGTTTGAGGATATGGATTTGAACAGCACCAAACTTGGTAAAACACCAGAAGCAAGAAATGAAATTATTGCAAAGGTGCTATCGCACCTTGACAAAATTGATTTCAAACTGGAACAAACCGAACTGGATGTATTGGGCGATGCCTACGAATACCTTATTGGACAGTTTGCCAGTGGTGCAGGAAAAAAAGCAGGTGAGTTTTACACACCGCAGGAAGTAAGTAAAGTATTGGCAAAAATCGTAACCACAGGTAAAAGCAAACTCAAATCGGTTTACGACCCAACTTGTGGTTCGGGTTCGTTGTTGCTTCGTGTGGCAAAGGAAGTAAAAGAAGTAAGCAACTTTTACGGACAAGAAATGAACCGCACCACTTACAACCTTGCCCGAATGAATATGATTTTGCACGGTGTGCATTACCGAAAATTCAACATCAAGCAAGAAGATACATTAGAGCATCCGCAACATTTGGACAAGCAATTTGAAGCGATTGTAGCCAATCCGCCATTCTCAGCGAAGTGGAGTGCAAACCCATTGTTTACAAGCGATGACCGCTTTAGCCAATACGGACGATTAGCTCCAGCAGGAAAAGCAGACTTTGCTTTTGTGCAACATATGATTCACCATTTAGCTGAGAACGGAACGATGGCAATAGTATTACCACACGGAGCATTATTTAGAAGCGGTGCAGAACAACACATTCGTAAATACTTAATTGAGGATAGAAATTATTTAGATGCTGTAATAGGCTTGCCAAGCAAAATATTTTTTGGAACAGACATTCCTACTTGCATTTTAGTATTTAAGAAATGTAGAGAACAACCAAGCGATATAATCTTTATTGATGCCAGTCTTCATTTTGAAAAGTCCACACAAAATTATTTAAGAGAAAAGGATATTAATAGAATTATTCAAACTTATAGAGACAGAACGACAGAAAATAAATATAGTTATGCAGCAAGCTTACAAGAAGTTAAAGGCAATAATTACAATTTAAACATTCCAAGGTATGTCGACACGTTTGAAGAAAACGAAGTTGTAAAATTGGATGAAGTTTCACAAAAATTAGTTTCTTTAGAATTAGCAATTAAGGAAAACGAAAAATTAATTGGTAATTTTTGCAAAGAATTAAAAATATCAACCCCTTTTTAAAATGAAAGAGAGTAGCAAAATAAATCCAAATTTGCGATTCCCTACTTTTAAAGAAGATTGGGAACCAGTTAAATTAAACGAAATTTTAAAAGAACACAAAAAACGAAATTCAAAAGGTGAATACGAGGAAGTGTTTTCTGTTGCAAAGGAAAAAGGAGTAATCAATCAAATTGAACATTTAGGTCGTTCCTATGCTTCAGACGATATATCAAATTATAAAGCTGTATTTCCAAATGATGTAGTTTATACAAAAAGCCCAACAGCAGGTTTTCCATTTGGAATTATCAAGCAGAATAAAACGAACAGAACTGGGGTAGTTTCAGTCTTGTATGCCGTTTTTAAACCCAAAAACAATGAATTAGGATTACTACTTGATTTTTACTTTTCCTCAAAGGTTAATACATATAATTATCTTGTACCAATAGTTCATATCGGTGCAAAAAACACTATGAATATTGGCAATGAGGATTTTTTAAATGGAAAAAAAATAGCTTTACCGATTAACATAAATGAGCAGAAGAAAATCAATTCTTTCCTATGTTCAGTTGAAGAAAGATTAACTCAATTGAGAACAAAAAGTAAGCTTCTTGAAGACTATCGTAAATCAATCATTCAAAAAATATTTAGTCAAGAATTGAAATTTAAAGATGATTCTGGAAAACTATTTCCACAATGGAAGGAAATAGATGTAAAAAAAATATTGAAGCGATATTCAGAACCAGTAATCGTTGATTCAGGAAAATATTATAGTCAAATTGGAATTAGGTCACACGGCAAAGGCATATTTTACAAAGAGCCAGTTCAAGGAATGACTTTAGGCAATAAAAGGGTTTTTTGGATTAAAGAAGATTTACTTACGTTAAATATAGTTTTTGCTTGGGAAAGAGCAGTTGCTAAAACATCTAAAAATGAAATTGGAATGATAGCCTCTCATAGATTTCCAATGTACAAACCTGTTGGTGGCGTTCTAGACTTAGATTACATACTCTACTTCTTCCTAACCCCAAGAGGAAAATACTATTTAGAACTTGCTTCACCAGGCGGAGCAGGTAGAAATAAGACATTAGGTCAAACAGAGTTTGAAAATTTGAAATTTAAAATACCATCATTTAACGAACAGCTTAAAATATCTTCATTTCTAAATTCAATTGATAAACAAATTGAGTTTGTTACAGAACAAATTGTACAGTCGGTAAAATTTAAAGATGGGCTTTTACAAAATATGTTTATTTAATGGCTAAGCAACCTGAAGAAATATTAGAAGAACAATTGGTGGCACAACTTCAAAGGTTGGGTTATGGCTTGGTGCAATTGAAGGATGAAAAAGATTTAATTGGTAACCTCAAACAGCAATTAGAAAAACACAACAATATACAATTCAGCAAATCCGAATTTGAAAAAGTGTTGAATATATTGAGCAAAGGTTCGGTATTTGAAAAAGCAAAGACGCTTAGAGAAAAACAGCACATTGTTAGAGATAATGGCGACAACCTGTATTTTGAGTTCATCAATTCAGAACATTGGTGTCAAAATCAGTTTCAGGTTACGCACCAAGTAACCATAGAAGGCACCTACAAAAATCGTTACGATGTTACTTTGTTGGTGAACGGTTTGCCTTTAGTGCAGATAGAACTTAAACGCAGAGGACTTGAACTAAAAGAAGCATTCAACCAAATCAACCGCTATCAACGACATTCCTTTGGCGCAAACTCTGCCCTATTTCAATACTTGCAAATTTTCGTAATCAGCAACGGGGTAAATACAAAGTATTACGCAAACAACAGGCATCAATCATTCAAACAAACTTTTTACTGGACAGACAAAGAAAACAAACGCCTTACCAATATTCTTAACGGTTTTACGAGTGAGTTTTTAGAACCTTGCCACATCAGCAAAATGATATGTAAATACATTGTGCTGAACGAAACAAATAAAATATTGATGGTACTTCGTCCTTATCAATTCTACGCAGTAGAAGCATTGATTGATAAAGTAAAGAACAGCAACAAGAACGGATATATATGGCATACCACAGGTTCGGGCAAAACCTTGACTTCGTTTAAAGCCAGTCAGATTATAATGAACTTGCCACAAGTAAAAAAGGTGGTGTTTGTAGTGGATAGAAAAGATTTGGATTACCAAACCAACAAGGAGTTCAACAGCTTTAGCAAAGGTTGTATAGACGGCACAGAAAACACTAAACAATTGGTTCAGCAATTTGCAGACGATACCAAACTGATTGTTACCACCATTCAAAAACTCAATACTGCCATTAGCAAAAAACAGTATTTGAGCAAAATGGAAAAACTGCAAGACGAACGCATCGTTTTTATTTTTGACGAATGCCACCGCAGTCAGTTTGGCGAAACACATAACCGCATCAAAGCATTTTTTAATAACATTCAATTATTTGGTTTTACAGGCACACCCATTTTTGCAGACAATGCTGTTAAAAATGAACTGGGCAAACGCACCACTACTGAACTGTTTGGCGAATGTTTACACAAATATGTAATTACTGATGCCATCAAAGACGAAAACGTACTGAAGTTTTCAGTTGAATATGTTGGCAGATACAAACGCAAAGAAACCGCCACCGAAATAGATATTGAGGTAGAAGACATTGACACCAAAGAATTGATGGAATCGCCAAAGCGATTAGAAAAAATTGCCGATTATATTATTGCCAATCATAATCGAAAAACACACAATCGGGATTTTACAGCAATGTTTTGTGTGAGCAGTGTAGAAACGCTGATAAAGTATTACGACATTTTTCAAAAGCAAAAAGAAGAAGGCAAACACAATTTACGAATTGCAACTATTTTTAGCTATGCCACAAATGAAGACGATGCAGATGCCAACGGATTTTTGCCCGAAGAGCTTTCGGTAGTAGAAGAACCGAGAGCCTTGTATGGCTTGCAAGCACACAGCCGAGAAAAGTTGGACGAGTTTATCGGGCATTATAATCAAATGTTTGAAACCAAGTTTTCGACCAAAGACAGCGAAAGTTTTTACAACTATTACAACGACATTTCTAAGAAAGTAAAAGAACGCAAGATTGATATTTTGTTGGTAGTAAATATGTTCCTCACAGGTTTTGATAGCCAAACATTGAACACAATGTACGTGGACAAAAACCTGAAATACCACGGACTAATTCAAGCCTATTCACGAACCAACAGAATTTTAAACGAACAGAAATCGCAAGGAAACATTATTGTTTTCCGCAACCTCAAAAACGCCACCGACCAAGCCATTACCCTATTCAGCAACAAAGAAGCGATAGAGGTAATTATAATGAAACCTTATGAAGATTATGTAAAGAAATTCAATGAGGCATTTATAGAATTAATAAAAATAACGCCAACCGTAAATAGCGTAAACGATTTAAAAAGCGAAGACGATGAATTAGAATTTATCAAAGCATTCAGAGAACTGATGCGAATAAAAAATATTCTAACAGCCTTTGCCGATTTTAAATGGGAAGATTTAGCAATGGCAGAACAACTTTTTGAAGACTACAAAAGCAAATACCTTGATTTGTACGACAAGGTTAAAAGCAATCATCAAAAAGAAAAAGTTTCTATTTTAGAAGATGTGGACTTTGAATTGGAATTAATTCACCGTGATGAAATCAACGTGAATTATATTATTCAGTTGCTCATAAAACTTAAAGCAAGCGTTCAAAAAGACATTACCAAAACAGAAAATGAAATTTTCAATTTGCTCAACAGCGATGCACAATTGCGTAGCAAACGAGAATTGATAGAGAAATTTATACAAGAGAATTTACCAGTATTAGAAGACACTGACGACATTCCCGAAGCATTCGATAAATTCTGGAACGAAGAACAACAAAAGGCATTTCGTGAATTGGTGAAAGAAGAAAATCTATCAGCCGAAAGAACTGAAAAGATTATCGAAGATTATTTGTTTGCCGAACGAGAACCATTACGTGATGAAGTGCTTGAACTAATTGAAGGCGACAAACCAACGGTTTTAGAACGCAAAAAAGTTGGGGACAGAATTTTGAGCAAAATTTTGGACTTTGTGGAGACATTTATTAACGGTATGACAGGGAAATAAATATGATAAACTTACTATTCAGACTATTCTTAACATTCAATGCTACATCACTGATATTGGTTGTTTATTTAGTTAAAAGTCAAAAGACTTTAAACTTTCTGCATCCAGTTTTAGAAAATGTTCCTCCATTTGTTTCTTATGCTATTTACTTTGGTATTCCAGTATTACTCACTTTTTTGAGTTTACTTTTATCGAGAAAGTTAATTGACGAAAGTATAGAATCTGAAAATGGAGTTTCAGCAATCAAAGAAATTGAACAAGCGAATAATGCCTATTTACCAAGCTATTTGGGTTACTTTTTTGTTGCATTAAGTGTTCCATATTGCGACACATTAATTTTCGTTTTTGCCATTCTGTTTCTGTTTACATTTTTATCACAAACACTTTATTTCAATCCTTTGTTTTTAATATTTGGTTATCATTTTTACTACTTGACAACAGCAACAAACATCAAAATATTTTTGATAACCAAAAAGGAACTCAAAGACCCAAGCAAGTTGAATTTTCCAAAACTCAAACGCATTAACGATTTCACTTTTATAGACAAAGAAAAGTAACAATATGAATCATCTTTTAGCAAAAACAAAAGGAAGAAACGGTGATTTCTTCAAAGTGATTTCAAATGAAGAAATATTTGAATTACCAGACGATTTGGACAATCCAATTGAGTATGATTCGGATTACAAACTCGAAGATGATGAATGGTTTGCAATAGAAGCATTTTCAGAAAAGGACTATTGCATTGAGTTTTTGACAAGGCGTTTTATATCAACTGACTATAATCAAATAGCAAGAGTTGGGTATAACAATATTGACTATTTGTGTGCTTATCAAACAGGCGTTTACTATTTCCAAAAGATTTCATCAAGTCAAGTCATTAGAAAAAAATATTTTGCGTTTTCTGATGCACCGACCTTAGTTGAAAACGAACCAATCATTGTAATCGACAACTATCCTGATGCTATCTATGTGAAGAATGACGACATTCTATATTTCAAAAAATTGACAGCAATAACAGGCATTTTTAGAGGTATTGAAGAACTGTATCACGAAGCAACACAACAAGAAACGGAAGCATTTTTAGAAAGTGATTTCATCTTACTTGACAATGATTATTCAGCAGACAATGTAAAAAAAGCTAACAGAAAGCGTATTGCAATGGCTATGCAGACTTTACAGCAATTTACACCAGTACAGAAACAAGACATATTTACCTACATCAGAGAATATTGCGAAGACTTAGTATTTGACGAGAATGACGAAAACTTTACTATTTCTGGAGAAGAAGAATTAAAGAAACTTTTGTACGGAATTGAACAGCGTTATTACACGACAAGACAAGGCGGAGAAAGACGATTAGCAAATTCAATAACAACATTGTAAGCCAACGCAATTTGCAAGCACAATTAAAAACCGCACAAGCCAACACACGACCAAAGTTTTTAATAGAGCTTGCAAAGCCGACCCAAAAGAAAAATTGTTTTTAAAAAATTTCCAACGCTTCAAAAAAAATAAAAAACGCAACGCACAGCCGACAC
>JBDTWI010000077.1:0-7243 GCA_040006775.1 Saprospiraceae bacterium
GTTGCCTCATAATTGGAATAACATGAGGGCATAGGTACTTCATTGGACGGATACAGAACTTGTATATATACTATTCTCATAAACTTCTTTTTCTCTAGAATGACAATTATCTTCCTCATAGTTATTGCCTACTCTGGTCCCTTTAAAAATGGTATAAAAATCATCCTTCAGCTTTGAAAATGGATACATATTATTGCGATTTGAATCCTCCCATTCATCTGAATAATAATCACCTTTTCCACTTGTTTTTAAATCTATAAAAAAGGGATCAAGGTCTTTGTTTTTGTCATAACCAAATTGCCATATTTTAGGCATTAAATCAGCATGCCATGATTCATGTTGAAGCCACATTCAATTCTCTTCTAGTAACAGAATTACTGTTAACATTTAATCCATCAGACCATAAGTAATTAAAGCTTCTGTTTGGAAATGTCATTCCTTTCTTATCTGTAACTGTTATTAGACAATCGTCTTTGGATTTACAGATTTTTGTTTCACCGTGCGTAAGATTGAAACTAAAATTATCTACTGTGAATTCTTTCATGGTCATACAACCATTTCCAGAATCATCGGTGATTTTAACAATATAATTCCCAGGATATAGATGTTCTCCATTACTATTCCAATAAAATACACTTGTACCTGTTTTCTTGTCAATCCATTCGTATTTAATAGGTGGAGTTCTTAAACTTAAATCTATATTAGCTTGTACATAGACATGATTCGCATTACAAGTTAATGGAATATTCATATTAATGTCGAAACCGATACAATTTTTCACTTCTGCGTACAAAGTCATTGTACATCCATTGCTGTTGCTAACTAGAATATCATACTTATCCGCTTCCAAACCCAAAAACATAACACTTCCATTTTGTCCGGGATTCTGATTTGGTCGTGTTGCATCATAACCAGTGGTTTTACCTTTTACTTGAATGGTATAAGGAGGACAACCTTGTGAATGATCTTTCAAGATGATCTTACCAGTACTTGGATCATTATTTTTATCAACTATCTGATAAATATAGATCTGAGCCTTAAGTTGATCAAGACCAAATAGAATTATTGATGCAATCAGAATATTTTTCATAATTTATAATCTATGGATTGAATTACTTCCAACTAGTAGGATGGTTCCATCGTACTAAAGCTGGATAGATATAAGCATCTACCCATTGCTGGGTCTCTATTGCAGTTCGGACAGGACGGCGCTGGATTCGTTGATTCTCAGGAATTTCCAGATCTCTCCAAACTCTAGCCAAAAAATATCCTAAGGTCTCTACTCTTGCCGTATCTCCATAAGCTAGGGCTACATCACCATCTGCAATGATATCTAGCACCATTGATTCAGTTACCATATTGCTTAGTTGCTGTAATACACAGATCATTCCATTAGCACATTTACTTTCAATGCCTATCCAGTTTTTTAATTTAGGAAAGAGCAGTCTCCACATACGAAGCATTTGATGACAAGCCTCATATCTTTTATAATATATTGTATCATTGCAAGCCATCGTATAATAATCGTCGATCCATTGATCCAGTATAATTCTTTGGCTTGAATCCGGAACAAATAATCCGTATGCACATCGATCGCCTAATATCTGGAATATCTTGCGAAGATGAATAACCGTAACACTTTGATTCAAGTCTAGACCATCTTGCATAGTGTCATATACATTGTGAAAGCTTAAAGTATCGATAATACTCAATAAATATCCACTCGGAAAAGTATCAAATCTCATTCCATCATCTACTTCTAATACAGGAACTGACCCATTAGCTTCCCACAGTGTGGTATCACTATAAGCATACTTCCAATATAACCCAATTCGATCATATATGGTTGCAAGACTTATAGAGTCATTGATGCGATAATATTCTTCTTGTTCAGTTTCTTTTTGTTTTCTCCATTCTTCCAACTTTCTATCTTCTTCTGGTTTTTCTGCCCAATATATACTATCAGACCTTATTTCTTCAGGGTCCTTACCACCTTTAAAAATGTAATGATAATATCCTTTTTGCCAATATCCGATGGTATCTTCAACCTGTAAGTAATCTTGTTCATCTAAGGGTAGAATTGAAAATGGCTTATTTTCTTTTTTAGATCTAATTATTCTTTGTAAAAACAAATTAGCATCTTTCATAAAATAACGCTTATTATTATAATAGAAATCTAACAAAACTGTTGAATCAAATAATTCATATAATCTATCTATTGCATAATTATATTTTCTATCGGAAGCGTTTTCTCGAAATAATTTTCCCAAAAAGTTTGTATCTCTGGAGATTTCAAAGTATTTTAATAATTGCACTTCATCGTAATCCAATATACTGTCTATAATATGATTAGAATCAATAGGGCAAAATATATTCATTGAAATAAAATCTTTAGAAAACATGTAAAAACTATCTTCACCTATCCGTAAAGGTAGAGTTGAAATATAATCTAGATCCAATACATCATCCCTAAAATGAATATAATTTTCTAATAAGTGCAATAATGTTGTATCACAACTTTTCATTCGATGCTTAACAATTTCTCTTCCAAGATTTAGTCGTACAAAATCCATTGAATCTAACCTATAGTCATTTGAAACAATTCCGCCAGGATATATGACAAAGGAGTTGTAGAGCGAATCAAGTATAAGCTTCAATGAATCTACTCCTGAAGTTTGTGAATTTAAAACTTTAGAAAATAAACTTAAATTCAGAATTAAAATGATTAGTGTCTTTTTCATACAATATCAATTATTTATTCCATTGCTTCCCTTGATTCCCTTTATAACCTTGAGTATTCATAAATTTATCATAAGACCAATCCTGATTATTTAAACTTTTAAATAATCCACCTTCCTCCAAAATTTTTACCCTACCATTTGCAAACATTTCTTCATATTTGCCCCCTATAGTAGTTTCATTAGGATCATAATAATCATCTTTCAGACTACTAAATGGTGGATTCATGTCTTCCCATTCGTCATTGTAGAAATCTCCAGCGTATTGCTGAATTTTTTTAGCGATCAATATTATTTCCAAATCCTTATTTGGAACATAACCATTTTTCCAGTGCACGTCATTTATAAAATCTGCATGCCAAGACTCATGATTTATTACTGAATAAAAAGCCTCAATTCCTTCTAAATATTTTATTGTGGTTTTAACATTTATTGGTACATTAGCTACTTTATTTACAACAAATGTCGATTGATTTGAAAATACTGGAAATGTAAAAGATTCTCTTCTAGGTCGAGGTGTGTTAGCAAGATAATCTGGATCTGTTTCTTCATCATATCTTACTACTTTTATATAATTACTCTTTTTAACAATATCACGCCAGTAGAAAAGCCAAAGTTTGGGCTTAAAAACGCTTGCGGGTACTCCTGGTGGAGGGCTCTTTAAAGAAGGTATATTATCGAGTATTTCATCGTTCTTATGAAAAAAAACTTTGGCTTTACTCGAATTCATAGGTCGCCATTTGTCAAACATATTAAAGGGTTCAGAAGAAATAGTGTTTTTAATTTCTTTTGAAGACATAACGCCCATAACATTTCCATTCTTGTCTGAACACTTAAGTAGGATTGTTCCAAATTTACTTCCGAAATCACTATTAGATTCTGGCATTTTTCCATTCTTAGGTTTGAATTTTAAGTTATTCCATATTGGAGAATTGCTTATGTTATCTTCAAAGGTCCAGCCTTTATAGTATGGATACCATTCGAAATGATGGATGGTATTCGCAGCAGAAGCTTCACAATTCACCGGATCATTTACTACAACGAGCCATTTACTGGCACTATTAATTGTAGGATGACTAAATTTTTCAATCCATAATCTTTTCACTAACACTTTAAATTCATTACTAATAATACCACAACATTCAGCAGTTATGGTAAGAATATACTCTTTATGAATTCCGTCTTGTTGTACTTGTGGAATCAATCCATCTTTTTTCAATGCCCAATCTTCTATGCTAGGATTTAAATCAGGAATACTTTGCCCAATATTAGTTGAATAATGAAGGCTTACCGGTAGCATTGATAGATCCTTAGGCAATTCTAGAATATCTCCAATAGTAAAATTACCTTGCAACAGGTAATCATTATATTCATCCATTGTCTCCGGTGGGACAGAAGGATTAACCCCTGAATTAAGATCATATACTGATTCACCATTAAGAACCAATGAAATTAGGTGAACCTCTTCTACAACATAGACTTTGAAGTACCACACCATATCTACTGGTCCACTACATTGACCGTTATTGAAACGTTCGCATTTATACCAATAGGTCTTATCAGGTTTGACCTTTTGAATACCCATCTCAGCAGTATTGTGTGCTATTTCAATATAAGCTGAAGTACCATAGGCCCTTTCAGACCATTTGTAGCATTTATTGGGTTGGGTTGGATTCTCAGCCAGTAGATCTAATTCTGTAGATTTACAATTCAACCATCGCTTATGCAACTTAGACTCTAACATCATGTCAGCCAAACCAATCTTCTGCGAAATTCCCCATATTGGTACTAAATTGCAGAATAAAATTACCATCCATACTTTATTAACGTATCTTTTCCTTTTTTGCTGCATTTTGATGCTAAATTATATTACAAAATATTATTACTGTGATTATTTCATAATACAAATATATAAATAGAAAAAAAAAAAAAAACGAATTTATATTTTGTTAATATTAAATTTAACTTATCTGTTAAGAGACAGCTATTCAAAGAATTGGACGAATAATATTGATTTACAACAGATTAAATAATGTTAAACCTTGAATACAAGTTTTTTTCATGTAAAAAATACTTTGTTTTCAAGATATTGGTTAGCTATTTCCTTGTTGGTTTTAATGTTCGATGATATTAATCCCAGAATTATCATTAGGAATCCAAATTAAAAGAGGTTCTAATATTATGAGGTGCACATGAGAGCATTTATCTTCTAAGAATTGAGAATAACAGTACTAAGCAGTGTAGTTATACCAAATTATTAAAGCATTAATTATTAATTCTACTGAATTCACTACTCTACCTTATATTTTATCCAAACATTCCACCAACTTTTTTGTCAGATTCCTCCTGCTGTATTGTTCAATTTCTGATTCAATTTTTATTTAGGTATTTAACTTTTATTTTAGAATTGTATTCTTTATATTTAATACTATTATTTCAAGATTTCTTCTAGGGTGTAAATCAATATTATAATAATGAATATTCCAACTATCGTAAGCTTACTAAAGACTTCTGAATTCATATAGTAATAACAAATATGTATTATGAGTTGGCACAAATTTGTTATTTTGTGTTATATTTGTATAATCTAAGGAGAATCCATATTTCAATTCGATGAGCAGAGGAATTCAGCATTTTTGAATTCAGTCAATTTTTAGAAAAACCCTGGTATAAGAATTGTAATCATTTTGTTTCACCAATTAAACTTAAATTTATGGTACACTCTCTTCGACTTCAAAACTCTCTCTATCAAGTCATTGTAAGTAAAACATTGTCATATATATTTCTGATTTTTATTATGTGCTGTTTGAATCCATCAGTTTCAAAAGCTCAGAATTATTATTGTCCCACTTCGAGTGAGAATTATCAACCAGATACAGCATTGCTAAGTCCTGGTTGTATTGATGTAGATGAGATCCTTGATGAATTAGAAGATGGAGATAACTGTAGATTAATATGGATCAATGTTAACGTTCATTTTTTTGTAAATGATGATTGTCAAGGAAATCTAATAGTTCCTTCAAATTCAAAACAATCTGAAGCTAACTCCATTGCAGAAGGCATTATTAATGCTGGTAATTATGCACATTATCAGAATGAAGTTCAAAAGAATCAGCAGGGTTCAGTGAAACTCTGTAATCCCTTCCAATATGTATTGAAAGGTGTATATATTCATTGTGAAGATGATAATATTGATGCCAGATATAATATTACAGGATTTAATGCTCGATTTGGAGTTAATGTCAATTCTGAATTAAATTTATACATTGCACCTTGTACTAATTGTACAGGAATTGCATCAGGTATTGGTGAAACTAATTCTGCAATGAGTATTATTTTTCTATCAGGTGGAAATATAAATCACGAATTTGGACATTTAATGAACTTAGATCATAGTTGGATAAATGACAAAATATCTGACACTCCACCTTTGTCTTTCGATTTGGATAGAAACTGCGATGGTGATTTATTTGATCTGAAAGAAATAGAACAGCAATGTTGGAATAAGATAAACGGATCTGATCCTGTGAATGTAGAAACTGACCAGATTGGAATGAATTCTAGTGGAAGTCGATTTTACAACGGAGTTAATGACTGTAGTGAACAGTCCCCTTGCCCACCTTCTCCGTGCTGTCAGGATCAATGGATTAATAACAATACTATGGCCTATAATGCTGCACAAAACAGCTTCACCTATTTGCAGCTTAAGCAAATGTTAATGAACCTAAATAATTACAAATGCGAATTTATCAACAGTATTAAGACTGATAGAAGCTGTGCGCCACCTGCAGCATTTATCTCAGATGCATTACCAGGAATAACTAACAATAATCCGTGCAAAAATTGTTTTGACTTGAGTGCAAGCTTCAACGAAGAACGATACAAGATTAAATTGTATAAGATCATCAATAGTGTTGAACAGCTAGTACAGGAGACATCATGGATTACAGGACAGGCAGATAAAATCTGCTTTACTAATGGTTCCTATGTTGGAAACCATTTCTTAATTCCAAATACAACTTACAGATTGGAATTAATTGTTGGTAGATTGGACGGCAACTGTGAGGATACAGATATTAATAGCAAAATGTTTACTACAAGTGGTTGTGACACGGATCAATCTCAGACTGGAAATCCGACTTACCAGAGTATGATTATTTCTCCTAATCCCGGTACAACAACAGCACAATTGAGTTTTGATGCCAACGTCAATGAAGACTTTACTATTTTTGGAGTAAGGCAATCTACAGGTCAGTTATCTGAAATAATACATTCCTATATTGCTTCTGAAGAGGGAACTCAATCTGTAGAGATTAACACCAATGGATTAGCCTCTGGAACCTATTCAATCCTTTGCATTGGCACTTATCATAATTATTACAGAAATTGGGTCAAACAATAGATATGAAGTCCATTATATTATTCTTTCTGATTTCAAACTTATTCGCTCAAAAAGATCCCTATTTCTTAACCAAAATCTACTTTGAAGATGCAGTAGGAAATAA
>JBDTWI010000078.1:0-6968 GCA_040006775.1 Saprospiraceae bacterium
CTGATTGACATAAATAACATGTGTTAATATAGGAAAGAATTTTTAAATCTACATAACTTTTTCTAGTAGCAATATCATTACATGCATAAATATTATTTATGCTATCTGAAAAATCTTTTTCTTGTGTAAATTTAATATTATTTTTAAGATCATCTTTTTGACATTGACAAAACAATATTGATAAAACTGTCAATTGTAATAATAAATATTTAAATTTCATATATGCAGATATTAATTAACTATCTAGTTTAATCAGTTATTACTTTATAATATCTTACTAAATTATTTTCATAAACTGAAATTATCCATAGTCCACTAGTTAAGTCTGAAATATCTAAAGTAAGTAAATTATTCTCAAAATAAAATTTATCTAGGATTTTTGATTCCTTATTATCAATGCTTGAAGCAATAATTTTATTAATTTTGGTTTGAACTAAGTAATTTATACTTAAATAATTTGAAGCCGGATTTGGATAAGCAAAATATTTTCTTGAATCTTTATGTTCAGATATTCTATTCCTTTCACATGTTCCTGAAAGGGGTCTAATAATAGTCTTCTGATAAACTGAATAGCATCCATTGTTCGAGTATACTTCTAATTTCAGATTTGTTATCTTTGGTATGCGAGTCGTAATTGTTAAATTTGGACTATTTGAACCAATTATTGTCCAAGAATTACTTAAAAATGGAGACATAGACCAAACATAAGTATAAGGAGTTGAACATAAAACATTATTTCCTTGAACATGCTGATATCCAGACAAAATATTCGCAGTACACTCCAATGGACAATTATAATAATTTTCTGATTCAACAGTAAAATCTACATAAAAAGGATCAACTTCATTGGAACTAGCCACATTACAAAATGTAATTCTAATTTTATTTGCATTTTCGGTAATATCAGTAGTTCCAGTTGCTTCTCCATTATATGAAACAGTTGGTTCTGAATAATGTGGAATTTGAGAATAAGGTTGTTGGAGTGTGCACATAATAGTATTTTTACCATTTGATAATATTTTTGCACTTGCACAGCCATTTCCTCCTTCTAATTGATGACCACAACCAAAATTGTGTCCAATTTCATGTGCAATTGTATAATAATTGCCTTGAATGCTCTGAATCTGTAAAATACAAAATTTATTTGGTTGTAAATATCCATTGGATGAACCTAAAACTTGGCCATACATTGACGAATTTAAGAGTAATATTCCAATATCAGCACCATAATCATTTAACAAATCAATTGCTTCTTGATCGCTACCGATTAAACCTATATCATTGTCAGGATCATTACCATATTCTTCAGTTGGGGTGAATGAAACATAAGACACTCGAACTCTCTTATTTAAAATCTTGCTCTTTCTGAATGCAACATTAATATTATTAGCCCAACTAGAAAGCATAACAGATTTGAAGTTTCCAAAAGTCTGATTTAGCCACGAATCAGCCTCTGGAGTTATCATAACAAGTAGATCTAAAACATCATTTCCACAATCCCCATGAATGCATGTAGGGTCTCCAGGATCTCCTGGATCATCTGTTATAATGTTTGAATTACATTCTGAGCTATCAGTGGATGACCTGTCAATTCTAATTAATATTCCGTTTGTTTGACTTATTGGATTCACAATAAAATCTACAGAATCAACATTAATTTCTGCATAAATTCCATTTGGGGAAATAAACATTGAAAGACTACCATTTGTAGTTTCGCCAAGAATGTAATAATCAGTGTCATTTACGAAATGCGAGTCTTCAAATGTAAAATTTATTGCAGATCCTTGATTAAAATTTGGTATAATTAAGCTCATATTTCCGTTTGTATCAACTAAGCTTCCTGTATTCCACGAAATGAAAGATAAGCTATCTATGTGAGGTGTGTTAGAAGTATAAGTAATCATTTTTTGTTGAGTATTGGTAGGGGAAGAAGGGGAACTAACAACACTAAATGCATTAGTTTGACCAACTAAATTATTAATAACAAAAAAAAGAATATAAATTCTTATTGAATCTTTTAAAGTAATTTTCATTTTATAGAAGTTATTTATTAAAATATTAGTCAAAGCAAATAAACTTTATGCAGGCTTGTGTTAATGTATTGTTAAAATTTATTTATGTTAAAATTTTAACCTTTGATTTCTATATCAATTTGAAATTTTAGATTTCCAATATGAGTTTTTAGACATTTTAATTTTCAAGTCACTAAGATAAAATTAAAAAATCTAACGGAAGTTATATTATACATTTATACTGTAATTGTTATTTTAGTCTATAAAAATGACATACACCTACACCAAAACCTCAATTCGGCATTTTAAAATGATTAAAGTGCCAATCATATTAAACTCAGATGAGCCAGATTCGGCCTGTGACATTTCATTGCTAAAATCTAGTCTAATGAATCAATCTTAGTACCCGAATGGGTATAGTGGAAAATATTTACCTTTTTGCCTTATTTTTAAATTATACTGGAAAATTTCTACCTATGTTTACGACATTGTTGTCGTGAACATAATATTATTAAGAATTAAATAGTCAGTTTATTAGTTAAAAAACTGGACAATTTATTCTATTAATAAGTATAACTTAATATCTGAATGTCGGATACTTAATGAATTGAATCTATTATGATAATTTTTTCATCCATCATGCTACTCCTTAAACTTTTCTCATATTCCCTAGTATAATGTATAAATAAAGGAATTTCTTCACTTTCACAATTTATAGTATTAATTATCGATGGCTTACTACAAGTGCAAGAAGAAATAAAGCACAAGATCAGATATGCTAATATACAAGTTTTCAAAATTTAAAATTATTGGAAATAGCAACATTTGCATACCCACACCTATTCATTGTGCTTTGCGTCGGATAGCTTGCTGGTGTAAATGTCCACGTCCCATTATTATTATCCTCATAAGAACCATAAATAAAACAATCATTACCATCAAATCGCCATCCTCTTCTTGGAACCATGAAGCGCGGTGTACTAGAATTACCTTCTGAAACAGGTAATCTAGCTATTAATTCCAAAGTATCATATGTATTAATTAATATACCCCTGAGTATTTCCAATTGCGTAGTGTTACTGATTGTGACCGGGTTGATATGATTAACCCAAGTATTTATTACAGTCGTATCTGTTGGATTAGAATCTTCAACAAAAGGCAAGCTTAGCATCATAGGATTAGATGAGCTAATCGGAACATCGATAAGTTTTGTTAAACTTTCTTGCTTAGCGCAAGATTGGATCAAAAGCATTCCAATAATAATTAAGATAAATATATTTTTCATAAAAAATCTTTATATTAAACAAAGATATTGTCAAGACCCAATATATTGCAATACCTATAAATGTGCATTTATCATATATTCTTTTTAATATATATGAATAACTTTCAATACCTTAACGGGTATAACCTACCCTAATGAATGAAGCACTGGAAAATATTATTCATAGTTGAATAGTCAGCTTAATCCTGACTGATGCGATATGATTCGTAATTATTCGATGCTGATACCGACGAAGATATTCCTATAATATGTCCGAGCTTATTAAGGAGCTTAAGACTATTGGATTAAGCCAAAAAAGACTAGCTCAGGAATTAGGAATTTCAATCGCTACATTCCAGAGAAGAATAAACTCAGGATCATTCTCAGATTCCGAAATTATAGAAACCGGAAATATCCTGTCAAAGTATAAAGGCGATCCATTGAGAGTCTGGCCTAAGTTCGCAAGTTACCAAGACAAGGTCCTATTCAGGAATACCACAGATGAATCAAGGGAGGTTTTTAAATCCGTTTCGCTCTATGAGAACTCTGTATCCGTCCAATGAAGTACCTATGCCCTCATTTTATTCCAATTATGAGGCAACAGTTCTGATATTCTATTGATGGGGTGATCTTTGATTCGGCTTAAAATGTCTTTCAGCCATTCGTAGGGATTGATATTAATAATTTTGCAGGTTCCAAATAATGAATAGATCATTGCAGCTCTTTGTGCAGATTCATGCGACCCAGCAAATAAGAAGTTCTTTTTTCCCAGTGCAAGTGGTCTTATGCTATTCTCAATGAGGTTATTGTCTATTTCTACTTCACCATGATCTATATATTTCTGCAACTTAGTCCATCTTGTTAATGTATAAGCGATAGCTTTTCCAATAGGACTTTGAGGAAGAATATTGCTCATTGATTGGTTATCGAGGTATTCCTTAATTTTTTCTAGTTGTACTTTACTCTTGTCTAGTCTGATTTGTTTTCGCTGTTCAATACTGTAGTCTTGATCTCGACAGTATTGTTCAACTTCATATAATATTTGAATTTGCTTAAGCATATATGTTGCTCTTTCCGGATCATTTTCTTTTGCTTGATCAAAGTATCTTCTTGCGTGCGCCCAACAATTGAATAATTCAATTTCTGGATTATCTTTCAACTGCTCATATACTTTCCATCCGTCTGTTTGTAGTTTTCCTTTGAATTTTTCCAGATGACTGTTCATGCTTTCACCGCCTCGTCCTTTTTGATAGGAGAATAACACTAAGTTTTTTTCTGGTGCTCTGCTTACCCACATAAATCCTAAGTCTGTACTACCTTTCTTGGTTTCGCTTTGTACCTTAAAAGGACTTTCATCTGTTTGTAAATAAGTTTGTTGAAGTACTTCTTTTTTTAATGCTTCATAAACTGGTACTAGTAATTCTAAATGCTGTTGGAATGATTCTCCAAAACTGGATCTACTGATATCTACTTGATTTAGTCTCTTGATTTGTTCAAGCTGACGATATTAAAGAAATAGAAATCATGGCAAGTTTAGTTGAAAATTAAAATCCTCCAAAGACTTCCAAAAAAATTGTAATTTTTAAAAATAGTTTACTAAAAATTTGTAACTTAGTTAAATTAAGCTATATTTGTACTTTAACTATTGCTTTAAGCAATATATATATATTTAATATTTTTATATACTAATAACAAATATTTATAAGATTATGAAAACTAATAACCACCTATACAACAATTTCAAAATTGTCTTAATTAAAGTTTTATCAAATTTTAATTTAAGATTTATAGTGCTAAATATATACATTATAATTATTGGTATTGTCACTATAAATGCACAAGACACATCATACCTTCCATCCTCTGATTGCGAGAACTATAATTCTTTTTTAAGTAGCTCAGCAATTTTCAATAATAGTCATCTTATTGCACCAGAAGTAAATGGTACTATTTACACTGATTTAGTTGACAAGGATAGTTTGAATATTATTATCGATGGGTTAGGCTTAGATGAAAATACTTCATTTCAATTTAAATTTTCAGGTAACAATTTAAATGATACCTTATTTTATTTTTCAAGATTTCAACAATATTTTAATGGTATTATGGTTGAGGGGGCTGGATTTACAGCTAACTATATCCGAGTTAAGCCTAGTGGTGATCCGAATAATCCTTGCGACAAATTGTTCTCAATTGCACCAAGGATTTTATCCGGTATAAATGTCAATACTACTCCAGCTTTTTCTTAGCAAACTGTTATTAATCAATTAAATGCGGACACTATTTATGGTACGGAATTAATTATTACACATAATGTACTTAATCAATGTGAGTATAGTCTTGCCTGGAAAATAAATTATTTTAAAAATGAAAATTTTAAGATTTTAGTTGATGCACATGATGGACAACTTTTAGATTCGATAAATGCTGTTGAAAATTTAAACGCATATACAATAACTTATGGCATGAAACCATTAAAGGACTTTAAGTCAGGCAACACAACTACATTAAAGAGCTTTGATAATAGAATAAGAATAGTCGATTTTGACAATCCACTTAACACAGAAGTAGTAGTTTACACATCTTGGAGAGATCAACCTACTCCCACTTCAACAGCAACTCGTGATTGGAATTCAGAGGCTTCTAATCTAGCATATCAAGCACTATATATTTCAGATTTAGTAGTTAGTCAATTTGATAATCTAGGAATTGGATCCTTCTTTTCGGATGTATGGATTGGAACACAAGAGGTATATGACAATGCTCTAGCATTGAATTGGCTTGATAATTTGACGCCACAAGCCATTCTAATTGGTGGAGATTCCTATGGTGATCCATTGGCTTTACCTGATTTAATTGGGCATGAACTAACTCATATATATTTGAGACAATTTTTAAAATTTGGTAAAAAAGGGGCTAGCTCTTTAATTGAAGGTTTGGCTGATATTTTTGGTACATTTATTGAATCCAAAATACAAGGATACGAAGACTGGAGAATATGTGATGATGAACCAGGCGCACAATCAGCTTTTAATAGAGATTTGTCAAATCCTGGATCTAATGCAGATTGCTTCACAAAGGTATTAGATGAGAAGTCTAGTCACAAGAGAGGTCAACCTTTGGGTTTCTGGTATTATTTAATTTCTACTGGAAAGACAAGTCCTATAATACCTTCACTTGGTTTAGATAAAGCAATGGAGATTGTAATGGCTTCTTTAAAAAATTTGGATAATAACAGTGATTATAAAGATATAATGAAAGCAACTATGTCTTATGTTTTGGAGAAGTATGGAAGATGTTCAAATGAATTTCGTTCAGTAGCCCAAGCTTGGGAATTTATATGTGTTCCTACAGGTTACGGAGATCAAAATGGAGATGTGCCAGCTTGTGGAATGTCAATTTGTATGAATAACAACATAATTTGTGAAGAGACAGATCAAATTTATTTATGTGCATGTGGACAATACCCTAATAATGCCATTTTTAACTGGACTATAATTGGACCCAAAAGTACAGAGTTCAATGCATATGGTGGCATTACTGGAAATGCACCTCATACAACTCAAAATTGTCTTCAAATAACAGATATTCCAAAATATTCTTATTATCCTCAATATCTTAAAATTAGAGCTTTTTCTGGAAATACCTGTGAAACTGACCACCCTAGACCTGATCAAATTGACCACCTAAAT
>JBDTWI010000079.1:0-6767 GCA_040006775.1 Saprospiraceae bacterium
GCAGAGGATTGTTTTGCTCCTCTGGAGCAAGTTCAAATTATTAACTTATTTTAAAAATGTCAAGCCCCATCCGGGGCTACTTATCAAATAACTCTAAGGCTAACAAGATATTAATACTAATCTAAGAAATTCCTGTCGTTTGGTTTCAACAATTTGATTTTGCTATTGCGATTTTCTTGAAATTAAAATCGGTCTCGGAGAGACCAAACATTTTTAATAAAAACCGCTGAGAGATTTTCTTTGCTCCAGCGGAGCAAAATAAATTTACTTATTCAAATCACAGCACAATTTGTTTATGTTTTGATACTAAAATCGGTCTCGGAGAGACCAAAAGATGTTACAAAGGTATAGATATGTTTTGCTCCAGAGGAGCAATAAAAGGAGTTGGTCCGTTTTTAAAAATGTTAAGCCCCATCCGGGGAGATCAATGAAGCAGTAAAAGGTTTCATACGATTAATAATTTTAAGATATGATGTGCTTGAATTCCGAGCAGACTCATATGATTTTATTATAAAAATTGGTCTCGGACAGACCAAACAATTTTTAAAAAACAAGCAGAGGATTGTTTTGCTCCTCTGGAGCAAGTTCAAATTATTAACTTATTTTAAAAATGTCAAGCCCCATCCGGGGCTACTTATCAAATAACTCTAAGGCTAACAAGATATTAATACTAATCTAAGAAATTCCTGTCGTTTGGTTTCAACAATTTGATTTTGCTATTGCGATTTTCTTGAAATTAAAATCGGTCTCGTAGAGACCAAACATTTTTAAAAAAAACAACTGAGAGATTTTCTTTGCTCCAGCGGAGCAAAACAAATTTACTTTTATTATTTAAACCAATTAATTGATCTGGAGTATTATTTAAAATTAGATTATTACTGTTAATTTATTCAACTAAGCTAATTCTATTCATAAAACAAGAATTAATTCAAACCCAATTGTTTTCAATTATAAAAACTAATACCATTTTACTTTCTAGCTTAAATTAAGCATTTAATGCACCTATAATTAAAGCAAACAGAATGCCAAAGCAAAGAATAAAACCATAGGTAAAATTCAAAGCAGTGGTAGCGAATATTGTTTTTACTCTGGAAGTATTGTAATTTCTCCTAAGACTTTTATACAAAATAAAGAACGGAAGAATGAAAAATATAAAACCCAGCTTTGCATTCCAAATAAAATAAGAGATCCCAATAAGAAAAATAAATATAATAAAGCAGAGGGTATGGTAATGCAATGAAAAAATCAAATATTCATAATAATTTTTTCTTCTTCTATAAAGCATCAACCATAGTAGAAATGCAAAAATTGGCATTAGAATAAACATCATAATAGAAATGTATTTAACCCATAAGTGCATAATGGATTTTACAAAATCAGAATTATTTTTTTGCAACTTTACAAATTGCTTAGTGAGTGTTTTTGCTATGAAGCCAGGTTCCACTCCATTATTATCTGCAGTTAAAGCTGAATCTAGTTGTCTGTCCGAATATTTTAAATAATTTTTAAATTTAATATCTTTTGCATCAAGGTGCACCCCGAATATATCAATTTGCTGTTGATCTTCAATTGTGTCAGCATTGTTTATTTGCACTTGTTCTAGTTCTTTATCAACATTAGAAACCTTAGTTGCATTAAGAACCAAAAAGAAAATAGCGCTTACAAAAATATACAATCTAAAAGGAGGCACATACTTAGCTCTTCTATTTTCGATGAAGTCTAAAGTCATCTTACCTGGATAAATAATCAAATTCTTTAGCGTAACAAAAATCTTTGTATCAAAATGAAATAAAGACTCCATCATCTCAAGTAACAGATGTCCAATTGATTGATTGGGATTGTGATTTTCCTGCCCACATTGAGGACAAAAGTTAGATTCCGGCAAAATGCTTGCAGCGCAGTTGTCACACTGTGCTTTTCTAAGTCTCTTCTTCATAAGCTGTCAAAAGTAAGCAGCTAATTTCTTCCTTTATCCTAAATTGAAGATTTAATTTCTTGAATTAGAATAACCTTCATTTACCAATAGATTTCGTCGTATTGAAGTAATTCAAAAGTGGTTTTAGACAAATTTAATCTTTTGTCTTTTAGAATTTAATTGATATTCGAATTATTCGTTTGGCCCAACAGCTTTAGCAGAAAGTCTCAATTTGCCTGTTTTCGGGTCTGTACCGATCAACTTTACACGGACTGCATCTCCAACTTTAAGCACATCTTCAACGTTTTCAACTCGTTTATTAGAGATTTCGCTGATGTGCAATAGTCCGCTTTTTCCACTAAAGTCTACAAAAGCACCAAAAGGGAAGATTGAAACTACCTTGGCATCATAGATGTCCCCAATAGTCGGAACAAATGTTATTGCTCTGATCATTCCTACAGCCTGATCAATTGCTTCTTTATTGTTACTGGCAATATTTATTACACCTTCATTGCCAACTTCTTCAATGTTAATTTTAGTACCGGTTTTTGCCTGCATTTCCTGAATAATCTTTCCTCCGGGTCCAATTACAGCGCCTATAAAACTCTTATCGATTCTCAATTCGACAATCCTTGGAGCGTGAGGCTTGAAATCATCATTAGGTTTCGCGATGGTTTCTTCCATCTTATCAATTATATGCAATCTTCCTTCTTTAGCTTGCATTAATGCCTGCTCTAATAGTTCATAAGAAAGACCATCTATTTTCATATCCATCTGTGTACCACAGATACCTTTTTTGGTTCCTGTCACTTTGAAATCCATATCCCCTAATGCATCTTCATCTCCAAGAATATCAGAAAGAATTATGACTTTGCCATGTTCAGCTATCATTCCCATAGCAATACCTGCAGCACTTGCTTTAACAGGAACACCTGCATCCATTAAGGCTAATGAAGCGGCACAAACTGTAGCCATTGAGGAGGAGCCATTTGATTCTAAAATATCCGATACTATCCTTACAGTATAAGGAAAATCAGTAGGCATAACTTTCTTCAAAGATCTCCCGGCTAAGTTTGCATGTCCAACTTCTCTTCTTCCAGGTCCACGCATAGGCTTTACTTCATTGACAGAAAAAGGTGGGAAATTATAATGCAGGATAAATTTTTCATCATACATCAACAATGCATTATCGACCAACATCTCGTCATCTTTAGTTCCCAAAGTAACTGAGGTTAATGATTGTGTCTCTCCTCTATTGAAAATTGCTGATCCATGAGTTGCAGGCAGATAATCAATTTCTGTCCAAATAGGTCTTACTTGTGTTGATGCTCTTCCATCCAATCTCTTACCGGAATCAAGCATGAACTTCCGAATCGTCTTCTTTTTTATTTTGTCAAAGCAAGTTGAAATCTGTTTTGAATTACTCTTTAATTCATCCTCTCCATGGAGTGCGGAATAGTTTTCCTTAAACTTCTTTAATATGGAATCGAATTTCTCTTTTCTAGTTTGTTTATCTAAGCTTGAGCCTGCAATTTCTGCTATTTCAGCACTGCAATCAGTCTGAACTTTTTCAAGAATTTCTTCATTTGGCATATGAACAACCATTTCTCTTTTAGTGGCTATTTTTATACCCAATTGCGCGGCTAATGCAAGTTGTGCTGCGATTTGAACATTTATTGCTTCATGACCTACTTTGATGGCTTGAACAAGATCATGTTCTGAACATTCATTGGCTTCACCTTCAACCATCATCAGATTTTTCTCTGTAGCTGCAACTATAATATCCAGTTCAGCGGTCTTTAATTCTGTTCTGGAAGGATTAATTTTAAACTCTCCATTAATTTTAGCAACCCTTACTTCAGATATTGGTCCTTCCCAATTGATATTCGAACAGGCTAAAGCTGTAGAAGCTGCTAATGCTGCATAAGCATCCGGTAAGGTTTCTAATTCTCCTGAAAGTAAATAAATAATAATTTGAGTATCGTTGTAGAACCCATCTGGAAATAAAGGTCTAATAGCACGGTCAACTAGTCTGGAGATCAATATTTCATAATCTGAAAGTTTGCTTTCTCTTCTAAAAAAGTTACCTGGTATTTTACCGGCGGCTGCAAATCTTTCCTGATAGTCTACTGATAAGGGGAAAAAATCAGTTCCTTCTCTGGCCTCTTTTGCACAAACAACACTTGCAAAAAGAATGGTATCCCCAATACGAACAGTTGCAGATCCATCTGCCAGCGATCCTAATTTACCTGTTTCCAGAGTTACAAGCTTTCCATCAGGAAGTGTAAAGGAACTTGAATATGGTGTTTTAAGACCCATAATAATTTTTCTTAATATGTTATAAAATAATTCGCACCTTTAAGCTATGTCGACAATTCAAACAATAGCAAGAAATGACAAGCAAACTATGGCTAATTATTACTTTCTTAAGCCTAAGGCTTCAAGAATTTTTTTGTAGCGATCAAGGTTTTTATGATGCAGATAATTCAATAACTGCTTCCTTTTACCTACCAGGTGCAATAGAGTTCTCTTAGAAGAATGATCCTTAGGATTAGCTTTCAAATGTTCTGAAAGTCCTGCGATTCTTGAGGTGAATAAGGCGATTTGTCCTTCTGTGGATCCTGAATTTTGCGCTGATCCTCCGTAAGTTGTGAAGATTTCCGCTGTTTTTTCTTTAGTTAAACTAGACATTGTTATGTATTAAAAGTTACCAAATGTGATCACTGAGATCAGTTTTAGCGCTGCAAAAGTAATAATTATTTGGAAATATCGAAGGCTTTTTATCTTACTTATTGTAAATCAGCAAAATAAATCAAATACATAGGTTCTTATTGGTCTAAATTAATGGCTAAGAAAGCTTATATTTACTTGATTTTCCAATTATTCTTGATGCAAGTAGCTTGAAATATTATCATTAAGTATGCAAAATCTGTTGCTAAGAATTTTCCTACTGGTTTATTTATTTTCAGACATATTGAATGTTTTTGATATTTCAGCTCAATGCCCCGGAGCTGCCACATGTTCAGAAGCTTATACTTTTTGTTCTTTAGATGAACTAAATGGGTTTTCTTGTAGCACTTTTGGAATGGGTGATATGGACTGTAGGCCGGGTTGTGCTTCAGGGGGTTCGCAATATAAAAGAGACTGGTGGGCATTTGTCAGTCAAGGAGGAAATGTCAGCATTACTCTGCAAGTTGGACCTTGCAATCCCCTCGCCTGGCAATTTCTAGTTATGGGAATTTGGGGAGGATGCAACTGTACTGATGAAGTCTTTTGCCAAAGTGGCCTATATATCCCTTCAGGTGGTTCTTATACCTACCAAGTAAATTTAAAACCTTGTAAAGTGTACTATCTCATGTTAGATGGAGGATGGCCCATTTACCCTTGTGATTTTACGATTACTACTTCGGGTGGAGGACCTCCAAAATTAGATCCTCTAGGATTTATAAATAATCTTCCTAGTGGGGTTATTTCACCGGTATGCTTGGGTTACTGTGGTTATAAATTTCATGTTAATTCCCAAACCGGAAACTGTCTTAATTCAAAGTATGTATGGACACTTGACGACATTGAAGTTGGAACAAATTCGAATGATCTAATTTTAGACTTCCCTAAGGTTGGAGATTTTAAACTGTGCGTAAAAGCTTTTGGTGATCTTAATGGATCAATTTGCTCTACTGAAGGTCCTATTTGTACTACAGTTAAAGTAAGCGCTCTTCAGGATAAGACTCGTCCTGATGCAACTGTCTGTTCAGGAACTCAATGGTTTTCACAGACTATATTTTCTTCCGGAACTTATAGGGAACATTTTAAAGATATTAATTGCTGCGAATATGATTCAGTAGTGAATTTCAAAATAAGACCAGATCCTTTACCAGGAAAAGTTTTCTATTTTAATTGTGATAATAAACCATACAAAGATATCCTTGGTAGAAGCTATTCCATGTGTGAAGATAATCTGGAAATTATTCTGCCTAAATCAACTGAAAGCTATAAATGTGACAGCTCTTTTATTCTTACAGCCATCACCTTAGATCTTAGACCGCAATGGACATCAAAATGCCTTGGAAGCATGGTTCAACTAACTCCGAATTTCAATCAACTTAAAAAATGCAATAATGGTGAAAGTTATCGATTTGAGAACAAATGGTTCAAAAAGTCTGACAATTCAAAAATCCTTGGGACAGCAGACAGTTTGATTGTGGATGCTATAGATGATGACTATTGTATTGAAAGAAGAACTGTTGTATTCCATGGAAAAGATTCTGCATTTTGTACAAAGGTTTTTTGTGAAAATTTCAATGAAAGCAAATCCGGAAACAGCATTCAAAATATTAATCTTAATGCCTGTGATTCCGCAAATATCAATGGTCAGACTTATACAAGTTCAACACAGTTCACTCAACAATTAAAAAATATTTTTAATTGCGACAGCATTATCATTACAGAGCTAAAAATTAATCCAAGTAGCAGTTCAATGCTCAAATTTAATTTCTGTGATTCTATTAACATCAATAAGCAAACCTACTATCAGTCAGGAATATTTAAACAGAATCTGTTGAATTCATTAGGCTGTGATAGTATTATTCAGATAGACCTTAAAGGATACTTGAGTGGTAAATCAATTCTGAACATCAATTCTTGTGATTCCACTTCAGTTAATGGAATTAAATATTTTCAGTCCGGTAATTATTCTCAAATGTTGCAAACTACAGGTGGTTGCGATAGTATTCTTGATCTAAATATTAGCCTTTTTAAAGGTACCAGTTCTAAATATTCCTTTAGCTCTTGTGATTCCATAATTTTTAATGGTCAATCTTATACCAAAAGTGGCGATTATTTCCAGAATTTT
>JBDTWI010000080.1:0-6304 GCA_040006775.1 Saprospiraceae bacterium
TGCAAATGCAATACAAGGCTATACGGACAACTGTGGAAGTGCAGTCACTGCAAGTATTACCGATACTTTAGTGACTGGAACAAATTGCGCTTGGACTGTTAAGTATACCTTCAGTGTAACTGATTCCTGTGGAAATGCATTGACCAATCAAAGCTATTCCAATACAGGTAGTGATCAATCAACATTCAGTATTGTTTGTCCTGCTGCACTATCCGTTAAGTGTGCTTCAGATGTACCAACTGCTTTGCCATTTACAGGTACTATAACAAACATTTGTTCTAACAATGTTGATTTTGATGTAGATGATGTTATTTCAAATCAAACTTGTGCAAATAGATACATATTGACAAGAACTTATACCGCGACAGATGCTTGCAACCGAGTTGCTACTTGTAGTAGAATAATTACCGTTTTTGACGATGTACAACCTAGTATTATTTGCCCTGCAAATGTTTTTGTAAAATGTGCATCGGAAGTTCCCGTTGTAGATCTAACTAGTGTGGTAACCGCAGATGGTTGTGGTAATGCAGGAGTTTTAGTTTCTCATGATCAAGACATAATTACTCCGGGTTCATGTATAAATAAATTTGTAATAAATAGAACCTATCGATCTACCGATGTTTGTAATAACACAAAAACTTGTGTACAAGTAATTACAGTTAATGACGTTGATCCTCCAATTGCAATTTGTAAGGATATTACAGTTGTGTTGGATTTAACAGGAAATAAAATCATTCGAAGTAATGATATCAATAATGGAAGTGGTGACAATTGTGGAAATAATACAATTACTTTATTTGCTTCTGATACGGCCTTTAACTGTTCAGAAATTGGAATAAATCTTATTACCTTAACGGTATATGATTTGTGTAACAATAGCTCAACTTGTGTTTCAACAGTAACAGTTAGAGAAGATATCAAACCAATTCTATTCTGTCCTACACTTACAGATATTCAATTAAAACCAGGAGAATGTGGTCGATTCATAACATTTATTGAGCCATATGCAACTGATAATTGTGATCTATCACCTAGAGTTGAGCAAATAGATACTACAGGATTAAAAAGTGGAGATTTCTTTCCAGGAGGTATTCATTGTCTTAAATACCGAGCAACTGATTTTTCAGGAAATAGCACTGAATGTACATTTTGTATCGAATTAAAATTATTTAATAACCCGATTAAACAATTATCCTGTAATGATGATGTACAGATAAGTTTAGATGATAGTTGTAAAGCAACAGTAAGTGCCGATCTAATCTTAGTCGGTGGACCATATTCTTGTTATAATGATTATATCGTCCAAATTAAGTATGCATCCGGAGGAGGACTAATTGATCGCGACTTAAATAAAGCAGGAACTCAAATAGATTATAGAGATCTTGGCAAACAACTTATCATTACTGTTATTGATCCAAGAACCGGTAACAGTTGTTGGGGAAAGGCATTTGTTGAAGATAAGTTACCACCTGTATTAATTTGTCCAAAAGATACCATCATTGATTGCTCTTCAGGAACTCTTCCAATAACCACAGGTCAACCTTATGTCTATGAAAGTTGTGGGCAATTTAATCTAAGTTATGTTGATCAAATCACAAATGGAAGTTGTCTAGAAGGATTTGAACAAATAATTCACCGTACCTGGATTGCTATTGATAATTATGGAAACAAAGCAACATGTATTCAAACTATAACCGTTAAGTATGCGGACATAAATCAAATTGTAATGCCATTAGATTATAATGGTTACATTACTCCTACTGGAACACATTCCTTAAGTTGTGATGAAAAATATGATGAGTTTTTTGATTTGTTGAAACATTTAAAACCATCTACAGATTGTATTGATGATTATCTACTTGATAATGTAGAATTCATTAAAACAGGAAGAAGAATTCCAAAAACATTGGGTTGGAATATTATTAAGACAGGTCCTTACGCAGGACATCCAAATACTGAATCCATTTATTATCCTGTGCATAAAGATTCAAATCAATGTTGGAAATCCAATGAGATAATTATGTGGGAAGGAACTGGAACACCAAAAGTATCTGGTTGTGCAAATATTGGAGTAAGTTATACGGATATTGTCATTACTACTTCTAAAGCAGGATGTGATGCTGGATCAGTTGGATGTTACAAACTACTTAGAAAATGGACGATACTAGATTGGTGTACAAACAAAATTCGAACATACGAGCAAATTATTAAAGTAGATGATCTTGAAGGACCAAAAATTTTATATCCTGACACATTGGATTTACCTGCAAGAGCTAATTCATGTGATGCACAATGGGAAGTTAAGAATATCTGGTTAACTGATAACTGTTCGAATGAAGTTCATTATACAATAAATGTGATTTATGGAACTGTGCTTGGAAATGATCATTCAGGATATGTTATAATTGATATTCCATTTGGAGAGCAATATGTTACAATTGTAGCAGAAGATTGTTGTGGTAATGTTACTGAAAAAAGAATATTATTAAGAGTCACTGATGTTACTCCGCCAACTGCAATTTGTCAGTCAAAAACTGTAACTAGTATAGTAGCATCCTCTTCACCTTCAGAAAATTATTCTACTATTAAAGTTAAATCACTAGACGATGGATCATTTGATAATTGCGCAAATAAGGTTTATTTTAAAGCAATTAGAATGGATGAATTGCAAGGAACAAACAACGGATCAAATATTGAATCCAATGTATGTTTTAATCTAAACGGTGATGACAATTCGAAAATAGTAGGCTCACAAAGTTATTTTGATGATGAAGTAAAATTCTGTTGTGCAGATGTAAGCAGCACCAAAATGGTTGTGTTCCGTGTCTTTGATATTGATCCTGGAGTTGGGCCAGTTCTACCTACGAGAATGAATCCAGGTGGAGATTTATTTGGACATTTTAGTGATTGTATGATTGAGGTTGAAGTTCAGAATAAATCCAATCCTAAATTGGAAGCACCAGCAGACCTAGTAATTAGTTGTGATTATTGGTTTGATGTAAACAGACTAATTGATCCAAAAGATTCCTTATTTGGAAAAATGGTTAATGACCTTGCATGGCGTAAAAAAGTGAGTACGACTGATATCGTATGCGAAAGTTTCTGCATTAATAATTTGCTTACTAAATATCCTGGAGGATTAGCTCCTAGTAATTCAGCTCCATTCATTGCATGCGACGCTTACAATAAATTATTTGATTCAAATCATCCTGATACAAAGTATAATCTTGTATGGGGATTTGACGGATATATATTATCAGCATGTGGAACAAATTTCACTATAAGTATTGATGATCAAAGACATTGCGGACAAGGAAAAATTATAAGAACATTTAGTACTACAGGTCAAGGTGGACAAAGCATTAGTGTGAATCAAACTATTTGGGTAGTTGATTGTGATCCATTTTATATCAATGATAATGATGCTTGCGATACTTTAGATGACATTATTTGGCCTGATTGTAGTGAAAATGGTACAATAGTTTCTGGTTGTGGTGCAAATACCAGCCCGGATAATATTGGAAGACCTATAATAGTAAAAGGTGCTGACGACCATTGTTCATTAATTGCAATTGTAAATACTGATCAGTTATTTACAACCCAGACCGATGCATGTTTTGTAATATTAAGGAAATGGGTAGTAATTGATTGGTGTCAGTATGATCCTAATATTTCTGCTACTAAAGGTAGATGGGAATTTTCACAATACATTAAAGTACGAGACGTTGAAAGTCCAATAGTAAATTGTACTATGGGTGATTGTGAGCCTGCGAGTATTAATTCTACAAGTCAAATTTGTTATGGACATATTAATTTAAAAGCAACTGCAATAGATTCATGTACACCTTCAGAATTATTGAGTTTTGAATACAAAATAGATCTCTATAATGATGGAACAAATGATCTACAAGTAGGCACACTTAATACGGTAGAATTTAATGCAGGTAACAAACCACAAACAACTAATAATCCAAATGCAGATAATAAAAATAATCCTTTCGATGCGAGTGGAAACTATCCGATAGGTGTTCATAAAATAAGTTGGTACATAACGGATGGCTGTGGTAACGTTGGAACATGCTCAAAATTATTTGAGATAAAAGATTGTAAAGCACCAACTCCATATTGTCTACCTGGTATAGTAACTGTTCCAATGACTACAACAAAATGTGTTGATATTTGGGCAAAGGATTTGAATTTTGCAAGTTTTGACAATTGCACACCGAAGGAAAATTTGAAATATTATTTCAATGGAGATTCGAAAAAGACAAGTATTAGAATTTGCTGTGAAGACTTTGTAAAAGCCGGACAAAATGATGAATTGAAAATCAATGTTGAAATGTGGGTAGAAGATCAGGAAGGCAACAAAGACTTTTGCAATACTGTCGTAATTGTTCAAGACAATTTGGATAGTTGCATGAACAAAAAGACTTTGGGTAAAATAGTCGGAAGCTTAGCAAAAGAAGGAGGAGAAGAAATTAAATTGGCCTCTGTTCAGCTAGAACTCGATTCTGCTTTAATGCGAGAAGTTTCTGCAAGTCCATATAGATTTACCGACTTAGAGTTGAATAAAGAGTATACTGTTATTCCAATAAGAAATGATGAGCCATTGAATGGTGTAAGCACTGTGGATATCGTTAAATTGCAAAAACATATTTTAGGAAAAGCAAACATTAAGAGTCCTTATGAACTAATTGCAGCAGACGTAAATGCTAGTGGTAGTATAACTTCTGCCGATATTTCTGAAATAAGAAAATTAATATTGGGTATCATTCCTCAATTTGCAAAAGTTCCATCTTGGACCTTTGTTCCTGAATCTTATGTCTTCCCTGAAACAAACTTACCTTGGAATGCTCCAAGAAAGGAAAAAATGAACGTTACAAAAGAAGAAGAATACAAAGCAAATTTTGTGGCCATCAAGATGGGAGATTTAAATGGAAATGCAAATGCCGGATATCAAAAAGCGCAAGTTAGAACCAATGGTGTGTTGAATTTAGAAATTGCATCAAATGAACTTAAGCTTGGAGAAATCTATAAAATGGAAATTAAGTCTAGCAACTTTGCAGGAATTTCAGGATTTCAATTCACATTGAACTATGACAATCAAAGTTTGCAGTTTGCAGGAATTGAAAGTGGAGTTCTAAACATGAAAGAATCAAACATTGGAAACTTTAATAATGGAATACTTACAACTAGTTGGAATTCTGACAACGCAGAAAGTCATAAATCTGATGAAGTATTATACAGCATTTTGTTTAAGGTGAATCAAAGCGGAACTATGTCCAAATTGATCGCATTATCTAGTGACATTACTAAAGCTGAAGCATACAATGTTCAGGACCAAACCTTAGATGTTCGATTAGGATCTAGAAAAGAAGAGGGGCTAATAAGTACAAGTCTATTTGAGTTGTATCAAAATGAACCAAATCCTTTTGAGAGAGAATGTATAATTAATTACAGACTACCAGAAGCATCTTGGGCTAAACTTACTATCTATGATGCTACAGGAAGGATACTGAGAATTTATGAATTAGATGGACAAAAGGGTTTAAATACTCATAAAATCAGTCGCACAGAACTTGGTAATTCATCAGGTCTGTTGTACTATCAGTTAGATGATGCTGGACACACAGCAACTAAGCGTATGATGTTGATAAATTAGAATAATTTAAATTAATAATTAAAAGAGATTTGTAAATCAGATTTACAAATCTCTTTTTTTTTGTTTTGTAAAATCTTGGATAATTGAAACTACGATATTAATTATTTAACTCAAGTTTCGCATAAAACATTTCCAAAAAGGATAACTCAAAAAGGAATAAAAATGCAAGGATAATTTGGGTTTATTATCTCATGTTACTCAATGTCAGTAAATTATAGTCTATAAACAAATTAAAGAACTATTTTACAAGCCAAAGACACAAGGGTGTTTTCAAAAATAAGTTATTTTAATCAAATTGGAAATAAATCTAGCCCCGAATGGGGCGTAATTACAAAAGCAGGGAGAAAGCCCTGCTTATAAAAAATGTAAAATAATGAAGCCCTGAAAGGGTGCAATTCAAATCACATGGGCCAATCACTAGTAAAAAACTACCTACACATGGTTTTTTGTACCAAACTAAGACAAAATTTGATTAGTCCAAAATTGTCATTTGAATTGACAATTTTGTCCAAAAGGCCGACGAAATCATTGTCTTACAATGACTTGTAGGGTGCTGACGCTTGCGGTCAGCATGCTGATCAAATGTATATCTTATATTTTGCATCAGCGATTAACCCTGACATTGAAGCTGAAAGAAAAATT
>JBDTWI010000081.1:0-6217 GCA_040006775.1 Saprospiraceae bacterium
CCTTTCAGGGTCTTGTCAATCAATCCATTCAAATAAATATTCATCCTTGTGTTCTATCTGAAATTTGGTTAAAAATTCTTTGTATTCCTCTTTGAAGGTCTGCTTTTTATGATGTTCCTTTTGATTCTGGATGTATGCAATTACATTGTCCAATGCGGAATAGCTATATGAAAAAGCACCATATCCTTCTTGCCATTGAAACTTGAAATTTGTAAATTTCTTTTCCTTTATGAGTTCATTACTTGATTTTTTAATTTCTCTTACTAAATCGGATAAACAACAAGATGGTTTCATTCCAATTAAGAAATGAATATGGTCCGGCATTCCATTTATCGCCAACATTTTCTGCTCCTTGTTTCGTATAATCCCAGAAATGTATTTATACAATTCTTCTTCCCAGGATTCATTGATTAAACTTTCTCTGCCTTTTATTGCAAAAACAATCTGTATATATATCTGTGAGAATGTACCTGCCATTACGCTGTTTTATACAATTCTATTTCTAATTCTCTTACTGCTTGCAAATATTTTTCTTTGCTTCCAAACTCATTGATGATTTCAAGTGGTGAACCAAATTCATCAAATGGATTTACTCTTAATACTTCAATGCTTTCAATATTGGTGATTCCTTCATCTGCATATTTGTCAAGCAATGCTTCCAAAACTTTCTTGGCTTGTTCATTATATTTTGTAAAGTAGTTTCGCTTCTTTACGTTGTTGGCTCTTTCTTGTCTTGTAAGTGGTGGTTGGTCAAATGCAACGTGACAAATTAAGTCGAACAAATCCACTTGCTTGTCTACCGCATCATACAAGGCTTCTACCATTACACCTTGTTCTTGTAATTCGGCAATGATAGCCTCTTTTCGGTCGTTATTGTTCCACTTGCTTAAAAAATCATCTAACGATGTATACTGACCTTTAATAATTTCTTTTGTATGGTCTTTTAAACTTGTTGTGATGGGCTTTCCCTGCTGGTCGAAATACATTTCACGGCTTACCAAAACAGAAACATCAACGCCATTTACATAAACTTTTTCTCTTTTTACATCAGGGTCTCTTAAAACCCAATTTCCATTAAGATGGGAGCCATCAGGGTACCGAATTTGCGCTTTTTCAAAAACAATTTCATCACCGGTAGCTTCGTCCAAAACAGTCATCGTATTCTCTTCCTCTTCGAGAACTACCAATGACAAATCTTCATTCTGGGTAACTGGTTTTACACGAATTGGGTCGCCATCAAAATCTTTGTCGGCAAACAAATCGGTGGCATTCCTAAAATCTAAAATAGTAAAATAGAGTTTTCCAAATTCTTCATTGATACGAGTTCCTCTACCAATGATTTGTTTAAACTTGGTCATTGATTTAATCTCGCTGTCCAGGACTATCAACTTACAAGTTTGGGCATCTACGCCTGTTGTCATCAGCTCCGAGGTAGTAGCTATTACAGGATACCTCTCTTCAGGATTTATGAAGTTATCCAATTCGCGTTTGCCTTCGTCATTATCCCCTGTAATTTGCATTACATATTTGTAGTTCTCGGCCACTAAATCCGCGTTTTCGTTGCGCAGATAACTTGTCATTCCTTCTGCATGTTCAATATCACAACAGAAATAAATTGTTTTAGAAAAGCGATCATTCCCTTTGAGAAATTCTGTAACCTTCTCCGCTATCAATTTTCTCCGTTCTTCCACAATGATGTTTCTGTCAAAGTCGGCTCTATTATAAATTCTATCTTCCACAGGCTTTCCACTTTTGTCTAAATAGCCTTTGGGCGGCCGCCAGCCTTCCAAATCAACATTCAAACCCACCCTAACTACTCTATAAGGGGCCAAAAAACCGTCGTCAATTCCTTGTTTTAGAGAATAAGTATAGACAGGGTCGCCAAAATATTCGGTATTGCTTGTCTCCTTGGTTTCCTTTGGCGTAGCGGTTAAACCTATATGCGTAGCATTTTTGAAGTACAACAAAATTTCCCTCCAGCTGCTATCTTCCTTGGCACTTCCTCTGTGGCACTCATCAATTACAATCAAGTCAAAAAAGTCAGGCGAAAATTGTTTGTACACATTGGCATCTTCGTCTGTGCCTGATAAACCTTGATACAAAGCCAAATAAATTTCGTAGCTTTTATCAATTTGGCGGTGTTTTACAACCGTCATTTTATCTTTAAAATGTTTGAAGTCGCCTCTTCGGGTTTGGTCAATCAAGGCGTTACGGTCGGCAAGAAATAGAATTCGTTTCTTTGCTCCGCTTTTCCAAAGACGGTGAATGATTTGAAAAGCAGTATAGGTTTTACCTGTACCCGTTGCCATCACCAAAATAATTCGGTTTTGTCCGTTGGCAATAGCTTCAACAGTTCTGTTTACTGCAATTTGTTGGTAGTATCTTGGTTTACGGCTTGTGCCGTCAAAATAATAATCTTGCGAAGCAATTTTTTCAGCTAATGGGGTCGTGATTCCTTTGTATTTTTTGTATTTCTCCCAAAGTTGTTCGGGAGTAGGGAAGTCGTTAATTCCAATTTCTGTTTCTATGTTTCCGTCTGTTTCGGTTCGGTCGTGAAATAAAAAGCCGTCACCGTTACTACTGAAAACACAAGGAATGTCTAAGATTTGAGCATAGTCCAAAGCTTGCTGTAATCCTGCTCTTACAGAATGTTTATTGTCTTTCGCTTCAATGATTGCAATAGGAATGTTTGGCTTGTAATACAAAATGTAGTCGGCACGCTTTTGATTTCCTCTTGCTGTCAGTTTACCTCTAACATAAATTTTTCCGTCTGTGAACGAAACTTCTTCTAATAGCTGTGTCAGCTTATTCCAACCCGATTTTTCAACCGCAGGAGTTATAAACTTTGTGCATATATCACGTTCAGAAAGCGTCTTTTTATCAATCATTTATATATTCAAATTCATTTGTGCAAAATACGAATTATTGTTGGTGTGGTGGCTAAAAAAAGGCTCTTTTGGTTTTGCCGAAGGGTCGGCTTTGTGTTTTGGGGCAAAAGCAAATTTGCTAAATGTGCGGTTGACGTTTATTTCGATCTTTTGTCTGTTCATTTTTAGCACTATCGGTCTTTAGGGTTGTTTGTAATAACGTTTGGCAGCTACAAGAAGTTGGCGATTTCGAAGCACTAAATTGTCTGCCACCACAAAACTTGATACGAACCACAAAGCTTCATTTAACCACTGAACCGCCAATTTCTTGTAGGTGCTATTACCTGCTGGCTTTTTATTCGTCAATAAAGTCCTTTCCACTTACTATATCAAATTCCCATTTTTTCTGATAGTCGCGAACTTTTCGATTCCGTTTGATATCTATATCAATCTCATTCTCAAAACCCAATCCGTTGTAATATTCAGCATCGAACAATTCGGACATTCTTGGGTCAGGGTTAAAAGTTTCCTCAATTGTCGAGAATTTCTCAAAATCTTTAGGCGAGTGGATAAAATAACCACACAATTCCAATTCATCTCCACATATTAAATGCTCGTTATAAGCTTCTCTATATTTTAAGTAATTTATAAATTGTGTTTTTGCCATCCCTTTTTTTAATTTATTTAAGGCAAGTACAAAAGCTTCTAAATCATCAATGCATATAGACCAAGGATACAAAGCATCTTCTTCTTTTATTAATAGGTTTTCAAGATTTGTTTGAATATTGCCATATTTGAATTGAGTAACAACAATCGAAAAATAGTCTTTGACTTTGTTTGGTTTTATGTGGAATAAGCTTTTATGAGTTTTGTTGTCAAAAATTTCAAATGGTTTTCCTTCCGCGAATTTATTTTCAACTCTGACACATTGTTCATATCCATATTGAATTGATTTTTTGAAATCCGATTTTATCTTATCAAATGATTTTATTGGGTCACGCATTGGTGCTCTGAAAAGGGTGTCTTTAATTTCTACAATGAAGAAAAAGCCTTTGAATACAATAAGTAAGTCTTGTTCAGACCTTTTTTTATCTACATAGTATGAATCGAATATTAGAGCTTCTTTTCCAAATAACTTTCTGAAAATTTCTTCTACTTTCTTTTCAAGCATTTGATTCTTGAATTGAGTGTATTTCTCTTTTTTTATTTCAGATAATTTGTAATTAATTCTATTATAAAAACTCTCAATCAAGAATTTGTATTGAGGGCATAAGAACTCTGTTTCATTCAGCTTAATTAATGGTTTGTCAAAAAAAGGACTTTTGTCTGCATAATATACTATTTCTCCTTTTTTCTGACTTTCATTGTAGGTTAAGAAATCAATTAAGTCTTTCGTAATATTAGATGGTAGATTTACTTTATAAATATCATCAATGTTTTGAATAAATATAAATCCAGGTTTAAATCTATAATCTTTAAATAAAGCCAATTCGGGTTCATTCCACCATTCTTTTGGATCTGTAACTCCTCGTTCAATAAATTTGTCTGTTAATTTTGGCCACTCTTCCTTATTCAATAAATAGTAGTTACAATCAGTAAACTTCTTGTTTATTAGGCTTTTAATATGGGCGCAAAATGTTATTGACTCTATTACAGAAAACCCAAAATGTTTTTTTACTTCAACATCAAAAACTCCACAGTTTCTTTTAAACCTTTCTAATGTTTGTTCATCAAAGGAGAGTTGTGCATTCCCAAAATAATTTAGAAAGGTTGGTAGTGAAACCGAAACTTTATCAAGATTTGGACTATCTTTTATGTTTTCTTCATAAAAGCCAATATCTCCGAAATAGGTCATTTCAATTTCATTCAATAAATATGTTATTCTCCCCCATTCTTCTTCTGAAAAACCTATTTTACTTCCTTGTGTCTCCACTGAAAAGAATAAATCCGTTAAATACACAAATTGTTTCATAGGTGACATCAAGTTTTTAAAAACTTCTGAAGTATCCCTTTGGTCAATATGAATTGTCATTTGAGTGAGATAAGGCAAAAATGAATCTTTTTGAAAATCTCTAATTAATGATGAAATGTCATTGATGATTTCTTCTTGTGTCCTTCGTGATTTACGAATTGCCTGCATTTGTTCCCAACGCTTTTTTAATTCCTTGAGTGCTTCAGGACTTGGCTCGTTCATTTTTTTTATTAATTATATAACCTTTGTTACGTTTTTGCTTTCTGCCTGTCCGTTGTTGATCGTTTTCAATTGTATCTTAATTTTGAGCATTCTGAAGGAATCGAACCTTCACTCTCCACTTCACCAAAGTAGTCTAAACTTTAAGCTTAGTCTGACGTTCGTGGAGGGGACGCTTTGCCACTAAGCTAGAATGCGGTTTATATGTTGAATTATTTCTTCTCTATCTGTTTTATTGATTTTGCCAAAATTTGAGTTAAGCAAATTACCTATCGCATTTGAAAATCTGTCTGGGTCATTTTTTAACTTGAAAATATTTTTTATTGGTTTGATTATTTTGTTTTCGACTTTGACTTCAAGCTTTGAAATCTTGTCGGCAAGTTGTGAATTGGCAGGTTTGCACTTTTCACAAAGTGTATAACCAATGTGTTTGACAATATTTGTAAATAATAAAAAGTCGTTGAAGTCAATTTTGTCGTAATTGTTTGGACTGTCAACTGAATGAAATGTAGAATTGTAAAACCCTGAATACTCACCAATTTTTGAGCATTGATTTTCTATTTTTTTTAAGTCCTTTTCTTCTGAATGTGCAAATCTGTTTCTCACCAGTCTATAGTATTCAAATCCGTGATAAACTTCTTCTCGAATTTCAATAATTCCTTGTCCTTTTGAGGAGAAAATGTTGCGTAATAAATTGTCAAAGTCTGTTTCCCCGTCTACTTTGTCAGCCCAAGTTGGATTATAGGATTTATATTCCTTCCTAAATTCATCAATAAACTGCTCTGCTTGTTGCATTACCGACAAAATATAAAACAGTCGAATACGTGATGAGAATAATTCAACGCTAACTGTATCCACTCTTACTCCATGCTTTTGGGAAAGGTCTTGAATGAATTGCTTTTGGTCTAGTGAAGCTTTAAGGTTTTTAAGAAATTCACGAATAGCCATTTCATTACATTCAACGACAGCGTCAAATTCTCCAAGTCCCTTTTTAAGATTTCGGAAAGCTTTAAATGAAAATTTCGTTTCGTTAATATCTCTACTCATTGTCTGTTCGTTTGTCAGTCGTTTTATGTCTGCTGTGTCGTTGTTTGACTCGTCCTGAAAAAAGTTTACACATTAATAATAAAAATCCTGTAGCAAGTTTACACTTTAAAAT
>JBDTWI010000082.1:0-5946 GCA_040006775.1 Saprospiraceae bacterium
TTTTGGTCTATATGAAAACCTCTTTCCGTTAAGTTGACGCGTATGCCTGAAAGGGTGTAATATTAATCCCATAGGAATCGCTCATCATATTCAGTCTTGTATTTTTTAAAGAAAGATAAATACTATTCTTCAAAAGTCTTTTTTCTATTTTACTTATTTTATAAGCGTGCAATTGTCCCTGATTTTGCAATCCCACCCCATTCATGGCTTTAATACTTTATCTTATTAAACCTTCTTTATTGCAAAATTATCTACAACAAATTGAATGATGAAACTCAAAATAATCACGATACAAACGCTTATAACATTATACCAAAGAAATCCAAGATCACTATACATAAAAAATCCAATAACTGTTATTTGAGCAACGCAGGCAGCATAAAATACAGCACTCGATTTAATCCATTTAAACAGGAAGGCTACCAAAAATATTCCCAAAACAGATCCATAAAAAAGCGATCCTATGATATTTATAAATTGAATTAAATTTTCGAAGAGTCTGGCAAAAAAAGCAAAACTTAGGGCTACGATTCCCCAAAATATTGCAAAGCCTTTTGAAATTGCAACTTCTGAAAGTCCTTGTATTTTTCCCGGCAACAATCGCTTATAAATGTCAATGTAACTTACCCCGGACAATGCATTCAGTTCTGCTGAAATACTAGACATCGCAGCACAAAGAATAACTGCAATCAACAGACCGATGAGCCCTTTGGGAAGGTAGTTTAAAATATAATGAAGGAATATGTAATCCCTATCGTTTGCTTCTATAGTTGGATTGGCTTCAATGACAATTTCTGTAGCTTTTTTTCGCAATTTTATTTGTTCATTCTGAACTTGAATTAAGTCAGACTTAATAGATTCATTCTGAACGCTCAATAAGCTTCTTCTTGCTGCATTCAGCGAATCATTTCTAGTAGCAAACTGCTGATAAAGTTCCGGTTTGCTATTCTTAAATGCCTGATTTACTTTTTCATTAAAGGAAAGTGGAATATTTTGAAACATTAAAAATACGTACAACATCACCCCACACATTAATATAAAGACTTGCATGGGTATTTTCAGTATTCCGTTAAAAATCAAACCCATTCTGCTTTGCTGAATATTTTTACCTGTTAAATATCGTTGAACCTGAGACTGATCTGTACCAAAATAAGCCAAGGCCAAAAAGAATCCTCCTGTAATGCCCGACCAAAAATTGTATCTATCCTTAAAATCTAAACTGAAATCCACAGCATTCATTTTATTCATCCATCCTGCCAGTTGCAAACCTTTGTTCAAACTTATTTCAGCAGGAAGATTCCAGATCATATAACCGAAGGCAAACACCATTCCAATAAAAATGACCGCAACCTGATGCATCTGAGTTACAGAAACTGCTCTAGATCCTCCACTTACTGTATACAATATGACTACTATACCGCTTATCACATGAGTCCATTGCAGATTCCAACCAAATACAGCAGACAATATTATTGAAGGCGCGTACAAAGTAATTCCCGCTGCTAAACCCCTTTGAATTAGAAAAATAATACTCGCAAATAATCTTGTCTTTAGATCAAATCTCTGTTCAAGATATTCGTAGGCGGTAAATACTTTTAATTTATAAAATGTAGGAATAAAAACTACACAAATTACAATCATTGCCAAGGGCAAACCGAAATAAAACTGAACAAATCTGAGTCCGTCAGAATAACCCTGACCTGTAGTAGAAATAAACGTTATCGCACTTGCCTGAGTAGCCATGACTGCAAGTCCAACCTGCCACCATTTCTGACTTTGGTCACCTAATAAGTAATCCTTAATACCTTCCTGACTCCTCGTATGCCACCAACCGTAAATGGCGATAAACAATAAGGTTGAACTCAGTACAATCCAATCTAGTAGACTCATTGCTATACCGGGTAAACTTTATCTAATAGAAATAAAAGTATCAATTCTATAAAGAAAAATATCAACAGAATTCTGTAATACTTTTTAAACTCTCGACTTGATTCGTGCATCAATTTGACATCAAATTGACGAATAAACGATATGCGCCCGGCACTGCTGCAGGTAATTCTCTAAACCAAGATAAAGGAGTATAAATTATACTTCCGCTACCCACTTTTTTATATAAGATTGCTGCGTTGAGTTCTTTCTCATTTGGATCATTCATTGCAAGAATTTCTTCCCAGTCTTTAGAATAACCGGATGGAAAATATAGTCCTCGTTCCTGCACCCAAAAATTAAAATCTTCAGGCGAAATTTTATTTGGAAAATTCAACAAGCGATGTTCAGGCTGTAACAGTCTTACCGGTGAATCTTCATTTGTGATTCTGTCTCTGCTAATTTTGAAATCAGTTCCGAAAAAATCTCCCAACATCAATTCCGATGTAGTGTTATATTGAAAAATTACTCGTCCTCCACGTTCCGCATAATCCATAATAGATTTCCGTACAAGAGGTAATTCTTCTCTTGTGTTCCAGGAGCGAATTCCAAAAATTAATACAGGCGTAATCTTAGGATCAAGCCCCTTTATTTCCTGTGGCGTTAACTCAATAACGGAATAATTTAATTTTCGGAGAGCTTCATCAATATAATCCCCTGCACCGTTGACATAAGCGATGTTTTTTGGTTCGGTTTTTAAGTTCATTGTGGAGACTTTGAGTACTGTAGGAACCAGTACATTCTGCCAAGGAATATGAGCGTATTTTATTTGAGTATGTGTAAATGCTTTTTGATCGTTTATTTCAACAGGAACTTCATAAATAAAATTATTCAGTACTTTAGAATGAATTTTAAATTCTATACTCTGTATTTCATTTGCCTTATCGAGATTGTAGGCAATTTTAGAAGGACTTGCTTCTAATCCCTCAGGAAGTTTGAGTTTTATAAAACCTTTTTGTTTTGCAGCGAGTGCTTTTATATTCAATTTTATGCTTACTGCATTTTTGTCTGTTATAAGCACGGTAGGATCCATGGGCTCTACAATTACAGCAGGAAGAATGTCGAGATTTTGTCTTATTTCTCCTTTTACAGGATCATCATTTTTATAGATGATCTCTTTTTTTACGGTGTATTTGATTCCGTTGAGTACAATATAAAAATCTGCAGTAAATGTGCGTTCTGCAATAGCTTGTTTTCTTAAATTGATGTCCTCTACTTGATACAAAGATTTTCCTCTTCCGTGTTCGAGCCAGTAAGGAGAAGTATTTTTCAATCCACTCAGTTCAATTTCTTTAGACCAAATGTTTGGCTCATTCGACACCAAAGTTTTAGAAAATAAAGTATCTTGTTTAGATGGTTCAAAAACTATTTTATCCAAAAGACAATTGGTTTTTGAGCGACAAATAAATTCCGTATTAATTTTTATTTTATTTCCGTTTGACACGATTTGTTGATCGGTAAATGCTTCTGCATATATACCAGCACATTCGATAATTATCTCGCGAATGTCTTTCAACTTAACGTCTCTCCAATGACCGGGTCTCAATTCATCAATATAACGTTCCGCTTTTTGTAATAAAGTAATACTTGCAGAGGGATTATTTATGTCATATTCTTGAATGACCTGATTAATTATTTTTTCAACATTGCCACCGCCATTGATTCTTGTCCAGGTCAGATCTAATCCATCAAATGGAGATTCCTGTCCAGACTCACGTATCTTATCAATTCTTTCGAAGTATTCCAACTGTTTACCGCGAGTACTGTTGATTCCAAAGCCCTGAGATTTATGCATACTTCTACTCCATGCGGAAATTTCACCATTTGAAATTCCCATGGAAGGATAATAAGAACCAAGGTCTAAACTGTACATACTAGACTTATCCGCAGCATCAAATTTTTCTTTAGAACCATAAAAAAATATTGAGGTATTGAAGAAAATTCTTGGAATAACAATGGGTTCCAAATCTTTCATTTCCTCACGGCGATATAAAACATTACTAGACTCCTTGTATGCTTCAAGGCCGAGTTGCGCAGAGGCAGTATGGTGACCATGTGTTTTACCACTTGTTCGATGGTCAAATCTATTGATTATAACGTCCGGTTGAAAGTCCCGTATAATTCTAACCAAATCAAACAATAAGGAATCCTTATTCCAGATTGTAAAAGTCTCTTCAGCATTTTTGGAATAACCAAAATCATTGGCTCGTGTAAAATACTGAATTCCACCATCAATTTTTCTCGCTTCCAGCAATTCATTTGTACGAATGACACCAAGGTATTCATCCAATTGCGAACCGATCAAATTCTGTCCCCCATCCCCTCTTGTTAGAGAGACATAGGCAGTTCGGTATTTCTTATCTTTGGAGAGATAGGTGATGAGTCTTGTATTTTCGTCATCGGGATGGGCAGCAACGTAAAGTACCGAACCCAAGACATTGAGCTTTTTAATTTCATCCAGGAGTACTGAGGACGGTTTAGATTGAGAATTCGCAGAAAAACCCTGAAGGCAGATCAGCGCGAAAAGATATATTTTTTTATTCAGCATAAGGAAAGGAATAAAATAGTTCTAAAAGAGTTCATTAAATGGCAAACAATAAACGGCAAAATTGCATTAATCTTGTCAATTAGCTGAAACTTGCAATTAAAGCCCGCCATATCCAAAATTAGCAATGAGAGGATCCTCATCTTAGGGCCTTGCAGCGCTGAGTCTTTTGAACAATTAGAGGAAGTTTATCTATCGACCAAAGATCTCAATCCAGCCTTAATCCGAGCTGGAGTTTGGAAGCCAAGGACAAGACCAGGAAATTTCCAAGGCAAGGGCGTGGAAGCCCTACAATGGTTTATCGAGCTAAAGGAAAAGTACAATTGCAAGCTTTGTACTGAGGTGGCCAATGCGGAACACGTAGAAGCCTGTTTGAAAGCAGGAATTGACACCCTCTGGATTGGTGCGAGAACAACTGTCAACCCCTTCTACGTTCAAGAAATTGCCGATGCCTTGAGAGGAGTGGACATACCGATTATGGTCAAGAATCCACTTAATCCTGATCTTCACCTCTGGCTTGGGGCAATTGAGAGAATTTTTGCTGCAGGAATTCAGCGCGTTTCAGCCATTCACCGTGGATTTTCTTTCCATGGTAATTCCATCTATCGCAACGTTCCGCGTTGGCAGATTCCCATAGAACTTCGAAGAAGGTTGCCTGAACTCCAGTTGCTTGCAGATATTAGTCACATCAGCGGCAATACCCATACCCTATTAGAAATTGCACAAATTGCCCTAGATCTGAATTACGATGGGATGATGATCGAGGTTCATCCTAACCCAGCCGTTGCACTTAGTGATGCCGACCAGCAGGTTACTCCGGACTTTCTAAAGAAAGAGATCTTACAAAAACTAGTAACCCGATCTCTTTACAGCCCCGATCAGGATTACAATAGCAAGATTGCCACAATAAGAACCAAGATAGATTCGATAGATCATCAGATAATTGAACTCCTAGGACAAAGAATGTCACTCGCTGAAAACATAGGTCAGGAGAAAAAATTAAACCACATAGCCATTCTCCAGCCCGACCGATGGAATGAAATCATCACAAGACTTCTCAAAGTTGCTCAGGAGCAAGGATTAAGTGAGGAGTTTGTTTTCTCCTTGATTGAGGCGATTCATATTGAGTCGATACAGCATCAGAGTAGGAAAATGAATTAGGGGTTAGGTGGAACACATTATGTAAAATTCAGTATAGATTAAATAATTGTATTGCCCCTTAGTATTCTATATAAAAAATAAATCTTGTGGACTTCTAGACTATCGCTAAATATTGAACTTAAGGATTAGCTTTGGAGCAAGATTCAAACTCGATATTTAATTTGGGGAGATATGAGCATTCAAATGAGGAATAATTTAACTTCTCCTAAGGCAAGTATATACGCAATGCGTGAATCGACAAGTTACCTGCAAGCTTAAACTGTCTCGTCCTGAAATAGGTTTACAGTAAAATGTAAACAAAATGGACAAAAAAA
>JBDTWI010000083.1:0-5135 GCA_040006775.1 Saprospiraceae bacterium
TAGAGTGGTCAACATGCTCCGAAATAAGATGGTCAATAGGGACCGGAATCTCCAAGGATCAAAGACTTGAATTAAATCGGGATGAATTCTGGCATATGGCACTTACTTTGAGATCAGTTGGCCTAATTACTAGTCCCAGGCTGACTTTTATAATCTTACGGATCAGGATAGCTTTGCCTTAGAGGATATTTAGAGTTTGGAAGTGGCGTTAGAGAGTTTTGGCTGAGTGCCGTATGAACTTTATGTTATTTGACCTAAAAGACCTAACCGGTTAAAATTTATAACTTCATTGGCTTAAATTGCATACTTCAAATTTGAGTTAACATTATAAATCATTGATTTTCTTAAGTAAATAATTTATTATGGAAGAATATATCAGCTTTGAACAACTTTCATTTGGTACTGATAGTTTCGCTGAGAACCCTGAGCCAAGATGTGCATGCGTATTATTATTGGACGTTTCCGGTTCAATGTCGGGGCGCCCTATTCAACAATTAAACGAAGGCGTGAGGGTATTTCATCAAGAATTACTTCAAGATCCGTTAGCTTCAAAACGGGTAGAAGTAGCCATTGTGACATTTGGCCCAGTAACCGTTGAGTCCAATTTTCGAACGATTATGAACTTTTATCCTCCAGATTTACAAGTACAAGGTGACACGCCAATGGGAGCGGCTATTATTGAAGCCATCGACTTACTTTATTCTCGGAAGCAAGATTACAAAATGAATGGCGTAGGCTATTTTAGGCCTTGGATATTTTTGATTACAGATGGAGCGCCAACAGACTCTTGGACAGAAGCTGCAAGACGCATAAAAGAGGGCGAAGAAAATAAGTCCTTTGTTTTTTTCCCAGTTGGTGTTGAAAATGCTAATTTGGAAATACTATCCAAAATTTCAGTCAGAACTCCTATTAAATTACAAGGACTAATGTTTAGAGAGTTATTTCTTTGGTTATCTGGTTCTTTAAAGGCAGTTTCAAGTAAAGAACCAGGAACAAATATGAAACTATTACCTATTGGCTGGGCTGATTTAGATGTATGAACTGGAAGGCAGTAGGTGCAAAGTCAATTGGGAGTTCCCATATATATAAAAATAAGTCCTGTGATGATTCAATTTCGTTTGCGATAATCAATAGCTTAAATACTGATGAAACTTTAGTGGCTATAATTAGTGATGGTGCTGGCAGTGCCAAATATGGCGGTTTAGCAGCAAGGTATACAACTTGGTATTTTATAAATAGGTTAAAAAGTATATTATATAATGGCAACGAGATCAATAAAAACACAATTTATTCTTTATTGGAGGATATCTATTATAGTTTGGAAGCCAAATCAAATAAAAAAAGTGTCAAATTAAGTGATTTTTCATGTACCGTAATTGGATGTCTCTTGTTTACCGATTTATCCATTTTATTTCACATAGGCGATGGTGCTATTGTGATCAACGATGGAACTGGTGCTTACATTTGCAATTCATGGCCAAAAAACGGCGAATATGTGAATACAACACACTTTTTAACTGACGATTCAAATTTATCAAACCTAAGAATAGCTGAGTTGGATTACCCAATAAATGAAATATCCTTATTTACAGATGGATTACAATCTTTAGCCTTAAATTTTATTTCAAAAACAGTCCATAAACCTTTTTTTGATAGCTTTTTTCCTTCTCTTCGTAAAGTAACAAAATATGCAGATTTACTAATACTGAATAGAAAATTAAAGGAGTACTTATCTAGTAGCATAATAAATGAGAAGACTGACGATGATAAAACTCTTTTATTGGCTACAAGAATAGAAAATGAATAATCAAATTCCAGTTGGCAATAAGGGCAATTACATTCTAGCAGCGCAATTGGGCAGAGGGGGTGAAGGCACTGTTTTTGAAGTAAATAATCATCCGAATCTAGTTGTAAAAATTTATAATGAAAATATTACACAAGAAAGAGAAAGCAAGTTAAAATACATGGTACAACTCGGCAGAAATGAAATTACCAACTTTTCTGCCTGGCCTCTCGATATATTATATTTAAAAGGCAAACCTATTGGATTTGCCATGAAGAAGCTCGACGGATTTGTTCATCTTCATAAAGTCTATATGCCATTCGATCGAAAAAATTTATTTCCAGCTCGAGGGAACAACTTTCTTATTCATGTGGCAACAAACTTAGCAAAAGCGTTTTCTAGTTTAAATAATCAAAATATTATTGTTGGAGATGTAAATGAGAGTAATATTCTTGTAAACAAGGATGGAATTGTTAACTTTATTGATTGTGATTCTTTTCAAATAAAATTTAATAATCAATATTATTTTTGTGAGGTAGGTGTGACTCGTTATACGCCTCCTGAATTATTAATGAAAGGATCATTTGAGAATGTGGTTCGGACCTGCAATACTGATTCATTTTCTTTAGCGATATTAATTTTTCAACTTTTATTTTTAGGAAGACATCCTTTTGCAGGGATCAATAAATCAAATATTGAAATTGATGAGGAATATGCAATTAAGAACGGATATTTCGCATATTCCTTGAATAATAAAAATAATCTTTTACACCCTCCCATCGACAGTTTACCCATAGCAAATATCACTAAAGGTTTAACCACTTTATTTCATAGAGCATTTGAGACACAAAACAGACCAACTTCCCTCGAATGGATTAAAGAGCTTGATGATTATTCAAGAAATCAGAAAATCTGCACTAAATCGCCAACACACATTTATTACAACCAAATACTCAAATGTCCTTGGTGTGAATTTTTAGCGACCAAAGGAATTTCCTTCTTTGTAGATGATTCAATGCAAAGGCAAAATATCATTCTGGATATTAACACATTCATAAATGGTTATCGAGCTGAACCTTTACAAATTAACAAAATACATGATTCATATACATTTTATCATGCAGCGCCAGATACAATTCCAAAGGAATTTATTAATTATAAAAAATATAAGAAAAATGCAATTTATGTATACTTAGCTTTTATAGTTGCTATAATGTTTATTAAGTTGTGGCTGTTTTTGCCTGGTATATTTGTTGTTTCGATTTTTTCTGGATTATTGCCTTATGCTAATAAATTGAATCAGGAACAAAACAAAAGGAGAGGTTATCACTTACTTTTGAAAAATAAATATAAAGATTTAATACTGCTTTTTAACCAAAATTTGGACATCTCGAACTATAATAGAAATTTGATATCATTTCAAAAATTGGTAGAATCTATAAAAAGGCTTCCAAGTGAATTAGATAGTGGTAAAAAGAAAATTGAAGAAAATCACTATACCCTTAAGCTTCATGAGTATTTAAAAAATTATAAGCTAAAAGACATTCAAATCGATTCATTTGGACCTGTAAAGCATGAATCACTCAGAAATTCTGGCATTATTACAGTTTCGGACATTTCAAAATTAAGAAATATGAATGTTAGAGGGATTGGATACACTTATGAAAATATTCTATTCTCCTTGCAAAGGAAGTATATTTCAAGATTTACGTATGTCCCTGATATAAATTTAATAAATAGAGAAATCAATATAATAACGAATGAATATAATCAAAAATATAAATATCAAGCGAATATCATAAAATTTGAATTTAATAAACTAAACAATGAAAAAGGGGAGATATATAATAAAAGGAAAAAAATTAAAGAGGAAATAGATGATCTCGGACCTAAAGTGTTAAAATCTGAGTTAGAGATGAATTCGTTTGATGCATTTTTAAAGAATTAGGCTATAGTAGCCTGCTGGTAGCGGCTGCAAAGCCCTCGGGAAATACCAAGAGGCCCAAAATAGGAATTGATTTAAGGAAAGCATTAAAGAGATTCCTAGCTGATGATGCAAAAAATCAAATTGATGACGCCATTTATCCAAACAAAAAAGTAAAAAGAGATACTTTATCCGGTCACATCACTGTCAACCGATTGAATAGTGTTAGCAAGAGCAGTTTAGCAAGAGCCCTTAAAATCAGTCTAATTAAATTAAATAGGTTGTGGACGGAAGAGCCAGTTCAATTACGATCGGTCAGGAGATATATCCGTGAATCCGGAAAACGTGATTCAGTTCTAATGCTTCTGGAAAAGTTGAAAAATTGATTTTGGTTATACTCAAACTGGAGCAGCAATTGATCAATGCGAATAAAGAGTTCAGTAAGATTTTAGACGGGAAAATAAAGGATGAGTGGGGAGGCTGTGGCACATTTCGACTCCTCTTCGAACAAGTTCGTTCTGAGACAGCTCAGTGCAAGAAAGTGAAAAGTTATACTTCGACACTTCGACGCTCAGTGCACCGCCTGCTGAACTCTTCCTTAGGCTCTAGTTCGACATGTTATGCACAACCTTTTGCTATGGTTCGACACTTCGACTTGCCCCGCTTATACCTTGTGCTGCAGCTCAGTGCATCGCATGCTATTGCGCATCCTTGTGCTATGGTTCGACTTGCTTTTACTCAACCTCGTGCTATGGTTCGACCTGCCTCACTCATCCTCGTGCCGCAGCTCACCAACCACAGCAACCGTTGCTTTTATTTTCACTATCTTCAATTCACCTAACTTTGATAGCCAGATTGGATTTAGATTACTTCAAATCTTCCGAGTATGTCGTTAAATTATAAATTACTGTTACGCAAAGAACCTGAAGGCGGCTATACCGTGATGGTCCCCGCTCTGCCTGGTTGCATCACTTATGGCGACAATGTTGATGAAGCCATTTCGATGGCCAAAGAAGCTATCGAACTTTATATAGAGGAGCTCAAAGATCATGGAGAGCCTGTCCCTGATGACAGCGATTTATTGGAATACAATCTTAATTTGATCAAGGAGTGAATTTATCCCCACTTCATTTGATAAAGATGTTAGAACAACATGGTTATCTTTTCAAAAGAAGCAGAGGCTCGCACCGGATATATTACAATCCAATCTCAAAAAAGACAATCTCAGTTCCATTTCATGGAGGCCGTGATATGCCGTTAGGCACATTCCTTTCGATTTTAAGACAAGCTGGAATTGATCGAAAATTATTGCGTTAGTTCCTTCTGGTTGATGTTGATTATTCCTTATCCTTTTTTTTTCACTCCTTCAAAATCACACCCCCCGAAATATCCCAAAACCTATTGAAAAATGCAATCAGCTTTTCAAGG
>JBDTWI010000084.1:0-5067 GCA_040006775.1 Saprospiraceae bacterium
CATAATTTTTAATGGTCAATCTTATACCAAAAGTGGCGATTATTTCCAGAATTTTAAAAGTGCAAATGGATGTGACAGCAATTTAATTGTTCATATAAATATTCCAAGCAGCACGAATACAGTTGTAGACCAATCATCCTGCGATTCTTTTGTTATAAATAATATAAAATATGTTCAGTCCGGTAATTATAGTCAACTGTTGAAAAGTTCTAATGGTTGTGACAGCACAATAAATCTCAAGCTTAATATTTTAAATAGTAATTCTTCAATTTTAAGTTTAACTTCTTGTGATTCTGCAATAATTAATGGACAAAAATATATCCAATCCGGCAAGTACGTTCAGGTATTGCAAAATACAAATCAATGCGACAGTACACTAAATATTGATCTCAACATTTCAAAAAGCAATGCCACAAATCTCAACCAAAGTTCCTGCGATTCTGCAATAGTAAATGGAAAAATATATACTCAATCCGGGAACTACACTCAAGTATTGCAAAATGCAAATGCTTGTGACAGTATTCTAAATCTGAATCTACTAATTTCAAAAAGTAGCACTTCACTTCTCAATTTAACTTCTTGCGATTCTGTGTTTGTCAATGGACAAAAATATATCCAATCCGGAAATTATATTCAGACATTGCAAAATATTAATCAATGTGATAGCACACTAAAACTTAATCTCACGATTTCAAAAAGCAATGTTTCGAATCTTAATTTGACTGCGTGTGATTCTATTATAATAAATACTCAATTATACAAACAGTCAGGAAACTACTCTCAACTATTGCAAAATACTAATCTTTGTGACAGTTTACTAAATATTAATTTGTCCATTTACAATAGCCAATTTTCAAATCTTTTCATCGGAGCTTGTGATTCTGCTCTCGTTAATGGAAAAATTTATAAACAGTCCGGAATTTATACTCAATTTTTGAAAACAAAGAATCAGTGTGACAGTCTTTTGAAAATTCAGTTCACTGTGCTGTCAAAAACAGGTTCGATAATAAATCAATCTGCCTGTGACAGTATATCTTTCAATGGTGTCAATTATTTTACAAGCGGGAGCTATGAACAAAAATTGATCAATTCAGAAGGATGTGACAGCATAATAAAATTAGAACTCATAATAAAACCTGCTGTCAATTATTCTTTAGAAGCAGGAATAGACACCACAATCTGTGAAGGAGAAACCCTGAGATTATTTGGTTTATACAATGGCAACACGAAGGTTTTATGGCAATCGTCGAATCGTGGAAATTTTGATTTTCCCGATAGTCTTATCACAAATTATTCTCCATATGCTGTAGGAACTGAAACGATTTATTTGATTGCTTCAACAGATTGCAAACAGTTGAGGGACAGTTTCAAATTAGAGGTGCTTCCAAGTCAAAATGTGCAAATTACTGGTGACACTATTTTACTTCCTTGCAAAGAATATAAATTTAGCGCTTCCGGCGGAATCAATTATCATTGGACTCCAGTTTCTCTCATTGAATGCCTCGATCCTGCCTGCAGTCATGTTAAGTTAAAATCAAATGCCGCTGCTCAATTTTCTATTACAAGCGATGGTCCTTGTATTGTATCAGCAAACTTAAATCTATCTTTGGCTAATTCTGAATCTGAAATTTATTTTCCCAATGTTTTCTCTCCAAACGGAGACAATATCAATGATTTATTTTTACCTGTCAGCAATTGTGATAAATTGAATTTATATCTTCTCCAGATCTTTGACAGATGGGGAAATTTGGTCTTCGAATCTCATGATAAAGACTTCGGCTGGAATGGAAAATATAAAAATATTAATCTTAATCCAGGAGTTTATCCATTTATTATTCAAGTGAAGTTTGACCATGGAGAGAAATTAGTCAAAACAGGAAACGTCACTTTAATTAGATGATCTAAGAGATCTAACTTTGAATATTATCATTCAAAGTGAAACTCTTTATTTAAATGGAATGATTAAAAATTGCAATCTGCTAAACCTTATCTTCCAACCTCATCTAGTAAATTCGTTTTGTTCTTAAGGTATTTTAATACAACATAAGAGAGCATGGACAAAATAAATCCTCCCATTAAAAAATAATTAAAATCTCTTTTATTTTCAATTAATTCACCCAAAACATTGAAGAAGCAAAAAATGAGAAAAACAGCAGCTAGTCCATTTTTTTCTTTCTTCAAAACTTTTTTCCAACTAAATTTTAAATTAGGTTTTACAAAATTTTTAAATCTTGGAAAAAAAGCGGGAACATTCACAGACCAATTAACAAAATCCAATTGAAATTTCTTTCTCAAATATTGTTCTTCTGCAAACATTATTCTTTCATAGTAAACCCAATAGAATAAACAAAATGCAATTACAAACCAAAAGTTACCTGTGATTATTGCAGGACCGAGCCACATGAAAAAGTTACCTAAATACAATGGATGCCTTACTATAGAATACATACCAGTCTTATTGAGAACGTCTGCTACCTGTCCTTCTGAAGTATTCCTTCCGGAAGTATTTTCTGGGGTGTGACCTACAGTATAAACTCTAATATACAATCCAAATAAGCTGACAATTAAGCAAAGTGTCTCAAAATATCTTTCATAAGGGCTTCCTTCTAGAAAAAATGTTTCAGGGTACATCTCAGTTCTAGCATACAAGATTGTCCCAATCAATAATATAATTAAAGGAAGCGTTCCTCTGTATCTAAAAAGCCATAGCCCTTGTGTTTCAAATTCTTCCTGTAAAGCCATATTTATCCTATTTATTACATTAAAGCGATAAAAACTTAAATATAGGAATAAGTATTGCTCATTGACAAAAAAAATAGTTCTACCCATTTAAACCTTTTCTACAAATGACATTAAACAATGTGATTGAATCAAATAGAAATTTATTTCTACAATTGAAGTCATATTTATTGTAAAATCAAAATTTTTAGATGAATAAAAACAATGAAAGTTTATTATGAAATAAATCATTATATTAAATATTAATTTAATATATATTGCGGTATATTACAATACCTTCTAAAATTAAATGCACTTAATTTGATCTAACGCAAGTATATTAATAAACTCTGGATTAAGGCTTAAGGCTTTCTTCAGATTTAGCACTGAAGGCATCTCCTTGTAATTTATCACCTTTAAGATAGTAAACCTCTGACAAATTCTTGTAATATTTCTTTAAGTCCTTATGTCCAAGACCGCGTTGTAAAATTTTATTATTCAAAGCTTTTTCAAAATACTCTAATGAACTTTCAAAATTCCTATTTTCCCTAAAGGCATTTCCAAGGCCTGAATAAGACTCGATAATTTCGACACTTTTTTCACCAAAAAGTTTTTCTCGTATTTTCATTGCCATTGAATGTGCTTCAATAGACTTTTCAAAATCTTTAATACTTAAATAAACATTTCCAATATTGCCAAAACTTGTAGCGACTTCAACACTATTTTCACCAAGCTTGAATAAACGTATTGCAAGCGCCTTGTAATGGTAAATCAAAGATTGTGTGTAATCTTCCTCTGCTCGATAAATTACTCCCAAACTGATGTAGGTATTTGCTATTAAGAGATTGTTGCTATCTAATGAAGAAAGTCCTAAACTCAATGCCTGCATTAAGAATGATTTAGCTTCTTCATACTTATCCTGTCTTGTTAAAACTACGGCTATTTGATTGTTTGCATTGATTAATTTTTCTATATCATGTAAACTTTCAAATCCTAGAGCTGCTTTTTTATAATATATAATTGCACTATCTGGTTCTTGATTCTTTTTATAATTATCCGCGAGTTGCATATAATCCTTAAAGACAACTGTACTTTGACTCCAAATTTCATTTACTGACAAGTAAATTGATAAGCCCAAAAAAATTAAAAATTTAGTTCTTGTATAAATCTTAATCATTTATTGTTTTTTCAGTTTCGTAAATTAGAAGCAATACTTATTAATCATTCAAATAAATGAATTTCTTTCTTTCATCTTCAACGCGATTCCGGAATAATATATTTTTAAGAACAGCTAAAACATCGCCTTTAATTATTCAATGCTTTCAAGTTATTCATTATGGAAATAAATATGGTTCCTTATTGTAAGCCATAGATCTGATGTTCTCCAATACTCTTTTCATATAAGCCTTCCAGAATGTCTTTGCAAATATCCAATTTAGAGGATAAAGTAGAGCGATATCGGAGTGCAAGGTATAAGTATATTCTACCAATATCTTATTAGCTTCTACCTCAGTGGTCTTCCATTCTCCGGTAAATCTTGAAAATCCCAACATCCAGGCTTGAAAATCACTCACTTCGATCTTCCAATAAGAGTTCTCTACCCTTTCCAAGACCTTGTCTACAGAAGCCCAACCACCTTTCTGAGAAAGCGATGGGGCTACAAAAACCTTTTTACTACTTCCCGGAATTCCCCAATCTTCATCATCAATGCAATGCGTAACTTTGGGCATAATTCCATAGCCTGTGTGAACTTTTGCCACATCACAAAGCATCGGCGTTTTGAAGGCTCTCTCTAATGAACATTCGAATATTGTTTTGACAGTAATTCTGGATTTCATAATTATGTTTGTGGCTTAGGAAAAATACAAAACAAATAAAAAAAGTATTTGTTTTTAATAATATAGTCGTTTCAAATTTATCTAACATTTTTTTCCTTCATGACAATTATAGAAAGATCTACATAAAACATTAAATATTACATTAGAACTACTTGTTCAAGACTTGATCCCATATTTCTTGACCTATAACCAAATCAAGCTTTTGAATGGACATCTAAAGAAGGGTGCGAAATCAGAAAAGGTAATTTTCTACAAACCAATTTACCTAGACCAAAATGGAACTGTTCTTGATGCCGTTCAATATGAAAATCTTATGTATCCGTACAATTAAGTACCACTTGACATCAACTGTAAGGTGATTTAGCTTTGCGAAAAAAAAATATGACAAGAGAAGACTTTAAGAAATTGCTAGAAGACCATTCGAATAGTAATCTTAGCTTGAAGAGTTACTTAACGGGAAGGAATATGTCTGTACCTCAATATTATTATTTGAAGAAAAAGTTTAATAACA
>JBDTWI010000085.1:0-5015 GCA_040006775.1 Saprospiraceae bacterium
AAGCTAATTTAAAGGGTTTGTTTATTGAAATGAGTTATTTCACACTCTGCCGTTAGGTGCAAGCGTAAAGGACGACACAACCGACAGTAATCGAACATAAAAACAGTGGACAAAATGCCAACCCTTCGCAAAATTAAAAGAGCTGCAAGCCGACACGCGAGCCAACGCTTTTGCAGCACATTTAATTTTACCCAACCGCACCCAAAGCCCACCCACCACCCAACTGGCAGACTATTGACTATTTGACGACAACTTTTGACCAAAAAAAAGGATTAAAAACCTAACTTAGCGACTTGTAAAAACGAAACGAAATTTTTAAAAAATAGATGGCAAAAAGCAAATACGACAACTACACCAAAGAGCAACTAATAGACAAATTACAGCTATTAGAAAAACAGCGATATGGTTTAGTTTGGGAGGACAAACCAGAGGCTATTGCCGACCAGTGTGAAAGAGAATTACCAGTTCTTACAGAGGACAAATCCAAAGAAATAATTAACGACCCATCAAAACCAACCAACTTTATTTTTGAGGGCGACAACTATCATACTCTTTACACTTTAAACTTTACTCACAAAAGAAAAATTGATGTAATTTATATTGACCCGCCATACAACACAGGAAATAAAAGTTGGCGATATAACAATGACTACATAGACAAAGAAGATAGATTTCGTCATAGTAAATGGCTTTCATTTATGAGCAAGCGACTAAGGCTTGCAAGAAGACTACTTAAAGAAAATGGAATAATTATTTGTGCTATTGATGATTATGAATTTGCTTCTTTAAAACTACTTTTTGACAATATCTATGGTGAACAAAATAGACTTGGGACTTTAGTTGTAGTTCATAATCCAAGAGGACGTAATGACGACAAGTTTTTTGCTTCTCAACACGAATATGTTTTGGTTTATGCTAAGAATTCAGACAAAGCAAATGTTCATCATTTTGCACTGAACGATGATGATAAAGACCAATACAAAAAAGCTGATGATATTTCTGCATTCGCAGAAACATCATATATCAGAACTGGGAATAATTCCAAAAGAACTGAAAGACCTAATTTATACTATCCAATTTATTACAACGAAAAGACAAACGAACTTTCATTAACAAAAGCTAAAGGCTGGGAAGAATTGTTGCCTACGAACAATGATGGAGATGAAAAATGTTGGAGATGGGGAAAAGAAACATTTATAGAATTACAAGCAACGGAACTGTTTGTTAAGAAAGTAAAAGGCGAAAATAAAATTTACAAAAAGAGACGGTTAAACGATAATACAGGGAAAAAACCTAAAACTGTTTGGTATGACTCCAAATATGATGCATCAAGTAATGGCATTATGTTACTTCAAAAAATATTAGGAAAGGACAACACATTTAATTATCCAAAATCAATTTATGCTGTAAAAGACATTTTGGAAATTACTTCAAACCCTAATTCTTTGATACTTGATTTTTTCGCAGGAAGTGGGACTACAGGTCAAGCAGTCTTAGAATTAAATCAACAAGATAATGGCAATAGACAATTTATTCTATGCACAAACAATGAGAATAAAATTTGCGAAGAAGTTACCTACCCAAGAATAAAAAAGGTTATTGAAGGTTATGGAGCTAAAAAAGGGATAAAAGCAAATGTAAAATACTTCACTACAGATTATGTGCCCTTTGTGCTAACTGACAATGATAAAAGGACTTTAGTCGCAAGAAGCACTGAATTACTTTGTATCGCAGAAAACACATTTGAAGTAGTAAAACAAAACAAAAAGAAATTAGACTTTTCTATTTTCAAAAATGCAAAACAACATACTGCAATCATTTATGATGAAGATAGTATTGAAAATTGTTGCTCTGAATTAAATAAAATAAATCCTAAACACAAGGTTATCATTTATGTGTTTAGCTACGACCACACTTACGATGAAGTGGATTTTGAAACATTAAATATAAAATTTGATGTAAAGCCAATTCCAGAAGCAATCCTAAATGTGTATCGTAAAATTTCCAAATTGAAACGTAAATGAAACAAGTAGAATATCAAGAAGAATATATAAATGAATTGACTGAAACAGCAGTCAAACTCTTAAACGACAAGTATAGAGACCAAGGAACTATTGTTTTAAAAGCCCCGACTGGTTCAGGTAAAACTTATATGATTTCACAAGCAATAACCAAAATTGTGAAACAACAAGGAAGCAAAGCTTCCTATTGTTTCATTTGGTTATCTGTAAATTCTTTGCACGAACAAAGCAGACAAAGCCTAAGTCAATATTTAGAAGATGAAAAACTTTTGGAATGTATCACAATTGATGACATTCAAAACAACACCATTGAAGAAAATGAAATTGTTTTTATCAATTGGGATAGTCTGATAAAAGAGAATAACGTTTTCCGTATGGAAAACGAAAAAGACTGGAACTTACAATCTGTTGTATCAAACACAAAAGACGAAGGCAGAGAAATTATTTTAATCATTGATGAAAGCCATAGAACAGCTAAAGCTGAAAAAGCTAAAGATGTAATAAATGAAATACAACCGAAATTAACAATTGAAATGACTGCCACACCAATTAACATTAGTGGCACATTAATCGAAATTCCTTTAGGTAGAGTTATTGCAGAAGGAATGATAAAAAGTGAAGTTCAAATAAATCCAAATAGTAAAAACATCAAGGAAAATAAAGACCTTTTGAATGTTGCATTAAAAAAGCGAAAAGAACTACAACAAGCAAACAAGGACCTTGGAACTGAAATAAATCCTTTATTGCTAATACAAATTCCTAACAAAAAACAAACTGATAGTTCAAACCCCGAAGATTACATTATTGGCTTATTAGCTGAACACGACATAACAGAAAGAAACGGCAAATTAGCAATTAGAATTTCAGGCGTTGACATTAAAGAACTTGATGAAAAAGTAAAACCACATAACAGCGAAATAGAAGTCTTAATTTTCAAAGAAGCAATTGCATTAGGTTGGGACTGTCCGAGAGCATCAATAATATTTCTACAACGTGAATGGAAACAAGAAAGATATAGTTTCAACATTCAAACGTTGGGGCGTATTATGCGAATGCCTGAACAAATGCACTATCCTACAAAAGCATTATTGAATATTGGTTATGTGTTTTCAGCATCAGACAATTTTGAAATAGTGCAAGAGTTAGCAAATGACTATGTAAGTAATTTGCAAATGGAGCGTGACGAAGATTTGAATACAAAACCAATCAAATTAACAAGCGAATTTATTCGCAGAAAAAGAGAATTAACAAGGCTTTCCGGTGATTTCAAAAAGTGTTTGTTTGAGGCAGCAAAAGAACTTAAAACAAAAGACGAAATAAACACAAGCATTAAACAAATAACAAAAACAGTTGCCATTGACGGAAAGGTAAAGGAACTTGACAAGGAACAAAAACAAGAAATAGAGTTTTCAGAAAAAACAGCAATTAAAAAGGATATAAAAGAAGTAGCAGACAGCTATGTAAACTTTTGTGCTGATATGTCTAACCCGTATGCAAAGGCACGGTCAACTAACATTATAAAATCATCATTAAGAAGTTGGTTTAAAGATGAATTTGAAATTGGTGATGAAGACCAAATTTCTCTTATCGTAATGAACAGAAGTAATAATTCTTCAATCAAAACATTAATAGAAGATGCCAAGGAAAAATATAAAAACCTTCCAACTAAGGATGAAGAAATTATTCAAAATGCAAATTGGGAAATCCCTGAAAGCATAAGCATCTTTACCGATTATGAGATTTTACAAAACTCAAACAAATCAATAGTTAAGCAGGTTGATGATAAAAAGTATTTCGTAAAAAAGAATAAAAACGGAAAAATAGAATTGTCAAATCCTGAAATTGAATTTATCAAAGACCTTGATAAAACTGACGATGATATACTTTGGTGGTTTAAAAATGGAGTAAGTGAAAGCAAATACTTTGGAATTGCTTATAAAAAATCGGACGGCTTTCATTATGGTTTTTATCCTGACTTTTTAATTAAGACTAAAAAGGAAACAATAATTGTTGAAATAAAGGACGACAAAGATTTCAAACCTGAAAATGCTTTAAAATTACAGGCAGGCAGAAACTATCTTACAAGAGTTTCAAATAAGGAAAAGGTTAGATTTTATATGCTTTCTCCTATTGATTACAGTAGGTTTTTCAATCTTTTAAAAGACCAAGACCTTGATAAATTCAAATCAACTTTTGAAGAAAAACTTTTACGCTATAATCAAAGTCAAAAAAAGTTAATTCAAAGCAAAGACGACCAAACCGAAAAGGACAAAGAAGTTTTAGAACTTCTTTCAGAGTTAGACCAAACCATCAACGAATTAAAAGACCAAAAATTCAAAAATGAATTGTTGGAAATGGAATTAACAGAAGCACAAGACAACGTTAAAACCTTAGCAAAATCATTAACAGAAATTAAACCTGAAAAGGAAGAAGCGAAAGAAATAAAAATTGAAAAGCCTTTTAATATTTGTGTATTGGGTGAAGTTTCCGACCAGACATTAATTAGCAAAGAACTCAACAAGTATTTTGACAAAGTTGGTGTAGCGACAACAGACTGGAACATTGAATATTTCAATAATTCAAAACTTCAAAACAGCAATGTTTTAAGGTCATTGCACAAAGGACAAAGTAAGTTCAGCTTAATTGTAACTGGACAAATATTTCATCACTCTGGAAAAGGAAACGCAAAGGCAAATATTATTTCAGAACTTAAAAATGAAAAATACATTCCTCATCGTATCGGTAGTAATCCAAAAGACTTTTTGACACCTGAAAAAATAATAGAAGTAATAGACGAACACATAAACAAATAGCCAACGCATTTGGTAGCACATTTGCATTTTTGCCGACACACAAATCAACGCTAAAAAATGCAAAAGAGCTACCAAGCTAACGCACCAAAGACACCGTAAACAATGGACAACAGAGCAACGACAGACAGAACGCCAGCACCTAACAGCTAAGTATTCGTTGCGTCCGTAGGACGAACAATGA
>JBDTWI010000086.1:0-4662 GCA_040006775.1 Saprospiraceae bacterium
TTATTTTTTGTTAAGATGGGATTAGTTTTTTCACAACCTGACGTTTTGCAGCTACAAGAAGTTGGCGATTTCGGAGACGAAAACTGTCAGCCACCACAAAACTTGATACGAAGCACAATGCTTCATTTAACCACTGAACCGCCAATTTCTTGTAGGTGCTGTTATGCCTTCGTGCTTTTTTCATTCTGTCGGTTTACTTTTCTGTCTGCAGTTATAAATTCCAACTCCGTAAGCTATTAATAGAGGTAAAGTCAAAATCATGGAAACACCAGTCAAAAGCATAAGTACTAAATATGATGAGTCGTGAGGATTCGGGTTGTGAACGCCACCCATAATTTCAAAAACAACTCTATGCAAATTTAGAATTGTCAAGGTCGAAATGATTAAACAAATTGGCATTAATGTAACTGTCAAAATATTTCCTGCACTTAACCTTGTAAAATGTTTTAGAAAATAATATAACAATCCAAGTCTCCAAGCAGCAACAATTGCAAGAAACCAAACATTCATAGAGTTTGCTGTTTGTATTGTAAAGAATTGTTCTACTGGAATTGCATAAAATATTGCAGGAAAAGATGTCAAACTGATAAAAGTCAATACCGTAAAGTAATCCCAATTAGCTACTTGAAATGGTTTTAAGATGAGCCAAATAAAGGCAGCTAAAACAAAAATATAGATTACCGAACCCAAGCCTAAATGTTGTAATAAACTTGCACCACTGTCGTCCCAATAACGACCAATACCTACAATCCACGTTCCTACAAGACCAGCAATAAAATGCGTTTTGTTTAATTGCAACATTTCTTCTCTCGTCAATTTGAAAGTTAAAAGCCTTATGATTGTATTGAATATATTCATCTTGAAGTTTAAATTATTTTGTTTTTTAAAATTTGTCTGAATTTATTTTTTCTTTCCTTCACACTGTCAACGGAATATATGTTTGCCATTAACTCCTGAAAGTTGTTTTCTAATTCTTCTACTGAAAAATTCTTTGGGATAAAGTTTACATCAAATAGAGTGCATTTGTCCCAATAGTTATCGGTAAGGAGTCTGTTCTCTCGTTTTAGTTGTTCATACAAATCTGTTCCCGGAAATGGCGTTAATAAAGTAATCTGCACCTCTGATAAATTACTCTCCTTAATAAATATCTCGGTTTCTTTAAATGTGTCTTTTGTGTCCGTGTCAAAGCCTAAAATGAAACAACCATTTACTGAAATACCATAAGATTGAATTTTATCAATGGCTTTTAAGTAATTGTCAAATTGCTTGTATTTCCAATCATTTCTATCAATTCCTTTCAGTCCGCTGGCTTTTGATGTTTCAAATCCAATTAATACCTGTGCACAATTTGATTTCGCAAGTAGTTCTAATAGTTCATCATCATAAGCAACCGAAATATCTGTTTCAGTAAACCATTTCATTTTGTATTTACCGAAAAGTTTTAATAATTCTTTTGACCAAACTTTGTCTACAAAGGTGTTGTCATCCGCCAACTCAATAAAAGGTCTATCCCAAACTTCAAATATTTTATTAAGCTCTCTTTCAATTTGAGCAATTGATTTCTTCTTATAAGAACTTATTGTCCGTGAAGCTGCACAAAAACTACAATGTAAAGGGCAGCCTCTTGTTGTTTGAATTGTTAGCCTATTGTATTTTGAAATGTCAAGCAATTCATATTTAGGAATTTTCGAATCGTTGAGATGAAAAGTGTAGTCAGAATTTGATAGTGAACTATAGAGTGGCTTTAGTTTATTATTTTCATAATCTGAAAGTAGCGTTTCCCAAATGATTTCTCCTTCTCCTTGTATAACGCAGTCTGCAAATTTCATTGCTTCGTTTGGTAAAGCGGAAACATGAAGTCCACCAATTACAACTTTGATTCCTTGTTTCGTAAATCTGTCTGCTAAAGAATAAGTTTCATTAATTCTTGCAGTCAATGATGAAAAAGCAATTATGTCGGGTCGTTTATTTATTATTTCAATTATTTCAGTTTCGGTATAATTGTCCAGCTCTTTGTAGATAATTTCCCAATTGTCTGGGGTGTGAGCCGCAAGAGTCAACAAGCCCAAACTTGGAAGACTTGCAATTACTTTACTCCTGTCGACAAAGCCAGGAAGTGTCAAGCCGAGTTCAAGGAGTTTTTTGTTGTAAACTCTTACTCCGCTCATTGAAATTAATATGACTTTGAATTGTCGGTCTTTCATTTAGCACTGTCGTCTTTTAGCATGAGGCATAACGGTTTGCCGCTAAAACTTCGTGCCGGAATTAAGAAACGAAATTTATCGGCATGACAAATATAAAAAAGAAAACCGAACATGAGGTGAGACAAATGCCGGCATGAGTTTTTAGCGGCGGTTGGCAGTAGTTGTTTTTCACTTCCAGTCGTCAGGTTGCGATATTTCTTGTGGGTTGTCCGTTAACCAGTCTCCAAAAATATTGTTCGAAATGTTTTGACAGTCATTTAAAAAGCTTTCAAAAAGCAAACAAAGTCTGTCTCTTTGAGAGTTCATTCTATGCCCTCCTTCTATTAAGTAAAGTTGGGATTTGAATTGCTTTGCAAATTTTACACTATTGTCGCAGTCAATTACATTGTCGTCAAAACCATGCACTATTGTTGTTTTGAGGTTCTTTGATGGTGTTGGATTTTGGTCTGGGTAATAGTCAGGTTTAATGTAGAAAGCTGGCGCAATTAAAAATTGTCCTAATACATTGCGTTTAGGCAAAGATTTGTCATCATCTAGTCTAACCTCTTCGGTATTGTATAAGTCTATAACTCTTTGAGAAATTCTTGTAGAAATATAGGCTCCACGACTTGAACTTAAAAACACTAAATCGCCAGGGACATTTACATCGTCTTTGACTGTGTTATAGAGTTTTTCTTCCATATCCTCTACTGTCATATCTTCGGGATAACGAATAGAAATCATATTGATTCCAAGTTTTAAGGCAATTGGTCTTAATGCCTCTATTTTGAAACCATACCAAGGCGAACCAAATCTGCCGTGAGAATAAATTACTGTTATTATTGAATTTTGCATAATATATTTTTTATTTGTTTAAGTTTAATCCCATTAAATATGTTTCTGATTCAGAAAGTGTATAGTTAATTAAAGTGTTTTTTAATTCGTTGCTTAAAGTTGTGAGTAATTCTTCAGGTGGGCGAGTCTGCAAATTAAATTCACTTAAGTTTAATTCTTTAGAAATATTTTGCATTAACATTCTATTCCAGTATTGTATTGCCAAAATTCGTAAAGGTCTAATATCGTTTTTGTCTTTTATTTTTTGTTCGATTGAAGAATTTTTATCAAAATTTGTAAGATCAATAAATAAATTTTCAATTAGAACAAACCAAAATCTAAAACTTTCATCATTAATATATGCTTTAAAAAATTTACTAAAGCTTTTTATTTTGTATTTTTCTTCTCCATCTTTTTCTAACATCATTTCGCCAATTGACTGTTGTATATGCTTATGTAAAATAGATGCGTCCTTTGGATTATCTAACTTCATTTTAGCTATATATTCCTTAAACAATTCTTCATATTGAAATAGCTTTCTTACCTTAGCTATATCAGGGTCAAATTGAAATATATTTTTGTTAGTTTTAAAACCGAATATTCTTTTTATAAGGTTTTTTACTTTGTAATATAATCTCTGCAACAAATTCTTTTTATTAATTAATCTTGTAGTATCAACTCCTTTTTTAATTGCCTCTGTAAGTCCAAAAAAAACTCCAATTAAATAAATGCTACTAATTATAAAATAGCCTTTATTGTTAGGTGTTTCAGCAAAACCTTTTTTATTTTTAATATCAGTTAGATATTCACCATTCAGCCAATTAGTATGTAGGGTCTTGAATATTTTATCAAATCTGTCATCTAATTCATAAAGATTTCTCAAGAGAGGAATATGAAATTTAATTTTTTGATTTTCTTTTTCTTTTTTCTTTAATAAAGAGTTGTCTACTTGTTTTAATTTCCATTGGACAAAAAAACCTAAAATTCCAGCTAATAAAGCTGATAGTACGACAGCAAAGCCAGTTAGGATTTTAATCAAAGTATCTTTATCTAAATTATGCATATTAAAATGTATGAAGTAAAGTTAAGAATTCTCTTTTAGTTTCCCTTTTTTCACTTTCTCTATCAAACACATAATAGTTTTGAAATTGTCGAAAGTTTGATAGCAAGCTAAATTCTCCCCCAACTATACTTTTAATTTCATTAATAGTTGTTGCCTTTTTAAAACCTACTTTTTCCATTAAGTTGAGCATTTTGTGGCTATACTCAAAATTTGTACTCAAAATTGTATATTGATTTGGAAAATCTTTTAATGACATTTCAACAAGTTGTTGAGCAAGACCCAATTTTCTATATTCAGGTGGATAAACTGCTGTACCACCTCGTCTCAAATTTCTCTTAATGTATGAAACTGCTACTAGTGAATTGTCTACAAATGCAACATAAAGAACTGCGTGCCCTTTTCTAATTCTGTCAGAGTGATAATCTTTACCATAATATGTAGAATAAGAGTTGGAAAGTATATCGTAAAAAGTATCTTCAAATTCTGAAAATATGTTTTCAAAATTTGGGTCTAATGTGTCTAGTCGTTTTAATTCAATGTTCATATTGCAAGGGTCTTTGTCTTTAACAATTACTGCCAACG
>JBDTWI010000087.1:0-4655 GCA_040006775.1 Saprospiraceae bacterium
GACTTTGCCGACACGACCCAACGCACCAAGTCAGGCACATTTGCAAGGCACACAAAGCCGACACACAAAAGCCAACCTTGCAAAAGAGCCTGCCTTGTGCCAACGCACAGCCCACCCACCCCAGCGGACGGAATTCTTATCGGCTTCAACAAAATACATCAGCAAATAACTATACTCAACACCAAAGCCCACCCACCACCCAACTGGTAGACAGGGCGACACTCTTCAAGACAATAAATGCTTAAATTAGCCGATTATAAAAACTGACTGAATAAAATAGATGAGATTAATAACACAATCACCAAAAAAAGCACTGAAAGCGTTTTTAAAACAAAGACCTTCTGAAAGCGAAAGAGATAAGTTTAAATCGAACCTCATTTCTTTGCTTGACAAGATTAGTGTTATTGAAAAGCAACCTAAAGACGAAAGCGAAGAGCATTTAAAAAACAATCTTCGTGACTTTTTGCGTGACACTTTTTACATTGACAGCAACGCCATAAATACCAAAGACAAAAAGGATTTGGTAATTCACATCGGCAAATCAACCGACACAGATGTTGCAGTAATCATTGAAGCCAAGCGACCTTCCAACAAAAACGAAATGGTTTCGGCTGACAATGCCAACAAAAAAGCATTGTACGAACTTATTCTTTACTATCTAACAGAGCGAAACGCAAAAGAAAATGTTCAGTTAAAACAACTGGTTGTAACTGACATAAACCAATGGTTTATCATTGATGCAAACTACTTTGACAAACACATTTACCGAAACACTCAAATCCGCAAACTTTACGAAACCAAAGTAAACGACAAGAAAGACAATCCTTGGTTTTATGAGGAAATTGCAAAAATGGTTTCCAAAATTGATGTTGAAATTCCTTGCGTTTATTTTGACATCAGAGATTACGAGAAAATTCTCCGCAACACCACAACAGATGACGACAAAGAGCTTGTTGCACTTTATAAAATACTCTCACCGCAGCATCTTTTAAAAATTGCTTCACCAAACGACAGCAACACACTTAATGAAAGATTTTACAAAGAGTTGCTTCACATTATTGGACTTGAAGAAGCCAGAGAAGGAACAAAAAATGTAATCAGACGAAAGAAAGAAAACAAAAATGCCGCTTCTCTAATTGAATTGACAATTGAAGCATTAAAAACGGAAGATACTTTTCATCGTATTCCCGACATCAAAGTATATGGCGAAAATAAAGAGGAACAAACATTCAACATTGCGTTAGAACTCTGTATTACTTGGATAAACAGGATTTTATTTTTGAAATTATTGGAAGGTCAACTCATTTCCTACCACCAGGCAAATAAAGATTATCGTTTTTTAAATTCTGAAACCATTCACGACTATGACGAACTGTTTAAACTTTTTCATAAAGTTTTAGCCGTAAACATTTCCGACAGAACGGAAGCCATCAAAAATAAATACAGCCGTGTTCCGTACTTAAACAGTTCTCTTTTTGAAATCAGCGAACTGGAAGACCAAACGATAAAAATCAATTCACTTGAAAATGACGGACAACTTGAACTAATTAATACAACCATCTTAAAAGAAATCAAAAAGAAGGCAGCTTCGCTGCCCTCTTTGGATTACTTATTTCAATTTTTAGATGCTTACGACTTTGCCAGTGAAGGAACAGAAGATTGGCAAAAAGACAACAAGCAACTGATAAATGCTTCGGTGCTTGGTAAAGTATTTGAAAAAATAAACGGCTACCGTGACGGCTCAATTTTCACACCTGCATTTATCACAATGTATATGTGCCGTCAATCTATTCGTTTAGCAATTGTAGAAAAATTCAACGAAGCATTATCAGAAAAAGGCAAAAAGCTATTTGACAAGTTTGAAGATATTAAAAACTACACTTCACGGCATTACAAAACAGAAGATGTTTTAAAAGCAAATGAAATCATAAACTCATTACACATTTGCGACCCAGCAGTAGGTTCAGGGCACTTTTTAGTTTCGGCACTCAATGAAATTATTGCCATTAAAGCCGAAATAGGAATTTTGGCTGACGACAAAGGCAACAATCTAAGTGGTTATGAAATTGAAATCGTAAATGATGAACTAATAATTACCGACCAACAAGGAAACCCTATTGAATACAAACTGCAAAACGGGAAGCCAATTAGCAAAGAAGTTCAGCGTTTGCAAAAAACCTTGTTTCACCAAAAACAAACCATTATTGAAAATTGTTTGTTCGGCGTTGACATCAATCCCAAATCAGTTCTCATTTGCCGTTTGCGTTTATGGATTGAACTTTTAAAAAATGCTTACTACAAAGAAGCAGAATACACCGAGCTTGAAACGCTTCCAAATATTGACATCAACATAAAATGCGGAAACAGTTTATTAAGCCGTTTTGCGTTAGATGCGGATTTGACTAAAGCATTAAAAAGCATTAAGTATGATATAAAAGCATACAGAGGTTTTGTAAACGATTATAAGAACGAGAAAAGCCGTGATGTAAAAAGAGGTTTACAGAAAATCATTGACAGCATAAAATCTGATTTTAGAACAGAAATTTTTAACAATGACCCGAAGGTAATTAAGCTAAGTAAGTTGAGTGGCGACCTTTACAATCTTTTAAATCAAGGTAAACTATTTGAACTTGACAGCAAGGAGAAAAAAGCAAGAAAAGAAAAACAACAAAAGTTAGAAGCAGACATTACAAAACTCTCAAAGGAAATTGAAGATATAAAAACAAATGCCTTGTATAAAAATGCTTTTGAGTGGCGTTTTGAATTTCCCGAAGTGCTGAACAACAAAGGAGAGTTTGAAGGGTTTGATTTAATTATTGGAAATCCACCATACATCAAAGAAGATACTAACCGTGATGCTTTTAACGGTTTACGAAACCTTAAATGTTATCAAGGCAAAATGGACATTTGGTATCTGTTTGGCGACTTAGGTTTGAAGATTTTGAAACCCGATAATTATTTGTGCTACATCGCAACAAACAACTGGGTTACGAATGCAGGAGCTTCAAACTATCGAAACATTGTAATTCAAAACAGCCAAATCGTAAACCTTACAGACTTTGGAGCATTTATGATTTTTGAAAATGCCTCAATTCAAACTATGATTATGCTTTTCAAAAACACTAAAACAACAGACGATTACAATTTTGATTACAGGCGATTAGAAGGAAATAAACTAACTCTCGAAAACGCTTTAAACTTATTGTCAGCCGTACCAACAGACAATTGCGTTTTCCTTGAACCGAAAATAAATAAAGCAGGAGCATTAAATAAAACTTTGACTTTCAATTCCGATACAAATTCAGAATTGCTTGACAAAATTAAATCAAAGCACAATTTTACTTTAAGAGAAAAACCTGATAAAGAATTAGAACTACAAGCCGAGGTTGGTTCGGGAATTGACGTGCTACAAGATTTTGTAAGTAAAGCAAATGGTGAAAAACTAAAAGGCAAAGCAAATGTTGGTGATGGAGTTTTTGTGCTAACTGTTGATGAGTTTGAAAAAAAGAAGTTTAGCAAAGCAGAGAAAGAAATCATTAAACCATATTACACAACGGAGCAACTTCAAAAATATTCAGGCAATTCAGAAAACAAGTATTGGATACTTTATACAAAATCGGACATTGGGAAACTCGATAAAAAAACAAAGAAAATTCCAATCAATGATTATCCTAAAATTAAAGAGCATTTAGACAATTTCAAAAGCATCATAACTTCTGACAATAAACCTTACGGTTTACACAGGACAAGAGAACAGCATTTATTTGAAGGTGAGAAAATATTTGCACTAAGAAAGTGTCCGTCAGAACCACGATTTACTTACACTGACTTTGACTGTTTTGTTTCAAGAGCTTTTTTAGTAGTTCAATCCGACAGGATAAACCTAAAATATTTAACAGGGTTACTCAACTCAAAACTTGTTGCTTTTTGGCTTCGCAAAAAAGGTAAAATGCAAGGCAACTCTTATCAATTAGACAAAGAACCATTACTTGAAATTCCAATTTACAAACCCGTAGAAAAGGACGCTAATGAAATAGCAAAACTGGTCGAAAAAATAATTGCACTTAAACAGCAAGGGAAAGACAGTAGCGAACAGGAAAAGAAAATTGATGAATTAGTTTATAAACTTTACGAAATAACAATTGGCGAACAAAAAATAATAGAAGAACAATGATTTTTGCATTTGAAAATTTAAAGGAGTTTGATAAGAAGTTAGTTAATGCTTGTGAGCCTTACATTGACTTCAACTATTCATTTAAGGATAAAATGTATTATTGGCAACGGCATCATTTAATAGTTGACGGTAAAAACATATACAAACTTAGGTTGCACAAAACCGAAAATTTGAAACAAGGTTTTATTTGTACTGACTTTGACGAAGCAAAGGAACTTTCGATGCTCATTGAAGAGATTGACTTTACTTATAAAATAAAGAATGAAAACTTATGGTTAGATGAATATATTTTACAACAAAAGGGAAACTCTTTTATAAAAAATATTGCATTACCTGTCAGCCAGTTCATAAAGCACTATGCCAACGATTTTGAAATGCTGAAACTTCTTGACTTTGAAGAAATATTTAGTTACAGGAATAAATGAGCCACCGCACCAAGTCAGGCACATTTGCAAGGCACACAAAGCCGACACACAAAAGC
>JBDTWI010000088.1:0-4616 GCA_040006775.1 Saprospiraceae bacterium
GTTATGGGACAAAAAGCACAATTTTTTAATACTGACCTAATTTTTTTAAAACTTTTTTTAAAAAAAAAAGAAAAAAAATTTGCGCGAAAAAAAAGAAAAACAAAATTCAGCCATTTTAAGGGTTCAATTTTATGTGAGACTATAATTTACATCACGGTAACATTAAGTCTTCACCTTGCTTATCTAATTAAATCCTGAGCGATTCTGAAAGTTTGTTTTGCAATTAATTTTTTAGAAAAATGCATTTTTAATAATTTTTTTTAATGCATCAAATGAAATGTATTCAAATGTGCTGATTTGTACTATGCAAATAATTTTGGATTTTGAAATCGGCATTAAAAATTTCAACTTTCGCAAAAAAAGATCTCAACAATTACCAACCTCCTTCCCAAAAAAATATTTACGTTCATCGGAAATATGGCGTGTCGCCGGGACAGCTTACGCATATATCGCGCCAACCCTCCGCCATTTGTCGGAGGGTACAGGACTGCTCGTACCTCGCAGACCTTTGTCACGATATATGCAAGTAAGCTGAGCGGCGACACTAGGCTGCTTTACTGTTTATATAAGACCTGCTCTTTCTTTCGATTCATTTCGTTCCATTCATACACTACACTTCGCTCCGCTATTCATTGCACTACATTACACTCCTTCAATCGCAGGACTTATATACCCACCGCAGCCTTTCCTATTCAGGCGGCCGCTGGCCGACGGTCTCGTCGTGATACTCGAACCTTTATATTGAAAACTATAAAAATCAGTTAAGTACTATATCATGACTGGTAAAAATCACGCCGCACGGAAGCCGCCTAACTGATCAATTATAAAGTTAAAAGAATCGATACCTATATATTACATCCATATAGTTGTACCTCAAAAAATCCTATCATACTTTAACTTTATAATCGATTAGTCATTCTTAAGCTTCCTGATCGACCGTCGCCGCCGCCAACGGCCGCCGTCGCCAAAATTTATTTCTCATCAGAAAAGATGAGTAGTTAGGTTCGTAGTTACTTGATGCTTAAAGTTACTTGATGCTTCTAGCTTCAAGTCCAAGTTATTGATGCTTCTAGCTTCAAGTCCTGGTTACTTGATGCTTCTAGCTTCAAGTCCTAGTGTTCAAGTCAATGCTTTTTAAAAAATCCAACGGCAAATGTATTGCTTCGCCTGCAACTGTCAAGGTCTGCTATCGCTTCGCTCTGCTCCATTTTTTATCTTAAATATTGGTCATCATTTTTCAAATGACCGTACTAAGATAAAAAAAGATCCACCTTGTCAGTTGCAGTCTCGCTTAAAAATGGTTGCCTAAGATTTTTTAAAAAGCAACTATTTTTTTAACTATAATATTACAACCTATGAAAAACAATTATTTTCCTCTTGGCACAATTCTTCTAAGCAGATCTGTTGGTGACTTGGTCGCGATTGACACTCCATTTACTAAGTTTATTATTTTCTCATTGAATCGCCATAAGTCATTAGATTGGGGAGATTGTGGTGAGGAAGATACTGACAACAATAATCTAGCCCTAAGTAACGGATCTAGATTATTTTCAGTTTACAATATTCCTAAGCCATTATTGATATCAGAACTTAAGATTTGGATTATTACAGAAGCTGATAGAAAGTCAACTACAGTTTTATTTCCTTCGGAATATTAAGTTTGCTTGAAGCTTCCAGCTTTGTTCATTTGAAGCTTCAAGCTTCAAACGCTGTTTTCTTCAAGCTTCAAGCTTCAAACGCCATGTTTCCTGCTTATGTCTGCCAGCTTCAAACAAGATGACAGCTTCAAGCGTCATATTACAGCTAAAAGATTGATTGAACATTCTGGTTTCAAACTTCTACTTAAATATATAAGAATATAATTAACTTTGCTTTAAGCATAAATAATATCTAGAAATTAAAGCTTTTGGAATGACTGGATTTAGAGATTTTATTGGTACTTCTTAGGCAAATATATACGCAATGCGTATATACAGAGTTATCATCGATTAAATGAAAATCAAAACTTTGAAATCTGATTGTTCTACAAATTAACTCAGGAATAAGCGGACAAAATAAAGATGGACGCTTAGAGTAATGAACAGAGGAAAGTATTACTTTTGAGAAGTAATTTGAAGATGGTATCGGGAATTTTTCCCAAACGACTTATATTTAGTCGTTAACATTTTTAATTAATTAATCATGAAAAAATGCTTAATTTTTTCTATTATATTCTTCTTGGGAACAATGAACATATTTGCCCAAGTAAATTTAATTTCAGGATATCCATTTGTTTCTAGTATTAGTGGATCTACTTTAAGTACTTATCAAACAATTAGCGGGTTTCCTAAGTTCTCATCAGTCCAGATTGTACAATTGAACAATCTTTCTTCTAGTGTAAATGAAGATGGAAATCTTCAAATTGATCTCACTTCAGACGATTGTGGAATACTGGAGTTTGAACCAAGAAATTCTCGTTTTATCAATGAGCAAGATTATTATTATTACGGAACTTTGAAGCCACCTTCAGATACTTGCCAATGCACTTGTTTGGATGGAGAAATCATGATAGTATCAAGAGAAGGAAGGAAATTCGGTTATATCGTAGTAGATGACACCAAATACGAATTATTAGCATTAAGTGAGAGTTATTCAGTTTTAGGAAAGATAAATCCAGAATTCTTTGCCTCCAAACAAGAATGTATCGTTTCGTCACCAACTGAAGGTCAAGAATTAAAAGTGCCTGAAATTCATTTGGAGCCTAGAACAGGGGGTTGTGCTATAAGAGTACTCTTTTTATTTACTCAAAATGCTGAAGATGCTTTTGGAGTAGCTGGAATTAATGATATGGCGAACCTCGCAATCAGTCAAACGAATCAGGCTTTCTCGAACAGCGCAATTAATAATACTTGCGTAGTGAATGCAAATGTTAGGGAGTGGGTAGGTTTTAATGAAGATCAAGCAGACTTCGATGGAGATTTAGCAGATTTAAGGACGTCGATTCAAGTTGCAATTTGGAGGAATACTGATCTTGCTGATGTCGTTATATTAATTACCGATGTTGGATATAATGGAGGAATATTAGGAGGTGTTCCAATACAAAATCTTGGAAATCCACAGGAAGCTTTCGCCTTTGGAATTATTGAAGGTAATAGTATCAATTCAAATTTTACCTTTAGTCATGAACTTGGTCATGTCATTGGTGGTAGGCATCAGAGATGCGAAACTTTTCTAAATAATGGTTGTGATAATACAGGTCCATTTGAGCATGGCTCTGGTTGGGGGCATCGAAGATGTTGGTTATGTTCTTGGAAGAATTATTCTACAATTTTGCATCAATTAAGAGACGAGAATCAAAGATTACTTTATTATTCAAATCCAAATGTGAGTCTTAAAGGCCACCCAACTGGTATTCCAGATTCAAGAGATAATGCACGTTGGATTAGAGATGGTCATTCCTGCATTGTAGCTGGTTACAATCCCGACCCATTTATTCCCTTAGATGCAGAAATCAATGGTGAAGAAATTCTATGCAAGCCTTTTACTGGGCAGTATTATGTTGATGTTTCAGGAACTGGATCTCCATATTCATATGAATGGCATATTTCAACAGATGGGATAAACTGGGGTAATGTTTACTCAACAAATCAACTTATAATAGTTAACTCTCAAAATTATCCTTTAGGTAAAAAAGTATTTCTAAGGGTAAAAGTTAGTAATTCGTTAGGTAACATAATATTTAGGTTTTTCGAAGTATTAATTCTACCACATACAGATCAAAGATGCACATTCCATCCACAAAATTTAGTAAAAGATGGAAAAAATTCTTCCAATGTATATCCAAATCCTACTTCTGATCAAATAAATATTGAATTTATTGCAGAATATGATAATTCAAATGTTTCATTTACTTTACTAAATTGTGTTGGAAGTGAAATATCAAGCTTGAAAAAACAGTATTCCAAAGGACTTCAACATGAGATAATTAATATTTCGAAATTGCCTGAAGGAGTAATAATATTAAAGACTGCAATTCAAGGAGATATTAAAAGTTTTAAAATTCTAAAATTGGATTAGGGATGAAAAAGTATTTATTGATTGTTATAGCAACTTTGGTATTTTCCTGTGAAAAAGATAGTATTTTTGATGAAATTGGATTTTATGGAGAAGGCACTGCAACTTTAAATGGTATTCTCTTGAAAGGAAAAACAGGGGTATTTAAATCAAAAGAATATTGCAGCCCCGATACATGTATTAGTATATTAATTCTCCATTATAATGAGTCTAATGAACTTCGAGGTAAAATTTTGATGAATTTCATTCCTTTGAAAAAAGGTAAATATTTATTTAATCCAATCGAGCCATCATTTTTGGATACTCTTTATAGGATTACTTATAGCGAATTTACCTCAGACGGTGATGTTGTAACAGGTAGATATAGTCTAAAGGAATCAGATCCGTCTTACTTTCTTGAAATTCTTGAACTTAATAAACAATCTGGTGACATTCGTGGAAAATTTCAAGCAAAAGTGGTTCGAGATACCGCATTTATTGGAACTATTCCAGATACAATTGTGATTGAGGATGGAAATTTTTATGGTAAGATTAATTGGAAGTAAAAAAACCGGATGATAACA
>JBDTWI010000089.1:0-4550 GCA_040006775.1 Saprospiraceae bacterium
GTTAGCTGTAATGCTGCGTGACACCCCACGAACTCATACCAATTGACAAAAATCCAGACTTAATTATCTTTGCGAAATGTTCAAAACCATATCAATTGCTGACCTCATAAATCAACCTGACAAACAGGTTGATTTTTTGGCGGACAGATTTGAAGAAATGGTAGAGCCTGAAAATATTGAGTTTCCACATAAGCACAATTTTTATAGTGTAATGTGGATTACCAAAGGAAACAGCAAACAGCATATTGACTTTAAAAATTATTCAATATCCGAAAACACCTTGTTTTTTATTTCGCCAGGACAACTACATTTATTTGAAGAATGGGACGATATTGAGGGCTTTATAATCTTATTTACAGAAACTTTTTTACTGCAAATATTTCAAGATAAAAATATTCTTTTTGCACTTTCATTTTTAGACAACCTTTACGAAAATCCATTTTTACAACTTACCAAAGCAGATACAAATATTCTTCAACCAATTGTTGACTTAATTTACGATGAAAGTAACAGCAATGAAAAATCAATCGAAATAATTCAAGCATTATTGTTGGTGTTATTAAGACGAATTCAAAAAATATTTTCACCCAAAACCAATCAAAATAAAAGCAAACAACAAATTGTAATTTTTAAGCAATTCAAAAAATTGGTTGACTTGAATTTTGCTAAAAAACTATTTGTTTCAGACTATGCTTCTCAATTAAATATTTCTACAAACCAGTTAAACACTTTTGTAAAAGCAACAAGCGGAAAGACAACCACCGAAATAATTCAAGAAAGAATTATTTTAGAAGCACAACAATTACTTCATTTTTCGGAATTAACAGTAAGCCAAATTGCAGACCAATTAGGTTTTGAAGACAGCAGTTATTTTGCAAGATATTTCAAAAAACAAATCGGACTTTCACCCATAGATTTTAGAAACAAATCGTAAAAGTACCAACAAACTCACGATTAGTCCTAACATCTTCTTTTACAAAGCCTTCATCTTTGCAGTATCAAATTTTAATAAAATGACACTCGAAGAAAAAGGAATATTTGCACCACCACCAACAATGTCAATGTATCCACAAATGGTAAGTACTGCCATTCAACAATGGAGAAATGTTATTTCAGCAACGCATTGGGATTTATACGACAGTACAAAAGTAGATGGAGCAGATTTTTATTTAGGTAAAAATGAATTGGGACACATTCATTTAGATGGTTCTGTGCATTTGGCTACCACTAACGAATTACGAATACCACTTCTCAAAAATAATCTTGCCAAAAAATTTCCTTACGGTGGCAAATATGAAGGTTGGGTACTTTTCAAAATCACTACTGAAAGTGATGCTAAACAAGCTATTTGGCTATTTCAGTTAAATTATGAAAGACTGAATGGAGTTTCAATTGAAACATTAATTTCTAAAATAAATAATTACAAAATCAATTAATAAAATGAAAACAATTATCACAACCATTGCAATGACCTTGTTAGTAACATTTGGCTTTGCACAAGCTAAAAATCAACGTAAAACAAACAAAAAAACGAAAATTGTATTTGTAGTTTCCAACCAAGTAAAATCAGAAACTACAGGTTATCCAATTGGGTTTTGGTTAAGCGAATTAGCACAACCCTATTCTACTTTTCAAGAAGCAGGTTATGAAATGACTATTGCTTCGCCTGAAGGTGGCAAAATCATTTTTGACGGATGGAGCGACCCAGAAAGTCCTAATGCAAGAGAATTGGATTTGGTAAGTACTGGTTTTAAACACAATCCAAAAACAGTTGCTTTAATGGAAAACACCACAAAATTAGACGAAATAAAAATGGAAAATTTTGATGGCATATTTGTAGTTGGTGGACTTGGACCAATGCAAACATTTTATAATAATGAAAAATTACATAAACTTTTTGCGGAATTTTATGAAGCAGGAAAAGCATCGGCTACCATTTGCCACGGTTCAGCCATTTTGTTAAAAACTAAATTGAGCAATGGAAAATTATTAGCTGAAGGGAAGAAGTGGACAGGTTTCTGCAATGCTGAAGAAGATATTGTAGATAAAGGAGCAGGTAAAAAAATGCAACCATTCCGCATTGAAGATGAAGCAAAAAAACTGAATACCAAATATGTAACTGGTGGAACTCCTTATAAATCTTTTGCAGTTGCCGATAAAAATTTAATCAGCGGACAACAAGGAAGCAGTGGAACAGAAACGGCAAAGTTGGTTATTAAATATTTAAACTCAAAGAAATAATGAAACAATTATTCTTAATTGTAATAGTCTTTTTGTCGGCTATCACTTTTACATATAGCCAAAATAAAACAATGAGTTATACCACCGAAAAGGTAATTTTTAAAAGCGAGGGAACAGAAATAAAAGGGATATTATTTATTCCTGAAAACCAAACAAAACCGCTGCCTGCCTTTACAGTATTGGGTCCAGTTGCTTTTGTAAAAGAACAAAGTCCAATGCAATATGCTACACGATTGGTAAAAGAAGGTTTTGTAGTTTTGATTTACGACCCACGTTTTCACGGAGAAAGCGCAGGTGAACCCAGAAGATTTGAAAGCGGAAAAGCTAAGGTAGAAGATATTAGTGCCTCTATCAATTATTTAGAAACCCGAAAAGAAGTGGATAAAAACAACATCAATATATTGGGAATTTGTCAAGGTGCAAATTGGGCAATTAAAGCAAGTAATAAAGATAGTAGAATAAAAACATTGTCGATAGTTGCAGGACATTATCTCACTCCTGAAACAGCAGATATGTATAATGGTGGAGTAGAACAAACCAATTTAAGAATTGAAAAGGCAAAAATTTCGAAAGCAAAATTTGAAAAAAGCGGCGAAGTAAATTATATCAAAATTGTGAAAGAAAAAGATGAGGATGTCGCTCTATTGATTGCAAAACCAATTGCAGAATGGTATTTGCCTTGGGCAAATCATCAACCGTACTTTTCGTTTAGGGGTTTGTGGGAAAATAGAATTACACAAATGAGTGAATTGGAATTATGGACAACCAATATTGCAGATGATATGAAAAATTTAAAATTGCCTACATTGGTGGTTCACGCAGACAAAGCAGCAACTGGTTCTGAAATCCCCAGAAAATTGTTTGTATTAATTCCTGCCAAAAATAAAAAATTAGTTTGGTTGGGTTCGCAAATTCAATTTCAATTTTATGAAGAAAGTCTAACGATTGATAAAACAATATCTGAAATAATTAAATTCTTAAAATAAATAAATATGACGAAAAAGGTAATCGTTTTCGGAGCAACGGGCTTAATGGGAAAACAAATCGTAAAAGAAAATATCAAAGCAGGAAATGAGGTAACAGTGTATATCCGACAAACTGAATACCCTGAAAATGTAAACATTATAACAGGAGAATTGAATGATGAAATAAAAATTGAAGAAGCTATAAAAGGTTTTGATATTGTAGTTTCAGCAGTAGGAAACCGAAATTATGAAGACCGAACAATGGTAGTTGCACCAGTTGGAAAACAATTGGCAAAATTAATTTCAAGCAATCAACGGTTAATTTTAGTTGCAGGTTCTGGACTTACATTGTTTGATGCTAAAACCTTACGTAGAGATTTGGCGGCACAACCCGAGTTTTTAAAAAACCAGCGAGCCGACCATTGGGAAGCCTACACCAACATTGCACCTTTAGACATTAATTATCTTTTCATTTGCCCAACTATGGTGGTAGAAGGCGATGCAGATGGAAATTATCTTTCACAAGAAAATTACTTTCCGAAAAGTGAAGCCAAACAAATTTTTGCAGGAAATGTGGGGCATTTTATTGCACAGGAAATTGCTGAAAACAAGTTTAATAAAACCAGAATAGGATTAGTAAACGCATAGAAATGCCAAACGCAGACATTTTAGAATTTCTTTTTGCAACGGTTGCTACTATTGTGGCAACCGTTACAGGTTTAATCGGAGCTTTCGCAACTTTTCGTTTGCAAAACATCAGTACAGAAATTGGATTTCTGAAAGGATTTATTTTGGCAAAAAAAGTAGCGAATGAAAAAACGCTTAACGACTACATAAAAGGAGACGATTATCATTTGCTTGAAAAAATTTATGACAGAAATTTACAAGGTGTAAGAATTTTAAAAGAAGTAATCGACAAACATCAATTACACTATCGACTTAATGAGTTTACTTTTGATTTGCAAAACACTGAACACAATCAAATTCAGTACGACACTATTAAAAAAATGACCATCAGAAGTTTTGGGCTATCTCTTTGTTTTGTGTTTGCTAACCTCATATTACTTTTACTGACAACAGAAATACTTGAACTACCTAAATTTTATTTTTGGGGTATTTTGTATTACTCAATCGTTGCAGTATTATTTGGACAGTTTGTTAGACAAGTTAAAGAGCTTATTCAATAACAAAAACGGTGTGACGAAAAAGCACTACAGCTAACAGGGGTTTTGCAAAAAAGCGGGTTCAGTGCTAAATTGAACATTCGGAATTCTAATAAACATTTGTGCTAAATTGAACATTTGTGCTTCTAATTCCGCTTCTTCGCAAAGCCCCAAAACGTTA
>JBDTWI010000090.1:0-4249 GCA_040006775.1 Saprospiraceae bacterium
CTCCAGTCACAACTCCAATTTTAACAGTAGCATGATCAGAAAATTTTGTAAACCCATATTCAGATTGAAATCTCGTCAGAACATCTTCGGGAACATTTCCGGCATTGTAAGAAACTCTATCTGCCAACCAGTCCTTCAAGGTAATATTTGAATACCCAATACTTGATTTAATATTATTAGAGACAGCAATACTGAGTGAACAATTTTTTTGTCCATAATGCTTTAACCAGAGAATGACAACTCTTTCATCAGCATCTTGGAAATATTTGTTACTAAGTGCAACAACATCAATTCTGCCAAATTTATCTGATAGCCATTTTCGAAGAGGCTTTGAATAGTCTGCTTGCAAAAATGCCCAAGGTAAAATTGCACCCAAATTCCCGTTCACTTTTAAATGTGAAACAGCTTTTACCATGAACAAGGCCCATAGGTCAGAAGAGTTATTCAAAATCTCTAGTTCTTTATGTAAAGCTCTATATTTACTTATCTTTCTTTCGTTTTGGATGTGGTGCCTCACAAAAGGTGGGTTCATTAAAATTGTTTCGAATTTCATTTCAACAGGGTAATCAAAGAAATCAGTTTTGACAAGATTAGCCTCTGGTAAATGTTTTAATAAACCATTAACAGGTTGCGTATCACACCCATATAAATGGATTTTGTTTCCAATGTTTTTTTCATTGAAAATACTTTCCGCTGCTAAAAGTAATGAACCCTCCCCATAAGCTGGATCTAAAATAGTTTGCTCATTTTTCAATATTAATGGTTCAGCTAAATATTTAGCTAAAATTGAAGGCGTATAATAAACTCCATTTTTTTTCTTGTACATGGTAATTTCTCTAGGCGTAACAAATATCTCTTACTAGGGTTTCCTTATTATGCCTACTGGATTCAATGTGATTTGAAATAGAATTATAATAAGTTTTCAAAATAAATATTTCGTTTTTCATTACAAGCGCACGCCAATCCGGGTTTTCAATAATTTTTTTTGCAGAATCATTTTGAAATTCACAGAAAACCATATCCAACAACAATGCCAGATTTATAGGGGGATAAATTAAACGAGGCAGGGAGAGTTTAGGTTCAATATTATTAGTATTAAAAATCACTCCAGAAAACCCCGCACCACCTATACCTCCATATTGTAAGTGTGAAATAAATGCCTTCTGATTTATTCTTTTTTTATCATGATCATAATCAAAGTGGAAACGTCTAATCAAATCTTTTGAATTCCCTCTACCAGCAATACCAAGTGAGTATGACATGAAATCATAATTGCCATTTACTTGGGCATGAATAATTATTCTATGAAGATGACCTTCTATTTCTATATCAAAATCAGAAACAAAATCAAAATCAAAATTTTTGCGTCCGTTTTTAAAATCACGTACATTATACTTGCTGTAAGTTGAAGTGACAGCACTACTTAACTCAGTATAAGTGCTTTCAAAAAAACCATGGTTAAAAATGTACTCTATTGTACATATCTCATTTTGTTTAAACTTCAAAGCTGTGTGGGGTAATATTGGTTTCATTTTTAATCTAGTTTCATCATTCTAATTTCTTCAAAGAACAATAATTTATCAAACCTCGGATGAGGCACGGTATATTTTAATTTCATTGGGTATTGTTCTCGTGATGTTTCGTCAGTATAGGCCACAACTTCAGGTAAATCTTCATTATTATTTGTATAATGATCCTTGCTAAAGTTATGGGCGTTAATTCCTTTTAAAGACCTGCCTTTTTGCCAAGGTAACCCTGTTGTCTTAACTTCTTTTGAAAGAATTTCAAGTAACTTACTTTTCCACCATCTTTCTTTCGTTTTATCAGCAAACAATCCATTATATTTCGCAGTCTTAAAAATTTCTTCCACTTTTTCAAACCCTCTTTCTGTTAAACCTAGATAGGTCGCAGCCCAAAGTCGATTGTATAGAAAACCTGGTCTTTCGATAAGTATGTTTCTTATCCAATGTGAAGTATTTTTAAATAAAGCTTTATCATTAAAATTGTCTTTTATTTCTCTTGGAACAATATACTCTAATTTAATTTTATCTACTTTTGGCGCATTAAGTAATGCAATAAATTCAGTTGTATTATTTGGTTTACCTGCAATAAGTTTCCTGTATGAATTTGCAATTGATTTCATTGTTTCATAGTTTTTCTCAATTTCATCAATGTTGAACACTGTTTCATAAGAAGATTGTTCCAAAGTATCAATTGGTTTATTCATCAACTGTCCAGTAACACAGGCAATAGCTATATCAGGATGTTTCTCTCTGATCAAGGATGCAATTGTTGACCCCTTTTTTATTTTATCATTGGATTTAGTTAAGTTGTGATCAATGAGTATGAGATCTGGTTTAATTTTATTAATATCAGTCAAATAATCTACATTAGCTTGAGTAATATTAATAAATTTTCCAATAATTCCTAGTTGGGCTTTCATATTTTGAAAACTAACTTCTCTGTTTTCATCATCGATCCAAATAAATCTTAATTTTTTATTCATGGCATTTTAATTTCTAATTCAGATTTCCAATTTTTTAGTGGTTTTTTAAATCTAATAGAACCTCCGTGAGCGACAACTATTTCTTTAACAATACCTAATCCCAAACCACTTCCTGAACCAACAATCATATTATCTTCAGGGTTAATTCGTTTTTCCAAATTGCTGTATAATTTGCCTTCAGGATCTGATATAAATGGAGTAAACACCTCCTCATATTGGGATGGATCTAATCCAATTCCAGTATCACGTATAATGATCAAATTCATTCCATTTTCTCTTTCAGCGCTCAACTCAATTATTTTGATACCGCCATGTGCAATTACAGATTTTATAGAATTCGAAATAATATTTAAAAATAAAGCATAAACCTCCGCTTCAAGAATTTTTCGGAAAGCCATATTGTTTGGGATGCCAGAGTGATCTATAGTAATATTATATTTATTTGTTATTAACTCAAATACTTTCTCAACCTTTTTAACTCTATCAAGTAATGCAACTTGTCCAGGCTTAGATGTTTTATTATCTCCACCTACAAGTGAAGTCATATTTAATAATTCTACTAGTCTATCTTTTAAATCAATAAATCTCGTATTGATTTCTTCTACTGTTTTTTTCTGTTTTGGCTGAAGTTCCTGTGCTAATATCTTAAGTGTATTTTTGCTTTGTTCAAGTAAGCCAAGAAGTGATTTTACTTCGTGGGAAAAAATTAGTAATAAAGTTGATGTCGAGGCAACTAATCGTAAATGAGTTAGCTCAACCTGATTAGCTTCGTGTTGCTTTTGAATAGCTTCCGTAGCACTTTGAAATACCTTCTCAAATTTCCTTTTCTGAGCACTAGGCAATACATCTGAAAGAACCTTAGATTCAGAGTGTAGGTGAGCAATTGCAGATTCAACGATTCTGCTTTTCTCAATCTTCTCATTAATTAGTTCTTCAAATATTTCCTTTGCCTTATCTGCGCGTTTATGGACTTCCTGCCTCAAGTAATAATCACGAAGAATAGTAGACCAATCTATTGCGAATCGAACAAACTCCCGCAATTCATCAACTGCCAAACTATTTACAAATCCTTCTCGGCTAAGTTTAAGTTCAAATCCTCCGGCTAATTCTCCTACTTCAACACTTCCAACGTAACTCTTCATTGAAAGCATATTTAAAAGAGACCTTCCTGGGTCAACACCTCTCAGGGTTTTTGCAAAAATATATAGCTGACTTTCACTGATCGGACTTAGTTTTCGTAATCCTCTGTCCTTATCAATGTTCAACCAATCATCATCACCGTATGGATAAACTCTTATACCCTTATATCGAACTTGAATACCACCCCATTCGTCAAGGATCTCTTTCAATGAACCAAGTGAAAGAATTTTGGAATCTCGAATTTGTTCTCGAGAATCTACCATTATGGCAAGTTCTAACGAAATATATCTTAAGTGAGGGAAAGTTATGGCAGAAATAATCTCCCTTTTCCCAATACCTAAAGCATCCAATGTACAATGAGCTTGACCTTTCTTATTTATTTCTGCCTTCAAAGTTCCCCAACCCGCCTTCAATAACTTGTCTCTTATGTTTTCAAGTTTATCTCCTTCCAAATTAGGGGCATTTATCCTAACGTTAAATCCAGGATCTTCCTTGAAACCTATTCGTTTAGCTCCACGATTTGCAACTAAAACTGCAATTTGTCTTTTGAGCCAATTGTAGCCCCGATCTGTCCACTCATTTGGAACTCCAGTAATGATGAGT
>JBDTWI010000091.1:0-4216 GCA_040006775.1 Saprospiraceae bacterium
TATTTAACAAACTAAAATTTGGAAAACTTCAACAAAAAAGGGTGATATGTTTTCTAGAATGCTCAATATGTTCAGAATATTCTGAACTTATAGGAGAAAAAAACAAGAAACAATTGATTTGATTTATTTGTCCAAATCCTTATATTTCATTTATGACAATGAACAATAGAACTGGACTTTACAGTAACTACTATGATATTTTTGAAACTATTTATGAGTGCCTTGAGAAGGGCAGAATAACTCCTGCATTGATTTTAATTTATTCGGCCATTGATAGCTTTAGTTACATGTCGAACTTAAACAATCATTCAGGCAAGAAAGTATTTAAGGAATGGGTAAAAAAATGGATGTTAGATAGATATCCTCTCCCATGTAATGAGACTGATCTGTATGCTGCTAGATGCGGTTTATTGCATCTTCAATCGAGTGAGTCAGATTTAATATGAAAAGGGTGTGGCAAAGATGATATGGTATTCATGGGGCACTGGTGAAGCCGCTAGATTGCAATATGGAATAGATTTACTCGCTTTAAATGCAATTGCAATCAAAGTCGAAGAAATTTTTTCTTCCTTCAGAAATGGCATGGGTGATTGCATGGAAGCAATTGACAAGGACGAGGAATGGGTTGAAAGCTTCGAAACAAAGTCAACGAAATTCTTTGAGAAGATGACTCATAAGGTTTAAAAATCAAAAGGGAAGCTTCTGCTGCTGAAGTGGCCAAAATCCTCTTTTCGTAGCATAAAGGATTTTGATTTCATGGAGTTCAAAAAGTAAGGCGCGATATAGAAATATTTAATATGTATCCTATTGATTAATATGTAATAACATGATAGACAAAGCGTTAAAGTTAAAATAAATTAGCTGAAGGATTTTAAAGAGTACTTTTATATAAACATATTGTTATATTGTCATATCTTGATATGATTCTACTGCATCTTTTAAGAAAAAAACTTCCCTATGAATATTATTGTAAAAGGTCTTTACAAGAAAGATCTAGCTTTGAAATATAAATGTTTCTTTTGTCATAAAGACACGTTAGTTGATTAGACCATTCCAAATAATTGATAAAATCTTTCTCATTCATTTTGTATTAAATAAGAATGGTAATTAAGGAATTATCCTACTCAATTGTTCTTGTAGGTAAATGGAATCCTGCAATTCTTACTCCGCTTTGGTTGGGTTCAAACTTGTTTGATGATAAACCGAGTATTGAAATTGAGTTTTCATTAAATTTTGATGTTCCTACTAGATACAGAGTGAAAAATATAATTATTGCCCCTGGTATTGATAGGGTGCAATTATTGTCAATTGACAACTCTGATGAAAGTTTAAGTCTAATGGAATCAATTGCAATAAAATTATGCCGGACACTTAGCCACACGCCTTTGGTGGCAGTTGGTATTAATTTTGCATACATTGAACAAAAGCATAATGATGCTCTTCTTCCACTTATGAATTTTGCTGATGCAGATAAAATCATTGATGATGGTTGGCAAACTTCAAATCAATCAATAAAAAGAACTTTACAGAAAAATGGTTATAACATCAATCTTGCCATAAGTGTAGATGAAAAGTACAATTTTGATTTTGATTTTAATTTTCACTATCCAACAACCACCGCAACTCTGGTTTCAGAATGTCTTTCAGGTAAAGTTATTGATTTTAAAAACCAAGCAACTGCTTTACTTCACCAATTATTTAATCTCGAAATACAAACAAATGTCTAACAAAGAAATAAATACCACTACTTCATTTCCGGAAGCAAGCTATGCATTCAGTGAGGAAACTTTTACAACGATTCCTGATTCAAATGGGAGTCGGTCAAATTTCGTGGAAATTGATTTTCCAAAATCGAGGACAATAAAATTTTCAGGATCAAAGGATGTTGTTCGCTTTTCAGTTAACTATGAAAAGATAGGAGCACAATTAAAAAACTTCAACTCCAATGAACTCTGATATTTAATCATAGTTTTGTCGTGAATGGCCCATTTTACCTATGCAGATACTATTGATAAAGAATGCTTAAAGCAAGGTGATGTTTTAATCAAAACGGCAGATTTATCTGCAGTAATTGATGAAGTTCATCCATACTTCAAGTCAAATAATTATCCGTATTTTCTGGTCATCACTCAATCTTGTGATTTAGTAAAAAGAAGAGATGACAAATGCAAGTCAAGATATATTACAATTGCAGCAATTCGTTCTTTAGAGGATGCTTTAAAAAGGGAAGCTGAAGAACTCGCGGTTTCCAATATAGAAAAGATAACTAAAAAACTCATTGACCCCAAAAACAGTAGTAAACTTTCTGAATTTTTATCGCGATTATTTAATAACAACGAACCTGATTATTTTTATCTACATCATGATGTATCACGTAATTTTGTTGATCCATCAGTTGCTTTTTTAAGAGTCTCAATAGCTCTTAAATCTGAAATACATTATAATGTTTGTATTAAAAGTAAGGTCCTAGAACTACAAGAAAATTTTCAAGCAAAATTAGGATGGCTTGTTGGCAATCTTTATTCCCGTGTGGGCACTGAAGATTGGGTCCCTTCAACATTAGACAAGTCTGGTTTTGAAAAATTAGTTAGAGACCAATTAAAGACTTATTTCCAAATTGTGCCAAACCTAGTTGATATCGAAAACCAATTAAAGGAAGATTACACAATTGACCAATTAAAAAATTTGCCAATAAATGATTTAATTGAAATTGTGAATACAACAAAAATTCGAAGCAAGAAGGATAAAGTTATATCAAAGCTTGAAGAAATAATTACTAATTCCTCAGCACTTCGCCAGGGTTACGACATTAAAAAACTGCTATCTAAAATAGGTAGTGATCCTTCAATTACTTCCCTCCTTAAATAAAGTACAGCAATAGTGAAAATATATTTCAGGTGATAAGCGCATCCTGGAAACTTTAGGTGGCTTAATTGAGAAGTTCCTTTTACGAAGTCCATTTGCCAGGTTGGAAATTTGAACCCGGGAGTGAATGAAGTGGTCCTGTGTTCCGAAGCCAATTTATCAATTACTAACAAAATGATTACGCTTTTTCTTAGTTAATAATTATCCAAGGGCTATCTTTTAATAATTACCGAGTCCTTATATTGCGCAATGAACAATAAGCAGGACATCTCGATACCTATTAATTACCTTTTTAAAACTATTGATGAATGCTTATTCTCGATCTTGTAACCTTAAAGTTAGGACAAGTAATTCCTTTGGAAAATCTCATCGTTGAGAAGTGCTAAACATTACCTCGTGTTTCCACCTACATTTCCGTTTTCTTGGAATTCATTCCACGGTAGATTATGAAGCTCGCTGATTTGAAATGTAATTTTTAAGGTTCTCAGCCCTGATCATTATTTTCCTTTTCCCGATTTTGTAAGTTTGGAGATGCCCGGATTTCAATACCCGGCCAAGTGTGGGTAAGGTGATATTTAATTGATCACACACCTCTTGCCGGCTAAAAAGGTTCTTTTCCTGAGTTGGGATGGAAGGTGGAGCCCATTCTGCCAGGGCTGTTTTCATAGCTTTTAGAATCATATCCTGAAGATCATGTTCAGTGACGGTATGGGTTATTTGATCGCTCATATTTGTCTTTATTTTATTCAAATATGAGATTAATCCAAATTCAATAAGTATATCGTAGTGTTATTTTTTTCTATTTGGTGTTTTGGCTGTGTTCCAAGTAGGATCTATTGATGGATTTATTACAATTAAATTAAGATGGCCAAATGTTTTATTGAGAAGTGAACTGATATCTATTTGCTTCAATCCAACACCGTAACGTCCCCGGCCTTCAATACATCACCGTTCACAGTATGCACTATTACTTTGTATACATAAACTCCCGGAGGAGATCCGGTCTCTGAGGGAAGCCAACCACTTGATGGGTCATTGATGAGCAAATCCTTTGTAGTGAATACCATAGCTCCCCAACGGTTAAAGATTTGCAGATCATAAGAACCAGAAATATTTCCTTGAATGAAGAATTTATTGTTATTACCTATATTCTGAGTTTGAAGCTTGATGACATTGGGCATAAAATAATTAGCTCGAAGGTAAGTAACGAGCAAACTATCGTTTGCCGTGCAGTTTTGAGCATTATTTATTTCTATTTTATACTTCCGGTCCAGGTCATCTATTAAATTGGGTACTGCACAATTTGCACAGCTTAAGCCTGCCGGTGGAGTCCAGGTATATTTTACCGGAT
>JBDTWI010000092.1:0-3913 GCA_040006775.1 Saprospiraceae bacterium
TGATCACAGATCCGGATGTTGAAGTAGTAGTAGCAGAACTTGATAAAGAAATTATTGCTTCCGGCTATGCGCGTATTCAAAAATCAAAACCATATTTAAGGCATAGCACCTATGCTTACCTGGGTTTTATGTTTGTTGTTGAAGAGCATCGCGGCAAAGGAATAATTAATCTGATCCTTGATGCACTAAAAAAATGGACTGGAAGCAAAGGAATCACTGAAATGAGACTTGAGGTGTATAATGATAATCTTCCTGCTATTAAGGCTTATGAAAAAGCAGGGTTTAAAAAACATATGATTGAGATGAGGATGGAACTTGCAATAAATGGAGAAATATAGAAATTAGCGTCCTGATGAAATTAATTAGACAAGTGTGCTTATAAATAATTTATATAATATGAACTTGATCGATGTTTATAAAACTTTTAATTTGAAATTATTAGTTTGGCGAATGAATTTTCAATTTTTACACAATAAAATCCAGGAATTAAATCTGGTAAGCCTAATTTAAAATTTTTAATAAAAACAAATTGTTGTTTGAAAACACTTTGACCAATTTCATTATAAATATTAACTTCACCACTTTGTGGCAGTATATCCTCAAAATAAATCGATAATTCTCTTGAAGCGGGGTTTGGAAAAATCTTAAACTTTGGGTTGAGTTTATCCCCATTTATTTGCACGCAAGGTATTTCATTCAACACCAAACCCGGCCTTAAATTGATTAATGTCGAAATCATTTTCTTCATTTGCCCTTCTGTAAAAAAAACCATACATCCATCATTAACATAGTCCATAAAGTTCATGAACATATTGGAAAAATCACATGAATACTGTGGGTACGCTGGACAACCTGTATATTCATGAAGTTGTGGTGGCGTATCACCAATGTCATCATCTGAATTACAATCCTCATCATCACCCCAAATATGTTTTAAACCTAAATAATGTCCAGTTTCATGTACCGTAACCCTTCCAAGATTATATTTAATAGATTGAGTTGTTTCACCAAAATATTTATAATTTATTACTGCTCCATCTTTTTCATCAGACACCATACCAGGAAATGCTCCAAAACCGGTTAAGCCATCACTTAGATTGGCAACCCAGATATTATAATACCTCTTAGTATCCCACGCATCACTTCCTCCCAATTCAGTATGATAAAGTTCATTTGTTATCCCTATGTGCTCTATGTTAGTGTGGCTTCGAACAATGCCGGAAACAGATAATCCTTGTGGGTTTTTTGATGCTAAACAAAAGTGAATACCTCCATTGGAAATAAAAGGTTTGAATTCATCTGGAATTGTACTAAGATCTCCATTTTCTGAATTAAAATCTCTATTTAATACATTTATCTGCGAAATTACCTTTTCATCATTAATATTTTCTTCGTTAGTTCGCCATACAATGTGGACAACCACTGGGATACTAATAACAGACCTAATATTTAGTTGGCTTAAAAATAAATGAGATATAGAATCAACATTGTTGATAAAATAATCAGAATGCTCACTTTTTTTATATAAAATCTCATTGAATCCGCAATGAGGGTTTTGTGCAAAACTTGAATTAATTTGAATAGAATAAAATATAATAAGTAGCATATAACATTTAAGGTAAAAAATGTTTTTATAAACCCATAAAACATTCATCTTTGTCATCTTAAAACCGTTATATCACCTGTCTTCAATATTTTGTTTTTCGTATTATTTCTAATGACTTCATATTCCAGAGCCCAAACATAAACACCACTATTTACAAATTCATTTTTATAAGTGCCATTCCATGCAATTTCTTGCCCCTCATGAATAGAGTAAATATTACATCCCCATCTATTGAATATACTAAAATTAAGAATACGATAGTCATAATCACAATTTATTGCGATATTCAAAATGTCATTAATTCCGTCATTATTAATAGAAATTATATTTGGAATGAAAATTTGGCAGTCGCAAAAATCTACAATAACATTCATATCAAAAACAAACTGACCACAAGTATTGGTAGTGGTAACCTCATATAATCCTGTTGAATTTACGGTTATTGCTTTCTCATTTGAACCAGTTGACCAAATATAATCGCCAATAATTGGAGATGAAATTTTTAAAAGTTCATCTTGACATATTAGAGTATCCAAATGATAGTCAATCAAATCATCCAACACTATTACTTGCACTGAATCTATAAGAATACAATTATCCAAAATAACATTTACTACATATTCACCTGGATTATTAACAATTAATACTGAATCAGTTTCGCCAGTATTCCAAAGATACGATGCATTAAGAAAGCTAACATTTAGGGCTTTGTTTTCGTTTTTACATATAAAAATTGTGTCTGGCAAGGGATCAAACAGCGATATTGATACATCTTCTAAATAAAAATAATTACTGATTGGAAAGATATTGGGATTTTCTACTTCAATTAAGGTCTCTGAATAATTTCTAAAATTACCTATAACAGCGAAATTTTCTCCGCCATGGGCAGTAAAGCAACCACTTATACGAGTCCAACCTACTGTATCCTTGATTAAGGTCCCACGATTTTCTATTACCGGAGTTAAGGACAAGGGTTCATTCGGATTCAAATCTTTATAATAAAATGTATCACTAAGGGCCAATCCAATTGCATCAGTATAACGCCAATAACTTAAGGGAGTTAAATCAGGAGACACATAAAATTCCACATAATATTTTTCTCCTTTTTTTAAAGAGCTGAGAAGTGGAGTTTCAATATACTCGTAGCCGGAAAAACTTGCGCTTGAATATACAAATATTCCCGAATAACCTTCGCCACTTCTCGGTTTTTGATAGCTGTCAATAAAATGACCCGCTCCTGGAACCATAAGATCATTATCCGTTGAACACTCATTGTATAAGTCAGGTGTACCATTATTAGCTTCTCTCCAAGGAAATGCATAATTAATTTGCCCAAAGCCGTCAGGACATTGTGAAAGAATATCAAATCCAGGATTTGGTATTAGGTTTTGACCCGTCAAAGACCAATAAAATAGAATTAAGAAATGCAAAAATATATTTTTCATTATAAATTACTGATCTGCCCCGCAATAATAAAGCGTGGCAGATCAGTATTATTGTATCTAATGGGAAATTATTAATTTAGAAACAAATATTTGCTTCTTATTTTCTTGAACTACCAAGGAGTAAATGCCATTTGCTAAATCAGAAACATCAACCTCATTTGATGTCAATTGCACCTGTTTGATTGCCCTCCCCAGAAAGTCAAAAATATATACTTGATAAATTCTACCCAAATCGGGTGTGAAATTATTCAAATTGATCGTTGAATATGCTGGGTTTGGATATATTGAAATCTGGTCGGGATCCTCTCCTAACCTACATCCTGTGCCTGATGGACATATAAAAAAAGTTCTATCCAGATTATTCCATGAAGAGTTAATGCAACTTTTATTTTCAACCGCAAATTGGACAGTATAGGAGTGATAAGGTTCGAAATTATTTCCCACCATATCATCCCAAAGGAAAGATAAGTCTAATGAAGAAACTGGACCATTAAACCACCCAAGAGCCCAATATCTATGATAAGTTGGTCCGTCCTCAAAAATGGCGAGCCACCAAAGATCTGAGTTTTTACACGCTGAGGTATTAATTGTAACATTTTCTCCATCGTCATATGCAAGCTCTGCACCAGTTTCTGGTACATCAACAAAAGTGTAAGAAATATCTGTATCTACAGTATGACCAACAAAGACCTGATTTGAATAGTAAGTGCCGCTTGCATCTCCATACCAATTCCCAACATATCCTATCAACTGGAATGCTGTATTGTAAACCTCAATTGGTCCAGGAGTACCATGAACAGGACATGTTTCCGAAAGCACCGTTTGAGGAACCTCAATGTACAGCCTATAAGTGCCATGAGAA
>JBDTWI010000093.1:0-3840 GCA_040006775.1 Saprospiraceae bacterium
TATAGATGGTGAATGGGTGCGGTTTGGCAAGGCGGCAGAAGTAGTGAGTAAATAATTTATCAGTAACAATCTTTGTTCAACTGGTAAGAATTAAAATGTTCAAAATTGATAATCTTGGTGACATACTACGGACACTTAGAGAGAGTAGAGAATTGCCCTTACGGATAGTTGCCGCCTTCCTTGATATTGACCAAGCCATTCTCAGTAAAATAGAAAGAGGACAACGTAAGCCGACAAGAGAACAAGTACTAAAACTGGCAGACTATTTTAAGGTAAAACAAAATGACCTGCTTGTAGCATGGCTTTCTGATAAGCTTGTTTACGAATTGGAAGATGAAACTGAAGCATTAAGAGCACTACAAGTTGCCGAAGAAAAAATCGTTCATTAGCGCAAGCTTCCGCTGATGATGGAAAGAGACGGCCAATTGATTGATGGCGTAGCCGATCTTGTGATAGAAACTGATCAGGAAATAATTTTAATTGACTACAAAACTTTCTCCGGCGATGCGGCGCAGATGCAATGGAAAGCAACAACATTTAGCGGGCAATTGAAATTGTATATGGATATTTTGCAACAAGGTTTTTCGGGAAAGAAGGTACGTGGTGGAATTTACTTTGTGATGAAAGGGGTGGTGGTTTGGATGGGGGGAAATGGTTGGGTAAATGAATACTTGCACTTAGGTATTTGCAGAATAATGAATATTAAAACCCGCATGCCATTTTAAATAGGATATCTTACAAATATTGGTTTAAAGCTTGTAACCATTCCAACTCTCTTAAACCTATTTAATCCTTACTACTGTTTTCCTTTGAATTTATATAATTTGAAAAATTGATTTATAAACGAGTGGCTGACATTTGCACTTCAGTAAATTTGTTTTAGCTCGGTTGCTAACGTTAATTTTAGGTTGCATAGGAAAGGGTAATATTGCTGAATGAATTCTTAATAGTAAAATTTATTCGTATGGAACTTTTTAATCAAGAAAACAAATCTAAACCAAGGGAATTTAAAAAATTTGAGGTTCAAGATGGTGAGGTTTGGTTAATGTCAAACTTTATGCCGCCCGATAAAGCCCAGAATTACTATAATGCAATACTTAGCAATAGTAATTGGAAGCAGGAAGAAATTAAAATGTATGGTAAAACTTATCCTGTTCCACGGCAGACAGCTTGGTATGGTTACGAAGGATTTGATTACAAATACTCAGGTATTATGTGTAATCCTGATCCGTGGACCAAAGAGTTGTTAGAAATTAAGAAAGTAATAGAACATTTTTTGCCGGGTGAAGATTTTAATAGTGTTTTATTAAATCGTTATCGGGATGGTAACGACAAAGTAAGTTGGCATGCAGATGATGAAAAGGAACTGGGCATTAATCCAACAATAGCCTCGGTTAGTCTAGGAGCAACCAGAAGGTTTGATTTAAAACATAAAGTAGATCCTGATAAAAAACTGCAAATAGAATTGACTACTGGTTCACTAGTTGTAATGAAGGGCGCTTTACAACATAATTGGTTACATCAAATTCCTGCACAAAAGAAAGTACAAGAGCCAAGAATTAATCTAACATTTAGAACCATTAAGCTCTGAGGGATGGATGTATATAATGCCATAGTTGACGGTTTTAAAAAACACATCCCTGCTAATGCAGGGATTGAAGTTTATTTACAGTCCCTTCAAAAATCGGTTAAGTCTCTTCGTGTAGCTTATCGTAACACTCCCGTTTATGTGCCCTATGAAAAGACAGACATACAAGCGGCTTACTTAGCTACTTATTTGCCTCATTATTATCAATTAATTTACAAAATATTTATTGAGGAAGTTCCTGATATATTTAAAGGCAAAGAAGTCATATACTTAACCTTTATCGGCGGAGGTCCGGGTTCTGAAGCTTACGGGGCCATTAAATATATTGTGAACAATTGTGCAGGTGTAAAAGATATTCACATCACGATATTGGACATTAACGCACCTACTTGGACTTACAGTCACTCCATTGTAAGGGAGAATTTAATAGAATCTATCAATAGACAAAAAATAAATATTCACTGGGAAGCATTATTATTTGATTTAGTTTCAGAAGCAGAGATTATAAAATCAAAGCCAATAGTTCAGAAGAGTGATCTACTGGTAATTCAAAATTGTTTAAATGAAATTGCAACGTCAAATCTACTTGCTTTAAAAAATAATATTAAATTACTTTTCGAATATATGCCTGGCAATGCTTACCTCTTAATGTCTGACTTAACATCTGGTGCGAGGCCAACGATAAACGCATTAGAGAAATTTTTGGCAGATAGTTTTGCACCGAAATTTTTAAAATCCACATTATCATTATCAAGCTCTAAATCACTGATATCAGTTCATCACAGACCTTCACCGATAATTGCTCAAAACTTATTAGTAGGCTCAGATGGATTAATACCTCGAAAAAATCTCAGTTACGACTATTCACTCATGTCTAAGGGAGTAATTGAAGAACCAATTGATCATACAGCGCTTGGATTTAATGCAATTTATCGCCCATTAGATTTCAAGAAATTGGATGCGAATGATTATATCCACAAAAAAATATTTATAGGCATTGATTTCGGGACATCATCCACTGTTGTAAGCACAGCACAATTAGTAGATGGCAGAATTGTAATTAATACAATTCCTATAAAACAAAAAGACCACTTAGGTTCAGTTACAAGTAACCCACTTGTACCAACCATTATTTCAATGGTTAATGGCAATAGGCTATTGGTTGGTATTCATGCCGCAGACCATAAACCCCTTTTGGAGTATGGGAAAAATTGCTGGCATTCATTCAAGCAGAATTTATATAAACTTGAGCAAATAACCTATCCGACTTCTGTTCTTGCTGCAAATCCAACTTATAAAATTTCAAATGCCAAGGAAGGTTTGATTTTCTTTTTAAAGTTTCTAAAAGACCAAACATTTGAGTATCTGCAGTCGAATGGACTTCCTACAGATGTTGAATATTCCATCAGTATTCCGGCAGGTTTCTCATCCAAAGAAAAAGCAACATTAAAATCCTGTTTAATATCCGCTGGAGTTGAATGTGAAGACACGCCTTTTATGGAAGAGCCCAATGCCGCACTTATCAATTACTTATTCGAGCAGAACATATGTTTCATAGGTGATGACCCAAAAGCTATCCTTGTTTTGGATTTAGGGGCAGGTACGGTTGATGTTTCTATATTACTGGTTGAGAATAGTGCAGAGGGATTCACCTCAAAATTACTTTCTATAGTACGTTTAGGCAGTATTGGTGGCAATTTTATAGATGAACTAATTGCCGACTTAATTATTAAAAAATCAGGTTTAGCAAGTGCATTAAGTGATGCGCTGAAAGTTGAAATCGTGAGCCAATGTGAAAAAGTAAAGATAAAACTATGCAAAGGCATTATTACTGACCACTCAGTTAATTTCTCACTACCTGAATTGAGTACTTCGGAAACAAATGTATCTATCTCAAGCACACCTAATTTAAAAGGCGTTGGCATTGCTACTATTCATATCTCTTATAAAGAGTTTAATCAAATAATGTTGCAATACTGGAATGGTAAAGGTTTAATAGCCGGAATTAAAACAACTATTGAAAAAGCATTGGTAAATGCAAATATTGATTCAGATTCAGTTGACAGAATAATTGTAACGGGTGGCGGTGGTAGAAATCCTTACATCAAAAATTTAACTGCTAATTATTTTGATGAATCGGAACTGTTTATTTCAGACAACATTCAAGAGCAAGTTTCTAGGGGTGTTGCATTGCAATCTTTTGTTTTAAATAGTTTTGGTAAAAATATAATTACTCCAATATTGGGTCATGA
>JBDTWI010000094.1:0-3767 GCA_040006775.1 Saprospiraceae bacterium
CTTCACGTACGGTTCCGTGAGCGGCTGGAGTTGAAATACTTTGGTCTACTCGACCAAGTTCTAATCCGCCAGCGCATTTTTGCTACGCACCTTGTGCACTGGCTACATTTCGTTTACATCAAATTCTTTTTGTACTTTTAGTCATCAGCGCCGGGCTGACCGAATTCTTATTCCCCAACTGACGGCAAGCCGGAGCGTTGTCGGCCATTCCTAGTTACTCCCTAAAATTTATAGTTTTATAAAAATTCCATCCGTTATTTTGTATATTTACCTATGGACAAAATCCTTAAAATAGTGCGGCTAAAAGATCGAAATTCAGATTTTACTTTTTGGGCTACTAAAAGTGAGGTTGAAAGACTTCAAGCAATTGAAATCCTTAGACAACAATATATAAATTATAAAAACGATGTTCAGCCAAGATTTCAAAGAGTTTATAGAATTATTAATCAAGCACAGAGCTGAATATTTAATCGTCGGAGGTTATGCTGTTGGCATTCATGGACATCCGAGATATACTGGTGATTTAGATATTTGGCTAAATCCAAGTGAAGAAAACGCGGAACTCGTCTTGAAATCGGTAAATGAGTTTGGATTTTCATCTTATGGTCTCAAACAGGCAGATTTCACAAAACCAGGAAATGTAGTTCAATTAGGATATCCTCCGCTAAGAATTGATTTATTGACAGAAATAGATGGAGTTACTTTTAATGAATGTTATAAAAATAAAAAAGAAATATCTATAGACAACTTAGTGGTCAACTTTATTGGTTATGATGATCTTCTTAAAAACAAAAAAGAATCAGGTCGCCCAAGAGACATAGATGATATTGATAATTTAAAATAACGGCCTACAACAAAGCGTTTTATGCAATTGGGGCAGACAATCATATTTTCATCATCTTATCGCTACCAATTTTTTGTTTTCAGCTTGGCAAGTTCTAATACGCCAGCACTTTTTCGCTACGCTCTTAGTTGTGCTGGCTGCATTTCGGTTACTTCAAATTCTTTCGTACTTTTAAGCATCGGCACCGGGCAGACAGTTGGTCAATTCCCCAACTGCATAAAGCGCCAACGTTGTGTGAAATGCTCTTTGCTAAAATAATTTGAGGCATGAAAAAACACATATTTTTCCTCGCTTTTATATTTTTTATTATCTTTTCTACTTCTGCGCAAACTATTTCAGTGTCTAATGACAAGGAAAATATTCTGTATATCGGAATAGACAACCCAATGACTATTGCTGTAGAAAACGAGTCAGCTAGAAACCTAGTTATAAAAACGGACAATGGAAGTATTAATGGCACTAATGGCTTATATTATTTCCGCTCTAACACTATTGGTAAAGCAGAAATTATTATCTACAAAAAGAATGGTTCGAAGTTAAAAGAACTTGGAAGAAAATATTTCAGAGTAAAACGTATGGAAGATGCTATTTTTAAAATAGGCTCTGGCAACGATTCAATAAATTTGGCAGAACTAGTAGCTCAACAATATGTTCGAGCAGAACTAGATGGGAAATATGGCTTTGACTTGAAAATCACAGTTGAGAGTTTTACTGTATGCATAATTCCTAGCGATACCTGCAACTTTATTGAAAGAATTAATATTGGAAATAAAATAAGTGATGAGATAAGAAATGAATTTAGATTGCTAAAATCGAATGATATTATAATTTTTAAAAAAATAATAGTCACTTATCCCGACGCAAAAAAAGAAATTTCTCCAAGAATGATAACTGTTAAATGAATAAGGCTACAGCTAACAAAAGTATTTGCGCAACTTCGGGCGGACGGAAGTATTCTCAACATTTTTTTATCTTTTGTTCTTCAGTTTCGGGTTGAGTGTGTCACGAATGAGAAGGGCAAAAGTTCTTTTCAATGCTTTAAAAGAGATGAGGGTAGGCCCCTCATATACGCCTTGCGGGAGGAGTGTATAAACTGCTTCATGGTGCTGTAATCAAAAGTTATGGTATTGAGCGATGAAGAAAAGGCATCTTGAAGATGTCAGGTAAGTGTAAGAGCGTTGAACGAAAGTAAACCGTCCGATGACATCTCGAAACGTAACTAAGTTGTTGACGAAACTATTGGATTTCTGCCTCTGATAGGATAGGCTGTAATGGACAAACCGCATACTGATTACGGGTCAACCGGGATTGAGGCGGCAAGAATTTTACACAGGCTCTTTTAAGGAACGTGAGAAACTGTCATTACGATGTGCAAATAGCCTTACACGTTAGTGTAATTCAAGGTATTCTTCAGGAAGCCGAAGCGTAATGAAGTGGCGGACTGAATCGTAGTAGTGTTGAAGCCTTTGTAATGAAGGTGGAGCGAAGGGTTCAGCTCTTTCATTTGTTCTAAGAACAACAACACAGGTAATTCTGTGGACGATTAAATTTAGACCAATTATGTGTCAAAGTCTTTTGACACTGAAAGAGAAGAGCCGTGTGAAGGGAGACTTTCAAGCACGGTTCTGTGAGAGGCTTGGGCTGAAATGCCCTTGCCTACTCGACCATTTACTATTTAGCTTTTTGTTGCTATCTTCAACAAAAGTTTTTCAATCAGCATTTGTTCCGGGCTTGACCAGCTACTATTCCCGTACTTCGCCAAGCCTCGAACGTTGGCAGAAATTATACGGACACTCTAAACTTTACAGAGAATATGCGAAACATACTTTTAACTCTTACTCTAACTTTTGTTATGACCAACCTTTGGGGACAGACAGAGAAACCAAACTACAAGACAATTGCCGATAAATTTGAAATCTTTTACAATGGCGAAAAACCCGACAGCATTTTTGCAATGTTTTCGGACGAAATGCAAAAAGCCCTTCCGATAGACAAAACGACCGAATTTATAACAGGACTAAATTCACAAGTAGGAAAAATAATAAAACGGCATTTCATAAAATATCAAACAAGTTATGCTTCTTATAAAACAAATTTTGAAAAAGCTTTATTTACAGTAAATATTTCACTTAACAATAATTCTAAAATAAACGGGCTTTTTGTAAAACCTTATGCAGATGACAATTTGCCAAAAATAGAACGCAACGAAACAAAACTTCAACTACCATTTAAAGGCGAATGGACGGTATTTTGGGGAGGTGACACAAAAGAATTAAATTATCACTTTGAAAGTCAAGCACAGAAAAATGCCTTTGACATTATGATTACCGACAGTAAAGGAAGTACTCACATAACAGATGGACAGGCAAACGAAGACTATTATGCTTTTGGAAAAGAAATAATTGCACCTTGCAACGGCAAAATTGTTTTAGTTGTGGACGGGGTTAAAGACAATAAAATAGGAGAAATGAATTCGTTTAATATTGGTGGAAATATGGTTATTTTAAAAACATCAAAAAATGAATATCTTGTTTTCTGCCATTTTAAACATCAATCAATAAAAGTAAAAGAAGGAGAAATCATTAAGACAGGACAACTTTTAGGACTTTGTGGTAATTCAGGTCATTCATCAGAACCACATTTACATTTTCACATTCAAAACGTAGAAGATATGAATGTTGCAACAGGAGTAAAATGTTACTTTGACAAACTTTTTGTAAACGGACAAGTTAAAACAGATTATTCTCCAATTAAAAATGACAAAATTAAGGCAGACTAAAAATAACTTCTGCCAACAAAAGGTTTGGCAAAATACGGGCGGACGGAAGTTATCTTCGGCATTTGTAATTCTGTTGTGCTTTGGTTCGGGGCTGGAGTGTGTCACGAATGAGAAGGGCAAAAGTTCTTTTCAATGCTTTAAAAG
>JBDTWI010000095.1:0-3756 GCA_040006775.1 Saprospiraceae bacterium
AGCCTTTTATAATTAAGAAGCAACTGATATTTTAGGTAATTGCGTCCAACGTCCGGGCTACCCGCCGGCAGGATGACTGCCGAAAATCTGTGCCGGAGTACGTGCTTTCAAATATAAGGATATCATTTCTTTCGCAGCTGTCCCTGCTGGTGGGAAGCCGATGTTGAAGGTCGTCAATTGTTTAACTTAGCAAGTAAATCCATAATTTCCATTTTATTGCCTTCATATAATCCAGCAAACCCTCCTACTATGGTTCTGTTTTTATCGATTATGAATGTTGTTGGATACCCCCACATGGTCTTAAACACATTTTGATAAATTTCTTTGCCATTAGGTATTTGTTCAAATTTCCAGGGATGTGTCTTCAGAAACTCCGAAATATCAACTTCAGAATCATTACCAATAGCAACATAATTAAAATTAGTGGTGCCATATTTGTCCATTATTTCATTTAAAATCGGGATTTCGGCAACACAAGGAGGACAGCCCTCGAACCAGAAATTAATTAAACTAATCTTGCCATCAAAGTATTCCGGCGTAATTACTTTACCAGATATACTTTTACAGTTGAGTTCTGGGATCGTTGAGCCAATCATGCAACTCGGATAACTCACCTGAAATACCTTTGGATTTTGCTTTTGGCGGATAGCCAATAATTCAGTGCATCGATCTATTCCTTGCTGATAAGTTACTTTATTTTCTTGTTTACATGCAACAAGAAATAACATTATAATAATAATTCTCATAATTGCCAAAGTTTTTGAAATGATGACCTACAACGTCCGAGGCTATAAGCAGTGGCGGCTCAATGCGTAAATCTTCCAGGTAGCCTCAATCTGATTCAATATACAAAACTGTCGACACAGTGTTATCCGCCATTGCTTAAAGCCGATGTTATAAGCGTTTCATTTTTTCACGCGGAGACTGATGTGTTTGTGTTTTCCATTTATAAAGCGTTAGTTTTCTCTAAATCATTTTCCTTCTATACCCCCAAAAAGTTTCTTCCTTATTTGGATTGGTCATATACTCAATTGAATTTACTAAATCTCCTGAATCAAACTCAAAAATTACTTTTCCCTTACAATATAGTTTCAGAATTGTTCCTCCAGGTGGAAAATGAATATTAGTATCTAACTCGTAAATAAAACACTCTGGCGTTATAGAATTTAGATTCCACTCTCTCTTGAACACTAGATTAGTTCCATCACTTCGTCTGATTAAATTTCCATCGTCAAAAGGGAATATTGAAATTTCACCAGCAACAACATCGTAAAATGTTAATTGGCCAAAACCTTGGATTGTAATTGGATAGAGGCTATTAGGTTTCCTAATTGATTCCAATAGTACCATTTCATCCGGTTGATTAGAGCCGAAATCAAAATTTGGACTTATATCTGCACCCCAAACAGCAAAGGAAACTATGCTTGGAAGGATGTTGGCTGGATTGAAAAATATAGTTTTACTATCGTAAAAGTCAATTGGGGTCGAGCTATCGTTAAAAGGAAGCCTTGTTAAATCAACTGATATTTTCATTGACTGTTGTAAAAAAATGATTGCTTATAACGCATCAGGGATATATGCAGATTCTAAAAAGGGGAGTTAGAAGCACCACTGTTCGGTAACGCAGAAAGGTTGTTAGAAGCACCACATTTTGGATTACGCACAAAGCCACCTTTTTAAAACTTGTCGTATATCTTTTTGTTAGCTGCTGTGCTACTCTCCCCACGAATCGGTGTCGTCTCATTTCCGTAATCCGCTTAGTATAACTAACTCTTCAATTGTCAATCGTAAGTCACGCTTAACATTGTCAAGGTCTGTTCGTCTGGCAATGTATCTTCGTCCATGAGCTGATTGGTTTCCTATATCTTTTAAGTTGGGTAACGCTTTTTTAACATTTCTTCCGATTGTCCAAGTCGTTTCGTTGAGTGTTGCTGTTACTAAGTCCTGTAAATACAAAAATGTTCCGTCAGGTTTTTGTATAGTGGAAGTTAGTTTGTGAGATTCAAAAGATTCTATAATAAGAATTTCTAAAAGTCGTCTTACCATAACTGCTGATGCATCATACCAACCTTGGTCATAAGCCCCACATGCTTGTTCAGCAACTCTCTCAATATAACCTCTTGTATCTCTAACAAGTTCTAATGGAAATAAATCGTCAGTTGGAGCATGTGTCGGTGCAGTTGTTATAGCTGGATTAATTACTGTTTGGAAAAGAAAGCTGGTGTCTTTTTTAGCTGTTCCTCTTTCTTTGCTCGTGCTTTTTGCTTTGAAGAAAATGTCAATATTTGATTTTACTTCAAGTAAAGCATCTTTGATTGTTTTATCGTCAAACTTCTGAAGTTGTAAATTCAGTTTCTTAAAAGCAACTATTGACTCAGCATGAAGTTCTGAAAACTTTAAAGCATAAAATCCCGTTCCCGCCAATGATTGACTATGGCGATTCGCTGTCTTTGCAATTTGTTCTGCATCAGAAAATATTTCTAAGATCCCTTCTCTCATTTTACCAATTTACCCAATGAATTTTTCCTCCTGTTTCTTTTTTTCGTCTTAACTTTTTAGCATGACAAATAGTTTGCAATGGATTTGTTATGTCTGTTGCTGACAAATGGTGGCTACGGGATTCTAATTCTGTTCTAATGTCAGAGGATGATTTCGGTTTGCTGAAGAAATTTTCATCTACTAATTCCTCAATCCAAGCTTTTGGTCCATCGGTTTTTCCTTTGGATGCTTTTGATGCTACACGCTTTGTTGACTTAGGTTTTGATTTCTTTGTTGAACTATTATCGTCATCATTTTCGTCAGTAGAATTACCATCAAGAAGGTGACTTATTAGTTTACTAAAAGCAATCTCTTTTAGCTTTTCATTTTTGATGCCTGCAACTTGTTTTTCGGCATCTTCAAGAATTTTGGAAAAATCTTTACTCATGTTGTTAAATATTTAGAATTGCAAAGTTAAACTTATTGTTGTTTTATTAATGCCATTTTCTAGCAGTCAGTTTCAAGTTAGCAGTGTCCCCAAGCATTGCAGCTAACGTCCGAGGCTATAAACAGTGGCGGCTCAATGCGATCAACTGTCGAATCTCGGTAATCTGTATCAAGATAATAAACTGTCGTGAAACGGATACCCGCCATTGTTTATAGCCGCTGTTATAGGACGTTTTTTTTGCCGTAGGTCTTAACGGTATTTATAAAGATTTCAATTAATCTAAAATATACAAGATCCTAGATTTAACTGGCTTTCCATTAGCCAATCCTGGATTGATCTTGCTATTGTCTAATGACTCATGAAAGCATTTTTCCAGAGTTTCTCGATTCTCAAAGTTTGTAAAGTTAAATCGGATCACATTCCCTTTTTCGTCTATGTCGATAGTGAACATCGATGCATTTTCCAGAGATTTAGGTTGAATTCCTGCTCTTGATAATTGCCAACTAGGATACTTTTTCAGTTCGTACTTGTTCTCTGAACATGAGCTTAAGATTTGATTAATTACATCTGTAAACTCCCTTCCTTCAATAATATTGTAAAACTTATCGGTGTTGATTCTCCAAGATTGAAAATTTGGAAAGTATTGTAATTCAAAATCATAGTATATTTTAGATTGATCTATTGGATTTTGACTATACATTGGTATTTTATTTCCACGCTCCTGACATATCAACGCTGTCGGCTTTTGAAATAAAATAAAAGCAATTACGAAAGTAAATAATAAGTCTGTTTTCATAAGTGAATTACTAAATCTAGGAATGTCCTATAAC
>JBDTWI010000096.1:0-3506 GCA_040006775.1 Saprospiraceae bacterium
GCCCGTGTATATTGGATGGATTATGGTAATTTGGGGTGGGGGTATAAATAAGTTAACTCCAAGTGGAATTAATAAATAGAATTGAAAAGAAAGAAAATCATTTTGCTTCTAATCACCTTTCTTGTAGCCATTTGGAACTTCCAATATTTTCTAAGCTACATAAAAGGCTTGTATACGATTTTCGTTTGGATAATTGGCCCAATTCTTTGGCTTTTACTACTTACAATTGGTGTATTCCAAATTATTAGATTGGTAGTAGAAAGGGAAAAGCATTTTGACCGATTAAAAATATCTCTTATAATCTTTTCCATGCTAATCCTCACGTTTAGTAAGCCTCTTGGTGTCATTAATTGGGAAAAATATGAAGATGAAAATTTCTTGGTTGCCACAATGACAGGAACTGCGAACTGCAAAACTATTATGCAATTAAAGCCCAACAATAAGTTTAAATATGTTAGCATTTGTTTTGGAAAAGATTTTTACTTTGGGAGATACGATGTAAAAGGGGATACAATTTATTTGCATTCAGAAAAGAGAACACCATACATGGATAGAAATTCTTACGCATTATTAGCGAAATCAGGTAATAAGCTTGATGAATATAGACGTTTATGGCTTTATCAAAATTATGAGAGTAAAAGATTTATACCTATGAACATCATAGAGTTTAACACGGAAAGACTATTGCAATAACCTGGAGATAACATCGTCTACTCACCAGCAGAGCTTTTCGAATTGACAATGAAAACCGTAACTTTGAAAATCAACGCACGGATACAACTTTTCGATAGTGATTCTGCCGGCGAGTAGGCCGGAACATTAGAGGGCAAACAATTATTAAAAAATTTCTATTGTTTTGACAAGATTTTAGGTAATGGCAAATTTTATGAAAATATTATTCCATTTATTTCCATTTCTGCTGATTTTTAATCTTAAAGGTCAGGATAGTACAAAAGGTAATTGGATTGTATCCATAAATATGGGAATCCAAGAGGATGATAAAAGACTTTTTGACTTTTCGGGTAGAAATAATTTATTAGAAACTCAACCAGGATTTCTTGGAACATATCAATTAGGACTAAGTTTTGCTTACTTGCAAAAATTAAAAGCTGGGTATGAATTAAGTTACGGAATTGGTTTGAGCTCCGAACTAAACACATTTAGAAGGCCATATAATCAGAATTATAGAAAAACAAGTGGAAACGATGCTTTGCGTTATACAGATAGATATTACAAACTTTTACTTTCAAATCCAATAAAAATCAAATATCGAAAGACAAATCGAGTTGGATTCTTAGTAGAGCTCATACCTCAGTTTAACTTACTAACCAAAGCTCATAATAGTAGAGATGATTATTCAGAAAAAAATTATTGGTTTGGAATAGACATTTATTCCATTGAGCTAAATCCTGGGTTTTCAATTAATTTGGGAGGCTCGCAATTGGAAATAAAGTATCGATTATTTCAGATTAAAAAAATAGATAGAATCATTTTTAATTATCTTATTCAGGATAAAAGAAATAGTAATTATGAAACTTATAATCCCATTAAACTATGGATTACATTAAATATTTAATTGTTAATATACCTAAAGGACTACTTAACCTAAAAATAGTTTTATTTAATGTTCTTGAAAAAATCAAAAATTCCCTTTTGTTCAGTTTCTTTGATGAGGAAGAAGAGAGAAAGGTCGAAGAAGTAGTAAAAACCCGGGAGATAACTCTTCTTTCGACTGATGTACAAGAAGACAACAAAGATTTCCAATTTGATACTAGACCAATACCTGAGAATTTTAAACGCGACCGAGCTTACGATTCTATTTGTTATATTACATCTGACGAAAGACTGGATCGACAAACAACTGGAAATTACACGGCGAAATGATAACAGACGAATTAAAAATAGCGATTCATATGGTTTCAAGTCTTGACGGAATTATTGCTAAAAAGGATAATAGCGTTTCGTGGTTTGAAACTTCTGACAACTATGATAATACGAAATAATAAGGTAACAACTATAGAAAGAAACACTGCCTGTAACAGCACTTACATGAAATTAGTGGTTCTGTGGTTAAATGAAGTTTTGTACTTTGTATCAGGTTGTGTTGTGGCAGAAAGTTTAGTGCTTCGAAATCGCCAAATTCTTGTAGCATAATCGTTAGTCGCTATTAAAAGGTTATGAGTTAGAGGATCAAAGCAATTCAATTTGAATTGGAATAAGGACAAAACATAGATTTAATTTTTTTCTAGTTGTTATTTATTTAAGAAAGATAGAAGATCCAGACCAAAGAACAATGAAAATAATCTACTACATATGTCTATTCTTATTGACATTTGTTCTATTCTGGGCTTTTACATCATACGAGAGTGTTCAAAAAGCAAAAAATCGTAAAGGCATAATTCTTTCACCCGATAAAAGCAAGTCTGTTGAAATTATAAATTCATTTGGCACAACACAAGTTTTAATGAATTTTCACAAAAGGTTCTTAGGAGGAGGTTCAAATGTTTTTTCAGGAAGTATAGATAAAAATGAAATTTTATTAAATTGGGCCGATGATACCCACTTGATTGTAACAGTACCATCAAATTCTGTTTTAAGAAATAGAGAAAATACTGTAAAATTCTTTGATGAGATAGTTCATGTAGAATATCATGAAAACCATTAAAAATCTGCTACTAACACAAACTACCCGCCAGCTGGGATATTCACATTGACGATGAATAGTAGTAAATTTGAAGACAGCCAACAAGGGGAAGACTTTGAGATACGAGTTCTGCCGTCCGGTAGCCTTGTTCGTTGTTATCGACAACCCTATGCGAAAGTGCTAACTTGCATCTTTCTGCATAAAACAATCATTAAAAACTGACCTATGACAGACACGAAAGACATACTTCAAATTCTGACGCAAAACGACAAGTTGACGATTAGAGTTAGCTCCAACAATAGTGCACAACTACCAAAAGAAATTTATCAGCAACTTTTAAAACCACATCGCAAGACAAATTATTTTTTCATTTTTATTATTAAAGGGCAGTCCACTCAGTCTATTGATTTGAATGAAATTACAATCACCGAAGGTCAACTACTTTTTTTATTGCCGCACCAAATACACTTTTTGCCACCTAAAAACAACGAGGTAGAATATTTCAAAATCGGTTTTGACCAAAACTGCTTATCACTTTTACCCAAGTCATTTTTGTTTTTAATTAACCCACTCAACAGACAAGTTCTCTCTTTTGACAACGATGCAAAACAACGAGTGAAAACAATATTTGAAATTCTATCTCAACTCCTTCAAACAAAAGGCAGCAACACCGATTTGATTCTTGCAAATCTCAATACTTTGCTTACAGAGTTTAATCAATCGTATTTCAAAAACACGAAAGAAGATGCTTCAACAAAAAGTAGCATTTCAAAATTTATTCAGTTCAAACTTATCATTGAAACGGAACTGACAGAACAAAATAGCGTTCAATTCATTGCAGACAAATTAGCTTTGACAAGTA
>JBDTWI010000097.1:0-3438 GCA_040006775.1 Saprospiraceae bacterium
CTCTTTTGAAGTTGTTAACTGGCCTTTTCTTTTATGAGACATGAAAATATTTTTTAAAACTTTAGGATGAGGCAGAATAAAGATAATCTGTTGTTTGTACGATAAGACCTGGAGTAATCTTACGAAACAAATACAAAAGTCAAACGTTAACCTATGTTTCATTCTTGCGTTAAAACAGACTTAGATGCTCAAATCCCTGCCTTGATTAATTTCATCAACCTTTATATCCATATATTGATCACCAGCCAAGGGTATTTCAACTTCAAATGAAACCGGTATTCTTATTCGCTTTAATACTTCTACCTCATTAGGAAAATCCAATTCTGGATTAAAATCTTCATCATTTTCTAATTGCAATGTAACATCAATTAAGATATTAGCACTAGAGGTTAATATAATATTCATTTCGCTAATTGAAGTAACTTGTGGATCATCCATTAATTCAGTGCTGTGTGAAATGATTTCAATTAATTGGATATCATTTGAACTATACTGATAATATATTCTTTCATTCTGTAACTCAACCATCAGCCATGTATTAATTTGTTCCTCTAAAATAGCTTTTTTGTTTTCAAATAATTTAAGTGCAATTTGGAGTCTTTCCTGCCGTTTTAATTGAAATGCAATCCTTGTCAAAGTGATATCCAAATATTGATCAATTGAATTTATAACTTTAAGATTTGGAGATTCATACTGTAAAATATCCTTATCTGCTGCTATCACAAAACACTTTTCTCCTGATTCTTTACACCAGCTTTCTAAGGAGCTTAATGCAAATGCATCTGGAAATTCATTTTTTTTGTCACCCAAACTAAAAGGAAACTTGTTTCCGAAATATTTATCGAAAATTACACCTATATGTAAAGTTGGATATTCAATTATTATTGTTTGAATATCTTTCATTCTTTCTTCAAATAGCAATTGAATATCAGAAGCAATTTTTTCTTCCTCAATCCTTGCAAATCGCTCTTGCATTTCCGGTAGGTTTCTTAAAACACGAACCTTGTCACGAAAAGTCTTATACGAGAATAGTGCATCTTTTGTTGAAATTTTAATTCTATTTAATATTTCATTGTAGGTTATTCTTGGTAAAATTAACCTCAGATGATTATCAAAAGCAAGTCTATAAATTTCTCTAATTTTTTTTCCTTCAAGAAAATTTTCACTTACAAAAACGGAAGTATCAAGAAAAACAATGTCCATATATTTTCACGTAACCTTATTCCTCTAAGGATTAAAGTTAGTTCCCAAATATAATTCAATTGTCAATGATAGGTATGTTTGGCTAAGTCTTCATGTCGTAGATAGGTCTCTCGCAGAGGACTCTGCGGTAATATCTAGTTCCGCCAAATTTTATTATAAGAATTTGCAGAGGATTTATCCTGTTGATAATATTATGAACTTAATGGATATTGATCTTAGTAGAAAACTGTAGTAGGGTATTTACTCGAAGAGTCCCCTGCGGGAGACTCGACTGGGACGAAAGTCTTATTTGTTGTGTGCATTGCTGTCATTTTACAAACTTCCTATTAAGTTGTTCAAGTTCCTTCTCCAAATAATCTAAATGAAAACTCTTTGTCTTATACACATCAAGATGCATTTCAAACAATTGTTTGCTTGTTTCAGGTGTTGAATTATTTTCCTTTGCCTTTTCCAGTAGTTCGGTTAAGGTAGCCTTTTTCTCTTTTACAATTTGGATGATTTCATCCCAAGCATAAATATCGATTAGGAATACATTTTCAGGTGGAAGTAAGGTGGTATCAAGTTCTTTAATTTCTTGTTTCTCCTTTTGTTTTACAACCTCCCAAATATCTGAAAATCTGCTCCAAAAAAGTTGTTTGTATGTTAACACAATACCCCATTTTTCTTTATCATTTTTCAAAAGTGCCGTAGTGGCTAACATCTGCTTTGAATATGCCTTTATCAAGCTATCTTTTATGGAGCTAAAAAGCAATTCATCAGTAGGATTTATTGAGGTATATGCCTGTAATTCTATTGCTTTACATTCTATAACCACGTTGTCTTCCTCTAAAAGGAAATCTACAACATTCGAATTAGCAGGTAATAATTTTTTTAATTCAGTCTCTGGCTTGAACTTCAGATTTATTTCATTTAATCCAAGCGCAATGTATTTCTCAAAACGTCTACCAAATTCACCACCAAAATAAATATCATTTGCTTTGAGAAAATCATGAATGAAATAATTTGCGGTATAATTAAAAACGGCTGGATGAATTAATTTAATCTGATCCTTATGAACTTGAAATGGGAAGATTGTGAAAAAGGTAATCTCTAAGGATTGCAACTCTTTCTTTGTTATTCCTCGTTTGAAAGTTTCTATTTTTTCTTCTGCATTTCGTGTATCAATCGTTAACAGAGTTAAAAAATTTTGAACCGCCAATGGGCTAACTAGTTCAGAACAAACATTTAAAAAGTCTCTGCTTAAATGTCCTCCATACTTCATTTTTGTATCAACTCGATTAGCATTAGTAAATACCCATGTAAGATGAAGTAGAGAGAGGAACTCATAAATTGATAGCCTTGTTTTTTCTCGGAACGAAGCCTCAATATCATACTTGCTCTTTAATGTGGAATACAGTTTTAATTGTGTTGCGAATATTTCCTTGTGAACACGTTTCTGTAAATAGAATTGTTGAGAATATAGAATATTAAAAGCCTTACGAACATTCCCATGTTTCATAAAGGAAGTAACATGTCCACTATCTAACTCCGATACAAGATTGATAAGTTTAGCGAAGTCATCGTCAGTAAAAGTCTTATAAGGATATTTTTTTTCACCGTACAAGTACGTCCACTTCATCAATAAAAAGACACTCCAAATAGGCGCAAATTCATTTTCCTTTATAGTTAAATAGCGGTAGCATTTGTCTAAAATATCAACTTTTTTAAAAGTTTGAATTTTATGCCTGATGTCATTGAAAGCTATCACAATTAAGATAATTTTTTCGCGATCGCATTACACACAATTTTGTATTGCCGCACTTTAAAACTAAACAATCACAACAATGAGCCCAAATCAGATTATAATCACTTCTTTCATCAAAGTTCCCCAAAGAATCAACGGTACAAGTGAGTGACACAACTGGGTTGACATGAAAAACTATTGCAGGTAAATAAATTATTTTCAAGAATAATTCTCAATGTTTCTTCAGTGTTATCTTGTAAAAAATTTCTAAAGAACACTCATGGCAAATTCTTTTCTCCAGGTAATGATTTGTTTATTGGCGGGTATTACGGTGATTGTAATCCTTACGGCAAAGTATCGCGTTCATGCTTTTTTTGCTTTGCTCATTGCCTGCTTTGTTGTGGGGCTTGGTGTGCAAATGCCGGTCGCCGGTATTATTGATTCGGTGAAGGATGGTTTTGGAAATATTATGAAATCGCTTGGCCTCATCATTGTGCTGGGAACCACGCTGG
>JBDTWI010000098.1:0-3273 GCA_040006775.1 Saprospiraceae bacterium
CGCACCAGCGCCGATGATTTCAATGACAAAAACAAATCAATTTTAAGCTGCTATTTCAAGTATAACTCGTTTTCATTCACAAAGTCAACTATGCTAGCCAACAATTTATTTTAAACAGCATTGAGCGGGAGAAAATATTTTTAGATAATTTCCACTAACAAAAAATGTCGACTAATCAGCAAGTGACAGCGAGACTGCAAATATGAAGCTGACCCGATAACTATCCGGTGCAAAACATGAACATTTAATTGTATGGCAGACATTAAAAGTTTTTTAAAATTTCATAAGGCGACTATAGTTTACAGCATCTGTTTGGCTTTGCTGCTGTTTCTTCTCAAATGGTTAGAACTTCGTTTTATAATATTTGATTACTCACTTGAAATTTACATCGGATTTATTGCTTGCATTTTTACTGCTTTAGGAATATGGCTTGCATTAAAGCTTTCAAAACCAAAAATTAAAACCATAGTAGTAGAAAAAGAAGTGTACATAAGCAGAAATAAAGATTTCGTGCTAAATGAATCACTTGTTACCAAACTTGAATTGAGCAGTAGAGAATTGGAAATAGCGGGTTTAATGGCAGAAGGGAACAGCAACCAGGAAATTGCTAACCGGCTTTTTATTTCATTAAGCACCGTAAAAACGCACAATCAAAATCTTTTTGAAAAGTTAGATGTGAAAAGACGGACACAGGCAATTGAAAAAGCAAAAAGGTTAAATCTCATACCTTAAAAGATATCCTACTTTAGTATACAAGTAAGCAGAAACACAAAAAATAGCCGAAAGTATGACAGGAAAAAGTTATGCAATAACCATCTTTGCACAAATAAAAAATTAAAGGAAATGAAAAAGAACATCATCATCTACGGAGTCATTGCAGGCATTGTCGTTTCTTTTCTAATGCTGTTTTCTATCAGTTTTAACATCAATGATTTTAACATTAGTTTGTTCATCGGGTATGCTTCTATGCTTATTGCATTTTCCTTTGTGTTTGTTGGTATTCGAAATTACAGGGATAAATATAATGATGGGGTTATCAGTTTTGGCAAAGCATTTAAAATAGGGATTATGATTGTTTTAATCGCTTCAACTATTTATGTTATCTCATGGCTTATTGATTACTTTTTTTTCATTCCCGATTATATGGAAAAATATGCAGCCCACATGCTTGATAAGCTGAAAGCAAGCGGAGCAAGCCAAATAGAAATAGATAAACAAACAAAAGAAATGGCAAACTTTACTAAGATGTCTAAAAATCCATTATTTAATGCGATGATGACTTATATAGAAATTCTGCCTGTCGGGTTGATTGTAACGCTTATCAGTTCATTTATTTTAAAAAGAAAAACGGAAAAAAAATTAGCGTTTTGACAGTAACTATCTCGAAGCAAACTGGCTTTCACACGCAATTCAATTTTTACTAAAACAAATAAAAAACACAAAAAAAATGAAAAAGGTAACGGGCATTGGTGGCATTTTTTTCAAGTGCAAAGACCCAAAAAAAATGTCAGAATGGTATAAAACTCATCTTGGTTTAGACACTAACGATTGGGGGGCAACGTTTGAGTGGAGTGACGCAAACGACCCAACCAAAAAAGGCTCTACACAATGGAGTCCATTTGCCGAGACGACAAAATATTTTGAACCTTCTGCAAAAGACTTTATGATTAACTACAGAGTCGCGGATTTGGAAGCACTGGTTGAAGAATTAAAAAAAGAAGGTGTAACAATTGTTGACAAAATAGAAGATTCTGAATACGGAAAGTTTGTTCACATTATTGACATGGAAGGAAACAAAATTGAATTATGGGAATCGAAAGAATGATTTGATTGCTTTTAATCATGATGTGACGTGTAATTTTTCGTTATTGAGGAAAACTGAAGATTAGTATAAACTAAACAAACCTTATAATTTGTGAGTACAAGCGATGTTTGCCCTATTTGTGGAAATATACCCATCAAAAAAAACAGGGTAAAATTATTTTTGACAGGAATAATTTTTATTGGTGTTGGAATTGCTTTGACCTTTTTAAGCTTTAAACTTTTAATACTTTCCATTTTATTTTATATCCTGTCAATTTATTTTATTATTTGGAGTACTCTTGGCAAAGGACTTTGGTGCAGGCAGTGTAAAAATTTTCCTCTTGACAAAAAAAATAGAGCGAATAAATGAAAGTGTTAAACCAAACCGGGATAAAGGCCCTGGTAATTACGAATTTTTTTTGCTGTCTGATTAATTCCTATGACACACGCGCAAAAGCGGTTTGGTAATATGGCGGGTGCGCCCATATATTTTCAGCGTTTGTTCGCTTACCGACTTCAGGGCAAGCACTAAACAAAGTAAATTGCTTGAGTTTACTAAAATTTAATTACAAGATTATAAGAAATGGAACAGCCAGCCAACAAACAAATTATTGAAGGGGAGATTGCAGATTATTATTTTGATGACAGTGGCATTTTAGTTTCTCTTTCCAAAAATCCAAAACGGACAATCGAAAATATAACTGCTAATGTTGTTTTGATAAAAAGAATAACCACCAACAGAAGAGTGCCCCTTTTAATTTTCTTATCAAACTCGCGGGTTCCGGACAAAGCAACACGGAAATTTGCGGCGGAACAATTACCGGTTATTTATTCAGCAATGGCGATGGTTTCTAAACCCGGACTTTCAAAATTCATTATGAATATTTTGTTCAGTTTAAAGACACCGCCTATCCCTATGAAAAGTTTTACAGACGAAAATTCAGCAAAGGAATGGCTGAAACAATATTTATAATTATGAGGTAATCGAAAAGATATTTGGATACCTGCCCGGCCGTCAACAAGAATATTGGAAACATCTCAACAAATGGCAACAGATACATTTAAAGTAACCATACATATGGTTTCCAGTCTTGATGGAATTATTGCCAAAAAAGACAATAGCGTTTCCTGGTTTGAAACGTCTGACTTCTATGAAAAAGGGGTTGAGCTTACTGAACAAGACACGGAGAAATTTCTTAAAACAATAGATTGCTATGTAATGGGTTCACGGACATACGAGCACGCCCTGGAACTTTCAAAATCTTATGGGTGGGCTTATGGAGATGTATCGACAATTGTAGTAACACGCAGAAACCTGCCAATTGAAAGGCAGAACGTGGAAATTTATTCGGGCGACCTGGATACACTTGTGAACGAACGACTAAAACCAAGTTACAAAAATGTTTGGCTTGTAGGCGGAGCAATGCTTGCCAAAGATTTCATCCGGTTAAAATTGGCGGACGAAATAAG
>JBDTWI010000099.1:0-3130 GCA_040006775.1 Saprospiraceae bacterium
CATTGCATAACACCCAAAAAAGAACTAATGAATCTTTATATATATCATCCTAACTGACTCAGGATGAGATTAATATCTAATTAATTTTTACTAACAGCCGTCGCTTTCGTCGCCAATGATGCCTAACAGTCGGAGTATAGTTTGAATTGCATTCATGATTTGTTTATTTGATTGTGAGGTCAAATTTAGACTCGATATCCCCTAAATCATTAACAAAAACACTACCTATTCTACATAGTGGACTTTGAACAATTAACCATAATGCTAGAAGCAAAAGACTGAATATCAACATTTTGATATTAGACAATAATGAAAAAGATTTAAATACCTTCTTCTGATGTAAAATTGGACCTAAATTTCTTTTGAAGCAAATTAAAAACTAGGTTTGATTTACAGGGGAAATATGATGCAATTTTGTTTTATCTATATATAATCATTTGTAATTTAAAGTATTAGCATATAAAAATAAAAGAAAAAATCCACATACTAATTCTCTCCACAATCATCTTAGGATATAATAAACTCCTCAATTTTATAACGTTTTACAATATCTGGGTTGAAATTCAAAAAATACACCAGATGCACCAAACAAAAAAAATGCGGATTTTTACATTCAGGAATTTATTTTATTTTGATAAAAAATTACATATACTACTGAATATTAATCATTTAGATTAGATAATTTATGAAAACTCTCTATGATCTTGCCCGAATCAATCAGAAGAATTCAAGGATAGTAGAGTCTATGATTTCAATGGACAAAGAGAGCCCGCTCAAAAAGTTGAATTTATTACTGTCCTCAAAAAAAGTACTGGATGATGCTGAAGCCATGAACGAAATTTATGGAAAGAAAAATGTTTCAGCGTTTTCAAGATTAAAAACTCGTCTGAAGGACATCCTGATCAGATCTACTCTTTTACAAAACGTAAACCTTGAAGCATCAGATTCAAGATTATCAGAAGCTCATAATCACCTCAGATATGCTTTGGCGACAAAGCTGCTTATTGATTTAAGGGCTAGGAATTTATCAGTGGAAATAGCAGAAAGAGCGATTGTAAAAGCCATTAAATATAATTTGACAGAAAGTATTGTCCTTCTGGCCAGGGTACTAGTAACGCATTATGGTCAAAGCGAATACAATAAATATAAACACAATAAATACTTATTGATTCAGGAAAAATATTTGAGGATTTATCAATACGAATTAAAAGCAGAGAATTATTTTATGGATCTGCAGCGGACTCAATTACAATCACTTGCAGCGCCAGGTGATGCAATAAGGGAGAAAGCCAGAAAATATGTAGAAGAATTGGACTCAATTGATGATATTAAATCCTACTTTTTTATACTTAACAGGTATAAAGTTAAATCTGCTTATCTCGAGTATCTCAAAGATTTTGAAGCTCTGCTTTCTTTATCAGATAGCATTTTGAAAGAATATGGAGCCCAGTTCAATTCCGGTATGTTTTTTCAAAATATTAACCTTAGAAGGGCATGGGCATTGATACAGGCAGGAAGAAATGATGAAGCAATTACATCAGGGTTAAAAGATTTAGCGAGATTACCAAATGGAACTTTGGGATGGTATTTTATCGCACATTATATTCTAAAAGCCCAATTATATAAAGGTGATTATAAACAGGCAATCCAGCTCATAACCCAGATGATCGAGAATCCAAAGTTTCAAAAAATAGGAGAAAATTTTAAAGAGTTATTTTATACTACGCTGGGATACATTTACCTTATTATTGAATCAGGCTTGATTGGAGATCCAAAGAAATACCAGGAACGACTGCCGGAATTCAAAATTTATAAATTTCTGAACACTACTCCTGTGTTTAGCAAAGACAAAAGAGGAATTAATGTTAGTATACTATTGATGCATGTGGCCTATCTGCTTCAGAAAAAGGATTATAATGCGATAATTGATAGATTAGACTCTCTTAATCAATATGCGTATAGGTATCTCCGTAAAGATGATTCCTTCAGAAGCAACTGCATGATCAAAATGGTTGTACAGATGACTAAAGCCGATTTTCATCCTATCCGAACAGAGAGGTATACCAGAGAACTGTTGGAACAACTAAAAGAAGTTAAGCTAGCTGGATCAGGTGAAAACATTGAAACTGAGATCATTCCATACGAGGTGCTATGGGAGACTATGATTAAATCACTCTAGAAAAGAGAGATTCAGAGTTAAAAGTTGCTGAAACGGTATAATTTCGTACCCACAAGACCCCGTAATTCATTTATTGTCATTTACTTAACCCTGTGTCGTCAAGACGTAAGGGGAATTTGTCGTATTTCTATTTCTTAACATATAACGCAATCCACTTAAGCATGAAAAACACATTCAATTTCTCCTCCCTGTGCTTTGGCACATTTTTATCAATTATTTTCCTTTCATTTTTTGCATGTTCAGAGGATCTGGTTGTTCCAAATGGTGAGCTAATTTCAAGCGATCTGCAAATCTCTAGCCGCACGGAAGGTCCAGTCAGTACCGAATTAATTAAGCAAAAAGTTTCTGTTAGGGATAATATTCCTTTAGTCCAAATTCTTACCTGCACCTATTATGGACAAACAGCACAAGGATATTGGGAATATCGCCTAACCACTCAATATAATGGTCCTAAGATTTATACTGTCACTAAAATTATTGGTGACGAAGTTGATGGCTGTTAGTCAGAATTAGAATTTTCTCCGGAAGGATATTTCCTTCTAGAGTTTCTATTTTATTTAAAGACCATACGTAGCGAGGTAAGCCCAGATTTATTTTTTTCAAAACCCAATTTGCTTAATAAAGGTTCTATTTCAAATTGATAGAGGCTAAGTTGTGACAAATAATTAATTCTCAAGAAGGGAAAATCCTTCCGGAGAATTAATCATTTAACAATAAGTTAGAATAATAAACTTGTGAAATTGGTGGAAAATTATTTATCGCTTATTGATTTTGCCGGACTATCAATGAGTTTTTCCTGTATTGGTATATAATATAGTGAATTATGAAAATTGTGTAGTTCTTTTAGAATTTGCATTTTCTTATCATTTTTTACTTCATACTCAAGATGTGAATTCTTTTGGAATGTATGGCTTGATAATTTTAGCATCATGACGAGCAGGACATAAATAA
>JBDTWI010000100.1:0-3120 GCA_040006775.1 Saprospiraceae bacterium
TTGGGGTTTTGCTGTGTAAAGACAAAGACACCGAAGTTGTTGAATATGCATTGAGTAGGAGTTTATCTCCGACAATGGTATCGGAGTATAAAACACAACTACCAGACAAGAAACTGTTACAAGAAAAGCTACACGAATTGTTTGACAATGTAACCGACGAAAAATAGACTTCGACTATCGATTGTAGATTCACCAATTCCGGAGCAAGCTCACCCACCCTACAGAGCTTATTATCCCACATTAAAGGAACAAACAAATTTGTAGACTATGATGTCTAACTTTGTTGTGACAGCCTTTGGTCAAAACCCATGAATATAATGGTGTATTTAACCCTTCCCGCATTATGGTTAGAATGTAAGAGCCCATATATAAAGTACGGGCTCTTAGAGATTATAATGGTGATGCTGCTTTAAGCAACAATCCCGTATGGAATAATAACGATTCAAAATTACATTCTCCAAGGGCATTTTTTTAATTATTAATAAATTAAGTATGAAAAAATTTGAAAAACTGGAAATTGTAAACATGAATTGTGCTGGAATTGATGTAGGTAGTAAGAGTCACTTTGTAGCTATTGGGCAAGATGATTCCCAAGTAAAGGAGTTCGGTGTTAGTACTCCAGACTTCACCTTGATATCACAATATTTAAGACTCAATGGAATTACTAGTATTGCTATGGAAAGCACAGGTAGCTATTTCCAATCATTATTTATGTATTTACAGCAAGAAGGATTTGAAGTAATGCTAATTCATGGAGGAGCAATTAAACAAGTAAATGGAAGGAAAACGGATGTAGTAGACTGCAAGAGAATACAGAAATTATATAGTCTTGGTTTATTGAATTCATGTTTTTTGCCATCCGTAGCTGTAAACGAGGCAAGGATAATATATCGGCACCGATTAAATTTAATAGAAGAAAGCTCAAGGCCAATGAATCGGATAAACAAAACCCTACGAATGATGAATATCCGAATCGATAATGCAATAAGCGATATTGGTGGCAAGACAGGTCAATCCATATTGATGGCCATAGTAAAGGGCGAAAGAGATGCAAAAAAACTAGCCAGCCTAGCAGATCCAAAAATAAAAAAAAGTAAAAAGGAATTAGAATCTTACTTGGAAGGAATGTGGAATGAGAATCACCTTTTTGTTTTGAAGGATTGCTATGAATCCTATCAAATACTTCGAAATAGGATAAGAAAATGTGATGCCCAATTAGAAAATACTTTTAAACTTATCCTAGACTCTCAAGGCTCTGAAGCAAATGAACAGGAAATAAAATTAGAAAAGAAGCAGAGATCCAGAAATAGTTTAAATTATAACATTTCTAAAATAAGTTATGAATTGTATGGAGTAGATCTAATGCAAATTGAGTGCATAAGTGAGGCAACATTAAATTCTTTAGTATGCGAAATAGGTCGTGACATGAGCAAATTTGAGACTGCTAAACACTTTGTAAGTTGGCTCAGATTGGCCCCAAATAATAAAATCAGTGGCGGAAAAATAATAAGCTCTCGTACGCCGAGATCAATAAATAAATTTACATTAACACTCCGAAATGCTGCTAATACAATTGGCAATCTGAAATCAGGGTACTTGAATAATTTTTTTAGAAAAATAGCCTATAAAAAAGGGAGAGGTGCGGCAATAAATGCAACAGCTAGAAAAATGGCAGTAATAATTTGGAAAATGATATCAAAAAAAGAAGATTATAAACCAATTGATATGCATGAGTATAAGCTAAAACAGAAAGGGAAAATTATACAAAGTATAAAAAATAAAATTAAACAATTAAATATAAATCCTAATGAATTAGGCCTTGATTTTCAGTTACATGCAATTAGTTAGATGGAATTATGCATTAGACTTTTTATTCCAAGCAAAAACAGAACTAGGGTAAATTTTACCTTCATTGAATAAACGAGAGTAAAAATACATTACAATTGCCCTTGTATAAAACAGGGAGTAAAACTTGTAGTTAAGCACTTTTGAGAACTACTTGATCGCATTGGAAGTAAACGGATTTTTGAAATCTGTGAAGGTGGGAAAAGAAAAATTATACTTGAATCAACAACTATTGATGAGATTAGAAAATAAAGAATAACAACCGATAATAGAATGAAGTTGCTTAGACTTGCACCGCAATCAATGAACGAGATGTTAAACTTTAGCTGCTTCCCAGAAACAAAGAGGAGGAATTTTCGAATGTCCACCGAACAACAAACGAGGGAATGTTACTCTAGCAAAAGAAACGACATTGGATATTAAAACAACTAAAAGGCATAACTATTGGTCATTATAATATTTAAAAGCAATCCAGTAAAATCTATTTTTATAACAATTATATCAAAAGAAATATTCAATCTAATTTGAAGGATTTTTATTTGGAAAAGGTTTATTTCGCACTTTGGGCTTATAAGCAACCCGATGGCGACAGTTCTAAATTGAAACTGAAGCAAAAAACGAACATTAAAAACTGAGCTATGACAGACACGAAAGACATACTTCAAAATCTAACGCAACACGACAAGTTGACCATTAGAGTTAGCTCCAACAATAGCGAACAACTACCGACAGAAATTTATCAGCAACTTTTAAAACCGCATCGCAAGACAAATTATTTTTTCATTTTTATTATTAAAGGGCAGTCCACACAATCAATTGATTTGAATGAAATTACAATTACCGAAGGCCAACTACTTTTTTTATTGCCGCACCAAATACACTTTTTACCAACTAAAAACAACGAGATAGAATATTTCAAAATCGGTTTTGACCAAGACTGCTTATCACTTTTACCCAAGTCATTTTTGTTTTTAGTTAACCCACTCAATAGACAGGTTATCACATTTGACAACGATGCAAAGCAACGAGTAAAAATAATATTTGAAATTCTCTCTCAACTCCTGCAAATAAAAAGCAGCAATACCGATTTGATACTTGCAAACCTCAATACTTTACTTACAGAATTTAATCAATCGTATTTCAAAAATACGAAAGAAGATACTTCAACAAAAAGTAGCATTTTAAAATTTATTCAGTTCAAACTAATCATTGAAACGGAGCTGACAGAACAAAATAGCGTTCAATTCATTGCAGACAAATTAGCTTTGACAAGTA
>JBDTWI010000101.1:0-3080 GCA_040006775.1 Saprospiraceae bacterium
TTTGTTGTTGAGGAATAAAAAATTTATTTGCATTATCTTTATTAAATGGGTAATTATAATATTAAATTACAACGTTTAACGTAAATTTATTTTCCTGTATTTTTTTTATTAATCTAATTTGTGCAATTTATTTAGTATTTTTGGAAATTTGTTTTAATTTTGTGAAATGGTTTTTTTGGAATCTCCCCAAATCAAGACACTAATAGTAAATTTAATTTTATTCTTAGGATTTATTTCAAATTCTAATGCGCAATCTGATACATGTGCGTTAATAGATTTAGAAGCAATTAATGGAAGTAAAGGGGATGAAATTTGTATACAAGTAAAAATTTCTAATTTCAAAAATGTTTTATCTTTTCAATTTCCGATAAACTTTGATCCCAGTGTAGTTCAACCGGTTTATGTTAGAAATCTTTATAATTTAATTGGGTTTTCGGATCAAGACATCAATGCAACTAAAGCATTTGAAGGCGCTATTAGAGTAGTTTGGACAAATCCTAATGGCGATACAATTACACTTCCAGACACAGTTTTATTTGAAATATGCTTCAAAATAGTTGGAAAACCCGGTGATTGTTCAAATATTGAAATGACCAATTGGCCTATTTCTTCTGAGATTATTCAACGTGATGTAAATGGAAACGATACTGCTGGATGTATTATTGACAAAAATCCGTTTGATCAGATCAAAGTTTCAGTTCCTTCTCACTTATGTGTATCAAATTCAAGTTGTGGCACATTAACCAACACAGGTAATATTATAATAAAGGCTTGGGGTGGATTAGCACCATATACAGTAATGTCAAATAATTCAATTCCTCCAACCAATATAATACTGACTAAACCAGGAGATTGTGCCTATATCACTAATCAAGCTGCTGGCACCTATGATTTTAAAGTAACGGATCAGAATGGAGAAGATTCAATTTTTTCTGTTGTTATCTCAAAAACTTCTTCATTAGTAATTTCAAATGACATTTCATATACCTTAGATCCAGTCTGTTGGAATAAGGCAAATGGTAGAGTTGGAATAAATATCATTGGAGGATCAGGAAATTATTTTATTAAATGGTTGCCATTTAATCGTTATGGAATAAAAAGAATAAATGGATTACTACCAGGAAAATACACTGTAGTGGTAAGAGATACCAATGGTTGTGAGGAAATGAAAGATTTTATTCTTCGTTCAGATACACTCAAAGGAGAATTAACAATTGACAATCGCGCGACATGCTTTGGTTTTTGTAATGGTAAGGCTACTATAAAAGCAACAGGAGGAACACCTTTTCTAGGAAGAAGATATGAATTTGTATGGTCAATGCATTCAATCGCTGATTGTCCGATCGATACGATCTGTCATAATGATTCATTGTGTGGTGATCAGTTTGTTGTTATTAAAGACAGTCGGGGATGTAAGGATACTATTGATTTTACTATTCCATTTTCAGGCAATTTAACAGACAGTTTAATCATTGATAGCGTATTGTGTTTTGGAGATCAGAATGGCAGGATAACTGCATTTGTTCAATCTCCTAGTCCATTGAAACAACCAATTGTTTTTGAATTGCGTGATGCTTCAAACAACATCATTATGGGAGGCCTAAATTTTGGTGCTCAATATCAAAGTCCTGGATTAGGAGCCGGAACATATTTTCTTACGACAACTGATAGTGTAGGTTGTTTTCATATTGATACTATAAAAATATTTCAACCTGCGATATTGGATTACTTAGAAAATCAAATCGACACAACTGAATCGTGTAATCCCGGAGGAGACGCATTATTAGATGTGCGCGGTGTAGGGGGAACTCAGCCATATTCCTATTCCTGGAGTAATGGAGAAAAAACAAATCGAAATTCAAACCTCACGCTGGGAACTTATACGCTTACCATTACAGATGCCCACTTATGTACAATTACAAAAACATATACTGTAAGTAAACCCGTTGGACCTACAATTACAGGATTCAATAATAAAGACGTAAACTGTCTTGGAGATACTTCCGGTTGTGTAGAAGTTTTGTTTACTCAAGGAAGTTCTCCAGTAATTATAAATTGGAATTTTGGCGGTGGAAACAATTCACGAATCTGTCAACTCGGAGCTGGAACTTATACGGTCACTCTAACAGATCAATCGGGATGCAGTGATACCGCAAGTACAACGATTAATACAGGAACCAATAGCATTGTAATTGATTCATTTGTTCTAGTTAATCCAAGTTGTCCCGGTAAATCTGATGGTTTAATAATTGTCTTTGCAAAAGGAGGAAGTGGACTATTGACTTACGCTTGGAATAATGGTATAACTACTCTGGTTAATGCTTCGATTAAAGCTGGTAGCTACATTGTTACCGTCGATGATATTGGAGGATGTCCTGGAATTACAGATACCTTTAATTTAGTTGACCGACCTAAACCAAGTATTCAAGTTAACACCATTATCGAGCCTTCTTGTGCTGAAACTGCCTCGTGTGATGCGTCTGCATTGGTCACTGTTAATACCTCAGATAGCATCGTAGTTGTAAGTTGGTCATCCGGTGAACAGAAACGCTATGTTTCTAAATCGGGTACATTTCAAGATACAGCGAAAAATCTTTGTTCCGGAAGACAATATGCGATAATTTCGGTTAATGATCTGTGTTCAGATACGGTCTTTTTTGATATTAAAATACCACCAAGAATAAGTTTAGATAGCAATCAATTGTCCTTGACAAAGCCTAGCTGTTATGGTAGAAAAGATGGAAGCATTAGTATTGCAGCCAAAGGAGGATGTACGCCATATATTTACAATTGGACAAATCCAGTCATTACTGGTCCTACATTAAATAATGTCGGGGATGGTTTTTATAGAGTGAAAATTACAGATTGTAGAGGCTGTGTACATTTTGATTCGGTAAGATTGAGACAACCGGATACGATTAGAGTACAAGTAATTTTGGGCTCTACCTTTGATGTAAGTTGTCCAGGAAAGCAAGATGGCAAGATTACCTTGGTCTGGAATGGCGGATCAGGAGGTACAGGCAGATTTAATTGGAACCCAAATGTTGGAACAGATTCCGTACTCACTAATCTTTCAGCAG
>JBDTWI010000102.1:0-3067 GCA_040006775.1 Saprospiraceae bacterium
ATGCTTGTTGTTAAAAAGTAAATTCTCCGGAAGGAATAATCCTTCCGGAGAAATATTTATTTTTCAAAACTTAGGTTCATATAATTGCAAAATAATGCTTACCATTAAGTATGCCGTTGAAATGAAAAATATTGGACTTTAACAGAAAGACCTGTTTTTTTTGCAAATACATACTCAGGAAGGAAATATCCTTCCTGAGATGCATTTAGTGAAGTTAGGCCCCTTCAAAATCTTCACCAATAATTTTAGTTACCAGATAAATTTTAGGCCCATTATACTGTGTGGTTAGGTGTTAAAATAATTTCTTACGAATTGCTTTTTAGATTGAACTTATATATAATTCACCTTCACATAATATTTCTCCGGAAGTTAATCCTTCCGAAGAAATATTTTAATCAGTTAGCAGCCTTCAGCATCGTCACCAATTATTTTAGTAACAATATAAATTTTCGGACCATTATACTGGGTTGTCAGGTGATATTCCCAGTAACCTTGTGAAGTTTGTCCATAATATGTACATGTCAGAATCTGAGATAAAGGGATATTATCTCTTACGGCTACTTTTTGTTTCACCAAAGTTGTACTGACAGGTCCATCAGTTCGTATGGTAATTTCCATATCATTACTTAAAAGCTCAGAGGAAGGAATGACCTGTTCTTCTGTGCAGGCTGAAACAGAAAGAAGTAGAAAAGCAACCAGGATTGCAAAAAAAGAAGGATTGAAATTGAATACATTTTTCATGTAAAAGGAGTTTGACGATTAAAAATTGGATAAATTGTATAGCAAAGCCGTGACCTTAAGGTCATGATTTTCAATAGTTTGCAATAAAATTACGGAGTTCTGTAGCGCAAAATTAGGCGCTTTTAAGGGATTTTCTCAACGGAACCTTGTCTCACAACGATTTTGTCATGATCTCCCATAAGACCTCATACGGAATTATCTCAGTTTCTATGTTTTCACCTGATCCTGCAAGTTTGACTTGTTTAAGCTGGTTAAGCAGATCAGTGGTGTAGCGTTCTGTCCTGATTGGGTTAAATTCGGCCTTGGTCATTTGTATAACCATTTTAATCATACAATTACTTCTGAAAGAATCATCCTTCCTTAAATATCTGTAAGCGTATTGATTCAGAGAATCGGTTCGATCTATTATAGAATCAAAATCTTTTCGAAGCAATAGGTATCCAATGTGCATCAAAAGGATACTCACATTAATCCCTCTTTTATCCTTGCTGAATACAGGCATGGCATTCAGAAACCTATATATTTTAAATTCAGGGAGATGATCCTGATGCTCTTTGGGATTTCCCAATATACCAGACTCAATTGCGAGATGAATATAGCCTAAAGTAGTAGTAAATAATTCTTTAAAATTTTCTCCAATCTTAAGATACTTTGGATTGTCGATCATTTGGGTTATAAGTAAAGTAGCTTGTTGATAATTACCATTATACAGTTGTGCTTTTAATGTATAGTGCGCAATAAAATACCATCCAAGTGAACCTGATTGTATTTTTGACATATCATGTATCCCTGCCGAAATCGCTTCTGTATTCCTTCCTGCCTGAATTAATGACCACAATCTCCTGATACTTATTGTTTGTAAAAATGAAGCCGATTTAAATTCATTTCCAAATTCCTTTAGAATATTGTCAGAAATTTTTAAGAGTGTATCAAAATCCTTTTGATACTCGAGGAAAGCTGATTTTACTTTATATCTATTAAGTATGAAAAAATAGGAATCTATGTCATTAACCGCTTCTAATTCTTCAACATATCTTTTAGCTTTTTCTTTTGTGTTTTCGCTTGGAACTGCTAACGACTGCAATTGTGTTCGCTGTAAATCATAATAATAATTCTCGGCCTTTATTTCATATTCATAAACTCGCAAGTATTTATTCTGGATCAGTAAATACTTGTTCAATTTGTACTTATTGTATTCTGAGCCGCCAAAATGGATAACAAGAAGACGAGCAAATAAAATTATACTTTCAGTAAGACTGTATTTAATTGCCTTTACAATTGCTCTTTCCGCAATTTCCATGGACAAACTTCTTGATCTTAAATCGACCATTAACTTGGAAGCTAAGGCATATCTTAAATGATTATGAGATTCAGTTAATCTTGAATCAGCTGCTTCGATATTGACATTTTGAAGTAATGTTGACCGTATTAAAATATCCTTCAACCTTGTTTTCAATCTTGAAAATGCAGAAATATTCTTTTTACCGTAAATTTCCACCATAGCAGCATAGTCATCAATTTGATCATTTCTGATAAGTATATCATTTAGTTTTTTTAAAGGACTCGCTTTTTCTACGGAGATCATAGATTCAACTATTCTGGCATTTTTCTGATTCAACTTGGCTAGTTCGTATAAGGTTTTCAAATCATTAAAAATTATATGGTATTGACTATTAGTATTTTATACAATTATTTCTGAAAAAAGATGATTATTGAGCTGTAAAAATGATACTTTTTAGATACTCCCAGTAATATATCTTGATCTAGATTTGCTTAATTCTTTTTCATAATTGGACTTCAGTAAGTCATTTTTTAATGTTGTTTCGTTAAATAGCTTGAATAAATATCGTCAATATCTTACTATTTTTCTCCTCATTATAATACTTTAAATGATTGATAGCATGATGCTTATATATAAAATAAAACCAATTTTGATCAATTTTACCGTGTAAATCCCGTTGTGATTTTAATTTGACTTTATAGTCTAAACAGTGTCATTTTTACATCAGCGGAAGGAAAGCGAGTATTTTATCGCATCATTTGGTATCAAAATGTTGATTATCAAAGATTTGAATTAAATTTTATTTCTAATCATTAGAAATAGTAATGTAGAAATGGGTAATGTTTTGTTAGTGGGTCAGGGTGGTTGTAGACATAGATTTGCATCCACAATCAAACTAAACAATCATGAACGCTATTCAAACTATACTCCGACTATTAGGTATCATTGGCGATGATGCTGAAGGTTGCTAATAAAGTAAAAACATTTTAATCTCATCCTGAACAAGTTAGGATGATCATTATAAAGATTCATTAGTTCTTTTTT
>JBDTWI010000103.1:0-3058 GCA_040006775.1 Saprospiraceae bacterium
GGTTCGGGAAGCTATACGAACAGCGGCTTAAGCGAAAAAGTGAAATGCACCCATTCTACTTGTATTAAAATCAACTTGCGCAACTCGTAGCAATGAATCCAAGCCTAAATATTTTGTAATATTTAATTCCTTCACAAGTGATTGTCTGTCAGTTTCATAAAGATAACTGACTAACATGAGAGCCCATTGATTATAATAGGGATCATTAGTTTTAGAAAATATTCGTGAATTACTCAAATCAAGTACCGGATAAATAGAAAGCAAAGTGTCTGAAACACCATTATTATAGACACTAAATGAGAGGTATATTTTTAGATCAGATTTATAGTTTACAAATACACCGTATTTATCGATGTAGAAATTATCATCAACTAAACGGATTTCTATTGGAATAGAGTCTAAAGGTTGATTAAGATAAATTAATTTCCTACCAGTTATACCAGATTCGATGAAGTTCTTTCTAAAGCCTTCGTCAAATCTCGCAAGCATAATTGTGTCCACAAAGAAAGAACTTGTATCTGAAGGTATAAAACCTATAGATGGTTGCAAGATCATCTGTTCATAAATATTATTGAAAGCAGGTTCTCCAAATACTACAAATAACTGATTTTGATAAGAGGCCTCAGTTCTATATAGTATAAATTTAGAATTGATCAATTTGCCAAGATACGTAAGCGAAAGATCTCCATTAATAACTATTGGAAAGCCTTCTTCATTAAATTCATACTGAAGTATGAGTTCTTTGAACTTATACTTTCTATCTTCCGTTATTCTGAAAAAAGAAAGGGTAGCACTACTATCAATTTTATAAATTGCACTCAACAGTTTGTCTTTGTCAACATCTATAAGAAGAATGCAAGTTTGGCTCTCTGATTCAATGACCAATTTAATTTGATTAATGTCGCACGAATCACACTCTAATAAATGAATCCAATGTTCTTTACTGGAAATATTCTTTGAAGTAAGAAGACTGTATCCTTTCGCTTCCTGGAAGGGATGCAAATTTAAAATAAATTGCTCCAAATCAAGATTTATGAATGGAGAATTTTCATTAAAATTAAAACTCCCATTATTCAACCATTTATCAGGGAAAATATTTTTGCCGCCAATTTGGTAACTTAATCCAATGCTTGAATTTATTTTTTCAACTGCTATTCCATCTATATTAGTCTTTAACAAATACGTAAATTGCAAGGATTCTTTACTTCTACTATTCTGATATTTCTTCAGAACATTGTTTACACGTCTATATAAATCAAGCTTTTGTTTGGGTGCCACTACAGATATTTCTTTCAAATTAAAAGTTGCCGGGCTTAAAAATACTGTGTCACTATTTGCAATTAGTTTAAAGTTAAGCGTTTCTTTGCGGTAGTTGATGTGTGAAATATGTAAATATTCAAACTGATTATTTAAAGGTAATAGCACCACTCCTAAACTGTCACTTAAAGTATTAAAGGATTCTGAGTACACATATGCGAACTCTACAGGTTCATTTGTGGTAATGTCCAGTAATAATATTGATTTGTGTTGAGCAGTGCAAATTAATTGCAAACCCAATAGAACCGATAAGGTAGTAAAAAATACTTTATAGCTTTGGTTCATAGCTGCAAGTTTTCAAAGCCGGCAGAAGAGTAGTGGATGTCCGAACCTACTCTTGCATGAATCGCATTAAAGTTTTTGGCAATAGCAGATCCAATGATGAACGGCCTGAATACCTCAGGGTAATCTTTTATTGTTTTTCCTGCAAGTCCCCAGCTTCCGATATCATTAAGGAGAGTAGACTTTTCCAACAGCGATAACCTGTTCAATAAATTTCGATTCGGATATTGCCCGATCAAAAATGAAAAGGCACACTGGATATAAAATCGCCGCCTGACTTCTTCAAAATGATCTTCGAGTAGTTTGCTTTCATGATTTCTGGTTCGAAGTGCAGCAATCAGAGGTTCGAAAAATTTGGTTTCAAAATGAGTAATACTGATTTTGCTTTCGTTGAACCAATCAAATAATAAATTGAGAGTTGCTTCCGGAATTTTATAGGACAATATCGGGTTGTCAATGGTAAAAATTCTTTCTAATATGTTCATGAGCTGATCTTATAAAGTTTTAAACGTGATAGCCGATATTTTCTCCTGGTTAAGAAATACAATTGTGGAATCCGGTTTAATCAGAAGAGGTTCGTCTATATGTTTTATGATGACATCATCAATCAGAAGGACGATTTGTTTTTGAACAATGGCGGCTAATAGCGTATAGGTTAATTTTTCAGAATCACTATCATCTTCCCATGAGGGTAGCATTTTTAGAACGGTTTCGCGGATTGCATCCATTTTCTGGATGGGTATCTCCTTTAAATATTTCAAACCAATTTGTTCCAAAAGGTCCTCAATCTGTATAATCTCCTCTTGGCCATGTTTATGTTTTTCAAATAGTGACAGAATGAGATCCAATAACGATTTGTATTCCATCCTGTCGAGGTTTTTAAGGTAATTTTTTGTCTTTCCGGAAACTCCTGTAAACTGTATTTTCATCTTCATCCTGAAAAATGTCTGGTGAAATATACATGATAATATTTTTATTGGTCAGAACCGAAGTAAGAATGGCGTTATTGACTGGAAATATTCTGGATTTATCCAAAAGCAAAATGGTAAGCTATTGGCAGTATGAGATAATACCCTCAAGTACATCCGGATGCAGGTAATATCATTAAACAGCTATAGAATATTTTAACTCTTAAGTACAGAGGCTGAGTTCTAACTTCAAGTTAATTAATAAAATCGGGTGGTTATAGAGTCGATGACGCTAAACATCTGGTTGGTGTATAAAGAAAAACCCACCCGTGAAAGGAATAATATTTTATCGTACCCGTTAAAGTCATAAGCCAGTTATTTCTAATACTTTTAAAGTAACTTCTATGCGAAACAAGACAAATAAAATTTCAATCCCCTTCATACTTCTTATAATGGCATGCATCTTTTGTGCAAGCACGTCCTGTGTTTCATCAAAATATGTGCAGGAATTAGGCGGAAAGCATGATCGTTCCCTCGTGTACAGCAAAGCA
>JBDTWI010000104.1:0-2916 GCA_040006775.1 Saprospiraceae bacterium
GAACCATATTCATAATTAATATTTCCATGTTCATCATATACATATTCAATTTTAGCGGTTTTATCTATTCCTGTTATACTTTGTTCTTCTAATCGTTTTTCTAATTGTTGACCAGAATTGTAAAAGTCATATATTATCTTTAAGGAAACAAGTTGATTGTTCGAGAATGAGACCCTAAGCTTTTTCTCAAGCTGATCGTCGTAAAAAATCCTGAAATAGGCAGATAATTCACCATTAGTGTAGACATTTGATTCTAGAATTTTACCCTTCTCATTATAAAGATTTTCCCAGGTCATGGTTTGTATAATTGAATTTTCATAATCAAAAGCATTAAATAATATTAAATTATTGTATTTATCATATTGATATGAATTTCCTCCAAAATTTATATTTCCCATTTTGCTGAGTAAGTTTCCACTTGTATCAAAAATGAGGACGCTGGTATCTTGATGATTAATCCTATTTGAAATGTTACCACCAAAACAATGGACATTAATTGTGTCGGCATAGAACGTTGAATCATATCGAATTAACTTACATCCTTGCTCATTTGCTTCCCATTTGTATAATTCAATATATTCATAATTTCTTGAACTCATTGAATATTTTGAAACTCTCCTGATCTCAAAATTAGTTTCTATTGTCCCAGCTTCGTATTCATTTCCTAAACTGTCTTTTTGAATACGTACTTCAATGATTTTAATTGGATTTAAAAGGCAATATTCTTTTCGCAGATACTTTGCGTTTTCAACGTTAAAATCATATTGTCCAATAAGCTGGTTGGAAAAACATATAAACAAAATAAATATTTTAAGTTTATTCAGCTTCATAAAAATTGATTTTCAAAGTTAAGGAATTCATTATTTATGTGATGGGCCCTGAAGGCAGGCATTAGTCCTTATATTTAGTTACCTATATTTTCATTAAATGATGTATTCATATTATATGCAATCCTTGTAAATTTGTTATCTGTACATTCACCATTTTTCATTCCGGGACTTACTCAATTTGATTTCATTAATTAAAATATCAGAGTTAAAGATATTGAGCTTCTCTCGATTTGATTTCCAATTTTTATATTCTTCAATGCTTGAGAATGAAATATTTAGATCTTCAATCACAACTATTTTATTTTCTAAAAAAGCATTAAGTATATTTTTTAGTCTGCTTCGGGCAAATCCCATCGAACTAGCACAATTATCATCTACAGCCCTTTCAATTTCATCGAAGTAATCTGAATTAATTGTTAAGGATTTATCATCCTTGCTTTCTTCCATATTTCGAAACTTTAAAATTCTCAAAATTGAAGATCCAGGCTACCCGTCGTAAGGCTGACTGCTAGCGATCTGCCCTTGTACATTGTTTTTCAAAATTAGTGAATTCAATGTTTGTATGATAGACACTGTTAGTTATTGGTTAGTCAATATTAGCATATGGTTTTACATTTCATCTGAGTATAGGATTCCGCATAGAAGTCTTTCCATTCGACAGCCTACCTGTTTTGTGGCAATAGGCTTCGGGATAATCCATGTTTTTATATTCTGCCCATTTTTTATAAGCACTTTCGCTAAAGGGCCGCATAGGATTAAAAGGAATTTTTATCCCTGTTCTAATACAGTAGCCGGATACAGTATTTTCAACCTGATCTCTTGTGGGCATCACTGCTTGTTTCGCACCCAGTTCTAACTCACCCGGAAAATCTGTAAGTTTTTTCAGTGGGATACTCTTGTGTGAATTACTTTCTTTATAACCATCAGTATTGCCATAAAATCTGTCAGTGACATCATAAAGTACATCTGATTTGATATAATTCTTGCCTAACACTGCACTAAACATCTTTTTCTCATACACAGGACGCTTGACAAAAACAACTTCATAGTTATTTGCCATATGCATGCTCATAGCCCATGCTTCATGGTTAGGGGTTATTTTGAAAGCGTTTATGAGAGTCGATTCTGAGTAAACTCCAAATTCAGTGTTGTGTTTGAATGAATAGTCATACAGGTTAATCGATGTAATGACGCCTTTCAATTCATTGCTATAATACTTTGCATGGAGGTTAGGGACAAATACGACGCTTACATTTAAGAACTTCTTGAAGTAGTCAAAATCGTCATTACTTAAGCTTCGGCTTACCTCTCTCTCGTTTTTGCCAAATACGATTAGCAAATGAAGTTTAGGATTGTAGAGGTGCTTATCAAACAACTTCCTAAAATAATCGTCCAGCTTAATATATGGCGAAACGATAAGTAGCGTATCTACAGCCTCCCAAATGATATCATAAATTGCCTTTTCAAGTTCTTGTCCTGTTATGAACTTTGTCATTTAGCCTGGATACTTTTTTAAAGTTAAGGAATTCATTGTTTGTGCGATAAGCTCTGCTGGTGAGCGACCGACGCTATCTTTTGATTTATTTTCCAGGAAGAAGGCCTTTGATGATAGTTTTAAGTCTCTTGTTATCTATAGTATCAAATTCAGATTTGTCGTAAATAGCCAGAAGATAAATTTCATTTTTAGAAGAAACGATGTATGTAATTACTCTTCCTCCTCCTCGCTTACCTTTACCTTTGCTTTTTATTGAAAGCCTGATTTTGTAAACATTAAAACCCAGTGATACACCAGTTTCAGGTTCTACTGAAAGCATAACACTTAGCTCTTTGAGTTCATCTTTAAGTGATGGAAATTTTAGTATTAACCTTTTAGCTGCGCGCTTAAAATTTTCAGTCGGTATTACGTTAAACTTCATTTAAAAATTCATTGAGCGTTTGTTTCCGCTTTTTACTTTTTGACAATTTCGTTGCCTCTTCCAAAGCTTGCTTCAGTTCTGATTTAATGTGTAAAGCTTGCTCATATTTCTTTAGCTTTTCCAACAACTTCTTCCACTCATTGTAAGGAACCTGGACAGCATTGACGTTT
>JBDTWI010000105.1:0-2746 GCA_040006775.1 Saprospiraceae bacterium
TCACTTCACGGGTTAAAAGATTTTTGAAGGAAGGCTACTTAAGTAGTCTTTTTTTATTTTTCGGGCAGGCGGGGCCGTTTTGCCCTAATGGGGAACACCAGGTAAAGGCTGCAGGCGTGGTTTTATATTGGGTGAAGGTTTTTCGGGACACCCCGGCACTGGCAGAAATAGTTACATCTCCTGAATGGCGCAGGTGTGAGGTTCAGCATTTGTGGGGCTTACCTGTACCACTAACTGTTTTTTTACATACTGTGTCCCAGCGGAGTTTTAATTTTATTTAGGGATTTATAACTGTATAATGCTCTTGTCTTACAATGCTAAAATCCAAAGCCTTCATCATTGCCTGACCATTTGGGTCTTGCTGAAAAATGGGTGTCCAGGCGTCGCCCGATTCTTTGTTTGTCCAACAAATTCTGAAATGCCAAAAACCGTCTGTATCTTTTCCAAATTCCCGGCTTATGAAACCTGGTTGATTTTTAATTTTTCCATTACGAATGTTGCGTTCAATTTCTATAAATTGTTCGTCTGAAACACCTTCGTTAAGTTTCATTTTTCCTGTTTCTACATACATTGATTTCACCTCCATTTTTTTATGCGTTTTTGATTGGTGAGTAGATTGAGCAAAGGCAAATGAAACCGTTATTAGCATTGCAATTGCTGTGACGAAAATTTTTATTTTATTCATTTGTTTGATTTTTTAAATTGTTAATTAATGTTTTGTTCCTGGTAAAATTCCATTCTGATGGTGCTAAAATCTATCATTGAAGCATAGGGTTTAAAACTGTCGGGCAATTTTTCTTTTAAGCGCTGCAACAAAGTTTCCATAGATTTTTTGTCTGCCGTTTTAAGAATAATGACCCAATTATTTTCTGAATCTTTGTAGAGGTTTCTGCAAATGTATCCGTCAAAAGTTTGTATTTCGCCATTGCGAAGCAATTTTTCGGCTTCCAAAAATTCAGTATCGGTAAATCCTTCTTTAAGTTTAAATTTGGCTATTTCGATGTATTCCATTTTTGTTGTTTGTTGTTGTGCTTGCGTCTTTGAATTGAACATAAATGCTATGCAAAAAACACACATTGTAATTACTTTTCTCATCTGTTTAATCGGTTTTAGTATAACCTTGCACCATCGCCAATTCAATGGCCAGGTCTTTAAGACGAGCAATAAAAGTTGTAAGGCATAACACTAACACAACAAGGCAAATAATTACATTAGGAATTTGACCTGAAATGATGGTAGTTACAATTGCTCCAATCATAATCAATGCCATTGCCAAAGATGCAGGCATGCGCAATTGACGAGTGAAAAGTGCAATTCCGCCCAATACTTGTGCCACACCAATAAAATACATAAACCACAATGGAAAATGCCAAACCTCTGTAAATTCTTTGGTTAAATCTGCTTGACCCATTAATTTGGTAATGCCAAAAACTAAATGTGCAACCCCTAAAACGTAAGCAATGATTTGAAATTTTTTGTCCCCAGGTTTGGGTTCTAATGCTTTGCTCATAGTTTTAAGATTTTAATTGTTTCATTGCTGTTCCCCAATCTTCTAAATGGTGAACAGATTTTAATTGTCCGTTTTCTATTGAATGAAAATCAATGGACATAATTTCGAATGATTTTGTGCCGTCAGTAGGCAAGCCCATAAAGTCGCCATTGGGTGTACCACTTACTTTGCTGCGAACAACAAACTTGCTGCCTTCGTTAATCATATCTTGTGGTTCCCATTTCAAATCTGGAATTAATTTCCAAAAATGCTCTACTTGTCCAATCAATGCAGATTTGCCTTTGCTATCAACAGAACCTGATGAAATAAAATCTTCTGCTAAAATTTTGGAAAGGATCTCTGTTGATGTTGTTTCTGTGTTTACAGTTAATGCTTTCCTGTAAAAAGCAATTAACGTTTCTCTGTTGTTGTCCATTTTTATTAATTTTTGAATTGTTAATAATGATGGTACAAAGATGAAGGAGCTTCAAATTTTGAACAATGGACAAATCAGCCTTTGTATGGCACTTTTCCGCCCAAGGCGGACAGGTGGGAAAGTTTATTGAGAAAGGTATTTTTCCCGAAATTCTACGGGTGTAGTTTCGGTGTTTTTTTTGAAATAACGGACAAAATAGGCAGGGTCCTCAAAGCCTATATCTTGCCCGATTTCTTTAATAGAACGATGGCTATAAACCAACAGGCGTTTAGCTTCTAGTAGTATTCTCTCGTTGATGATTTCTTTTGGCGTTTTACCTAAAACTTTTGAAGTGGCTTGTCCAAGTCGTTTTTCTGAAATGAATAGTTGGGAAGAATAGTCGTTTACGGCTTTTAGTTTTATAAAATTAGTTTCTAATAAATCCCGGAAAAGCAGTGTGTAATCAAGGTCAGCACTTTTTTTGACATCGTTAAATCCTTGTTTTCGCTTTTCTCTTTCTGCTAACAATAAAAAATTGTGCAAATGATTTTTGAGGACGATTTGTTTTGTTTCGTCATTGGGTAGACTCAATTCTTCTGTAATGTTGTCGCAAATTGTTACAAATCGTTTTGAGGTTTCCTGCGTCAGATTTATGGTTGCTTGATTGGCAAGGTCATTGAATAAAATGGAACTCCGTAAAAATTTGGTGTCGGAGAAAAAGTCGTCTGTAAAAATGAGTACTATTCCTTCATAGTTTAATAATCGGTCAAACTGATGCACTCTGTCTTTGTCAATAAACAGTAAAGTATAGGGTTGTATTTTTATTTTTTCAAAATCCACAT
>JBDTWI010000106.1:0-2573 GCA_040006775.1 Saprospiraceae bacterium
CCTGAGTTGAATTGAGGATTCCTGCAGAAAGTATCTCTCACACACTACAATTCCTTCCGGTAAAAACTGATTTTTTGAGTTGCTAACCACTACTGTAGTTATTCAATGAACTTTCAATTATCCCTTTTATTTTATCCACTAATTCTTTTGGCTCTAATACCTTACAATGCTCGCCATATCTAAGAATCACTTGCTCAAGTTCCACATTCGGAATTACTTCAATAGTTATGATTAATCCATTCTCATCCATTGATTTCTTTTTTTGTGTACTATGTAGTGGTTTGGTTAGGATATAGGGACCTTGCTTAGCAGAAAACCAAAGTTTCACTATTATAACTTCTTTATCTGCTGGTTTGGTAACACCTATAATGTCTTCAAAATATTCATCAAAGTTATATTCCGTATTCTCAATGTATGTTAGAGAAGTATCCTCTATTTTCTCTATACGATCTAATGCAAGGTTTGATATACTTTGGTAGTTTGCATTCTTGCCAAAGAGAAACCATCGATTGTTATATTGTTTCAGATAGTAAGGATGTATAGTTTGAGTTTGAAACTGATCGGCAGTAAATGACTTGTATTTTATTTGCAAGACCTTTTTGTGCAGGATATAATTAAAGAGCTCACCGAGAAAATCGATTCCTTTCAAATCGATATTTTGATCGAATCCAATTATTTCAGTTTTTCTTTTGCCCAGGTTGAAGCTCTGTTCAATCTTCGGAATGATTTCATGAACCCAATCAAACTGAGGCATTCCTTTAAATCGACTCAAGACCAGCAATGCAGATCTGAGTTGTTGAGCTTCAATTTCGGATAACGCTTGTTTTCTAATACTATAATTGGGGTCGCTATATCTATAATAGGATTGTCCCCTCTCCTTATATGTTTCAATTGGGGCAAGGTGAGGAGGTGCCTTTAGAGCATGCATGTCTTTAAAGAACTGAGTTTTCTTTATTGGCTCGAATCCCTGATCATCCAAATCTTTATTTGCCTTCCTTTGTAAATCAACCCAGGTATACCTAATACCTTGATTTCTAAGGCAATTGTCATATGCCCAGTATCTAATCAAAACTTTTGACATACCTAAATGTAAGATTTTTTTAGCCAGTTCACTGCCAGTGAACTGGCACCAAGTAAGTTTGCTTTATAAACAATTAAATAAATAATTCTATGAAAAACTTAACCATCACGTGCCCGGAATGCAAACATGAATTTTCAGCTGATCAATCTCTGAAACATCAGCTAAATCATTTACTTGAAGAGGAACGTAACTTACTTGCCGCAAAATTTGTCGAAAAGGAAAAAATCGTAAACCAACGGGAACAGGAATTGAACAAGAAGGAAACTTCAATCGATCAACTTGTTAACGAGAAGCTCAAAGGTGAGAAATCAAAAATGAAAACCGATCTTGAGGAAAAAGTAAAAGCAGAGTATTTAACCGAGGTAGAAGGCCTTCGAAAAGAATTGGATGAAAAACAATTGAAGCTTAATAAGTCCAAGCAATTCGAAATTGAATTGGAACAGGTTAAACGCGAAACCAATGAGCGCGAATATGCTATCAGATTAAATTATGAAAAAGAATTAAGCTTAGAACGTTCAAAAATTGAATCATCCATTGTTACCCGTGAAGCAGATCGTAACGAAATGAAGCTAGCCGAGCGAGACAAACAATTGAATGATCTGCGGAAACAACTGGATGAAATGAAACGTAAAGCCGAACAAGGATCTATGCAGACCCAAGGCGAAGTACAGGAATTGGCTCTTGAAGAATTACTTACGGACTTATTTAAGTTCGACACGATTCATGAAGTGGGCAAGGGTCAAAATGGGGCAGATATTATTCATGTTGTAAGAACTCCATATGGTAAAGAATGTGGGATTATCGCTTATGAAAGCAAGCGTACTAAAAGTTTCAATGAAGGCTGGATCAATAAACTTAAAGATGATATGCGCGAACATAATGCTAATCACGGTATACTGGTCACTGAAGTCATGCCCAAAGACATGCTGACCTTTGGTCTGCGGAATGGTGTATGGGTATGTACATTCAAAGAAATTACCGGGCTTGCCGCTGCGATCCGGGAGATTTGTATCATAGAAACCAATATTAAATCCTCGGAGATAAACCGAACAGAAAAAATTCACGCCCTATATAATTATTTAATGAGCAATGAATTTAAACGAGGGGTAGGAGCCATTTTGGAAGAAGTTTCTGAAATGCGTGAAAACATTGATAGAGAACGACGATTTATGATGGCATCCTGGAAGAAACGAGAAAAAAATATTGATCAAATGGGATTTTTAGTAGCTGATATTGTTGGGTCTATAGATGGCATCTCGGGTAATTCATTAGGACCGATCAATGGCTTAGCCCTTTTAGAAACCAGCGAAGTAACGCTAAATTGAACAATATTTTCCGGCCAGATGACCCCATCTAGTGTCCTAATATCTATGGGAATAACCGATTTTTTGCAATGTTACTTCCGAACCAAAGGGTACTTCAAATTGAAGTTCCCTTAGTTCTTTTTTAATCATGGTCCTAAGAGCAGTGATTCTGGAATAAAATTTAACCC